>NZ_JAVIWK010000001.1:0-600000 GCF_034314165.1 Pseudomonas sp. Bout1 | reverse complement strand
GAACACACAGGACGGCTTGCGGCACGCGGACTCGATTTCCGGGCTCTTGCAGGCGATGCGGTACATGTTCGCGGTTGGGCCGCCGAGGTCGGAGATGACGCCGGTGAAGCCTGGCACCTTGTCGCGGATCTCTTCGATTTCGCGAATGATCGACTCTTCGGAACGGTTCTGGATGATCCGGCCTTCGTGCTCGGTGATCGAGCAGAAGGTGCAGCCGCCGAAGCAGCCACGCATGATGTTCACCGAGAAGCGAATCATGTCGTAGGCCGGGATTTTTTCCTTGCCGTACGCCGGGTGTGGAATACGGGCGTAAGGCATGCCGAACACGTAGTCCATTTCTTCGGTGGTCATGGGAATCGGCGGCGGGTTGAACCATACGTCGACTTCGCCATGCTTCTGCACCAAGGCACGGGCGTTGCCCGGGTTGGTTTCCAGGTGGAGTACGCGGTTGGCGTGGGCATACAGCACTGAGTCACCACGGACTTTTTCCACGGACGGCAGACGAATCACGGTCTTGTCGCGGGTCATGCGCGGGCTGGCCAGGATCTGTACGACCTTGGCTTCTTCCGGGTCATCCGTCGGGCCCTTCTCCTGCTCGATGGCGCAGGCCTGGGTGTCCTGGGTATTCACGTACGGGTTGATGATCTTGTCGATCTTGCCCGGACGGTCGATACGGGTGGAGTCCACCTCATACCAGCCTTCAGGCGTGTCACGGCGAATGAACGCGGTGCCGCGCACGTCGGTAATGTCTTCGATCTTGTGGCCCCACGACAGGCGCTGGGCAACTTCGACAATCGCCCGCTCGGCGTTGCCGTACAGCAGGATATCGGCGCAGGCGTCGATCAGGATCGAGTTACGTACGCGGTCCTGCCAGTAGTCGTAGTGGGCGATGCGGCGCAGGGACGCTTCGATGCCGCCGAGTACGATCGGCACGTTCTTGTAGGCTTCCTTGCAGCGCTGGCTGTAGACCAGGCTGGCGCGGTCCGGACGTTTGCCTGCCATGCCACCGGGGGTGTAGGCGTCATCGGAACGGATTTTCTTGTCGGCGGTGTAGCGGTTGATCATCGAGTCCATGTTGCCGGCCGCGACGCCGAAGAACAGGTTCGGCTCGCCGAGCTTCATGAAGTCGTCTTTGGACTGCCAGTTGGGCTGGGCAATGATCCCGACGCGAAAGCCCTGGGACTCCAGCAGCCGGCCGATGATTGCCATGCCGAACGACGGATGGTCGACGTACGCGTCACCCGTGACAATGATGATGTCGCATGAATCCCAGCCAAGCTGATCCATCTCCTCCCTGCTCATCGGCAGGAATGGCGCAGGACCGAAACATTCGGCCCAGTACTTGGGATAGTCAAATAACGGCTTGGCTGTTTGCATGACGGTGACCGGTGTTGAGATGAAAAATCGCGGGCGCGGAATATAGCACAAAATTTGACCAATTCCGACCTTTGCAGTCGGAATTGGCAGGACCGCTTTTTTACTCGTCGTCGAAGTTGTAGCTACCCGGCGCCAGGTTTTCGAAACGTGTGTATTTACCGATAAACGCCAGGCGCGTGGTGCCGATTGGCCCGTTACGCTGTTTACCGATAATGATTTCGGCGATGCCTTTATGCTCGGTTTCCGGGTGATACACCTCGTCCCGGTATACGAACATGATCACGTCAGCATCCTGCTCGATCGCTCCGGATTCGCGCAAGTCGGAGTTGATCGGGCGCTTGTTCGGGCGTTGCTCCAGGGACCGGTTGAGCTGCGACAGGGCAACCACCGGGCAGTTGAATTCCTTGGCCAGGGCTTTCAACGAGCGGGAAATTTCGGAAATCTCGTTGGTCCGGCTGTCACCGCTGGAACCCGGGATCTGCATCAGCTGCAGGTAGTCGATCATGATCAGGGCGATGTCGCCGTGCTCACGCACCAGGCGCCGGGTACGCGCGCGCATTTCCGAGGGGCTGATGCCCGCAGTGTCATCGATAAACAGCTTGCGGTCGTTGAGCAAGTTGACCGCCGAGGTCAGGCGCGGCCAATCGTCGTCTTCCAAGCGACCGGCACGCACTTTGGTCTGGTCGATGCGGCCCAGGGACGACAACATACGCATGATCAGCGATTCACCTGGCATCTCCAGGGAGTAAACCAGTACGGCCTTGTCGCTGCGCAACACGGCGTTTTCCACCAGGTTCATGGCAAACGTGGTTTTACCCATGGACGGACGGCCGGCGACGATGATCAGGTCAGAGGGCTGCAGGCCGCTGGTCATGCCGTCGAGGTCGGTGTAGCCGGTGGACAGGCCAGTGATCGCGTTGTCGGTGTTGAACAGGGTGTCGATGCGGTCGATGGCCTTGGTCAGCAGGTCGTTGACGCTCACCGGCCCGCCGGTTTTCGGCCGGGCCTCGGCGATCTGGAAGATCTGCCGTTCGGCTTCGTCGAGAATCTCTTCAGCGGTGCGGCCTTCGGGGTTGAAGGCGCTGTCAGCGATCTCGGTGGCGATGCCGATCAACTGGCGCAAGGTGGCCCGCGCACGGACGATCTGCGCATAGGCCTTGATGTTGGCAACCGACGGGGTGTTTTTCGCCAGTTCGCCCAGGTAACCCAGGCCGCCCACTTGGGACGTCTGGCCTTCCTTGTCCAATTGCTCGGCCAGGGTCACCACGTCGATCGGTGAGTTCTGGTCGGCAAGCTTGGCAATGGCGCGGAAGATCAGGCGGTGGTCATGACGGTAGAAATCGCCGTCCGAGACTTGATCCAGCACACGCTCCCAGGCGTTGTTGTCCAGCATCAAACCACCGAGCACGGCCTGTTCGGCCTCGATGGAATGCGGCGGCACCTTCAGGGCAGCGGTTTGCAGATCATATTGCTCAGGAGCGGAGATATCGTTCATGGCCACTTGGAATAGTTGGAAAATCAGGAGCTACAGAAAAACAAAAGGCACGACCTGTAAACAGGATCGTGCCCGATGTTAACCGCCTGGCACGCGAGGTGCCAGTCAGTTAGGTGCTGCTTAAGCTGCTACCACAACAACGCGTACGGTTGCTTCGACTTCAGCGTGCAGGTGCACGGCTACATCGAATTCGCCAACGTTGCGGATGGTGCCGTTCGGCAGACGAACTTCGCTCTTCTGCACTTCAACGCCGGAGGCGGTCAGTGCATCAGCGATGTCGTGGGTGCCGATCGAACCGAACAGCTTGCCTTCGTCACCGGCGGTGGCAGTGATAGTCACTTCCAGCTCAGCCAGTTGGGCAGCGCGAGTTTCGGCCGAAGCTTTTTTGTCTGCTGCTGCTTTTTCAAGCTCGGCACGACGCTCTTCAAACGCAGCCAGGTTGGCAGCGGTTGCAGCGGTGGCTTTGCCGTATGGCAGCAGGTAGTTACGACCGTAGCCGGCCTTAACGTTCACTTTGTCGCCCAGGTTGCCCAGGTTGGCGACTTTTTCCAGAAGGATCAGTTGCATGTGAAAATCCTCTAACTTTTAACCTTCACCGTTCGCGTTATCGGCGTCTTTCGGCGCCAGACGACCGCGAAAATCAATCAGGCCGTCGACAATGGCCAAGACCACGAGTAACGGATAGATCAGCTGCATGAACAGCAACAGCGTCACGTACAACCCCACCAGCCAGAATCTGCCCAGTCGCTTTTGCGCCACCAGCCCATGAATCAGGGACAGCCCGGCGAACACCAGCGGTACGCTGCACAACGGCACCAACAGCGCCAGGCCAAAAGTCGGCCCGACTACCATGAACGCCAGCAGCAACATCGCCGGTCCAGCGGGGATTCTGATACTGCGAAACTCGCGACCAAAACCACCCGGGTTATACAACAACGCCTGCCAGTAACGCCCAAGAATCAGACTTAGCACGCTGACGATCTGCAACAAGGCCGCTATCAGGCCGGTAAGCATCGGTGCAACCACTGACGCGAAGCGCGCTCGCTCCTCTACCGATAACTGCTGGTAGAGATCCCCGAGAGCCAGCGGCAGGATCTTTATGATCTCCTGCGCCAGCGCCTCGATTTGCGGGCGGAAAGCCGCGCCAAGCGCCAGTGAATACACCAACCCCAATGCCACGCTGACCAGCAGCGTACGGACCCAGGACTCACTTGCGCGTAAAACCAACGCAAGGGTCGATGAACCGAGCAGTACCAGAAGTACCCGTGGATCATCGAATTTCAACCACCAGACCAAGGCCGGCAGCATTCCCAGGGCAAGAACGCCAAGGGCGTCCTTCAAACCGCGCCGCAGGAGCACAAGGCAACCTGCAGCAGCACCCAACCAATACAACAACGGCAACGCTGCACATCCAGCCACTACCAGAGTGGCCTGCACACGACCGCGCATGATGAACTCAGCTAAGGCGCGCATGCATTCAATCCCTTACTACTTGTCGACTGCCCGGTCTCAGCGGCCGTGGCTGTCGGTGTAGGCCAGCAGGGCCAGGAAGCGGGCGCGCTTGATAGCGGTGGCCAGCTGACGCTGATAACGAGCTTTGGTACCGGTGATGCGGCTTGGAACAATTTTGCCGGTCTCGGATACGTAGGCTTTCAGAGTGTTGAGATCTTTGTAATCGATCTCCTTCACGTCTTCAGCGGTGAAGCGGCAGAATTTACGACGACGGAAGAAACGTGCCATTTGATAGGCTCCTTAAAAGGTCCGTGGATTACTCGTCAGCGTTATCGCTGTTGTCGCTGTCATCACTGTCAGCGCTTTCAGCGCCTTCGTGCTCAGGACGGTCGCGACGCTCACGGCGCTCACTGCGGTTTTCTTCAGCCTTGAGCATCTCGGATTGGCCGGTAACGGCTTCTTCGCGACGGATGACCAGGTTACGGATCACTGCATCGTTGTAGCGGAAGTTGTCTTCCAGCTCGGCCAGGGCCTTGCCAGTACACTCAACGTTCAGCATCACGTAGTGAGCCTTGTGAACATTGTTGATTGCGTAGGCCAGTTGACGACGGCCCCAATCTTCCAGACGGTGGATTTTGCCGCCGTCTTCTTCGATCAGCTTGGTGTAACGCTCTACCATGCCGCCGACTTGCTCGCTTTGATCCGGGTGGACCAAAAAGATGATTTCGTAATGACGCATGAATGCTCCTTACGGGTTGTAGCCTGCCGCTCAAAAACGGTCAGACAAGGAGTGAATGACACTTATGGATCTTGCCGCAGGGGAGGCACATGCGTGCCTGCCAGGTAGGCAAGGGGCGCAATTGTAGAGAAGGGGGAGAAAGGGCGCAAGGTGATTGGTGATTATTTGAACAACCTCCCCTACACCACAAAAACAAATGTGGGAGGGGGCTTGTGTGGGAGTCGGGCTTGCCCGCGATGCAGGCGCCTCGATTTTTCAGTTAAACCGAGGTGAGGCTATCGCAGGCAAGCCAGCTCCCACACAAGCCCGGCTCCCACAGGGTCTTGCGTCGCTCAAGCCTTATTTCTTGGCTTTGGCCTTGACGCCACGCTGGCGCCGGGCTTCGAACAGGCAGACGCCCGTTGCGACTGACACGTTGAGGCTGCTGACGCTACCGGCCATCGGCAAGTGCACCAGGTAGTCGCAATGCTCACGGGTCAGGCGGCGCATGCCCTTGCCTTCGGCCCCCATGATCAGGATGGTCGGGCCGGTGAGGTCCTGGTCATAAATGCTGACCTCCGCCTCCCCCGCCGTGCCCACGACCCACAGGCCGCGCTGCTGGAGTTTCTCCAGGGTGCGCGCCAGGTTGGTCACGGCCACCAGCGGAATCACTTCCGCCGCACCGCAGGCAACTTTACGCACCACCGGCGTCAAGGTTGCCGACTTGTCTTTAGGCACGATCACCGCCAGCGCGCCGGCAGCATCCGCCGAACGCAGGCAAGCGCCCAGGTTGTGCGGGTCGGTCACGCCGTCGAGCACCAGCAACAGCGGTGCGCCTTCGGTGCGATCGAGCAGCTCGTCGAGCATTGCCTCGCCCCAGACCTGGCTCGGGCTTACGTCCGCGACTACGCCCTGGTGAACGCCTTCGACCCACACGTCCATTTCGCGACGCTCGGCCTGGCCGATAGCGACTTTATTTTGGTTGGCCAGCTCGACCAGCGCTTGAACGCGCGGCTCGCTGCGGCCCTCTGCCAACCACACCTGCTTGACGCGTTTCGGGTGGTGACGCAGCAATGCTTCTACGGCGTGCACGCCGTAGATTTTTTCCAGACTCATGACTTGGCCTTAGGTTTGCGCGACCCGCCGCTTTTCGCGGGGGCCGAACCCGCTTTTGGCGGGCCTTTACGGTGTTTACTCGGCTTGCTCGACGGTTTTTCCGCCTCGCGGGACTTTCCCCCAGACGCCGCTTTACCACCGCTTTTGGCTTCATTGAGCAACTGCTGCTTCAACTCGCGGCTCTTGCGCAGCTCGGCGTTTTTCGCCGCGGCGTCGCTAGGGCGGTAGGCTTCAGGGGCCTTGTCCTTGGCAGACGAACGACGAGCAGGCTTGGCTGATGCAGGCTCGGCGGCCGCTGCTTTCGCAGGAGCCCCTTTGCCTTTGGCGGCCGGGGCTGCGGTTTCGCTGCCACGTTTTTTACGGCCCGTTGGTTCAACAGGCTTGTCTGGCATGCCGAAGTCGATCTTGCGCTCGTCGAGGTCGACGCGCATGACCTGCACTTCCACGGTATCGCCCAAACGGAAGCTGCGACCAGTGCGCTCGCCCGCCAGGCGGTGATGCACAGGGTCGAAGTGGTAGTAGTCACCCGGCAAGGCGGTGACGTGCACCAGGCCCTCGACGTAGATATCGGTCAGCTCGACGAACAGGCCAAAACCGGTCACGGCGGTGATCACGCCCGGGAACGACTCGCCCACGCGGTCTTTCATGAACTCGCACTTGAGCCAGTTCACTACGTCGCGGGTCGCTTCGTCGGCACGGCGCTCGCTCATGGAGCACTGCTCACCCAGCTGTTCCAGGGCCGCTTCGTCGTACGGATAGATCCGTGCTTTTGGAATGGTCATGGCACCGGCGCGCTTGACGTGCGGGGTGTTCTGCTTGGAATGGATCACGCTGCGGATCGCCCGGTGCGTGAGCAAGTCCGGGTAACGGCGAATCGGCGAGGTGAAGTGGGTGTACGCCTCGTAATTCAGGCCGAAGTGGCCCTGGTTATCCGCGCTGTACACCGCCTGGCTCAGGGAACGCAGCATGACGGTCTGGATCACGTGGTAATCCGGACGGTCCTTGATGCTGGCAAGCAAAGCCTGGTAGTCCTTCGGCGTCGGGCCGTCCTTGCCTTTGTGCAGGGACAGGCCGAGCTCACCGAGGAACGCGCGCAGTTTTTCCAGACGCTCCGGCGGCGGGCCGTCGTGCACCCGGTACAACGCAGGAATCTCGTGCTTCTTCAGGAATTCTGCGGTGGCCACGTTGGCCGCCAGCATGCATTCCTCGATCAGCTTGTGAGCATCGTTACGCGTGGTCGGGGTGATCGCGGCGATCTTGCGTTCGGAACCGAAGACAATCCGGGTTTCCTGGGTTTCAAAGTCGATCGCGCCACGTACGTGACGAGCGCCCAACAGCACCTTGTACAGCGCATAAAGCTGCTTGAGGTGCGGCACGACATGGCCGTACTCACCGCGCAGGGTTTTGGCTTCGCTGGTTTTCGGCTGTTCCAGGATGGTGCTGACCTTGTTGTAGGTCAGGCGGGCCTGGGAGTGGATCACCGCTTCGTAGAACTGGTAGTCGGTCATTTCGCCGGTTTTCGAGATAGTCATCTCGCACACCATGGCTAAACGGTCGACTTTCGGGTTCAGGGAGCACAGGCCGTTGGACAGCTGCTCAGGCAGCATCGGGATCACGCGCTCAGGGAAGTACACCGAGTTGCCGCGCACCTGGGCCTCGTTGTCCAGGGCCGAACCGATCTTCACGTAGCTGGAAACGTCGGCAATCGCGACGAACAACTTCCAACCGCCGGAGAACAGGCGCAGCTTGCCGGGCTTGGCTTCGCAGTAGACCGCATCGTCGAAGTCGCGGGCATCTTCGCCGTCAATCGTGACGAACGGCAGATGACGCAGGTCGATGCGCTTCTCTTTGTCTTTTTCTTCCACTTCCGGCTTGAGCTTGGCGGCTTCTTTCAGCACAGCCTCAGGCCAGACGTGAGGGATATCGTAGGTGCGCAGCGCCACATCGATTTCCATGCCCGGCGCCATGTAGTTGCCGACCACTTCAACGATATCGCCCTGTGGCTGGAAGCGCGCCGTTGGCCAGTGGGTGATTTTCACCTCGACGAACTGGCCCACTTTGGCGGCGCCATTGCGGCCCGGGGTGATCAGCACTTCCTGCTGGACCTTCGGGTTATCCGGAACAACGAAACCGATGCCGCCTTCTTCGAAGTAACGACCAACGATGGACTCGTGGGCGCGGGACACCACTTCGACGATCACACCTTCGCGGCGACCGCGACGGTCGAGGCCGGAAACGCGCGCCAGGGCACGGTCGCCATCGAACACCAGGCGCATCTGCGCCGGGCTCATGAACAGGTCGTCGCTGCCATCATCCGGGATCAGGAAGCCAAAACCGTCACGGTGGCCGGCAATGCGACCGAGGATCAAGTCAAGTTTGTCCACCGGCGCGTAGGTGCCACGGCGGGTGTAGATCAACTGGGCATCGCGCTCCATGGCGCGCAGGCGGCGACGCAGGGCTTCGAGTTGGTCTTCGGTGGTCAGACCGAATTCTTCAACCAACTGCTCGCGGCTAGCAGGCGAACCCCGATCGGCGAGATGCGCCAGGATCAGTTCGCGGCTAGGAATAGGGTTTTCATATTTTTCCGCTTCACGAGCGGCCTCGGGATCGAGGGACTGCCAATCGGCCATTAGAGAGTTTTCACCTTGTCTATATGCGGGTTAGTTTGGCATACGCGTATTGAAACGGGAAATTTCAGGTGTCAACAAGCCCGTAAAAGCACTTTGTAGCCTTCAGAATGCACCTTGCGCGACCGCCTGCGAAATTTTCCAGGCTTTTTTGATAACTGGGCTTTACAGCGTAAAAAGTGGTCCGTATAGTGCGCGCCATCGACGACGGCAACGTTGACGATGCTGCCCAGATGGTGAAATTGGTAGACACGCCAGCTTCAGGTGCTGGTGACCGCAAGGTCGTGGAAGTTCGAGTCTTCTTCTGGGCACCAATTCAAAACTCAAGGTTTGCACCTTGAGTCTCACAAAAACCCGCGAAAGCGGGTTTTTGCGTTTCAGGCCTTTGATTTTTAACGACAAAGTTGATTTATAAAATCAAATCAGGGGTTTACAGATCAAAAAGCCCTCCGTATAGTTCGCCTTATCAACAGCGGCAACGTTGCTGATGCTGCCCAGATGGTGAAATTGGTAGACACGCCAGCTTCAGGTGCTGGTGACCGCAAGGTCGTGGAAGTTCGAGTCTTCTTCTGGGCACCAATTCAAAACTTGAGGTTTCAACCTTGAGTCTCACAAAAACCCGCGAAAGCGGGTTTTTGCGTTTCTGACCCTTCTAAAAATCTACCTGATCGGTCAGCCCAGCCGCACCTGAGAAACTTTATCGTTTATCCTTCACACGATTTGTTGCATTTCAAGTGAGGAACCCTGCGAATGATGATCCGCGATACCCGTCTCAAGACATCCCTTCTGCGTGGCATGACCATCACTCTGCTCGGCCTGACCCTGCTCTCGCCCGCCGCCTATTCGGCCGACAAGGTTGCATTGACCTTGTACAACGGCCAGCACAAGGAGGTCGGCGATGAACTTGCCAAGGCCTTCGAAGCCAAGACCGGCATCCACGTCAACGTGCGCAAGGGCAGCAGCAACCAGTTGGCCAGCCAGGTCGTCGAAGAAGGCGACCGCTCCCCTGCCGATGTCATCTACACCGAAGAGTCGCCGCCGCTGAATAAACTCGGCGAACAGGGCCTGCTGGCGACCATCGATGCCAGCACCCTCGACGTTCTGCCCAAGGAATACGTGGCCGCCAATGGCGCCTGGATGGGCGTGACCGCACGCACCCGCGTCGTGGCGTTCAACCCCAAACTGATCGCCGAGAAAGACTTGCCCAAGTCAGTACTGGATTTCGCCGGCCCCGAATGGCAAGGCAAGGTCGGTTTCGTACCCACCAGCGGCGCGTTCCAGGAACAGGCCGTAGCGATCATCAAGCTGCACGGTCGTGAAGCGGCTGAAGAGTGGCTGACCGGCCTGCGTGCGTTCGGCAAGGTCTACAGCAACAACATGGTTGCGCTCAAAGCCGTGGAAAACGGCGAGGTCGCCGCCGTTCTGGTGAACAACTACTACTGGTTCGCCCTGAAGAAAGAAAAAACCAACCTGGATTCGCAACTGCATTACTTCACCAACGGTGACGCTGGTGGCCTGATCACCGTGTCTGCCGCCGCTGCGCTGAAATCCAGCAAACATCCAAAAGAAGCCCAGCAACTGTTGGCCTTCATGGCCAGCGAAGAAGGCCAGCGGGTGATCACCAACACCTCCGCTGAATACCCGCTGCGCAAGGGCATGGAATCCAACCGCGGCCTCAAGCCTTTCAGCGAGCTGCAACCGCCGAAAGTCACGCCGGCTGACCTGGGCAATGCCGAAGAAGCGCTGGACCTGGAACGTGACGTTGGCTTGAACTGATGAACCCATCGCTCCCCGCCCCCGCCTTGCGCGGGGGCTTTACGCCGAGACGTAAACGCCCTTCGATCTGGTTGCTGCTGCCGGTTTTATTGCTGGTCGGCTTGAGCGTTTTGCCGCTGGCATATGTGAGCCTCAAGGCCTGGCAAGCGGGCTGGGCCGAGGCGGTGCATTTGTTGTGGCGGCCATATGTCTTCGGGTTGCTACGCAACACCTTGGCGCTGATGGTCGGCGTGACCGTGGCCTGTGGCGTGATCGGCCTGTCGCTTGCCTGGCTGCTGGAACGCAGCAACTTGCCAGGGCGGCGTATCTGGGGAGTGATCCTGTGCCTGCCGTTTGCAGTGCCGGCATTTGTCAGCAGTTTTACCTGGGTTTCGTTAAGCGCCAACTTCGAAGGGTTGGGTGGGGCGATCCTGGTGATGACCCTGTCCAAATACCCACTGGTGTTCCTGCCCGTGGCGGCGACCCTGCGCAATCTTGATCCGTCCCTGGAAGAATCGGCCCGCACCCTCGGCCTGAATCGTTGGGGCGTGTTTTTTCGTATTACCTTGCCGTTGCTGTGGCCGTCGCTGCTGGCCGGGGCGCTGCTGATTGCCCTGCATATGCTGGTGGAGTTCGGCGCCCTGTCGATCATCGGCTTGCAGACGTTTACCACCGCGATCTATCAGCAATTCGAGCTGGAATTCAGCAACGCCAATGCGGCGATGCTTTCGGCGGTGCTGCTGGTGATGTGCCTGACATTGCTCTGGCTGGAGCTGCGTGTGCGCGGCAAGGGCCGGCATGTGCGCACTGGCCAGGGCGCCGCGCGGCATGCCGAGCAGGTCCGACTGGGCAAATGGGCGCCGCTGGGGCAGTTGTATTGCCTGCTCCTGGCGATCATTGGCAGCGGCATTCCACTGGGCATGCTCGGTTACTGGTTGGCGGTAGGCAGTTCGGCGGCGTTTCCGATCGCCGAGATCAGCGAGGCGTTATTGTCTTCCCTGGCGCTGTCCCTGGGCGGCGCCGCGCTCTGCCTGCTGTTTGCCGTGCCGGTGGGCTTGCTGGTGGTGCGCTACAAAGGCCAGCTAGCGCTGTGGGCCGAACGCCTGCCGTACCTGCTGCACGCCCTGCCGGGGCTGGTGATTGCGCTGACGCTGGTGTATTTCGCCTTGCATTACGTGCCGGCGCTGTATCAGACGTCGGCGCTGCTGCTGATCGCTTATGCGTTGCTGTTTTTGCCGCTGGCCCAGGCGCCGATCCGCACGGCGCTGAACAAGGCGGCACCGCAGTTGGAAGAAGCCGCCAGAACGCTGGGAGCTTCATCGTTCAGTGCGTTTTGCCGGGTGACGTTGCCGATTATTTTCCCGGCATTGGGGGCGGCGTTTGCCTTGGTATTCCTGGATGCGATGAAGGAATTGACGGCGACATTGCTGCTTAGTCCTACTGGATTGAACACACTGGCGACTGCCGTGTGGGCGCATACCTCGAATGTGGAATTCGCGGCAGCGGCGCCTTATGCGGCACTACTGATTCTAGTATCGGGGCTGCCGGTGTATCTGCTTACGACCCGGATGTATCTGAGCCGCTGAATCCGCCATCGCAGGCAAGCCAGCTCCCACATTTGACCGCATTCCAGAGTTGGAACTCGGTCGAATGTGGGAGCTGGCTTGCCTGCGATGAGGCCGGAACAGCCAACATCAAGCGCGGAACTGCCCCAGGCTCGCCTTCAACTGCGCAGCCAGCCCATCCAGCACTTTGCCACTGGCTGTAGTCTCTACCACCGCCTGCGCCGCACGTTCGGCCTGGGCATGAATGATCTCCACTCGCCCACGCACTGCGTGCGCGCCTTGCGCCTGATGCTCCGCCGCACGCGTTGCCAGGCCAATCGCAGCATGCACCTGCTCCACCGAGGCCTGCACCGACTGCTGCAGGCGCACGCTGTCGCGCAACACCAGCAAACCTTCGCTGGCCTGGCGCCCAGCCTTGCCGATGGTTTCTACCGCCTCACGGGCACCTTGCTGCAAGGCCACGATGTGCGCCTGGATATCGCCGGTAGAGCTTTGGGTTTTACTGGCCAGCGCACGAACCTCGTCCGCCACCACCGCAAAGCCGCGCCCGGTCTCACCGGCCCGTGCCGCCTCGATAGCCGCGTTGAGTGCCAGCAGGTTGGTTTGCTCGGCAATCCCATGGATCACCGTCAACACCACTTCAATCTGCTCGCTCTGCTGCGCCAGCCGCTCGATCACCTTGGAGCCAGCTTGAACCTGCCCCGCCAACGCCTCGATCAGGCTGCCGACTTCGGCTGAAGTACGCGAATTCTCATCAGTGGCCTGACGGATATCCACCACTTGCTGCAACGCCGCCTGCATCGCATGGCTTTCCGCCTGGGCCTCATCAGCCATTTGCGACAGCGCCCGCAGGCTTTCGGCAACTTCATCACGCTGCAAGCCGGCGGCTGCATCGGCACCGGCATTGCGCAAGGTCATCGCGCCGATTTCCACGCCGGTACGCTGGGCCACATCACCCGCTTCACGCACGATGGGCTGTAACTTATCCACAAAGCGATTGACCGCCGAGGCCATGTCGCCGATTTCGTCCCGGCTGTTGATCTGTACACGCTTGGTGAGGTCACCCTCGCCTGCGGCCAGATCATCCATTGCCGCAATCAGCAGCTTCAGGCGATTGACCACCCGACGCCCGAGCACCACCGCAATCAGCAGCAACACGCCAAAGCCTACAACCGCCAGGCCCATGCCGATGCGCCAGCGTAGTGTGCCCGCCGCCTCTTGCACGGCTTGGGTGGTATTGGCGGTCATCTGGGTGGCTGTGGCTTGCGCCGACTGTAAACGCGCGCCCATGGCGGCCGCACTGTCAGCGGCCGCACCCTTGAGGCTGTCGCCCACCAGTTGATCACTGCTGGCAATCAGCGCGGCAAAGCGCTTGTCCAGCGCAGCCAGGTCGACGTCCACTGAGGCGGTCGAAACCCCCATGATGACCTTGCCGATTTCCACGCCATTGGGGCTGATGGATGCCTCGAGGTAGTACACCGACGGATCGTTTTTCGCCGCATCCAGTACCTTGTCCAGGGCACGCTCACCCTGCCCTTTCTCGAGCAACGCCGCGTTAATCGGGTTGTCCCGGTTCAGGTAGCGCGTCAGGTGCTGGCCGGTGGCGTCGTCGTATACCACGAACAGCACATTGGGATTGCGCTGGGCACGTCGAGCAAACTCCGACAGAGTCGGCACGTCGCTGTCCCACATGGCGCGAGGCGCCACCGAGGCCAGCAGTTGCGCCATATCGTTGGCGGAGTCCTTCAGGTCTTTTTCCAGGGTCGCACGCAGTTGCTTCTGCTCGTCCTGCAGGCGCGTGGAAAGCCCCGTCGTGAGGCGCTGGCGCGTGCTGGAAGACAGGCTGTCCAGGCTGGAAGTGACTTCCTTGCCAGCCTGGGCCAGTTCGCCAGAAAGTTTTTGACTGTCGACGCCCAGACGATTGTCCAGTTCAGCTTCCAGGGCCGTGACCGTGCTCCGAGTCAGAGCGACAGCCACCAGCACTTGCACCAAAAGAGCGATACCTAGGGTAACGAACACCGGCCGCAGCAACCGGCTTTGTAACAATGAGAGAACGGCAGACATCGTGAATCCCTCCACCTGGGGTGCCATTAAATTGATAGCACCACGAAAGAGAGAAACACAGCAAAGGTCGTGCCGTATAGCAAACAGAAACGACAAAGGGCCCCCGAAGGGACCCTTTGTGTTTTACATCAACAGCTTATTAAGCGAACGGGTGACGCAAAACGATGGTCTCGTTGCGGTCCGGGCCCGTCGAAATAATGTCAATCGGCGCACCGATCAGCTCTTCGACACGCTTGATGTAAGCACGGGCGTTGGCCGGCAGCTCTTCCAGGGTCTTGGCACCCACGGTCGACTCGGTCCAGCCCGGCACTTCTTCGTACACAGGCTGCAGGCCTACGTAGCTGTCAGCGTCGGTTGGGGCAACGTCCTTGCCTTGCGCATCTTTGTAGCCGATGCAGATGTTGATGGTTTCCAGGCCGTCGAGTACGTCCAGCTTGGTCAGGCAGATGCCCGAGATGCTGTTCACATCGATAGCGCGACGCAGGATAACGGCGTCAAACCAGCCACAACGACGTGCACGGCCGGTAGTCGCGCCGAACTCGTGGCCTTGTTTGGCCAGGTGCGCCCCGACTTCGTCGAACAGTTCAGTCGGGAATGGGCCCGAGCCTACGCGCGTGGTGTACGCCTTGGTGATGCCGAGGATGTAGTCCAGGAACATCGGGCCAACGCCCGAGCCGGTCGCAACGCCGCCAGCGGTGGTGTTGGAGCTGGTCACGTACGGGTAGGTGCCGTGGTCGATGTCCAGCAACGAACCCTGAGCGCCTTCGAACATGATGTCTTTGCCAGCGCGACGCAGGTCGTGCAGCTCGGCAGTCACGTCCAGCATCAGCGGCTTGAGCAGTTCAGCGTATTCCTTGCACTCAGCCAGGGTCTTTTCAAACTCGATGGCCGGTTCTTTGTAGTAACCCACCAGCATGAAGTTGTGGTAATCCACCAGTTCACGCAGCTTGTCTTCAAAGCGCGGCATGTTGAGCAGGTCGCCCACACGCAGGCCACGTCGTGCAACCTTGTCTTCGTAGGCCGGGCCGATGCCGCGACCGGTCGTACCGATCTTCAGCTCGCCACGGGCCTTTTCACGGGCCTGGTCCAGCGCAACGTGGAAGGACAGGATCAGCGGGCAGGACGGGCTGATGCGCAGGCGCTCGCGCACTGGCACGCCTTTCTCTTCCAGCTTGATGATCTCGCGCAGCAGGGCGTCAGGTGCAACCACCACGCCGTTGCCGATCAGGCACTGCACGCCTTCGCGCAGGACGCCCGACGGGATCAGGTGCAAGACGGTTTTTTCGCCATCGATGACCAGGGTGTGGCCAGCGTTGTGGCCACCTTGGTAGCGCACTACGGCGGCAGCATGTTCGGTCAGCAGATCAACGATCTTGCCTTTGCCCTCATCACCCCATTGGGTGCCCAGGACTACGACATTCTTACCCATAACACTTGTCCTCATTCGCGCAAACTTGGTGCCGGCAGTGGCCGGCAGGAAAACTCAAGAAGCCAGTGGCGATACTTGCCAAAGCCCGTTCTGCTGAATCAATTGCCGGTCGCAGTCCGCTTCACGGGCGGCGGCCAATGGCTGCCCAGGCAACGCCTGGACAACACGCTGACCCTCACTGCGCAACTGGCAAACCTGCTGCCAGAGTGCTGCGTCCGTACTGTCGGGCATCCAGATACCGCCAGACGGCAGTTCGACCTCAGCACGCCCCAGGGTCACCAGGGTTTTCAAATCGGTAGAAAAACCGGTCGCCGGACGGGCACGACCGAAGTCGGCGCCGATATCGTCGTAGCGACCGCCCTGGGCGATGGCCTGGCCAACACCCGGGACAAACACCGCGAACACCACACCGGTGTGGTAGTGGTAGCCGCGCAGCTCGCCCAAATCAAAATACAGCGGCAACTGCGGGAAGCGCGCCGACAACTGCTCGGCAATCGCCAGCACGTCATCCAGGGCCGCCAATACATCCGCCGGCGCATTCGCCAGGCGATCACGGGCGACGGTCAGGACCTCACGGCCGCCACACAGGCCTACCAGCGCACGCAGCATGCCGGCGAGGTCAGCAGGCACGCTTGCCGTCAGGGCGATTACTTCGTCGATGGCCTTGCGTTGCAAGGCATCGAACAACTGTTGTTCCACTTCACCCGACAAACCGGCCGCACGGGCCAGGCCGCGATAGATGCCGACATGCCCGAGGTCCATGTGCACATCCGGCACATCGGCCAGTTGCAGCATGGCCAGCATCAGGCTGATGACTTCCACGTCGCTGCTCGGGCTTGCATCACCGTACAACTCGGCGCCCAACTGGATCGGGCTGCGGGACGACGACAAGGCACGCGGTTGAGCATGCAGCACGCTGCCGGCATAGCACAGGCGGCTCGGCCCTTCGCGACGCAGGGTGTGTGCATCAATGCGCGCCACTTGCGGCGTGATGTCGGCACGAAAGCCCATTTGCCGGCCCGATTGCGGGTCGATGACCTTGAAGGTGCGCAGATCCAGGTCCTGGCCCGCGCCGGTCAGCAGGGATTCCAGGTACTCGATATGCGGGGTCACGACAAACTCGTAACCCCAGCTCTGGAACAGATCCAACACCTGGCGGCGCGCGATTTCAATGCGTGCAGCTTCTGGTGGCAGTACTTCTTCGATGCCATCTGGCAGCAGCCAGCGGTCTACCGTTGCCATTACGCCATTCCCCTATGATCCGGGCGGCCAGCCCATCGGGCGAGCCTTGAGTGAAGCAGAAAATACCCGGCCCCTGCATAAACCACGCGCAAGAGCGACGTGACGAACGACCAACAATCGGCCTCGTCGGGCACTTTCCTCGAAAAACCTGTGGCGCCTGCAGCGCAAAACCACAATCAAACATGCAGACGCAAAAAAGCCGGGAATTTCCCGGCTGCCGCATCATACACCCGTTTTCTGAAAGGATCACCCCGCCCGGCATTTTAGCCGCCCGACGGAGCGATTCTCAGACTACATGCGGGTTACTTGGACTTTTCCAGGTAGCGGAAGAAATCGCTACTTGGGTCCAGCACCATGACGTCGGTTTTGTTCGCGAAGCTTTCACGGTAGGCACGCAGGCTACGATAGAACGCGTAGAACTCCTGGTCCTGGCCATACGCCTTGGCGTAGATCGAAGCGGCTTGAGCATCACCATCACCACGGGCCTCTTCAGACTCGCGATACGCTTCTGCCAACAGTACGCGACGCTGACGGTCGGCATCCGCACGGATCCCTTCTGCCAGTTCGTTACCCTTGGCGCGGTGCTCGCGAGCCTCGCGCTCACGCTCGGTGCTCATCCGCTCGAACACGCTGCGGTTCACTTCCTTCGGAAGGTCGATGGCCTTGACCCGAACATCGATCACTTCGATGCCCAGCTCTTTTTCCGCCATCGCGTTCAACGAACGCGTGATGTCCGCCATCAGCGCATCACGTTCACCGGATACCACCTCGTGCAGGGTGCGCTTACCAAACTGGTCACGCAGGCCCGATTCCAGACGGCGCGACAAACGCTCGTCGGCAATCTGCTTGAGGCCGGAGGTCGCGGTGTAGAAGCGCTCGGCATCCTTGACGCGCCACTTGGCATAGGCGTCAACCATCACGGCTTTCTTTTCCAGGGTCAGGAAGCGCTGTGTCGGTGCATCCAGGGTCATCAGGCGGCCGTCGAACTTGCGCACCTGGTTAACGTAGGGGACTTTCACATGCAGGCCCGGCTGGACATCTGCCTGGACCACGCGACCGAATTGCAGCAACACCGCGCGCTCGGTCTGAGACACGATATAGAAGCAGTTCCAGGCAGCGATGACCACGACGACGCCCACAATCAGGGCGGTCAGCGATTTATTGCTCATCAACGACTCTCCCTGGTACGTGTTTGCTGTTGCAGCAAGTCAGCCGCCGCACGGGCGCTGGCTTCATTCGATGCAGCCGTCGAACTGCCGGACTGCGCGTTGCTGCTGCCACTACGACCACCTTCGATCATCTTGTCCAGCGGCAGGTAAAGCAGATTGTTCTGCCCGCCCTTGTTGCCGGTCACGAGAACCTTGCTGGTGTTGCTGAAGACTTCCTGCATGGTGTCCAGGTACAGACGCTCACGAGTGACTTCCGGTGCCTTGCGGTACTCGGCCACCAGCTTGGTGAAACGATCTGCCTCACCCTTGGCGCGTGAGACCACTTCGTCGCGGTAACCGTTGGCATCTTCAAGGATGCGCTGGGCCTGACCACGGGCTTCCGGCACAACGCCGTTGGCGTAGGTTTCAGCCTGGTTGCGCGAACGCTGCTCGTCTTCACGGGCACGGATCACGTCATCGAAGGCTTCCTGTACTTCACGCGGTGCGGCTGCGCTCTGTACGTTGACCTGGGTCACGGTGATGCCGGTGCGGTACGTATCGAGGAACCGTTGCAGGCGCTCCTTGATCTCGCTGGCCATCAACTCACGGCCTTCGGTCAGCACCTGGTCCATTGCGGTGGAACCCACCACGTGGCGCAGGGCGCTTTCGGTCGCATGTTGCAGGCTGATTTCCGGCTGGTCGACGTTCAACACGAAGTCCTGCAGGTTGCTGATCTTGTACTGCACGGTCAGCGGCACTTCGACGATGTTCTCGTCTTCGGTCAGCATCTGGCCCTGCTTGGTGTAGGCACGCTCACGCGTGACGTTCTCCATGTACTTCTTGTCGATCGGCGGGAAGTAGATGTTCAGGCCCGGGCCGACAGTCTCGTAGTACTTGCCGAAGCGCAGCACCACGGCCTGCTCCTGCTCGTCTACTACATAGACGGCGCTGTACAGCCAGACGGCCGCCAGCACGACGAGGCCGATGCCGAGCAGGCCGTAACCACCGCCCTTGCTCGTACGACCGCCTTCGTCACCACCACGTTTTTTTCCACCACCGAACAACCCATTCAGGCTTTCCTGCAGCTTTCGGAAGGCCTCGTCGAGATCTGGTGGCCCCTTGCGGTCGCCATTATTGCGGCGTTTACCACCCCAAGGATCCTGATTATTCGAGTTGCCACCCGGCTCATTCCAAGCCATAGCGCTCTCCATCTGATAAAGCAAAGACGCACCCACGGCGCGCCGACCAATGCTACAGAATGCCTGTCACAGCGGCACAACCGCTTTCTCAGGCTTTTATTGCAAAGTGTGTTGTTCGATGAACTCCGCCGGCACCACGCCTTCACGGCTGACCAGCCGATTCAGCTCCGAACGCGGCAATCGAACGGCCAGCAAGCTGACACCTTCTTCGTCATGTTCTTCTTTCTGTACCGCACCCAGCTCGAAAAACTGTGCACGCAGTCGAGCAAAACGCTGAGGCAAGCGCAAGGTGCCAACAAACAAATCGCTGCCCAACAGCTCGGCAATGGCTTGTTCAAGCAATTCCAGGCCACTGCCATCGCGCGCCGACAGCCAGACCCGCTGGGGCTTGCCGTTTTCGTCGCGCTGGATTTGTGGCTCAACGCCTTCAAGCAAATCGAGTTTGTTATAGACCTCAAGGATCGGCAAGTCCTGGGCACCAATCTCGCCCAGCACCACCATGACCTGTTCAATCTGCAACATGCGATCCGGTTCGGCCGCATCGATCACGTGCAACAACAGGTCGGAATTGCTCGACTCTTCGAGCGTAGACCGAAATGCCTCGACCAGCTTGTGGGGCAAGTGACGAATGAAACCCACGGTATCGGCCAGGACAATCGGCCCCAGGTCGTCAATCTCCAGACGGCGCAAGGTCGGGTCGAGGGTCGCGAACAGTTGGTCGGCCGCGTACACGTCCGATTTCGTCACATTGTTGAACAGGGTGGATTTACCGGCGTTGGTATAGCCCACCAGGGAAACGGTCGGGATATCCGCACGCAGGCGGCCACGTCGCGATTGTTCGCGCTGGCTGCGCACCTTCTCCAGACGGCCCTTGATCTGTCGCAGGCGCACCCGCAGCAGGCGTCGGTCGGTTTCCAGCTGGGTTTCACCCGGGCCACGCATGCCGATACCGCCACCCTGACGCTCAAGGTGAGTCCAGCCACGAACCAGCCGGGTGCTCATGTGGTCAAGCTGGGCCAGTTCTACCTGGAGCTTGCCTTCATGGGTACGGGCGCGTTGGGCGAAAATATCGAGAATCAGACCCGTGCGGTCGATCACGCGACACTCGAAGACACGTTCGAGGTTACGTTCCTGACTGGGCGTGAGGATGTGATTGAAAATCACCAGATCGGCCTTCTCGGCATGGACCAGGTCGTGCAGCTCCTGAACCTTACCGCTGCCGATCAGGAATTTGGCGGTTGGCCGATGACGCGGCACGTTAAAAAACGCGACGGTCTCGGCGCCGGCCGAATTTGCCAACTCCTGAAACTCCTGCGGATCTTCGCGCGCCTCAGGGTCCTGTCCATCCAAGTGAACGAGGATTACTCGCTCACCACCACCGTGGCGCTCAAAGAACAAAGGAGACTCCTATCAGGCGTTACCCGGTGCAGGCTCGGCGTCACCCTGTTCTTCGGTTGCGCTAGGCAGACGAATTGGACGAACCGGCACTACGGTCGAGATAGCGTGCTTGTAAACCATTTGGCTCACGGTGTTTTTCAGCAGGATAACGAACTGGTCGAACGACTCGATCGTACCTTGCAGCTTGATACCGTTGACCAGATAGATGGAAACCCCAACTTTCTCTTTACGTAAAGTATTCAAGTAAGGGTCTTGTAGCGAATGCCCTTTTGACATGTGCCGCACTCCTTTAAGGATCAATAATAAAAAATCGGAAAATAGATAGCTCATGGCCGTCACACCCCCAAGGATAGACGGCAATTGCAAGGACTCAGCTCAATATGGAGACCGTTCCCAAGTATTTCAAGGCGCGTGACAGATTGTCGCAATCCAGACTGTCCAACCAGTGCAAATCAGTCCAGCTGCGCAGCCATGTGAACTGGCGCTTCGCCAATTGGCGCGTGGCAATGATGCCGCGCTCCTGCATTTCGGCTGACGTCAGCTTGCCATCCAGATGATCCCAGACTTGGCGGTAGCCTACAGCGCGTATCGAAGGCAACCCCGGATGCAGGTCACCTCTTGAACGCAGTGCTACGACCTCGTCCACGAACCCCTGTTCCAACATAATTGTGAATCTTTGTGCAATTCGTTCATGCAGCACCTGGCGATCCGTCGGAGCGATGGCCAGATTCGCCACAGTATAGGGCAATTGTGAGTGTCCCGAGGCGCCTGCTTCAGTACTTTGCGCAGTTTGTTTCAGCCTGTGTTCAGTCATGGTCTGGCCGCTGACCCGCCAGACTTCCAACGCCCGCGTCAGGCGCTGGGGATCATTGGGATGAATCCGGGCGGCGGAAATTGGATCCACCACCGCCAACTGATCGTGCAGGGCTTGCCAGCCAAGGCGTGCAGCCTCTTCCTCAAGTTCTGCGCGGACCTGCGGGTCGGCAGGCGGCATATCTGCCAGGCCTTCCTGCAAAGCCTTGTAGTAGAGCATCGTGCCGCCCACCAGCAGCGGAATCTTGCCGCGCGCGGTGATATCGGCCATGGCGGCCAGGGCATCGGTGCGAAAGTCGGCCGCCGAATAGCTCTGGCTGGGATCAATAATGTCGATCAACCGGTGCGGGTGCTGGGCCAGCAGCGCTTTGGAGGGTTTGGCAGTGCCGATGTCCATGTCCCGGTAAACCAGTGCAGAGTCGACACTGATCAGCTCGCACGGCAAGACTTTGGTCAGCTCGATGGCCAGGTCGGTCTTGCCGGCGGCCGTCGGGCCCATCAGGAAGATCGCGGGGGGCAAGGCACTCATCAACGGCCGCGCAAGAACAGTTTGTCCAGGTCGTCCAGGCCCATTTGGGTCCAGGTCGGTCGGCCATGGTTGCATTGGCCACTGCGCTCGGTGTTTTCCATGTCCCGCAGCAGGCCGTTCATTTCCGGCAGGGCCAGGCGGCGGTTGGCGCGGATGGCACCGTGACAGGCCATGGTGCCGAGCAATTCATTGATGTGCGCCTGGATCCGGTCGCTGGTGCCATATTCCATCAGGTCTGCCAGCACGTCAGCCACCAGCCGGTTGGCCTCGGCCTGTTTGAGCAACGCGGGAATCTGCCGGATAGCCAGGGTTTCCGGGCCCAGGCGCTGCAGCTCAAAGCCCAGTTTCTGGAACACGCTGACGTGCTCCTCGGCGCAATCCGCCTCACGCTGGCTCACCGCCAGGGACTCCGGCACCAGCAACGGCTGGCCACTGAGGCCTTCGCTGGCCATGGCGATCTTCAAGCGCTCGTACATGATCCGCTCGTGAGCAGCATGCATATCCACCAGCACCAGGCCATGGGCGTTTTCCGCAAGAATATAGATGCCCTTGAGCTGCGCCAGCGCGTAACCCAACGGCGGCACATCACCCTGGCCCTCCGGCAAGGCAGCAGCACCCGACTCGGCGCCAGGCAACGGTGCGAAAAACTCGCGATAGGCCGCCTGGGCCTCGGCGACCGGCACCGCCGATTGCGGGCGCGGTGTGTATTGGTATTGATAACCGGCGCCAGCGCCTGAGCCAGGCGCGGTATAGCTCGGCTGGGCTTGCGGCGATTGCAGCAGGTTGGCCGCCAGGCTCATTTCGCCCTGGGGCCCGAACTCACCGGCTTCGGGCCCCGAAGGGCGAACGATGGCCGTAACAATCGGCGCCCCGAGGTGATCGTCCGGGCGTACATCGCCCAGGGCACGGTGCAACGTGCCATAGAGGAAGTCGTGAACCATGCGCCCATCACGGAAGCGCACTTCGTGTTTGGTCGGGTGCACGTTGACGTCGACCACCGACGGGTCGACCTCGAAAAACAATACAAAAGTCGGGTGCCGCCCGTTGAACAGCACGTCGCGATAGGCCTGGCGCACCGCGTGGGCCACCAACTTGTCGCGTACCGCCCGGCCGTTCACAAAGAAGTACTGCAAGTCTGCCTGGCTACGGGAGAAGGTCGGCAAGCCCACCCAACCCCACAGGCGCAAGCCGTTGCGCTCAATCTCGATGGGCAGCGCCTGTTCCAGGAACCCCGCGCCGCAGATGGCCGACACGCGCCGCGCGCGGGCCGCATCATCATGGGCCTCGTGCAGGCTGAGGATGGTCTTGCCGTTGTGGCGCAGGTGGAACGCCACATCAAACCGGGCCAGGGCCAGGCGCTTGATGACTTCCTGCAGGTGATCGAATTCGGTTTTCTCGGCCTTGAGGAATTTACGCCGGGCCGGGGTGTTGAAGAACAGGTCGCGCACTTCCACCGAGGTGCCCACCGGATGCGCAGCCGGCTGGACCCGGGGCGCCATGTCGCGGCCTTCGGTTTCAACCTGCCAGGCCTGGTCGGCGTCGCGGGTACGGGACGTCAGGGTCAGGCGGGCCACGGAGCTGATGGAAGCCAGGGCCTCGCCGCGAAACCCGAGGCTCATCACCCGCTCCAGGTCTTCCAGGTCGCGAATTTTGCTGGTGGCGTGACGCGCCAGGGCCAGCGGCAGGTCATCGGAGGAAATCCCGCTGCCATCGTCGCGCACCCGCAGCAGCTTGACGCCGCCCAGTTCAACATCGACATCAATACGCTTGGCGCCGGAGTCGATGCTGTTTTCCAGCAACTCCTTGATCACCGAAGCCGGCCGCTCGACCACCTCGCCCGCAGCGATCTGGTTAGCCAGGCGCGGGCTTAGTAGTTCAATGCGCGAGGTGTTGCTCAAGACTGTCTCGCTCATTATTGCGCCGCCAGTTCTGTGCCAGGGATGGTCAACACCTGGCCGACTTTCAATTCGTCGGTCTTCAGGTTGTTGGCACTGCGCAGGGTTGCCGCAGACACCTGGAACCGCACCGCCAGCATCGCCAGTGTGTCGCCCGGTTGCACGCGATGGTCGCGCGGGCCCTGGGCGATTTTCCCGGAGTCACGCAGCCAGGCGATGTACGTGCCCGGCGGCGGGTTCTGCTGGAAGAACTGGCGAACACCGGCGCTGATGGAACGCGCCAGCGCCTGCTGGTGGCTGGCGCTGGCCAGTTTCGAGGCTTCGTTGGAGTTGGAGATAAATCCGGTTTCCACCAGGATCGACGGAATATCCGGCGATTTAAGGACCATGAACCCGGCCTGTTCCACGCGCTGTTTGTGCAGCGAAGTGACACGGCCAATGTTGCTCAGGACTTTCTGCCCGACGTTCAGGCTGGAGGTCAGCGAGGCGGTCATCGACAGGTCGAGCAATACGCCGGCGAGCATCTTGTCCTTGTCGTCGAGGGACACGTTGCCGGCCCCGCCGATCAAGTCGGAACGGTTTTCACTGTCCGCCAGCCAACGCGCGGTCTCGGACGTGGCGCCGCGATCAGACAGGGCGAACACCGAGGCACCAAACGCAGCAGCCGAAGGCGCGGCATCGGCGTGGATCGAGACGAACAGGTCGGCGCCCTTCTTGCGGGCGATTTCGGTACGGCCACGCAGCGGAATAAAGTAGTCGCCGGTACGGGTCAGTTCGGCGCGGTAGCCTTTCATGCCATTGATCTGGCGCTGCAGTTCGCGGGCGATGGCCAGTACCACGTCTTTTTCATGCTGGCCGCGCGAGCCGGAGGCACCCGGGTCTTCCCCGCCATGGCCGGCATCGATGACCACGATAATGTCGCGCTTGCCCGCCGGTGCAGGTGGCGGCGGCGGCAATTTGACCTGAGGTTGGGACTGGTTGACCGGCACCGCCGGTATCGTCGCGACGCTTGGGGTAGGCGCAGGTGGTGGCGCGGCATCGGCGGCGTTGTCGAACAGGTCGACCACCAGCCGGTTGCCGTATTGCGCGTTGGGCGCGAGCACGAAGCTTTTCGGGGTCACGGCCTTTTTCAGGTCGATGACCACCCGCAGGTCGGTCGGCGTACGTTGGGCCGAGCGCATCGCGGTAATCGGGGTATTGGCCATGGGGACTTTCAACGGCGCGGCCAGGGTGGCACCGTTGATATCAATCACCAGTCGATCGGGCGCCGTGAGGGTGAAGACGCTGTGCTGGACCGGGCCGGACAGGTCGAATACCAGTCGCGTGTTATCCGGTGCCCGCCACAGGCGAACACTTTTCACCTGTGAGGCCGCCAGTGCATTGAAAGTCATTGCCGCAAGCAACACCCCTACGACAGTAACCAACGCGCGAAAGCGCATACCTAACCCCATCAATTATTTGAATTCCAATGCCAAGGCGGCGCACCACGACTCGCCGCGCGCGCTCTGGGACAACAACTTCAGCTGACGTCCATGCTTATGCGGGGTAATGGTAATGGTCAGGTCCGGCTTTGGCAAAAAGCCTGTGCCTTTATCTGGCCACTCGATCAGGCACAGCGCGTCCTCATCGAAGTAATCGCGGATGCCCATGTATTCCAGTTCCTCGGGATCCACCAGGCGATACAGGTCGAAGTGGAACGCCCGCACGTCGCCAATTTCGTAGGGTTCTACCAAGGTAAACGTAGGACTCTTCACAGCACCTGCATGCCCCAGCCCGCGAATGATGCCCCGGGACAAGGTGGTTTTCCCGGCGCCCAAATCGCCTTCCAGAAAGATCAGGCCCGAGCCTTTCGTCACTTGGGCAATACGGTTGCCGAGGGCGACCATGGCGTCTTCATCGGCCAGGAAAAGGATTACTTCAGACACGGCGATTGCTCCTCCAGCAACTGACGAATGGCGGGGATCAGGTCACTGGCGGCCAGCCCGCGACCAAAGGTGCCCTGCCGATCGCCGGCGGTGGCATGCAACCAGACTGCCAGGCAAGCGGCGTCGAATGCCGGCATGCCTTGGGCCAGTAAAGCACCGACCAGGCCAGCCAACACATCGCCAAGGCCTGCGGTCGCCATCGCCGGGTGGCCTTGGTCACAGCGGGCAATGCGCCCGTCCGGGCTGGCGATCAAGCTGCCTGCGCCCTTGAGAACCACCACTGCATTGAATTTCTGACTGAGTGCGCGCGCCACGTTAAGGCGGTCGGCCTGAACTTCGGCTGTCGAAATGCCCATCAAGCGGGCGGCTTCGCCAGGATGCGGAGTGATTACGCAATCGGCCGGCAAGCTCACGCCGCCTTTCGACAGCAGGTTCAACGCGTCAGCATCCCAGACCTGCGGCTGCCTGGCGTTGGCCGCGACCGACAGCAGGCTTTTACCCCAGGACGCTTCGCCCAGGCCCGGACCAATAACGATCACGGAAATTTTTTCCAGCAGCCCCATCAACTGATTGGCCGAGTGCACGCCCACCGTCATCACTTCCGGCAACCGCGCCAGCGCCGCTGCAACGTGCTCGCTGCGAGTCGCCAGGGACACCATACCGGCCCCGCTGCGCAGCGCGCTTTCGGTACTGAGCAAGGCGGCGCCGCCAAAACCCCGGTCGCCGCCGATCAGCAATACATGGCCGAACTGGCCTTTATGGGCGTCCGGGGAACGCGCAGCGAGTTGCGGCAATTGGCCGGGCAACAGGTGCTGAACGTCGGGTATTTCGTGTTTTGTCTGCGGCATGCGTCTTCAAGCTCCGATGTCTGGCAGAATTATACGCATCTAACCTGCGGTTTCTCTTGTTCATGCCTGCTATTACCTACGACCTGCCCGCCCTCGCCCAATCGATCAAAGACTGGGGCCGTGAGCTGGGCTTTCAACAAGTGGGCATCAGCGGCCTCGACCTCGCCGAGCATGAACAACACTTGCAGCGCTGGCTCGACGCCGGCTACCACGGCGAAATGGACTACATGGGCGCCCACGGCAGCAAGCGCTCGCACCCCGAAGAGCTGGTGCCTGGCACGTTGCGCGTGGTGTCCCTGCGCATGGACTACCTGCCCGGCGACACTCAAATGGCCCAACTGCTGGCCAAGCCCGAAAAAGCCTACATCTCCCGTTACGCCCTGGGCCGCGACTACCACAAGCTAATCCGCAAGCGCGTGCAGCAACTGGCCGACCGGATCCAGGCGCAGATCGGCCCGTTCGGCTTCCGCGCTTTTGTCGACAGCGCCCCGGTGCTGGAAAAAGCCATCGCCGAAAAAGCTGGGCTGGGCTGGATCGGCAAGAACACCCTGGTGCTCAATCGCAAGGCCGGCAGTTACTTTTTCCTCAGCGAGCTGTTTGTCGACCTGCCGTTGCCGGTCGACCCACCCCACGCCACCGAACACTGTGGCCGCTGCACCGCCTGCCTGGACATCTGCCCTACTAACGCCTTCGTCGGGCCCTACGTGCTGGACGCCCGGCGCTGCATTTCCTACCTGACCATCGAACTGAAAAGCGCGATCCCGGAAGAGCTGCGCCCTCTGATCGGCAACCGGGTATTCGGCTGCGATGACTGTCAGATCGTTTGCCCGTGGAATCGTTTCGCCCGGCCTACCGACGAAGGCGATTTCAAGCCACGGCACAATCTGGATAACGCAGAGCTGGCCGAGTTATTCATGTGGGACGAGGATAAATTCCTCAGCAACACCGAAGGCTCGCCGCTGCGCCGCGCCGGCTATGAGCGCTGGCTGCGCAACCTGGCGGTGGGCCTGGGCAATGCGCCGTCAAGCATTCCGGTGCTGGAAGCGTTGAAAGCGCGGCGGGAATACCCCTCGGAGCTGGTGCGCGAGCATGTGGAATGGGCGCTGAACCAGCACGCCGAACGTCAGTGCACGTCGTCGTTGTAGACGAACTTGGGCATTTCCCAGTGAAAGCGGATCGCCAACAGCCGCAGCAGGAAGCCGCTGAACAGCGTCAACAGGATTGATTGCTCACTCGGCAGTTCCAGATAGATGCACAGCATGTAGAACCAGGCGGCGAGGAACGACACGCTGGCGTACAGCTCACGGCGGAAAATCAGCGGGATGTCGTTGCAGAAGATGTCCCGCAGGATGCCGCCGAATACCCCGGTGATAACGCCGCTGACGGATGCCACCAGCATGCCGTGGCCCATTTCCAGGGCGGTCATGCAGCCGATCAGGGTAAAGGCCACCAGGCCCACGGCGTCCAGTGCGAGGAACAGCGAGCGCAGGTGGCGCATCAGCGGCGCGATAAAAATCGTCACCAGGGCCGCGATGGAGGTCAGCACCAGGTATTCCGGGTGCTTGACCCAGGTCAGCGGGTAATGGCCGAGCAATACATCGCGCACCGAGCCGCCACCCAGCGCCGTTACGCAGGCAATCAGCACCACACCGAACCAGTCCATGCCACGCCGACCGGCGGACAAGGCGCCGGTCATGGCTTCGGCGGTGATGGCGATGAGGTAGAGCATCAGCAGCATGAGGGCGATCCTTGCAAAGTTGTGGCGAGGGGGCTTGTCCCCCGTTGGGGTGCGAAGCAGCCCCTATTGAAGGCAACGGAGTTTTTTCAGGGAGTGCGCTGTCAGGTTTGAGGGCCGCTTCGCAGCCCAACGGGGGACAAGCCCCCTCACCACAGACAAGCCCCATCGCCACAAAAGCCAGCTCACCTCAGGCACGACCGCTTTAGAACTTGATGAAATGCTTGCGGTAGTGCTGCAGCTCGGCAATCGACTCGCGAATATCGTCCAGCGCCAGGTGCGTGCTGCCTTTATGGAAGCTGTCTTTGACTTCCGGCGCCCAGCGTGCGGCCAGTTCCTTCAAGGTCGACACGTCCAGGTTGCGGTAGTGGAAGTAGCTTTCCAGCGCTTTCATGTGGGTATAAAGAAAGCGCCGGTCCTGGCAAATGCTGTTGCCGCAGATCGGCGACTTGCCCTTGGGCACCCACTTTTCCAGAAAGGCGATGGTTTCAGCCTCGGCCTCGGCCATGCTCACGCGGCTGTCACGCACACGCTGGGTCAGGCCCGAGTTGCCGTGGGTGCGGGTATTCCACTCATCCATGGTCGCCAGCACGGCGTCGCTGTGGTGAATGGCGATCACCGGACCTTCGGCCAAGGTATTGAGGTTGCTGTCGGTGACAATGGTCGCCATCTCGATGATGACGTCGGTGTCAGGGTTCAGACCGGTCATTTCCAGATCGATCCAAATCAGGTTCTGTGAGTTTTGCATGTCGTGGTTCCTTGGCACCTTGGCGTAGCTGCGCAGTTTAGCAGGCAGGGCGTGCTAGACTCGCGACCGTTTTACCTAACCTTTGCATTATCGACACGGAACACCAATGGCCAAACGCCAGCTCAACCGTCGCCAAAACTGGCGCATCGAAAAGATTCAGGGTGAACGCGCTGCCCGCGCCGCCAAACGTGAATCCTCCGCCGTGGAAGCGCTTGAGGGCGGCGACCTGGGCCCCGAGCAAACGGGCCTGGTGATCGCGCACTTCGGTGTGCAGGTCGAAGTCGAGGCCACCGAAGGCGATATCGCAGGCCAGGTGTTCCGTTGCCACTTGCGCGCCAACCTGCCTGCGCTGGTGACCGGCGACCAGGTGGTATGGCGTGCCGGCAACCAGGGCATCGGCGTGATCGTCGCCCAACTGCCGCGCACCACCGAACTGCGTCGCCCCGACAGCCGTGGCCAACTCAAGCCGGTGGCGGCCAACGTCGACATGATCGTCATCGTCTTCGCGCCACTGCCCGAGCCCCATGCCAACCTGATCGACCGCTACCTGGTAGCGGCCGAGCACGCCGGCATTCGCCCGCTGTTGCTGCTGAACAAGTTCGACCTGATCGACGAGCAGAACGCCCCGGCGCTCAACGCGCTGCTGGCGGTGTACCGCACCCTCGGCTACCCGGTGCTGGAGGTTTCGGCGCATCACGGTAACGGCATGGAGCAGTTGCAGACCGAACTGGACGGGCGCATCAGCGTGTTCGTCGGCCAGTCGGGCGTGGGCAAGTCATCCTTGGTCAACAGTTTGTTGCCGGAAGTCGAAACCCGTGTGGGGCCTTTGTCGGAGCTGTCCGGCCAGGGCACTCACACCACCACGACCGCACGGTTGTTCCACTTCCCGGGCGGCGGTGAACTGATCGACTCCCCGGGGATTCGTGAATTCGGCCTGGGCCACGTGAGCCGTGCCGATGTTGAAGCGGGCTTTATCGAGTTCAACGACTTGATCGGCACCTGCCGCTTCCGCGACTGCAAACATGACCGCGAGCCGGGTTGTGCCCTGCTCAAGGCCTTGGAAGACGGCCGCGTGCAGCAGCAGCGGATGAACAGCTATCGCTCGATCATCGCCAGCTTGCCCGAGACAAGCTATTAACATGTAGGAGCGATGTAGCAGATACAAAAAAGGCCGCGATCATCGCGGCCTTTTTGTACCTGACTTACGAGCCAGTGGCTGGCTGAGTCGGGTCTTTCACCCCACCGTCATCAAACAGATTCAGCTTCTGGCGCAGTTCATGAGCCGGTAACGGCTCCTGCCCCGGCGGCAGTGCATTCGGGTCGGTCGGCACTTCGCCGGGCGCCCCGTCACCCGGGGTCGGTACCGGCGGCGCTGCGTGCTGGTCACCTTCAATCGCACGCTGGGCCTTTTTGGTCAGCACGACAATATCTATGCGTCGGTTGATCGGGTTGAACGGATCTTTGGGATCAAACAGCTGCGAGGAAGCAAACCCCACCACCCGTGCGACTTGCGGGTCCGGATAGCTGCCTGCGACCAGTGCCCGACGCGCGGCATTGGCCCGGTTGGCCGAGAGTTCCCAGTTGCCGAAGTCGCCCTGGCCCGCATACGGCTTGGCGTCGGTGTGGCCGCTGACGCTGATCTTGTTCGGCACCGCCTTGATGGTGTCGGCCATGGCCAGCAGGATGTCTTCAAAGTACGGTTTCAACCGCGCGCTGCCGGAGTCGAACATCGGCCGGTTAGCGGCGTCCGTGATCTGGATGCGTAAGCCATCTGGCGTAATCTCGAAGGAAATCTGGTCCTTGAACTTCAGCAGTTGCGGGTTTTCCTCAACCTTGGTTTGCAGCTCCTGCAGCAACAGCTCCAGACGCTCCTGTTCAACCTGTTCGGCCATGCTCTCGACAGTGTCGCGCTCGATCGGAATTTTCTCCTGGGGCGAGTCGGTCTTGATCTCCGGGTTGATGGTGCGCTCGGGCGCCAGTTGCGGCGAACCACCGAGGTCGATCACAAAAGGCGTACCGCTCTCGGAAAACCCGATGGGGTCCTTGAAGTAACCGGCAATCGCGATTTTCTGTTCCGGCGTGGCGGTGGACATCAGCCACAGCACCAGGAAGAACGCCATCATCGCCGTCGCAAAGTCGGCGAAGGCGATTTTCCAGGCGCCGCCATGGTGCCCCGCAGCGAAGCGCTTGACGCGCTTGATGATGATCGGCTGGTTGTTTTCCATGGTTTAGCGACCGCGAACCGCTTGTTCCAGCTCGGCGAAGCTTGGACGGTGCTTCGGATACAGCACCTTGCGCCCGAACTCCACTGCCAGCGATGGCGGCATGCCGGAAGCCGAGGCCACCAGGCACGCCTTGATAGCTTCGTACAAATTCACTTCTTCCTTGGCATCGTGGGCCAGGGAAGTGGCCAGCGGGCCAAAGAAACCGTAGGCCGCCAGAATACCGAAGAAGGTACCGACCAGGGCCGCACCTACGTGCATGCCGATGGCTTTCTGGTCGCCTTCGCCAAGGGAGGCCATGGTCACCACGATCCCGAGAACCGCCGCAACAATACCGAAACCGGGCATACCGTCAGCGATGCCGCTCACGGCGTGGGATGGGTGTTCCAGCTCTTCCTTGAGGCTGAACAATTCCATGTCAAACAAGCCTTCCAGCTCGTGGGGCGCCATGTTGCCCGACGACATGATGCGCAGGTAATCGCAGATGTAGGCAGTCATGCGCTCGTCTTTGAGCACCGCCGGGTACTTGGCGAAAATCGGGCTCGCCGAGGCGTCCTCGATGTCGCCTTCAATGGCCATCATGCCTTCGCGGCGGCTCTTGTTGAGGATCTCGTAGATCAGCCCCAACACTTCCAGATAGAAAGTATGGGAGAAGCGCGAGCTGAACATGCCCAGCGACTTCTTGATCACGTGCATCGTCATGTAGCCAGGGTTGGCCTGCAGGAAAGCGCCAAATGCCGCGCCGCCGATAATCAGCACTTCGAAGGGCTGGATCAGCGCTGCAATCTTGCCGTGGGACAAGACGTATCCGCCGAGCACGCTCGCGAGGACGACGATGATGCCGATAATTTTAGCCATAGGGGATGGGTACTTGCGCCGTCGGGTTCAGGGTCATATTCGCAAGAGTTGAAAACTCTTGTTCTACTTATCGGCAAATCTGCGCCAGACTATAGCTCGTTAAGGCGAAAAACCAGTTCGGCCCGTCCCGGGCGTGTTGACCGCAAGTGATGATCGCGCCCCAATCATGGCAAACGAAACGACAGTCCCAACTCAAAAACCCACCTCGCTGGCCGCCTGGATAAAGCGTCTGGACGATGTGCTATTGCCTGTTCCACAGGCGAGCCACGACCGAGTGTGCAAGGCCATTGGCGACAGCCGAAGTTCGTTGCGCGATATTGCAGAGTTGATGCAAAACAGCCCGGCACTGGTACTCAGCGTGATGCGCGAAGCCAATAGCCAGGCCCACGGCAGCCTGGCGGAACCCGCAGAAAACCTCGAAGTGGCGATCAACCGTCTCGGTCTCAAACGCACCGAGCAATTGCTGGCGCGCCTGCCGTCAGTGCCGCTCAATGACATCCCCGTGGCACTGCGCCAGTTGCAAATGATCAGCCAGCACGCTTCGCAACAAGCCAGCGGGCTGTTCGCCAGCCGGCTGGCGCGGCTGTGGCAGGACATTCACTGGGGCAGCCTGCTATTCCTTTCGCCGCTGTGGCCGATGGCGATTGCCTACCCCAAGCTGCTGGAAGAATGGGAACTGCGGGTGATTCACAAGGGTGAACGCGCCCGCAAGGTCGAACAGGAACTGTTTGGTATCCGCCTGCTGGACCTGTGCCTGGGGTTGACCGAGGCATGGCGCCTGCCGATCTGGGTATCCCAGGGCTATACGTTGCTGCTGACCGAACAGCGCTGGCTGGCCAAGGCACTGCGTATTGCCCGTGAAGACGAGCCTTTGCGCCAACAGCAATTGCTGGATGCCGACCCGAACCTGCGCCGCTGGTTAAACCAGCCGGCCAACACCGTATTGCTGGCCAACGGGCTGGCGCTGGCAGCGCAAGAGTCGTGGACCTGCCCGCACACCCAGCGCTGGCAATACCTGACCGCGCTTTACCTGCAACAGCCGTTGGCCGAGGTACAGCAACAGTCTCACCAGCAGGCGGCAATCAGCGCCCGCACCAGCCTGATGCGCGATCTGTGGCACCCGGCACTGTCGTTGATCTGGCCATGGGATGTGCAGCGCGTTCACCACGGTTTGCTGCCCGCACCACCCCCCACCGCCGAGGCCCTGGCGATTTGGCGCAAGCGTTGCACCGAACTGCTGGTGGAGCCGAGCCGCTTTGCCAACGCCATGCACCTGACTACGTGCGCCAAGGAAGCCCTTGTGGCCTGCGGCATGCAACGGGTGATGTTGCTGATGGCAGACAAAACCCTGAGCACCTTGCGGGTGCATCAAGTCGATGGCCTGCCAAAAGACGCCGACCACATGAGCCTTGACGCCACACAAAGTACTTTGCTGCAACGCCTGCTCGCCAAGTCTGCCCAGGTGCGCCTGAACCCCGATAACCACGCCCAGTTCTCGGCACTGCTGCCTGCGCAGCTGCGCCGCCTGTTCAAGGGCGAGCACCTGCTGCTGCGCTCCCTAAGTTGCAATGGCCGGGTGGTGATGCTGATGGTGGCTGACCAGGGCGGCGGGCCGTTCTCGGAAACCACCGTGCAGGCCTTCGGCAAAACCGCCCAGTGCATCGAAAAAGCCCTGCATTGCTTTACCAACCGCAGCGCCTGATGCTTGCGCTACAATCGCCCTCCTTTAGCGCCTAACTTTTATGCCCAGGAGACCTCACATGCCTGACTTCTCTGGCTTGCCGCTGGTCATCGAGGCCAGTGACCTGCTCGGTCGCCTCGATGCCGAACACCTGATTCTGGTAGACCTCACCAGTGCCGCGCGTTACGCCGAAGGGCATATCCCCGGCGCACGTTTCGTCGACCCAAAACGCACCCAGCTCGGACAACCCCCGGCGCCGGGCCTGCTGCCAGCCAAGGCTGACCTGGAAAAACTGTTCGGTGAACTGGGCCACACGCCGGATGCCACCTACGTGGTGTACGACGACGAAGGCGGCGGCTGGGCCGGTCGATTCATCTGGATGCTCGACGTCATCGGCCACAAGAAATACCACTACCTCGACGGCGGCCTGCTGGCGTGGCTGGAAGAAAAACACCCTGTGTCTAGCGAAGTCCCGGCCAGCGTCGGCGGCCCGGTCAGCCTGACATTGCATGAAGAACCCACTGCCACCCGCGAGTACCTGCAAAGCCGCCTCGGCGCTGCCGACCTAGGCATCTGGGATGCTCGCGGCCCGCTGGAGTACTCCGGAGAGAAAGTCCTCGCGGCCAAGGGCGGACACATCCCGGGCGCGGTGAACTTCGAATGGACCGCCGGCATGGACAAGGCCCGCCAACTGCGGATTCGCCGCGACATGCCGCAGATCCTCGAAGACCTCGGGCTGACCAAGGACAAAGAAATCATCACCCACTGCCAGACTCACCACCGTTCTGGCTTCACCTATCTGGTGGCCAAGGCGCTCGGTTATTCGCGAGTCAAAGGTTATGCCGGTTCCTGGGGCGAATGGGGCAACCACCCCGACACCCCCGTTGAGATTTAAGGTTTAAGGACAGTAAATGAAAAAGCAGTTGTTCATCCTCAGCCAGTACTTGCTGCCCCACCACCTGCTGTCGCGGCTGGCGGGTTGCATTGCCGAATGCCGCGTGCGCTGGTTCAAGAATGCCTTCACCAGCTGGTTCGCCAAGCGTTATCAGGTGGACATGTCCCAGGCACTGGTTGAAGACGTGACGGCCTACGAGCACTTCAACGCCTTCTTCACCCGCGCCTTGAAAGACGGTGCCCGGCCTCTGGACCAAACGCCTGGCGCCGTGTTGAGCCCGGCCGATGGCGCCATCAGCCAGTTGGGCCCGATTGAACATGGCCGGGTGTTCCAGGCCAAGGGCCACAGCTTCAGCGTGCTGGAATTGCTCGGTGGTGATTCGGCGGTGGCTGCGCCGTTCATGGGCGGTGATTTCGCCACAGTTTACCTGTCGCCGAAGGACTACCACCGGGTGCACATGCCACTGGCCGGCACCCTGCGCGAAATGGTCTACATCCCTGGCCGGATCTTCTCGGTAAACCAGACCACCGCCGAGAACGTGCCGGAGCTGTTTGCACGTAACGAGCGGGTTGCCTGCATTTTCGACACCGAACGCGGCCCGATGGCCGTGGTGCTGGTGGGCGCGATGATCGTGGCATCGATCGAGACCGTATGGGCTGGCCTGGTAACACCGCCCAAGCGTGAGCTGAAAACCGTGCGCTATGACGAAGCTGCCCGCGGGCCGATCCACCTGGAAAAAGGTGCGGAACTGGGACGCTTCAAACTGGGTTCGACAGCGATCGTGCTGTTTGGGCCGGGCCAGATTAAATGGTCGGAAGAACTGCTGGCGGGCACGCCGGTGCAGATGGGCCAAGGCATGGGTTTGCCGAAAGCCTGACGACGACCTCTGTAGGAGCCGGCTTGCCGGCGATGCGATCTTGAGGACGCCATCGCCGGCAAGCCGGCTCCTACAAAGTGTGTGTACTAGAGCTGACCGTCGCGGTCGCGAAAGCCCAACAGGTACAACACCCCATCCAGCCCCAGGGTCGAAATCGCCTGCTTGGCCGATTGCTTGACCAGCGGCTTGGCGCGAAACGCCACACCCAACCCGGCAATGGCCAGCATCGGCAAGTCATTCGCCCCGTCGCCGACCGCAATGGTCTGCTCCAGACGCAACCCTTCCTTGTGTGCCAATTCCCGCAGCAAATCAGCCTTACGCTGTGCGTCGACAATCGGCTCTACCGCCACGCCCGTGACCTTGCCGTCCACCACTTCCAGCTCGTTGGCAAACACATAGTCGATACCCAGCTTGGCCTGCAATTGCTTGGCAAAGTAGGTGAAGCCGCCCGACAGGATCGCGGTCTTGTAGCCCAGGCGCTTTAGTTCAGCGAACAGGGTCTCAGCGCCCTCGGTCAGGCGCAGGGAGGCGCCGATGGAGTCCAGCACGCTCACATCCAGGCCCTTGAGCAGCGCCAGGCGCTCCTTGAAGCTGGCACGGAAATCCAGCTCACCGGCCATGGCGCGCTCGGTAATTTCCGAGACCTGCTCACCCACACCGGCAGCCTTGGCCAGTTCGTCGATGACTTCGGCTTCGATCAGCGTTGAGTCCATGTCGAACACCGCCAGGCGGCGATTGCGGCGGAACAGCGAATCTTCCTGGAAGGCGATATCGACGTTCAGCTCCTGGGCCACGCTGAGGAATTCGGCGCGCAGGGCCTGAGGGTCTGCCGGCTCACCGCGTACCGAGAATTCAATGCAGCCCTTGCCCTGGTCAGCGGGCGTGTCCAGCGGCATGCGACCCGACAGACGGTCGATGTGGTCGATATTCAAACCATACTGGGCCGTGATCGAGCTGACACGCTGCAATTGCTCGGCCGTTACCTTGCGGGTCAACAACGTCACGATATGGCGTTTCTTGCCCTGGCCGGCGACCCAGCTCTGGTAGTCCTCTTCGGACACCGGCGTGAAACGCACCTGTTGATCCAGCTTATACGCCGTAAACAGGATGTCCTTGAGCACAGACGAGGCTTGCTCGGTGCTTGGGATTTCCACCAGGATGCCGAACGATAGCGTGTCGTGAATCACCGCCTGGCCGATGTCGAGAATGTTCACACCACCCTGGGCCAGAACACCGGTAATGGCTGCGGTGAGACCCGGACGGTCCTCACCTGTGATGTTAATCAGGACAATTTCGCGCAAAGCGCACCCCCGAGCTGGAAAAAAACCGCATTCTACCCACTTTCAGTGACCATCGGGCACAGCCAGCGCTTTGCCGGTCTTGGGCCTGTCGCTATACTGCGCGTCAACTTCACGGACTAAAGAGCCGAGCTTAAGTGAACCGGCCCACGCCAGTAAAAACCGATAACTTCTTCCTGCTGATCTTCCGGGCACTGCGTCACCGCCGTGTACCGATCGCATTACGCATCGCCAGCCATAACGTGATCCTGGTCGCTCTGGCCCTGGTGATCTACGCCTGCGTGATGGGTTTGCAGTTCAAGCAGGCCATGCACGAGCAAGCCGACGCCCTGGGCGAGAGCTTGACCACCCAGACCGCCACCTCGGCGACTGAGTTGTTGGTGTCCAACGACATCCTCAGCCTCAACGTGCTGCTCAACAACCTGACCAAGAACCCGCTGGTGGCCCACGCCGCTATCTATAGCGTGGACAACCGGATCATGGCCGAAGCCGGGCAACGCCCGAAAAACGGCCTGCTGGGTGAGGCCGAAGGCCTGTACCAGAGCAATATCACGTTTCAGGACGTGAAGGCCGGCCAACTGCGCATCAGCCTGGACATGCAACAGTTCCAGCAGCCGATGACCATCAGCCTGCAAAGCATGGGCATCTTGAGCGCGATCCTGCTGGCCCTGTCGTTGGCCTTGAGCCTGCGCCTGGGTCGGCATATCTCCACGCCACTGATGCAACTGCGCATCTGGCTGCGGGATATCGACGAACATACCCCGGCCACCGACCGTCAGGACGAAATCGGCGACCTCGCCCGCCAACTGCACACCAGCTTCGCGCCGGAGCCCGTTGTGCCGGAGGTTGAACCCGAGCCCGAGTTCGACGACACCGATTACGAAGACGACGAGCCGGAGTTTGAAGTGCGCAACCTGCGCGACCCAAGCTTTGACGAGTCTGCGCCGGTGGCGGGCCTCAAGCCGGCCACCCGGCAGGTGATCAAGGCAGAAGAAGACGAACTGGACGAAGAAGACCCGTTCGCCGATCTTCGCGACACTTCAGCGCCAACCGCTCCTGCTGTGCAACCGGCTCCGGTGCGCAGCACCCAGCCCCAGCACAGCGCCGTATTGGCCGTGCAACTGGGCGCACAGGATCAGTTGCGCCGCTTGCCGCGGGCACGCCTGACCGAGCTGCTGGAACGTTATCGTGATTGCCTCGACCAGGCGGCCTCGCTGTACCAGAGCGAACTGCACACCCTGAACGACGGCAGCACGCTGATGCTGTTCCACAGCGAAGACAGCGGCGAAGACTACCTGACCAACGCCATCTGCTGCGGCGAGCTGCTGCGGGCCCTGGGCCATGCGCTGCAAATCGAAGTGGCCGACAGCGGCATCACCTTGCAGCTGCAACTGGGCCTGACGGTCGGTGACGATCTGTATGGCATGAGCCAGATTGATCTGCTGCTGACCGAAATCGCCCAGGACGCCTTGGCCTTGTCGCAACACAGCCGCAACCTGCTGCTGGTGGAACGCAAGATCAGCGATGACGTGTTGATCCGCCAACGTGCGCGGATCCGCCCGATTGCCAGCCCTGAGGGTGCGTGCTGTGTGGAGCGGTTGATGGAGCCTTATCCGTCGATGCTCGAGCGCCAACTGGCGCGGATGCACGAGACGCGGGCGAAGAACTAAAGATCATCGTTTAGCCCTTGTGGGAGCTGGCTTGCCTGCGATGCAGACGCCTCGGTGTACCCGATGTACCGAGGGGATGCTATCGCAGGCAAGCCAGCTCCCACACAAGCTCACACATTAGATCTGTGTACCGCTCAGATCCCGCACAAACAAAAGGCCCGCTCATCAGCGGGCCTTTTTATTTGCCTTCAGGTCAGAACCTGAACACTTCCATATCCGTACGAATCGGCACTGCCATCGGCATCTTCGGCTTTTCCGGTGCGGCGGGCTTGGCCGCCGCCGGGGACTGCTTACGCGGCGCTTCTGCCACCGACGGCTGGTTGGCCAGTGGTTTGAGAGCCACGGACAATTGCTGCGCCAGGTTCTGCAAGAGCACGCCCTGGGCCTGAACCTGGGACGCAGTGGTACCGGTGTGTTGTTCCTGCAAATGCACGATGCGGTTATCCCGCACCTGGCCGCGACGGTCGATCAGGCGCCACTGGGCGTCCAGGATCGCCGGCTGGGAAACACCGGAGTCCAGCCGCGTGATGGTCAGCAATACCTGCACGTCCGGGGTAAAGCCCGCAGGTGCCGGCGCCAATACCACACGCTGGCTGTCCAGATGGCCAGCCACCTGACGCAACATCAGTTGATTGATATCGGACGACAGGCTACCCGCCCAGCGACCATCGGTGGAACCTTGCAGGCTGCCGTCGTTCTGACGTTGCAGCAGGGTTTCGCGTTGCAGGTAGTCAGCCACTACAACAGGGCCAAGCAATACTGCCATGCCGGCACTTTGTGCAGGCTGGGCCGGACTTCCACTGTCCAGCTGATACAGCGACACAGGTTGATGTGTGCTGCAACCCGCCAGGCCCAAAAGGCCAGCGAGCAACAAAAATAAAGGAAGGCGCGGAGCAGTCATCATCCCATCCAGGTGGCTGCCACAAGGCGAACCACAATGTAATACTCAAAAATAACCTATACGCGCTCAGCCACGCCGGCGCTGGAAAGGCCATATCATCCGTGAATATGCGCCATGACTCCAGCGCGAAAGCGTCGATCTACGGGTTAAATCGTAGATCGGGTGCTCTATATCGCCTTAAACGGGCGTTTCCACCAGTAATGCGTCCACTCGCTGGAAGCCGCGCGGCAGTTTGTTGCCACGACGACCCCGCTCACCCTTGTAGTGCTCAAGGTCGTCAGGGCGCAGTGACAACGTGCGCTTGCCGGCCTGCAACACCAGGGTGGAGCCTTCCGGGATCACCGCGATGTCGGTCACGTACTCTTCGCGACTGGCCACCCGCTCCCCGGGAATACCAATGATCTTGTTGCCTTTGCCTTTGCCCAACTGCGGCAAATCACTGATTTTGAACACCAGCAAGCGGCCTTCGGTGGTCACCGATGCAAGCCAATTGCCTTCACGGTCTTCGACCGGACGCGGCAGGATAACCTTGGCGTTGTTTGGCAGGCTCAACAACGCCTTGCCCGCCTTGTTCTTGGCCTGCAGGTCTTCACCCTTGACCACGAACCCGTAGCCCGCATCGGAGGCGATAACGTACAGCGAATCATCGTCCGGCAGCAGCACGCATTCAAAATTCGCCCCTGGCGGTGGTGTCAGGCGCCCGGTCAACGGTTCGCCCTGCCCCCGTGCCGACGGCAAGGTATGTGCCGGCACCGAATAACTGCGCCCGGTGGAGTCGATAAACACCGCAAACTGGTTGGAACGCCCGGCCGCTGAGGTTTTAAAACCGTCGCCCGCCTTGTACGACAGGCCAGTGGCGTCAATATCATGCCCTTTGGCTGAACGAACCCAACCCTTTTCCGACAAAACGACGGTAATTTTCTCGTTGGGCAGCAGCTCGGTTTCGGTCAGGGCCTTGGCTTCGGCGCGCTCGACAATCGGCGAACGGCGGTCGTCGCCATAGGTTTCGGCGTCCTTGATCAGCTCGGTGCGCACCAGCTTCTTCAGCTTGGCCTCGCTGCCCAGCAGGGCCTGGAGCTTGGCTTGTTCCTTGAGCAGCGCGTCCTGTTCGTCGCGCAGCTTCATCTCTTCCAGTCGCGCCAACTGACGCAGACGGGTGTCGAGGATGTAGTCCGCCTGGATTTCGCTGAGTTCGAAGCGCGCGATCAGCTCGGCTTTCGGGTGCTCGGCGGTACGGATGATGTGGATCACTTCATCCAGGTTGAGGTAGGCAATCAGCAAACCGTCCAACAGGTGCAGGCGGCGTTCGACCTTGTCGAGGCGAAATTGCAGGCGACGACGCACGGTCTGCACCCGGAATTCCAGCCATTCCACCAGCAATGCCCGCAGGTTCTTCAACTGCGGCTTGCCGTCCAGGCCGATGATGTTGATGTTGACCCGGTAGCTGGACTCCAGCTCGGTGCTGGCGAACAGATGCTGCATCAGCACTTCGTGGTCGACCCGGCTGTTGGTCGGGATTATTACGATGCGGCACGGGTTCTCGTGGTCGGACTCGTCACGCAGGTCGGCGACTTGCGGCAGCTTCGAGGGCTTGGCCTGCATCAGCGCGGCGATCTGCTCCAGCACCTTGGCGCCAGACACCTGGTGTGGCAGCGCGGTGACGATGATGTCGCCGTCTTCAATGTGGTACACGGCGCGCATGCGCACCGAGCCTTTGCCGGTCTGGTAGATTTTCAGCAGGTCGGCGCGAGGCGTGATGATTTCCGCTTCGGTCGGGTAGTCCGGGCCTTGAATGTGTTCGCAGAGCTGTTCGACCGTGGCCTTGGGCTCGTCCAACAAGCGCACGCAGGCAGTGGCCACTTCCCGCAGGTTGTGCGGCGGTACGTCCGTGGCCATGCCCACGGCGATGCCGGTGGTGCCATTGAGCAGGATATTCGGCAAACGTGCCGGCAACACCAGCGGTTCGTCGAGGGTGCCGTCAAAATTCGGCCCCCAATTGGCCGTACCCTGGCCCAGCTCACTGAGCAGCACCTGCGAATACCGCGACAGGCGCGCTTCGGTGTAGCGCATGGCGGCGAAGGACTTGGGATCATCCGGCGCACCCCAGTTACCCTGGCCGTCCACCAGCGTGTAGCGGTAGCTGAACGGCTGGGCCATCAGCACCATGGCCTCATAGCACGCCGAGTCGCCGTGGGGGTGGAACTTGCCGAGCACGTCACCGACGGTACGCGCCGACTTCTTGTGCTTGGAGTCAGCGTCCAGGCCCAACTCACTCATCGCATAGATGATGCGCCGCTGCACGGGCTTCAGGCCGTCGCCGATATGCGGCAAGGCACGGTCCATGATTACGTACATCGAGTAGTTGAGGTAGGCATTTTCGGTGAAGTCAGCCAGCGACCGGCGTTCAACGCCGTCTAAGCTGTCTGCAAGGATGTCACTCATGCGGGCCTCATCATTGTTTGGTCTGGCGCAGCAGCAAGGTGCCGCTGCGCTGGGTAAATTCAAGTTGTTTCAACGCACTCATGCCCAGCAATACCTGTTCATCGCCCAACCCCGGAACCACCAGGGCGCGCACATCGTGCAGGACGATATCGCCCAGTTGCAGGCGGCCCAGTTCGGTCCGCAAGCCTTGGGTTCGCCCGTTGGCAGTACTCACGCCAACCGGCATGCCGCGTTTAAGCCCGAGACGGTCGGCCAGTTCGGCCGGAACCGCCACGTCGGTGGCCCCGGTGTCGAGCATAAACTCCACTGGCTGGCCGTTGATCTGGCCAGTGGCAACAAAATGCCCTTGGCCGTTGCCCAGCAGTTTTACTTCGATATAACCCTCGTGTTGTTCCGAGGTCACCACGGCATTGGGATTTTCCTGACGCGCTTCCCACTGCCCAAAAAACCGTGTTGCCAAAAACAATCCTGCGCCCCATGCCACAAACATCAACACACGGCCGGCGCGCTTGCCGGCGGGCTGGCTGCTCATGGCTTGACGCTCCAGCCACCCGCAGGGGCGGCGAAACGATAGACCATCGGCCGTTTTTCGCCATCGGCGCGAGCGCCGAAATTATTGTCCAGGCCAATCCAGGCACCTTGAGCATCGATCACCAACGCTTCGGCCAGGCCGTAGGGCTGATTGTATTGGCGCTGCGGCGCCAGCATTTCATCGGCATAGGACCAGCATTGCTCAACCTTCGCCGTCACGGGATCACGCCGGCACAGCTGAAACTGGCTGCTTTCGAGGGTAAACAGCTTGCCCTCGAACAACGCGATGTCAGAGAAATTGCGCGACACCGCTTTGGCCTTGGGCATCTGCGCCGGCTGCATCTCGGTGCCCGCCTCGCTCAACAACACGCAAGGACCGTCGCAATCCCAGAGGGTTTGCGGGCGCTTGATGGAAATCAACCCGCGCCGCTCGCGTTCAGCCGCGAGCCAGATCTGATTGCCTTCCGGGTTCACCGCCAGCCCTTCGAACAGTGCATTGAAGTGCAACAACATGCCACTGGCCCGGGCTTCGCGCACCATGCCCGGGGCGATCTTCAACCACTCAGTGTTACCGTGTTCGCCGGAAAACGGCACTCTCAGCACAGCCGCGTGAGCCTCGCTGACAATGTAGCGGTTGCCCGCCGCATCGCAGCTGATGCCCTCAAAATCCAGGTCACCACCGCGAATAAATGACGCAGCCGTGTTTCGCGAGCGTAGCCCCCAGGGCAACCCGGACGCCGGCACCGGTGGAACATCGATGCCGAACTTCTCAGCCTTCCAAACCGGCGCAGAGGTATCCAGCCGATAAATCTGGTCGTCGTCGCGGTCGGACACCGTCCACAACTCATCGCCACACAAGGCCAGGCCCGACAGGTTACCGCCGCGCATGCCTTCCACCGGGTGTTCAGACAACAGCTTCAGCTCATCCACGGGCGCCGCGACCACCGAGGTGGACGCCAACCCGCTCAACAACAGAATCGCCAGGGCGAAACCGCTGCGCATCAGCCCAGAACCTCGGCCAGGTTGCCCTTGGACTCCAGCCAGCTCTTGCGATCCGGCGCACGTTTCTTCGCCAGCAACATGTCCATCATTTCCGAGGTGGCGGCAAAATCTTCCAGGGTCAATTGCACCAGGCGCCGGGTGTTCGGGTCCATGGTGGTTTCCCGCAATTGCGGCGGGTTCATCTCACCCAGGCCTTTGAATCGGGTGACCTGAGGCTTGCCGCGTTTCTTCTCCGCCACCAGGCGGTCGAGAATGCCATCACGCTCGGCTTCGTCCAGGGCGTAGAAAATCTCTTTGCCCAGGTCGATACGGTACAGCGGCGGCATGGCGACATAGACGTGACCGGCATCCACCAACGGGCGGAAATGCTGGACGAACAGCGCGCAGAGCAGGGTCGCAATGTGCAGGCCGTCGGAGTCGGCGTCGGCGAGGATGCAGATTTTGCCGTAGCGCAGCTGGGCGATATCGGCCGAGCCCGGGTCAACCCCGATGGCCACGGCGATGTTGTGCACTTCCTGGCTGGCCAGCACTTCGCTGCCGTCGACTTCCCAGGTGTTGAGAATCTTGCCGCGCAGGGGCAGGATCGCCTGGAATTCCTTGTCCCGTGCTTGCTTGGCAGAACCGCCGGCAGAGTCACCTTCGACCAGGAACAGCTCGGAGCGCATTGGGTCTTGCCCGGCGCAGTCCGCCAGCTTGCCCGGGAGTGCCGGGCCCTGGGTGATGCGCTTGCGCTCGACTTTCTTGCTGGCCTTCAGGCGGCGGCCGGCGTTATTGATCGCCAGTTCTGCCAGAGCCAGGCCCAATTCGGGGTGTTCATTGAGCCACAGGCTGAAGGCGTCCTTGACCACACCGGAGACAAACGCCGCCGCTTCGCGGGACGACAGGCGCTCCTTGGTCTGGCCGGAGAATTGCGGCTCCTGCATCTTCATCGACAGGACGAACGCGATCCGCTCCCAGACGTCTTCCGGTGCCAGCTTGACGCCACGTGGCAGCAGGCTGCGGTATTCGCAGAATTCGCGCATGGCATCCAGCAAACCCTGGCGCAACCCGTTGACGTGGGTGCCGCCCTGGGCAGTCGGGATCAGGTTGACGTAGCTTTCCTGGACGCTGTCGCCGCCTTCCGGCAGCCACAGCAAAGCCCAATCCACGGCTTCCTTGTTACCGGCCAGGCTGCCGCAGAACGGCTCGTTGGGCAGGCGCTCGAAGTCGCTGACGGAGTCTTCGAGGTAGGAGCGCAGGCCGTCTTCGTAGTGCCACTCGATCTTTTCGCCGGTGCCTTTGTCTTCAAAGCTGACCAGCAGGCCCGGGCACAGCACAGCCTTGGCCTTGAGCACGTGCTTGAGGCGGCTGATGGAGAACTTGGGTGAATCGAAGTATTTCGGGTCCGGCGCAAAATACACGCTGGTGCCGGTATTGCGCTTGCCGACGGTGCCGATCACTTCCAGGTCGGTGGCTTTATAGCCATCGGCGAAAGTCATCTGGTACTCGTTGCCGTCGCGCTTGACCTTGACCCGCACGTGGTTCGACAAGGCGTTGACCACGGAAATACCCACACCGTGCAGGCCGCCGGAGAACTGGTAGTTCTTGTTCGAGAACTTGCCGCCGGCGTGCAGCTTGGTGAGGATCAGCTCGACGCCCGACACACCCTCTTCCGGGTGAATGTCCACCGGCATGCCGCGACCGTCGTCGGACACTTCCAGGGAATGGTCGGCGTGAAGGATGACTTGTACCGACTTGGCGTGCCCGGCCAAGGCTTCGTCGACGCTGTTGTCGATGACTTCCTGGGCAAGGTGGTTCGGCCGACTGGTGTCGGTGTACATGCCGGGGCGTTTGCGCACCGGGTCGAGGCCCGAGAGGACTTCGATGGCGTCGGCGTTATAAGAGCTAGCGCTGGGAGTGGCCATGGGGTCTCGTCGTGAGTCGTTCGATTAAAAAGTAACCTGCGGTTTCACAATGCGGTGAAATCGAAGGATTGGTACTGATCGGAGCCTATGCCGGCAAAACTCAACAGCGCCGGTAACTGCTGGGCGAAGCCCTGGTAACCATGGTCGCCGCCGGCCTGGATGCGCAGGGCACAGGCCCGGTAATACTGCTGGGCGAGCCGATAATCCAGTGTTTCGTCCCCGGTCTGCAACCACACCTGATAACGCTGGCCGTCTTGGGGCGCCGGCACTTCCAGCTCGGCCAGGGCCGTGACGTGGTCGAGGGTCAATTCCCAGGTCTCGTCGGTGTAGAGGTTCTTCTGGGTGCCCAGGTAACCGTCGAACATCCGATGAGGGCTGACCGCCGGGTTGACCAGCAAGGCGTTGAGGCCATGGCGTTCGGCAAGATGGGTTGCATAGTAGCCGCCGAGTGAGCTGCCGACCAGCAGTGGCCTTCCGAGGTCACGGATCGCTTCCTCCAACTGGGGGATCGCCTGGCGGGGGTGGTGATGCAGGGCCGGCACCCGTAGTTGGTCGGCCAGACCGAGGCTGTCCATCACGGTGATCAGTTGGCTGGCCTTGTTGGAGGCTGGTGCGCTGTTGAAACCGTGGATATACAAGATCGATGCGGACATTCCGGGTCCTCTGGGGTCGGCTTAAAGAGGGGCAGTTTACAGGGAACTTGGGGGCTAGGCTCTAGCGGGGTTTCTGGGTGTATATCCATTTTTTGGGTGATGGCTTGTATGGGTTCCGCCCTTACGGCGGGTCACTTTTGAAAGGAGCCCAAAAGTAACCAAAAGGCTCTTGCCCCACCACTCGGCACCTCGCCTAGGCTCGGTGTTCCCTCACTCCGGCATTACTCCGCGGGCCGCCGCGACGGCCCGTCCCTGGCCCGTCGCGGCTAAACCGGCGTCCTGCCGGTTTACCCGCTCCGTAATACCTGCGTTCGGCCAGCGTGGTTGACGGGGCGCCTAAGATCAAGATCACAAGCAGATCAAGAACACAGCGGCCTACAGGCCGGCTTGAGTGTTAAAAGCCAGATCAAAAGCTAAAGCGGGCACGGTTCCAATGTAGGGCTGGCTTGCCTGCGATGGCATCGCCGCGGGGTGTCTGAGAAACCGAGTCGCCTGCATCGCCGGCAAGCCAGCTCCTACAGCTTTTGCCTTGGCTTTTAACACTCAGGTCGGCTTTCAGGCCGCCGTGCTCTTGCTCTTGATCTTGATCTGACTGCCCCATTCAGCCCGAGGCCGAACGCAGGGATTGAGGAGCGGGTAAACCGGCAGGACGCCGGTTTAGCCGCGACGGGCCAGGGACGGGCCGTCGCGGCGGCCCGCGGAGCAATTCCGGAGTGAGGGAACGCCGAGCCACAGCGAGGCGCCGACAGGCGGGGCAGAGCGTTTTGGTTACTTTTGCGCTTTTCAAAAGTGACCCGCTGTAAGAGCGGAACCCTAAGTAGCCGTTACCTAAATAACGGATATACCCCCAAAACCGTCAATACCCGTCACTACCGTAATCCACCTGAAACACAAACCCCTCAACCCGCTCCACGCCAGTGTCCAACCGCCCGTCGGCATGCAACCGCAGCCAGCGATACCCCGGCGCCTGCTCACTCACCTTGAAATCCTCACTCCCGGGAGCGAACTGAATGCACGTAGACGGCGAAGCCAACAAACGCACCCCATTGCGCTCCCGATCAACCTCCTGATGCACATGCCCCCAAAGCACCGCCCGCACCTGCGGAAACCGATCCAACACCGCAAACAGCGCCTCAGGATTACGCAACCCGATGGGCTCCATCCACGCGCACCCAATCGACACCGGATGATGGTGAAAACACACCAGATGATGCCGCGTCGGCGCCTCACTCAACGACTGCGCCAGCAATTGCAGCTGCTGGTCCTGCAAATACCCCGGCACCGAGCCCGGCACAGCCGAGTCCAGCAGGGTCACGCGCCAGTTGCCCACATCCACCACCGGCTCCAGCAGCGCGCTGTTGATCGCCGCCTGCTGCATCACCTGCGGCTCATCGTGGTTACCCGGAATCCAGCGCGCCGGCGCCTGCACCTGCCGGGTCATGTCGCGAAACGCCTGATAGGACGCAAGCGTACCGTCCTGGGACAAATCCCCAGTGGCCAGCACCAGGTCAATCTGCGGCTGCTGCGCCAGCACCGCGTCGATGACCCGTTGCAAACTGTCGCGGGTATTCATGCCCAGCAGCGCGCCGTCCGCCTCGGCGAACAAATGGCTGTCAGACAACTGCACCAGCAACGCCGAAGCGTCAGGGTTCAAGGCGGATACGCTCGGCAAGGCGTTCTCCCAGGGCGTGATCACAGGAATGGTCATGTGAGGCGATTATGCTGGGGCAGGACACAAAGAGGAAACCCGTGAAGCGGACACAGTTCACATCTATCGAACGACTTCGAACTCGTGGCCCAGGGCCAGGCAGTGGCTCAACCATTCGCCGAGGAACACATTGAGCTGTGCTTTCTCATCGGGCTGGTGCATGAACACATTGGGATAAGGATAGATGCTGCGAAAGCGTCGTGCATGCTCGGCACTGATTACTTCGGCCATGCGGGCGTCGTGGTACACCTGCACTTCCAGCTGCGGCACCGGCAACCATGGCAGGCTGTGCTCCTGGCGCACCCGCAGGGTGGTGGTGTACGGGCAGTTCACGATCACTTCCAGGGTCAGCACACCGAGCATCTGGTCACCGTGGGTCACCGCGATGCGCCGCGCCTCGGGGGTGTGGCGCATGTCCGGCAACAGCCGCATCAGCCGTGCATAGTTGGCCTCGCAGGCTGCTTGCAGCCCGATCAGGTCAACCCGATATCGCTCCCGTGTCTTTACTGCCATAACCCCCTCACTTCTGCGCGATTAAGCGCAAGCCATTGCAGGGCAATAATGCTCGCTGCGTTGGAAATTTTACCGTCACGTACCGCTTGCAGGGCATCTTCAAAAGCCCACACGGTGACGCGGATATCTTCGGCTTCCTCTTCCAGTCCATGGACGCCACCGGCCCCGGCGCTTTCGCAACGCCCCAGGAACAAGTGGACAAATTCGGTGCTGCCGCCCGGCGATGGAAAGTACTGAGTGATCGGCCAGAGGGCGGAGAATGTAAGGCCAGCTTCCTCTTCGGCTTCGCGGTGTGCAACCTCCTCCGGTTGCTCATCCTTGTCGATCAGGCCGGCGACCATTTCGATCAGCCATGGGTTGTCGGTACGGCCCATGGCGCCCACGCGAAACTGCTCGATCAACACCACTTTATCGCGCTGCGGGTCGTAAGGCAGCACACACACAGCGTCATGACGAACAAAGACTTCACGACTGAGCTCACGGCTCATGCCGCCATCAAACTTCTCGTGCCGCAGCTTCAGCCGGTCCAGTTTGTAGAAGCCCTTGTAGGCATTGTCGCGCTGAACAATCTCGACTTTGCTCGGCGTCGATTTCGCTGTGTCCGTCATATCAACCCTCGTTTTTTGCCTTGCGGTATCGAGGCGGCCTCGACATCGCGCCATCCTAACGCGCTCGTGCCCCTTGATGCAGCCCCTTTCCGGTTGCCGGGATAGACGGCGGGCGTCAAACTCACTCTAATCAGCTTAGTGGCGAACTGACTGCCTTGTCGGTAGTCGAAGCTCCACAATTTTCGCTTTCAATCGATTTACGAAGGACACACATGTCGCTTTTAAAAGTCGCCTCCGTGGCCTGTATCGCCCTGACCCTCGGCGCTTGCCAGAGCCTGTTCCAACCCAGCTACGTCAAGCCGCTGGACACCACCGCCGACGCCTCCGAGCAGATCAAACCCGGCTGCGGCAGCCCGGATTGCCCGCTGGTGAACATCGACACCGTGCATTTCCCGTCCGAGCCACAATTGGACCAGATCGTCGAACAGCGCCTGCTGCAGATGGCCCGCACCTCGCCCGGCCAGAGCATGCCTGCCACCCTGAACGCCTACCGGGACAAATTCCTGCGTGAGTCGCCTGACCGCAACAGCATGTACTTGCAGGCCAAGGTACGTGAGCAGCATGACGGACTGGTGATCGTTGAAGTCTCCAGCTACCTGGACACCGGCACCGCCCACGGCGAGCCGGGCCGTGGCTTCATTAACTATTCACGCCTGCTGCACAAAGAGTTGAGCCTGGCCGACATGCTGTTGCCGGGCCAGGAAGATGCGTTCTGGAAGACCGCAAAAGTCGCCCACAACAACTGGCTGATCAACTCGCAGATGGACCGTGACCCGGAGTTCGTGAAGAACTGGCCGTTCCAGAAAACCCCGAATGTGGCGCTGACCAGCAATGGCGTGGTGCTCAAGTACAACGTGACCACCATCGCCCCTTACGCATTGGGGCTGATCGAAATGACCATCCCCTATGCGCGCCTGACTGGTGTGATCAAACCTGAGCTGGTGCCCGCACGCCACTGAAGGCCCGGCCCAGGATGAAGTGCAACAGCCCTGCCAGCACCAGCGCCGGCAGGGTCGCGCCGACATCCGGGTACAGATTGGCCAGCAAATGATAGGTGCTGATGCCACCGAGCCAGGCCAACAGTGCCGGCCAGCGCAGGTTGGCGGCGACCCCATGGCCACGGCGACGCAGGATGAAGTGATCCACCAGCACCACACCGAACAGCGGCGCGAACACCGAGCCGATCAGCAACAGGAAGTTCTGGTACTGCGCCAACGGTGCGAAGCAGGCGATCAGCGTGCAGACAACGCCGATGGCCAGCGCCAGGTGCTCGACTTTCAAGCGCAACAGAATCCCGCTGGACACCGCCGCCGAGTGAATATCGGCGAAGGCGTTTTCTGATTCATCCAGCAGGATCAGCAGCAGCGGAATCCCCAGGCCGGCCCCGGCCAATGCCAGCAGCAACGCATTCACTTCACCGCTCGGCGCAAACGCCAGGGTGTAGGCCACGCCCAGGCTCATCAGCCAGAAGTTACCGATAAAGAAGCCCAGCGCCGTGCCGCCGAACACACTTTTGGCGCGCTTGCCGAAGCGCGAATAGTCGGCAATCAGTGGCAGCCAGGACAACGGCATGGCGATGGCGATATCAAAACCCACCGCAAATGGCATCGAACCGTCACCGGCCTGGGCCCAGAGTGCGGCCAGGTCAGCCTTGGCGAACAGGTTCCAGGTCAGCCACAGGCAGGCGGCGAGCAACAGCCAGATGCCCCACTTGCGCAAGACCTGGCGCACAAAGGTCAGCGGGCCACTGACGGCGAGCAAGGTTGCGAGTGCGCCGAATACCAGGGTCCAGAACAGCGGGCTGGCCAGCAGGCTGCCTTCGCTGAACGCGCGTGTCCCCAGCAGGCTGGCGGCATCGCGCATCACGATGATTTCGAATGAACCCCAGCCGATCAACTGCAGCAGGTTCAACAGCGCAGGCACGCTTGCGCCCTTGATGCCGAGACTGAGCTTGAGGGCGGCCATGGAGGACAAGCCGGTGTCGCTGCCGATCACGCCGACGGCCGCCAGCAGCAGTACGCCGACCAGGGTGCCGAGGAAGATCGCCAGCAACGAGCCGGAAAGGCCCAGGCCCGGCGCCAACAGCGCGCCGGTTTGCAGGACCATCAGGCCGATGCCCAGGGAGAACCACAGGGAAAAGAGATCGCGGGCGCCGAAGACGCGCTTGTCGGTGGGCACCGCGATGTCTGGGGAATAGGTGCTGGGTTGAATGCTCAAGGGGGTTATCTCGGAGGGACACTATTATTTGAATCAGCAAAGCCCCCTGTGGCGAGGGAGCTTGCTCCCGCTGGGCGGCGAAGCCGCCCCAAAATCTGCAACTGATGAGTGTCGGTTAAAACACCGATCCAGATTCTGGGAGCGCTGCGCACTCCAGCGGGAGCAAGCTCCCTCGCCACAGGTTCTGATTCAGACCTTTTTGTACAGCTGACTGCCTTCCTGCTTGAACCGCTCCGCCTGCTCCGCCAGTCCCTTGGCCACGTCCACATCCACCGCTTCAATGCGCTGGTTGGCCGCGTACTCACGCACTTCCTGGGTGATCTTCATCGAACAGAATTTCGGCCCGCACATCGAGCAGAAATGCGCGACCTTGGCCGAATCCTTCGGCAAGGTTTCATCGTGGTAGGAACGCGCCGTGTCCGGGTCCAGGCCCAGGTTGAACTGGTCTTCCCAGCGGAATTCGAAGCGCGCCTTGCTCAACGCGTTGTCGCGAATCTGCGCCCCCGGGTGCCCCTTGGCCAAATCCGCCGCATGCGCCGCGATCTTGTAGGTGATGATCCCGGTCTTCACGTCATCCTTGTTCGGCAGGCCCAAGTGTTCTTTCGGCGTGACGTAGCAGAGCATCGCGCAACCGAACCAGCCGATCATCGCCGCACCGATACCCGAGGTGATGTGGTCGTAGCCCGGCGCAATGTCAGTGGTCAGCGGCCCGAGGGTGTAGAACGGCGCCTCGTCGCAGCACTCCAGCTGCTTGTCCATGTTCTCCTTGATCAACTGCATCGGCACGTGGCCCGGGCCTTCGATCATGGTTTGCACGTCGTGCTTCCAGGCGATCTTGGTCAGCTCGCCGAGGGTTTCCAGCTCGCCGAATTGCGCGGCGTCGTTGGCGTCGGCAATCGAACCCGGACGCAGGCCATCCCCCAGGGAGAAGCTGACGTCGTAGGCCTTCATGATTTCGCAGATTTCGTCGAAATGGGTGTAGGTGAAGTTCTCTTTGTGGTGCGCCAGGCACCACTTGGCCATGATCGAACCGCCCCGGGAAACGATGCCGGTCACGCGCTTGGCAGTCAGCGGTACGTAGCGCAGCAATACGCCGGCGTGGATGGTGAAGTAGTCGACGCCCTGCTCGGCCTGTTCGATCAGGGTGTCGCGGAACAGCTCCCAGGTCAGGTCTTCGGCGGCGCCGCCGACTTTTTCCAAAGCCTGGTAGATCGGCACGGTACCGATCGGTACCGGCGAGTTGCGGATGATCCATTCGCGGGTTTCATGGATGTGCTTGCCGGTTGACAGGTCCATCACGGTATCCGAACCCCAGCGAATGCCCCAGGTCAGTTTCGCCACTTCTTCTTCGATGGACGAACCCAGGGCGCTGTTGCCGATGTTGCCGTTGATCTTCACCAGGAAGTTACGGCCGATGATCATCGGTTCCAGTTCGGTGTGGTTGATGTTGGCGGGAATGATCGCGCGGCCACGGGCGATTTCTTCGCGCACAAATTCCGGGGTGATGATTTTCGGCACGCTGGCGCCAAAGCTGTGGCCGGCGTGTTGCTGGTCCAGCAGGCCGGCTGCGCGTGCTTCTTCAAGCTTCATGTTTTCGCGGATGGCGACGTATTCCATCTCGGCGGTGATGATGCCCTGGCGGGCGTAGTGCATCTGCGTGACGTTGGCCCCGGCCTTGGCACGGCGCGGGTTTTTCACGTGGGCGAAACGCAGGGCGGTCAGCTCGGCATCGCTCAGGCGCTGTTGGCCGAAGTGCGAGCTCAAGCCCGACAGGCGCTCGGTGTCGCCACGGGATTCGATCCACGGCGAGCGCACATCGCCCAGGCCTTTGCGCACGTCGATGATCACGTTCGGGTCGGTGTACGGGCCGGAGGTGTCGTAGACCACCACCGGCGCGTTGATTTCGCCGCCGAAGTCGGTAGGCGTCACGTCGAGGCTGACTTCGCGCATTGGCACGCGGATATCCGGACGGGTGCCCTGGACGTAGATTTTTTGCGAGCGGGTAAACGGCTGTACGGAACCGGAGTCGACCTTGGCCGATTCACTCAAGTGCACAGTGTTTTTTGATTTTTGGCTTTTTAATTCGATGCTCATCACGGGCTCTCCAACTATCCAGGCGGTGGATTTTTGTCGGAGCGAACCTGTGACGGATGGACGCACTGTGACAGTGCTGTGCTTGGCGCACGGGCTGTTCGATTGTCGAACAACATCCCGGACGAAGCACAAGAGGACTCGCCGGGTGACGAGAAATCTTGTTCCCTACGCAGGCGTTAACCTGATCAGGTTCAACGGGATCCGGTATTTACCGATCTCAGCCTCATAGCAAGGCACCCCGACAAGAACGCCGCCAGTCTAGACCATGGAGCAGGCAAATTGCCAACGGCGGTGCATTCAGCGTGATGAATGGCGCAATTACAGGATTGTTGTGCCGTGATAGCGCCACTACACTCGGTGACTGCTTGAGGCCTTGACGCCAGGAATGGGCCGCCTTAGCCTTGGGCACCAAATTATCGCCGTAATATTATTCTAGGGATCGCCTCATGCTGCGCAAACTTTCACTGGCTCTCGCCGTGTCTTGTGCGACCAACGGACTGGTCTGGGCAGCTGAAGCGCCCCTGACGACCAAAACCGACCTGGTCAGCGTCTACCAGGAAGCGGTGGACAACAATGCCGACCTGGCCGCCGCCCGCGCCCAGTATGGCGCGCAGAAAGAAGTGGTGCCCCAGGCCCGCGCCGGCTTGCTGCCGAACCTGTCGGCCGGTGCCGACATCAATAACGTACGCACCCAGCTGGACCAGCCCGCCGCCACGGTCAACCGCGACGCGCATTCCTGGCGCGCAACGTTGAGCCAGCCACTGTTCCGCGCCGATCGCTGGTTCCAGTTGCAAGCCGCTGAAGCCGTCAACGAGCAGGCTGCGCTGCAACTCTCGGCCACCGAACAGAACCTGATCCTGCAAAGCGCCGAAAATTACTTCTCCGTACTGCGGGCCCAGGACAACCTGGCCTCGACCAAGGCCGAAGAAGCCGCGTTCAAGCGCCAGCTGGACCAGTCCAACGAACGCTTTGACGTGGGCCTGTCGGACAAGACCGACGTGCTGCAATCCCAGGCCAGCTATGACACCGCACGCGCCAACCGGATCCTGGCCCAGCGCCAGGTAGACGACGCCTTCGAAGCGCTGATCACCCTGACCAACCGCCAGTACAACTCGATCCAGGGCATCGTGCACACGCTGCCGGTGCTGCCACCGTCGCCAAACGACGCCAAGGCCTGGGTCGAAACCGCCGGCCGCCAGAACCTGAACCTGCTGGCGAGCAACTATGCGGTCACCGCCGCCGAAGAAACCCTCAAGCAACGCAAGGCCGGCCATGCACCGACCCTGGATGCCGTGGCGCAGTACGAAAAAGGTGACAACGACGCCCTGGGCTTCAGCAACCCGAGCGCCTTCGGCCAGCCGTACCACGGTGACGTGTCGCAACGCACCGTGGGCTTGCAGTTGAACATCCCGCTGTACAGCGGCGGCCTGACCAGCTCGCAAGTGCGCGAATCCTATTCCCGCCTGGGCCAGACCGAGCAGCAGCGCGAAGGCCTGCGCCGCCAGGTGGTGGAAAACACCCGCAACCTGCACCGCGCGGTTAACACCGATGTGGAACAGGTACAGGCGCGCCGCCAGTCGATCATCTCCAACCAGAGCGCAGTGGAAGCCACGGAAATCGGGTACCAGGTGGGCACGCGCAATATTGTCGATGTGCTGGACGCCCAGCGCCAGCTGTACACCTCGGTGCGCAACTACAACAACAGCCGCTACGACTACATCCTCGACAACCTGCGCTTGAAGCAGGCCGCAGGGACGTTGAACCCGGGGGATTTGCAGGACCTGGCGCGGTACCTGAAGGCCGACTACAACCCGGACAAGGACTTCCTGCCGCCGGACCTGGCCAAGGCCGCTGCGGCGCAGTTGAAGGCTAACCCTGGGTATTAAAGACAACACATAACCCATGTGGGAGCTGGCTTGCCTGCGATTGCATCACCTCGGTTTAACTGACGTACCGAGGCGCCTGTATCGCAGGCAAGCCAGCTCCCACATTTGATGTGTGTTGTTATACGTTAAGCAGCCGGCCCAACCCGTCCAGCAAACGCTTCAACGCGCCCTGATTCGCCCGCATCACTGCCAGCCCCGCCTGGCCCATCTTCTGCGCGTCCTGCGGCAGCTCGAACAAGCGCTGCACGGCCACCGCCAAACCTTCGGCATCGTCCACTTCCTGCAACGCGCCGGCGTCGCGCATCATCGCGCTGATCTCCAGGAAGTTGAACACGTGGGGCCCGCAGATCACCGGCTTGGCCAAGGCCGCCGGCTCCAACGGGTTATGCCCGCCCGTGGCGACCAGGCTGCCGCCGACAAAGGCGCTGTCGGCCAGGGCATACAAAAACAGTAGCTCGCCCATGGTGTCGCCCAACAACACCGAGGTTTGCGCCGTCACCGCTTCGCCGCTGGAGCGACGCACCGTGGCGAAACCCTGCTGCTGGCACAGCTCGAACATCGGGTTGAAGCGCTCCTGGTGGCGCGGCACCAGAATCAGCAGTGCATTGGGATAGCTGGCGAGCAACTGGCGATGAGCAGCCAGCACCACTTCATCCTCACCTTCGTGAGTGCTGGCGGCGATCCACACCGGGCGCTCGCTGGCGTGCCATTGCTCGCGCAAGGCGGCGGCACGCGCCAGCAGTTGCGGGTCGATGGTCAGGTCGAACTTGATCGAGCCGGTGACCTCGACAGTCTCGGGCCGTGCACCCAGGCTACGAAAACGCTCGGCCTCGGTCTCGGTCTGGACAGCGAACAGGCTCATTTGCGCCAGCATCGGCGCGGTCAGTTTGGCGAAACGCCCGTAGCCCTTGGCTGAACGGGCCGACAACCGTGCGTTGGCCAATGCCACGGGAACTCCGCGTTTGGCGCACTGGTGAATGTGGTTGGGCCACAGTTCGGTTTCCATGATCACCGCCAGTTTCGGCTGCACACGATCGAGAAAACGCTTGGCCGCACACGGCAAGTCGTACGGCAGGTAGCAGTGCTGGATGCGCGGCTCGTTGGCGAACAACGCCTGGATGCGCTCGGAACCGGTGGGCGTCATGCAGGTGACCGTGATCGGCAGCTGTGGATAACGCTGCAGCAACCCGCGAATCATCGGCGCGGCAGCGATGCTTTCGCCTACCGACACCGCGTGCACCCAGATCCCGCCCGGCTGCATCGCCGGCAAGCCCCAGGAAAAGCGCTCGCCCACGCGCTTGGCGTAGGCCGGCGCCTTGCGGGCCCGCAGCCACAGACGTAAAGCCACCAACGGCAGCGCCAGGTAAAACAGACAGCTGTAGAGAGTTCTATTCATGGCGGCGGAGTTTATCGGCTTTTTCAGTCGATCGCCTGCAAGCACTCGGCAAAACGCTCGGCGAGAAAACGCGCGGCCGGGCCCAGAGGCTCATCGCGGCGCCAGACCAGTTCCACCACCAGCGCCGGCGGGGTCCATTCGCTGTTCAACTCGACCATCTGGTTCTGGTAGGCCGGGTACTGCACCACATGCCGTGGCAGCCAGGCCCAGCCAAGCCCACGCGCCAGCCATTCAGCCAGCACGTAGAAGCTGTCGGCGCGCCACACTTGCGGGCTGGCAGCCTCGCTGCCGGGATACACACTGGTCTGGGTCGCCATCAGCAACTGGCGAAACTGTGCAAGACGTTGGCAGTCCACGGTCTTTTGCGTCGCAAGAGGATGGTTCCTGCCGCAGACCGTAACCATCTCCACGCTGCCCAGCACCCGGCGCTCCAACGCTTCGGGGATTTGATCGTGATAGAACAACAGGCCCAGGTCGGCTTTGCGCTCCACCAGTTTGCGCGCGACATCGCCTTGAGCGGCGCTGGATAACTGCACTTCCAGGCTGGGAAATTTCCCCGCCAGCGCTTCAAGGCTATCGAGGACCGGCTGGTAGAGCATGGCCTCGTCCTGGGCCAGGCGCAGACGTGCCTCTTCGCCACGCATCAACGACAGGGCGCGGCCATTCAGGCGCTCACACTGGCGCAAGACCTCCCGCGCCTCTTCGAGCAATGCCGTGCCGGCTTCGGTCAAGCGAGGCTGACGGCCGCTGCTGCGGTCAAACAGGCATACCCCCAGGTCTGCCTCCAGCAACGCAATCCCATTGCTCACCGCCGATTGCGCCCTGCGCTGGTCCCGTGCCACCGCCGAGAACGAACGTTGCTCGGCGACGCTGACAAACAGGCGCATTTGCTCAAGACTCCACTGTACGCTCATGACCTGGCCCATCTTAAATTCGGATAGGTAATGACTTTACCGCACCTGATATGCCTTTAGAATGCCGACCTTATCAAGCGACCCCGCACCGAGGATTTACCCCATGAACGCCGCCTACTATTACCTGGCCATTGCCATTTGCTCGGAAGTGATCGCCACCGTTTCCATGAAAGCGATCAAGGGTTTCAGCACGCCGATCCCACTGTTGCTGGTGATCGTCGGCTACGGCGTGGCCTTCTGGATGCTGACGCTGGTGGTGCGTACCGTGCCGGTGGGCGTCGCGTATGCAGTGTGGGCCGGGATGGGCATCGTGATGGTCAGCATCGCCGCGTTGTTTATCTACGGGCAGAAACTGGATATCCCGGCGATGTTGGGGATGGGCCTGATTGTGCTCGGGGTGGTGGTGATTCAGCTGTTCTCGAAAACGGCCGGGCACTGAGCGTTCACGTGAGACTCAATTGAGGCTGAAACTCGCAGCCTCGTTCCACTCGACAGCTCCTACGGTGCGTATGTCATAAGGGTGCGTTGGGGCGAAGATTCACTTCATGAGCCTGTATACTGCGCAGCCTGTCTTGAACACTGAGGTCGCTGCATGCCATCCGTTATTTCCACCGACGTTCTGATCGTCGGCGCCGGGGTTGCTGGCCTCTGGCTCAATGCGCGCCTGCGCCGCCAGGGCTTTTCCACGGTGCTGGTGGAAAGCGCCACCCTCGGTGGCGGGCAAAGCGTGAAGTCCCAGGGGATCATCCACGGCGGTGCAAAATACGCACTGCACGGTGCGCTCACCGGTGCCTCCGAAGCTATCGCCGACATGCCCCGCCGCTGGCGCGAGGCGCTGGCGGGCAACGGAGAGCTGGACTTGTCCGGGGTACGCCTGTTGTCCGAAGCCCACTACCTGTGGTCGCCGGGGACGATCGCCGGCAACCTCACCAGCTTCTTCGCCAGCAAGGCCGTACGTGGCCGCGTCGATCAGGTGAAAGGCGACGACCTGCCACCCGCCCTGCAAGACCGCCGCTTCAAAGGCAAGGTCTACCGCCTGGCCGAGTTGGTGGTCGACGTCCCGAGCCTGATCGAACGCCTGGCGCAACTCGCGGGTGACGGCCTGCTCGCCGGGGAGAAGGTCGAACCGTTAATGGAAGATGGCGCACTGGCAGGCTTGAAGGTCGACGGCCGCGAGATCCGCGCCCAGCGTATCGTCCTCAGCGCCGGTGGCGGCACCGCGGACTTGCTGAACGCCCTGGGCCTGAGCCAGCCCGCCATGCAACGCCGTCCGCTGCACATGATCATCGCCAAGGGCCCGGGCCTCAAGCCGCTGTACGCCCACTGCCTGGGCGGCGGCACCAAGCCGCGCATTACCATCACCACGCACCCCGCCGACGATGGCAATTGGGTGTGGTACATGGGCGGTGATATCGCCGAGGCCGAAGGTGTAGCGCGTACCCCGGAGCAACAGATCGCCACCGCACAAAAAGAGCTGGCCCAACTGTTGCCCTGGATCGACATGAGCCAGACCCAGTGGGCCACCCTGCGCGTGGATCGCGCCGAGCCGCTGCAGTCGGGCCTGACCCGCCCGGACAACGCCTTCCTCGCCGAGCAGGGCCGCCTGCTGGTCGGCTGGCCGACCAAGCTGGCATTGGCACCGGACTTCGCCGACCGGGTTATCGACGCGCTGGAACGTGACGGCATCAAGCCTGGCACCTGCGAAAAACTGCCTGAGCTGCCCAAACCCGCTGTCGCCCAACCCGCCTGGGAGCAACTGCTGCCATGAGCCTGCCGACCCTGCATGACCTTTACCGCCCGCTGGGCAGCACCGGCCTGCTGGTCTCGCCGCTGGGACTTGGCACCGTCAAGCTGGGCCGCGACCAAGGGGTGAAATACCCCAGCGGCTTCCAGATTCCCGATGATGATGCTGCGCGTATGCTGCTGCGTCAGGCTCGCCAACTGGGCATCAACCTGATCGACACTGCGCCCGCCTACGGCCGCAGCGAAGAACGCCTGGGCCCGCTGTTGCGCGGCCAGCGCCAGGAGTGGGTGATTGTCAGCAAGGTGGGCGAGGAGTTTGCCGAGGGCGTGTCCCATCACGATTTCAGCGCTGCCCATACCCGGTTTTCGGTTGAGCGCAGCCTGACGCGGCTGGAAACGGATTTTATCGACCTGGTGCTGGTGCACTCCGACGGCAACGACCTGCATATCCTCAACGAATGCGAGGTTTATCAGACCCTCGAAGACCTTAAGCGCGAGGGCAAGATTCGCGGTTTTGGCTTTTCCGGCAAAACCGTCGAGGGCGGTATAAAGGCTCTGGAACAGGGCGACTGTGCCATGGTCACCTACAACCTGAACGAGCAGGCCGAGAAAGCCGTCATTGATTACGCTGCCGCCCACGGCAAAGGCATCCTGGTAAAAAAAGCCCTGGCCAGTGGACATGTTTGCCTGGACCCAGGAGTGGATCCAATTCACGCCAGTTTCATGCTGTTGTTTGCGCAAACTGGCGTTGCCAGTGCTATTGTCGGGACCATTAATCCGCTGCACCTCGCCCACAACGTGGCGACCGCTGCCAAGGTCATTTGCCAACTCTGATGCCGCCGACGCGGCCGACCCCGACGCAAGAAGGAGCCGACATGCCGCGAACGCTCATTAGAAAAAACCCGAGTAACTTCAAGACACTGCCGCTGCACGTCGAAGCCACCCCTGAAGGCTTGAGTTACCAGAGTGTCGGCATGCCGCTCAACTTTGCCCAGACCCTGCAGCGGCGTAAGCCGGTGGAGGTCAAGGACACTGAACGTTTTGTGCTGGAACTGGCCAACCTTGGCGTCTCGGTACGCCTGACCCTGCACTGGCAAAATCGCGATTACTGGGTGCTGGTGCGCCAGCGTCGGCAAGACCGCGGCGACGTGGTGCTCAAGCTGATCTCCGGTTATGTGCCGGCCCACGAACTGAACTTGCCGTTGCACACCGCCATCCAGGAAATCGCCGAGGAATGCCTGCTGGAAACCCCGGAAGGCTGGCTGGGCGGGCGCTTCAATGACACCTGGCTGCCAGCGCCCTACTCGTCCGCCCTGCATTACCGCGAAGCGTTGCCGTTTCGTCTCTCGCCGCTGTCCGGAGCCGCGCGGCCGGTGCGCTGCGCCACCATGCAATTGATCGAACGGCCACGCGCCTACGTGCACCTGCCGACGGCTTCGCTGCAACTTATTTATGACTTGCGCCTGGAAGTGCCCAAGGAGGCTAAGTCCCTGAGCCTGTTTCACGTGGACGAACGCCTGGAAGGCGACCAACTGGTGGCCCGCCTGGACCGCCAGCGCCCGGACTTGTACCTGATGCCGCTGAAGGACGGACAGCCGTGTGCAGAGCTGTACACCTTGAAGAAGGATCAGCTGTATCCGGCGAGTACGCGAGGGTTGTATCTGGCAGAGAGTTTTGCCCAGCAAGAAGGCTGGATCGTGCGTGACGAGCGGATCCGCTGGAAAGACTGGCTACGCCAACAAGGGCTGAGTGCGCCGGAGAAAGAGTCAAAGTTGAAACGCTTGACGGGTAAGGCACGGCAGATCTTGCGCAAGATCGTGCCGAAGAAAAAAGCCAACCGGTAACGGGACGTCAGGTCGCGGCGGTCAAATGTGGGAGCGAGCTTGCTCGCGAATGCGGTGTGTCAGTCACTGCATCTGCTAGCTGACCCAGCGCCTTCGCGAGCAAGCCCGCTCCCACACAAGCCCGCTCCCACAATCAGTTATTGCGGATCTTCTCGACAATCGCCGTGGTCGAGCTGTTTTCCACCAGCCCCAACACTTTGACCTTGCCGCCATAAGCGCTGACGATATCGGCACCCACCACTTGGTCGACCGAGTAATCACCGCCCTTGACCAGCACGTCGGGCTTGACCTGGGCCAGCAGGTTCTCGGGAGTCGCCTCGGCAAAGCTGATCACCCAGTCCACCGCGCCCAAACCCGCCAGCACCGCCATACGGCGGTCGACACTGTTGATCGGCCGGCCCGGCCCTTTCAGGCGGCTGACCGACGCATCGTCGTTGACCGCCACGATCAAGCGATCGCCTTGGGCACGCGCCTGCTCCAGGTAGGTCACGTGACCGGCGTGGAGGATGTCGAAACAACCATTGGTGAAAACAATGCTTTCGTTATGGGCCCGGGCATCGTCAATCGCCAGCAGCAATTGCTCAAGGCTCAACACACCACGCTCCGAACCTTCCTCACGCTGGATAGCGCGACGCAGTTCCGGGGCACTGATGGCTGCCGTACCGAGTTTACCGACCACAATGCCTGCCGCCAGGTTGGCCAGGGCCACCGCGTGGGGCAGTTCCTCACCCGCTGCAATCGCCGCGGCCAGGGTGGAAATTACCGTGTCACCGGCGCCGGTTACGTCGAACACTTCACGGGCCCGCGCCGGCAAGTGCATGGCCGGCTGATCGGGACGCAGCAAGGTCATGCCGTGCTCGCCACGGGTCACCAGCAAGGCGCCCAGGTCGAGGTCGGCCATGAGCGTGGCACCCTTGGTCACCAGCTCGTGCTCGTCGGCGCAGCCGCCGACGATGGCTTCAAATTCACTGAGGTTCGGCGTGATCAGGCTGGCGCCCCGATAAATCGAGAAGTCCTTGCCCTTGGGATCTGCCAACACCGGAATGCCCCGGGCCTTGGCGGCCTGGATCAGCACCTGGTGATTTTTCAAGGCGCCTTTGCCGTAGTCAGACAGCACCAGCACCTTGATACCTTCGAGCATTTCGTCAACCTGGGCGCTGAGTGCCTGGGCGTCGGTGGCGAAGGGTTCTTCAAAATCGATACGCAGCAATTGCTGGTGACGACTCATGACCCGCAGCTTGACGATGGTCGGCTGGTGGGGAATACGCTGGAACAGCGCACGCACACCAGCACCGCGCAGGCTGTTGGCCAGGCTGTCGGCAGCCTCGTCGTCGCCGGTCACACCCACCAGGGAAGCCGGGGCGCCGAGGGCGGCAATATTGAGGGCAACGTTGGCAGCGCCACCTGGACGGTCTTCGATTTGCTCGACCTTGACTACCGGTACCGGTGCCTCAGGGGAAATCCGTGAGGTACCGCCATGCCAGTAACGGTCGAGCATGACATCGCCGACCACCAAGACAGGGGCTTGATCGAATCGCGGCATGGACAACTTCATGGAGCAACCCACATACAAAATGAACAGGGGCGCGATATTACCACAGGGTTGTCAAAGGCTTGTGCAATGTAGGGCCCGGCTTGCCGGCGATGCAATCACTGCGGTTTTTCAGTGCAACCGCGATGATGCTATCGCCAGCAAGCCGGCGCCTGCAGATCAGGTGATGTCGGCCGAAACCGGTGCGTCCAGGCCCATGGCGTGCAGGCGGGCGTAGTAACCGTTTTGCGCCAGCAACTCGCCATGGGTACCACGCTCGACGATCCGGCCATCGTCCATCACCAGGATCAGGTCGGCTTTCTCGATAGTCGACAGGCGGTGGGCGATTACCAACGTGGTGCGGCCCTGCATGACCTTGTCCAGGGCCGCCTGGATATGGCGCTCCGACTCGGTGTCCAGCGCCGAGGTAGCCTCGTCGAGGATCAGCAGTGGCGCGTTCTTCAGCAACGCACGAGCAATCGCCAGGCGCTGGCGCTGGCCACCGGACAACAGCACGCCGTTTTCGCCGACCTGGGTATCAAAGCCTTTTGGGAGCTGGTCGATGAAGTCCTTGGCGTAGGCGTCGGCAGCAGCCGCTTCAACCTCCGCCCGAGGGGCGCCTGCGAGGTCACCGTAGGCGATGTTGTTGGTCACGGTATCGCTGAACAAGGTCACGTGCTGGGTAACCTGGGCGATGTGCCGGCGCAGGTTGAGCAAGCGGTAATCTTCGATCTCCACACCATCAAGCAGGATTTCGCCGCTTTCATGATGGTAGAAACGCGGGATCAGGCTGGCCAGTGTCGACTTGCCGCTGCCCGAGCGCCCCACCAGGGCAACCATCTGCCCGGGCTCTGCGGTAAAGGTGATGTCCTTGAGCACATGGCGCTCGGTGCCGGGATAGGTGAAGTTCAGGTTGCGCACTTCCAGGCGACCGCTGACCTTGTCGCGCTCGACGGTGCCGCCATCGACCTCAACCTCTTCGTCCAACTGCTCGAAAATGCTTTCGGCACCGGCTACGCCACGCTGGATGGTCGAGCTGACCTCCGACAATTGACGGATCGGCTTGGGCAGCAGGCCGGCCAGAGTGATGTAGGCCACCATGTCGCCGGCCGACGCGTCACCGCGAAGGTACAGAACCAGGAACATCAACACCGCCATCGCGGTGTAGATCACCAGTTGCAGTGCCGGCGTGTAGATCGCCCCGGTACGGGTCATGCGCAGTTGCTTGTTGGTGTTGCTCAGGCTGGCCTTGAGGAAACGCTTCTGCTCGTAGACCTCGCCACCAAAGCTGCGCACCACGCGGTAGCCCTGGATGGTTTCCGAGGCAACGTGGGTGACATCGCCCATGGCGACCTGGATCTTCTTGCTCTGCTTGCGGAATTTCTTGCTGGCCGTGCTGACCATTACCGCGATCAGCGGCAGGATCGCGATCATCACCAGCGTCAGGCGCCAGTTCATATACAGCAGCGAGGCGAACAGGAAGATCACTGTCATGCCTTCGCGAATCACCACCTTGATCGCATCCGTCGCCGCACCCGTGACCATGGTCACGTTAAAGGTGATGCGGGAAATCAGGTGCCCCGAGTTGTGGTTATCGAAATAGCGATTCGGCAGGGTCAGCAAGTTGTTGAACAGTTGCACCCGCAAGTCATGGACCAGGCCCAGGGAAACCTTGGCCAGCAAGTAGTTGCCCAGGAACGAGCCGAGGCCTTGCCACGCGGCGATCACGATGATCAGCAGCGGTACCGCCTGCAACAGTTGCAGGTCACGCAGCAAAGGCACGCTGGGAAACAGCACCGCCTCTGGGTTGGACAGGCCATCGACAAAATACTTGAGGATGTAGCCCAGCATTGGCTGGGTCGAAGCGAATATCAGAAAGCCGACAATACTCAGCGCAAACAAGCCGGCATAAGGCTTAACGTAGGTGAGCAGGCGGAAGTATATTTTCAAGCTCGAAGGGCTTGCGCTCGGACTGGAGTCGGTCATATCACGCGGCGGTTTTGAAAAAGGAGGCTGACTTTAGCACAGCTTCTCTGTTGTACTTGCACCGGCAAGCCTGCAGCCAGGTTGGATCCAACAAGCGACACTATATAGCCACTACCTTAGTATGCTCGACTTTCTCAGTTCAGGAACGGCTTTCCCGTATGCACTCAAAACGCCTCATCTATAGCTCAAATCGCGTATTCGACTTCCTGTGCCTATGGATTTTGCCGATCGGCCTCTTGCTCCTCTTGAGCGCGCTGTTCTTCGTTTCCAACCGCAATGTGATGCACAAGTTTTATTACGGCCTGTTCAGCGCCCCGACGTTGCTGCTGCTGTGCCTGCGCCCCAGGGAATGGAAGGAGGTCCTGCGTGAACCGCTGGCGATCGCTTTCCTGGTGTTTTCAGCCTGGGCTCTGATCAGCCTGCTCTGGAGCCCGGAAGCCCATCCGGATACCGACCTGTACCGGCGCCCGCTGCATACCTTCATGCTGTTTGCCGGGTGCGGCTTGCTGCTGCACTACCGCAATGACCTGTTCAAGCCCATCTTCTTCAGCGCCGCGGTGATCGCAACCGTCGTCTGCGCGATCAACCTGGTGGCCTTTGCCTCAGGATTCGTGCCTGGAATGCGCATGATCGGAGGCCGTGGCGCCCTCGACAATCCGCTGCTCAGTTCCCACGTATTCGGCTTTTTCTGTGTGTATTGGCTGTATGTCTGCGTCACCACCAAACGCTTGCACGCGCTGTGGTTTAGCGTGCCAGCGCTGGCAATCATGACTGTCGCCGTGCTGGCCACAGGCTCCAGGACACCGTTGGTTGCTCTGGTGCTCGCGGTGCTCTGGATGGGCTTACTCAGCCGAAATCGCCGTTCAGTGCTGATGGTTGCCGGCCTGGTACTGGCAGCCGCCGCACTGTTGCTGTTTTACCCGCACCTGATCACCGAGCGCGGCAGCTCATTCCGTTTTGAAATCTGGCAGATTATCCTGGGGCGGATCGCCGATCACCCATGGATCGGCCACAGCTACGACTCCGACCTTTACGTACTGCCTGCCAACTATCCCTCCGAGCCGCTTCGCGAACCCCACAGCTTCGCCTTGGGCGTGCTTTATTACGTCGGCATCATCGGTTTCATCCCGTGGGCCTTCATGCTCGCCTGGGGTTTGTACAAAGGCCTCAAGGCACGCGCACAACCGCTGTTCATCCTGGCCTCGTCATTGCTGGCGTACGGCATCGGTGCCGGCCTGACCGAAGGCGGTGGCATTCTTTCGCGGCCCAAAGAGCACTGGTTCCTGCTGTGGATCCCGCTGGCGTTGCTCGCCGGCCTGAGCATCGCCCAGCGCCGCCGCAGCCTGCTACGCATGCCGGTGCAAAGTCTGAAACCCCAGGCGTTCGAACAACTGTGCAGCAACGCCCACGTGATCGAGGCCGACGGCCTGGGGCCCAAGGTCCTGCGCCTGGAAGACGGCAGCTTCCTGAAACTGTTCCGCGCCCGGAACTGGTACACCTCAGGTAGCTTCAACCCTTACTCCGAGCGGTTTGCCAGCAACAGCGAGCAATTGCGTGAGCGAGGCGTTCCTTCACCGGCGATCCTTGGCCTCTACGAGCTTCAGGACCACAGCAGCGCCGTGCAGTACCAGCCGCTGCCAGGGCTGACCCTGCGCCAGGCCTTGCAAAGCCTGGACAGCAGCCTGCGCGAATCGCTGATTGAACGCTTCGGCCAGTTCATGGCGCAGTTGCACGAGCGCGGCATCTATTTTCGCTCGCTGCACCTGGGCAACGTGCTGTTGATGGATGACGGCGAGTTCGGCCTGATCGACGTGGCAGACATGCGGCTTTACCCCTCGGCGCTGCGTAACGCCCTGCGCCAGCGCAACCTGCGGCACATGCAACGTTATCCGCAAGACCGCAACTGGCTGTTCGAAACGCATTTTGAGCAGTTGGCCAAGGGCTATGCCTCGGTTGCATCCCCGGCCGCCACGGCGAAAATCCGCGCGCAGGTACTCAGGCTCAAGCGCCCGGCCCCGCAGGAAGCGGGCCCGGCCACGGCAAAGTGATGACTTGACCCCTTGAGACGCTCCCGGGCCATTGCGGTGTAAGCAATGGCCCGGTAGCAGCGCTAGGCAGTGCGCTGAGGCGTCAGGTACAACCGCACCAACCCCCGCAAGGTCTTGCGACCCCAGAACTTCAAGGGAACCTGCTTGAGGATCTCCCGCGCCAGTGGGCGGTCGCGGTCGGCGGTCTTGAGGAACATCGAGTTCAGGAAGTTGAAGCGAACCTGATCATAGGCCGGGTGATCGCTGAACAACGCGTAGGACTTGAGGATGTTCTGAATCATGTAGCGATGATTCTTGTACGTGTTGGTCGAGTGCTGACGATATTGCGCCATCACCTTGTTCAACACGTCGATGGTGTAGCCGGCGTGGGTGATCTTCAGTTCGATCAGCAAGTCTTCCAGGGGGATCTGCGGGTCGAACCCACCTACCTCCTCCAACGCATGCCGGCGAATCATCAGCGTCGGTGCCGGCGGGAAGGGTTTGCGGTCCAGGAACAGGTCGTCGAAATCCAGGCTGCGAAACGGCAGGTCGCGACGTTGCTTCTTTTCCGGATACGGCTTGCCGTCACCATCGATCAGCTCGATGTTACCGGCGCAGATGCCGACCTTGGGCTTGTCTTCCAGATAAGCAACCTGAGCGGCGATACGGTCCGCCAACATGATGTCATCAGAACCCAGTGGCGCGATCAGGCTGCCCTTGGCCCGGGCCACGGCGCCATTTAGGGTCCTGGTCAGGCCCTGGTTCTGCTGCACCTGGAAATCAAAACCGTGTTCGGCCTGCAGACGCTGGATGCGCTCCACGCTGTCATCCTTGGAACCATCGTCCACCACCAGCAGTTCGATGTTCGGGTAGGTCTGGCCGAGCACACTGAGGATGCTCTGTTCGATGTACGGGCCGTGGTTGTACGACGCAATGATCACACTGACCAGGGGTTGTTGCTGACTCATGCTTTACCTACTTCCCGCAGACCGGTTTCGATCAGGTTCAAATACTTGTGCCGGAACTCGTCCAGGGTGTGGTTTGCTTCCAGGTAGCGGAACACTTGCTCGCCCTTGGCGCGCAAGTCTTCGTCACTCAGTGCCAGGTAGGTGTCCAGCGCCGCCGCCAACTGCTCGACATTGCCCGGGTCATGGGACAGGCCGCCTGCCCCCTCTACCAGCGGCAACATTGCCGGGCCGTTAGAGGCAATGACCGGCAGATGCCCGCTCATGCCTTCCAGCAGCGCCAGGCCCAGGCCTTCGAACAGAGAAGGCATGGTCCAAATATCAAAGCCTCGTACGTACTTCATGCCATCTTCACGAAAGCCCAGCAGGTGCGCGCGGCCCGTCAGGCCCAGGCGCTCGATGTCGGCACGCAGGTCGGCTTCGGCGCGGCCGGAGCCGATGATTCCCACCTGAGCCTCAGGGTATTTGTCCTTGAGGGTAGCGAAGGCTTGCAGCAAATGGGTGTGGCCCTTGATCGGCACCAGGCGGCCCAGGGCGCCAATCATCCGCGCATCCAGCGGCAAGCCCAGGGCCTTGCGCGCTTCATCACGCGGCAACTGCAAGGCTTCGGCCTGGGGTATGTCGATCGCGTTGGTGACAAAGGTGGTGTTTTCCCGGGTGAACCCGCAATTGAGGTCTACCAGGTAATCCTTCACCGCTGCCGACACTCCGACAAACCGCCACGCCGGGCTGACCCACTTTTGCGTCTGGCGTCGGCGATACCCACGGGCGTACTCGCCAAAGCCGTGGGAGATGCCGATGCACAGAGGGATCTTCAACCAGCGGTTGAGGGACAGCATCATGTTCACCGACTTGAAGCGGTTACAGATGACCACGTCGAATTTCTGCTCGCGGCAGTACTTGTAGATCTGCCACATGGCGCCGAAACGAATGCCCTTGAGGGACTTTTCCGGCAACTCGAAGTAATGGGAGTGTTCAGCCACGCTCAAGGGCTGGCCGGGCAGCGGACGGCCGCTGAGGAACCCGGATGTGACCTCGAAACGTTCAGCCGGCAAGGCCTTGACGATCTGCTCGCCGAGGTCGGCGAAGTCGTGGGTCTTGACGTTGTAGTCCGGCTGTAACTGCAAAACCTTGAAACGAGGCTTCATAACTCTCCATGCTGCAATCTGGCTGCGGGCACGCAGCCCGGCGAAAAAGGGTCGGCAAGCGCTGCAAGCCTGCCTTCAATAAGGTCTCAGTCCTGCTTTAAAACCCAGAGCAACTCATGACGGCGCACCGCCTTGCGGAAGAACTCATTCTCTCCGTAAGGCGATGGACTACGGCCCGCCAGTAATTGCTGCAACCACCTGCGCACGCGGCGCTTGAACGGCGCGCGCGGCTGCAAGTCGTGCATCATGCCCAGCGCCATGGCCTTGTCCTGCTGCTGGCTCAACGTCAGTGGCAAGCTGCACGGGACCAGCTCAAGCGTGGCGTCGAACCGCGGCGGCAGGGCCACACCCGCACCCGAGTCACCCATGGGCCAGCGGTCGTTATCATGCAAGTGATTGGCATAACCGAGCAACGTACCCGGCTGCCATTCCAGGCCTTGCAGGGCCTGGAGAATCGCGGCGTGCGCGCAGATGTGATCCGGGTGCGGATCCAGCAGCGGCGTTGGCAACACAATCACCTGCGGGCGCGCCTTGAGCAGCAGTGCACGCAGGTCAGCAATCAGGTTGTTCCAGGTCGGCGCGCCGTCCACATCCCCGGGCAAGGCCAGGGTATTGAACTGGCGAAACAGCCGCGTATCGTCCAGCTGTGCTTCCCGGGACACCTGGGGCTGGTCCGGCGCGGCCTGCATCGCCGGAAGTTGCATGCAGAAGTAGCCCAATTGCACGCACTGCGCCTCGGGCACACCCGCCCAACGCGGCACGGTGACGCTGTCCCAGGCACGCAGGCGGCCTTTGATCCGTGCAGCATCGGCCTTGGGCATGCCCATTTGTTGATAATGATCGGCTTCGATTTCGCCCGCCGTAAGGGTGACGATCCAGCTCTCATCGGCCTGGCTGTAAAGGCTGAATGCGGCCAACTCGGCATCATCGGCATGGGGCGCGATCACCATCACACGCTGGCGACGGTAATCCGGCTGGCGGAATACCCATAGCGTCGGCTGCCCCTTGATCCGGCAAAAGCGCCCGCGCAAGCGCAGCTTTCCGCTGGCCAATGCTGCGCCCGCGCCGGTCAGGTTGAGGTAGCGCCGGCCTGCGACACCACGCTCGAAGACTTGCAGGTCCGGCGTATCCAGGCCCAGCAACTCTACCGCAGGGTCCAGAAAGCGTCCGAGCCAGGAACTCTTGAGCTCAATGCCGACGATCAGGGTTTCATCTCCCGCCAAGGGCGTGTCCAACACCAGCCGCCCGGCGTCAAGACGCAGGCCCGCGCACTCGCTGCCCTCGGGAAACGCGTATTCATAGTCGTCTTTAGGCGAGTAGAACAGGTGGTCGGCAAACCAGGCTTCATGCGCGGCCCACAGCACTACCGCAAGGATCAGCGGCAACCACCAGGCCACCAGCACACCGACAGCCACCAGCAACAACAGGCCAACCAACAACGCAATACGCTTGTTGCGTCGATGCTGCTTGAGCAATTGCTGCTTGCGGCTCATACGCTGAACACCGGCACCGGGTTGCACCAGCGCTCCTTGTATTCGCGATCGGAACGCCCAAATGAGAAACGCAGGGGCTTGTCGCTCGCCCGCGCCTGCTCCCAGGCACTTTGGGTATTGAGGAAACTCAGCACGCTGCCGGGACTGAATGCCTTGGTTTCAGGGTCGACACCGCCGTTGACGTACTCGGCACTGACCCACGCCGGCGCCTGCACCTGATACACCAGTTGCACGGCAATCGCGGCGTCATTGAGAAACAGCACCGAGCCGAACAGGAATTCCTTGAGCAGCTCAAGCACCTCAGCCAGACGTTCAGCACCCGCTGCCGGGAAACCCCAGCGCCGCTGGAACAGGTCGCAATAAATCGCTGCCAGTTCGCTGCTGGAAAACTCACTGACCGCCCGCGCCACGCCGCCCGCCTCTTCCAGCAAGCGCAGTTCGCGGCGCTGGTTATAGCGAAACTTTTTCGACAGTTCTTCCGGTGTGCGCGCCATGGCCAACTGCTCGGCCTGGGGCTTGAGGGTGCTCACGCGCCCTTCATTCAGCGCCGACAGATAACGCGCCCGATGGCGCACAGGAAGCTGCGCATCGGCGGCAATCGGCAGGATGATCTCGGCGTTACCCAGATCGAACAGGCCTTTTTTGCCTTTGCGCTTGAGCACGTCCTTGGACAGGGCCAGGTCGCGCCCCCAGGTGGCAATCGCCCCTTTCAGCTCGCCGTCCTGCTCCCAGCCCAGGTAACGCACCGGAATCTGCGCCAGGTGCGCCAGCCGCTCGACGATCTGCGGATGAGTCGCCACGCTACCGCCAAAACGCTGCCAGGCCTGGGCGTAAACCTCGGCCTCGACAGGCGTCCAGCCACGTTCACGCCAGCCCTGGAAGCGGTTCAGCATTTAAACCACAGCGTCATAAGGGTCTACGCCGTCCTTGACCACCAGGATGTCTTCCATGATCAAGTACTGCAGGTCGGAGCCGAAGAACATGTTCAGCGCGTCGGTCGGCGAGCAGATCATCGCTTCGCCACGACGGTTGAGCGAGGTGTTCAGCGACACGCCGTTGCCGGTCAGCACTTCCAGCTCTTTCATCATGTCGTAGTAACGCGGGTTGTATTCGCGCTTGAGCACCTGGGCGCGGGAGGTGCCATCTTCATGGACTACTTCCGGCACGCGGGTTTTCCACTCCTCCGACACTTCAAAAGTGAAGGTCATGAACGGCGCCGGGTGATCGACCTTGATCATCTGCGGGGCCACGGTGTCGAGCATCGACGGGCAGAAAGGCCTCCAGCGCTCGCGGAACTTGATCTGGTGGTTGATGCGGTCAGCCACGCCAGTGGCGCTCGGGCAACCGATGATCGAACGACCGCCCAGGGCGCGCGGACCAAACTCCATGCGGCCCTGGAACCAGGCCACCGGGTTGCCATCGACCATGATCTTGGCGATGCGCTTCGGGGTATTTTCGATCTGGCGCCATACCGGCTTGCTCGCATGCTTGGCACATGCGGCAATCACGTCTTCGTTGCTGTAGGACGGGCCGAGATAGACGTGTTCCATCTTCTCTACCGGCACCCCACGGGCGTGGGACACGTAGGCTGCCGCACCGACCGCCGTACCGGCATCGCCGGACGCCGGCTGCACGAACAGCTCCTTGACGTCGTCACGGGCAATGATCTTCTGGTTCAGCTTGACGTTCAGCGCACAGCCGCCGGCGAAGGCCAGCTTGCCGGTATCTTTGAGAATATCGCCCAGGTAATGGTCGATCATCTGCAACGCCAGCTTCTCGAACAGCGCCTGCATGCTGGCCGCGTAGTGGATGTAAGGCTCGTCGGCGATGTCGCCTTCGCGCTTGGGCCCCAGCCACTCGATCAGTTTCGGCGAGAAGTAGAAACCCTTGCCCTTCTCTTTGTAGCGGCGCAGGCCGATGACGTTGGCGTAGTCGGTGTTGATCACCAACTCGCCGTTTTCGAAGGAGGCCAAACGCGAGAAATCGTACTTGCTGGCATCGCCATACGGCGCCATGCCCATGACCTTGAACTCACCGTCGAGCATCTCGAAACCGAGGAACTCGGTGATTGCACCGTACAGGCCGCCCAGGGAGTCCGGGTCGTAGAATTCCTTGATCTTGTGGATCTTGCCGTTTTCACCGTAGCCGAAGAACGTGGTGGCGTACTCACCCTTGCCGTCGATCCCCAGGATCGCGGTCTTCTCCTGGAAGCCCGAGCAGTGATAGGCACTGGAAGCGTGGGCCAGGTGGTGTTCAACCGGTTCGATCTTGATTTTCTTCGGATCGAAACCCAACTGCTCCAGGCACCAGACGATCTTGTTGCGATAGCGCTTGTAGCGACGGTTGCCCATCAGAATCGCGTCGAGGGCGCGGTCCGGGGCATACCAGTAACGCTTGGCATAGTGCCAGCGGGCCTCGCCGAACAGGCTGATGGGGGCGAACGGAATCGCTACCACGTCAACGTCGGAAGGCTTGATACCGGCTTGTTCCAGGCAGAACTTCGCCGACTCGTAGGGCATGCGGTTCTTTGCATGTTTGTCGCGTACGAAGCGCTCTTCTTCGGCGGCCGCGATCAGCTTGCCGTCGATATACAAGGCTGCGGAAGGATCATGGCTAAGGGCGCCGGACAGGCCAAGAATCGTCAATGCCACAGGGGTCTAGCCTCTTTTAGTCTGCATGCAGGCGCGTCACGCCTGAAAAAAGTGTGCTCCTCGCCGGGGCAAGAAACAGCTAAAGGGCGAGATTATAGCGTAAACACGCGGCCGGATGATCTAGGGATTGTGGCGACCGGTTGTCACTGCGAGGCTAGCGGAAGATCTCGATACTGCCGTCCTTGTTCTGGCGGTAGACGGTGTAGGGCAGCACGAGGGTGTCGAGCAAGCCGGAGCCCACAAGTTCGGCGGCGAAGATCGGCAAGGAGCCGGAGGCATCGCGCGTGTGCTCCTTGGTGGTGTCGGGGGCGCCGTTCAATGTGCAAAAACCGTAGATCACCCCACTGTAGATACGCGGCACGTTTTCACAATAACTGCGCGATTCCTTGAGGTTCTGGCTGGCAACCGCGTCCGGGCGAAAGACGGTGTTGATCGTGCCGCAACCCGCAACGGATACCAGAAGCACGGCGAGAAGGACGTTGGTTGCGAGACTCATGGACAACTCCATTTGGCATAAGTGTGGGCATTCACCCAATGCTCATGCACCGGGTCGCCAGTAAATACTGATGTTGCCGTCAGTACTTTGCCTATAGACCGTATAAGGCAGCACCACTGTATCAACAATGCCCGAAACCGTTATATCCAACAGAACGAACGGCACCAGTATGCCGGTGGGATCCGGCGCGGCATGCAACAGGCAAAAATCAAAGGCGACACCACTGTAGACACGAGGAATGGACTGGCAGTAGGTTTTTTGCTTCCTGAGCTCACGTGCTGCTGCCGCGTCTTCGCGCACGACAGTATTGAGCGACCCGCAGCCGCTCACTGTCACTAAAGCGATGCCAAGTGCAGCCGTCAGTCTTAGTGTCATGGCGAGCCCTCTGAATGGTCAGCAACGCTAACATCGGCCCCGTTGGCGACCCAGCCCCCATGCACCGCTGGGCCATGTAGGAGGATTCCGAAATGGTAAAAGCTGACCGAATCGTTAAACTCGCGCACTTTTGTGCGTCATGGATGTTGGTTTACTCATGAAAGTTGTTGCTCCCACCCGCTTCGCCCTGTTGCTCCCCGGCCTGTTCGGCCTGTGTACCGCCACCCAGGCCGACGAAGCACCGCTGGTGCTCGACCCCAGCGTGGTCACTGGTTCGCGCAGCGCCAGCCCGTCATTTGACCTGCCTTACTCGGTGGACAGCATCAGCCGCGAGCAAATCAGCGACGGCCAACTGGGCATCAACGCCTCCGAAGCGCTGTCTCGGGTCCCGGGGCTGGTGGTTCAGAATCGCCAGAACTATGCCCAGGACTTGCAGATTTCATCCCGCGGCTTCGGCGCACGTTCAGCGTTTGGTGTACGCGGCATCAAGCTGATAGCCGACGGCATCCCCGCCAGCACCCCGGACGGCCAGGGCCAGGCAGCGACGTTCAACCTCGACACCGCCGAGCGCATCGAAGTCCTGCGCGGCCCGGCTGCGACGCTGTATGGCAGCAATGCGGGCGGCGTGATCCAGATGTTTTCCCGCAATGGCGAAGGCCCGCCGCGCATCGGCGCCGAGACGCTGGTGGGCAGTGACGGCTTGAGCAAAAACCACCTGACCGCGGAGGGCGCGGCAAACGGCGCAGGCTTCGTGCTGGACGCCTCGCGCATGGACACCGATGGCTATCGTGACCATAGCAGCGCCCGCCGCGACCAGACCTTTGCCAAGCTCAACTTCGAGCCGGACGAGGACAGCAAACTCGCGCTGATCTACAGCAGCCTGGAGCAAAACGGCACCCAGGACCCACTGGGCCAGGCGTGGGATGCGTACAAGGCCGACCCGCGCTCGGTCAGCAGCGCCGCCGAGATTTACAACACCCGCAAAAGCATCGACCACCAACAAGTGGGGATGAATTACGAGCGGTACTTTGGCGATGCCACGCTGCAGGTGAATGGCTATACCGGGCGGCGGAGTGTGATTCAGTATTTGTCGATTCCCGGCGGCACAGCGCCAGACAAGCGCGGCGGCGTTGTGGACTTTGACCGGAAGTTCTATGGAGGCTCAGTCCATTGGCTACAGCCTGTGTCGAGTGCACCGGGCGACCTAACCGTTATTACCGGCCTTGATTACGACCGCAGCCAGGACGACCGCCAAGGCTATTCCAACACGCTCAACGGCGAACACGGTGTGAAAGGTGCCCTGGGCCGTGACGAAATCGACACCGCTACCAGCCTCGACCCATTCGTCCAGGCCAACTGGCTGCTGGGCGACTGGACGCTGCAAGCAGGGCTGCGCCACAGCACCATGAAAATGGACGTGGACGACCACTTCCTGAGCGACGGCAACGACAGCGGCAACAAGACTTACCAGAAGAACACGCCATCGGTCAGCGTGATGTACGCCTTCACACCCGACCTCCATGGCTACGTAAGCGCCGGCAAGGGCTTTGAAACACCAACCCAGGCAGAGTCGGCCTACTCGACGACATCCAATGGCTTCAACTTTGCCCTCAAACCGTCGGTCAGCAAGCAATTTGAAGTTGGACTGAAGGCGCGACTGGGTCAGGATACGCGCGTCAATGCGGCTCTGTTCCAAATTACCACCGAGGATGAATTGGTGGTCCTGTCATCCAAAGACGGACGCACCACTTACCAAAACGCCGGCCGCACCCTGCGCCGCGGCTTCGAACTGGGCATCGAAAGCCAGCTCAACGAGCAATGGAGTACCAACGTCGCCTACACCCGCCTGCAAGCCACCTACGACAGCGACTTCATCGGCGGCGGCAAACCCGTGGACAAGGGCAACTACCTGCCCGGCGTCCCGCAAACCACGCTGTTCGCCGAGCTCAACTGGAAACCCCGGGACTGGGTCAGCACCGCCCTGGAAGGCATGTACCGCAGCAAGGTCTACGTCGAAGACACCAACCAGCAACACGCGGCACCGGGCTACAGCGTATTCAATTGGCGCGCACGGTTTGAACAGAAGGTGGAGCACTGGACGTTTCACCAGACCTTGCGCCTGGATAACCTGCTCGATCGCCAGTACGTAGGGTCAGTGATTGTCGGGGACGGGAACGCTCGGTATTACGAGGCGGCGCCGGGCCGCTCGTGGTATGCAGGGGCCGGCGCCGAGTACAGCTTTTAAGCTCAGAAACGCAGGTTTCCAGTCTGTCGCGTACCTTTGCGACTCGTCGGTTGCTGCCTGTTCAGGTCGGTGCGGCTGACATCGGTATCGGGGGCCGGTGCCACGACAGGCTGCGGCTCGAGGGCGGCCTCGCGTTTCGGGCGACTGTGGGTCGGGGCAACAACGTGATGGCTGACGCCAACAGGGGTATTCAAGCGCATGGGTAGATCTCCAAATGAACCTATGAGTCGTTGGAAGCCTACCGCGCGTCATCAGCCCAACCCGACTAACTATTTACCCCACTCACCGCCCTTGGCAGCCGCTGGTCAATCACTTGATACAACGCACTGCTCTCGGGCCAGTTGCGCATGAACCGCGCCCGGTCCTTGGCATAGGCCGGGGCGAAGCTGCTCAAGGAGCCGTGCTGGCACATCGAATCCAGGTCGATCAGCGCCCAGCGGTCCTCATGCCAGAACAGGTTATGCCCCTTGAAATCCCCATGACTGATGCGCTCGCGAATCAGCTCTGCAAACAGGTAATCAAGGGCCAGCAACTCAGCCTCGGGCGCCTCGCCGCTTTCAACATACGGCGCAAACCGCTCGATGATATCCGGCCCAGGCAAGTACTCGGTCACCAGGTAAGCCCGGCTGCGCAGCCACAGGAAGCGTTTTTCCAGCAAGGCCAGCGGCTTGGGCGTGGCGATGCCCAGGAACGCCAGGCGATTGCCTTCACGCCACGAATGCCAGGCCCGGCTCGGCCGCCAGAAGCGCTTGAGCCAATGGGCGAAACCCTTGACGTTGTAGCGCTTGATCACCAGCGGCCGACCGGCCACCTCGACCTTGGCGACGCTGGCAGCCCCGCCGGTTTTGTACAGGTGGCCCTGGTCGAGCAACGCGTCAGCCTGTTCCAGCACTGGCAGCATCGCGGCCTCTTCCTCGCGACGAATCGCGCGCAGGGCAAACGGCCCACGTATCACGCTGAACAGCGTGCACTCACGGCCCACCTTGCCCAGGAAGTCTTTCAAACGCCAGACGCTGACTTTGCGCACCTGCTTTTGCAATGCTTCCAGCGGCAGCGCGTGCTCACCGTTGGCCAGCAGGTAATGCACCAGTAACTCTTCGGTAAACGGCTCGAGGTTCTTCGGCAGTTGCGCGAAAAACACCCCGAGGTTTTCCAGCACGCGGTTGCGCGACAGCGGCTTGCCCGCCTCCTCAACACAGATCCCGGCACCATCGATCAAATACAATTTGCCGCCCTGACGCAGCAGGTTGTCCAGGTGCAGGTCTTCCTGCCACAGGCCCTTGGCATGCATCAGTGCAATCGCGCCCAGCGCTTCGGCGAGCACCGCTTCTTGCTCGGCGGCCAGCGGTGGCAAGCCTTCAACGGCGTGCCAGGCATCTGCCAGGCTGTCGGCGCCGTCGAGGAACTCGAACAGCAACCAGCCGCCCTCACCCTCTTGCAGACCATCGGCCAGCAACAGCGGGGTGGTCAGGCCTTGTTCGGCCAACAACCGCACGCCCTTGAGTTCACGCTGAAAATGCCGCGCCGCCTTGCTGCCTACCAGCAGCTTGGCCAGCACCGGACGACCGCGCCATACAGCTGCGCCAACATAGCGCTGGCCGGGCAATACCCGCAGCAGGCTGAACAACTGCAACTGCCCCGGACCGGCAGCGTCCATTAACTCGATGCTCAAGGGCAGGCTTGGCGTACGGCCGGCTTTTTTCAGTTCGGACAAACGCATCAGCGCTTCTCCTTGTGACTGCGCCGGGCGACCAGGCGCTGGTGCCAAGTGGCAACCAATGCGCCGTCTTCAGGCTGCTCCAGGTACGCCGCCAACAGTTGGCGAACCTGATCGTCCGACCACTGCGGCGCACGGCGCAACAGCGGTTCCAGGTCCTTGACCCGGTCACGCCAGCCGAACAACAGCGGGCGGGTTTTCTCCAGGTCGATCAACTGCGCCGCATAACCGTCGCCGCGGGCCTGCAGGAAAATATGCTTGGGGTAAAAACAGCCATGCACCTGGCCCACGCTGTGCAACTGACGAGCAAGCTGACCACAGGCCAGCAGGATCGCCCGCTGCTGTGGGTCGCTCAACTCAGACCACTGCTCCAGCAACGAATCCAGGTCATTCCAGCCGTCCAGCGCCCGGGTCAGCAGCATCGCACGATGCTCGCCGGCCACTTTGCGCTCACCAAAAAACGCCGCCTGCAACGCCGGAATACCCAGCTGCCGATAGCGGCTGATATTACGAAACTCGCGGGCAAAACTCGGCTCGCCAAACGGGCGGTGCAAGGTGCGCGTCAGGTAGTTGCTCTGGCGCTTGAGGTAGTAGCCCTGGCCTTCCAGCTCGAGGCGAAACACGCTGCTCCAGCCGCCGCGACTGGTGTTGGGCTCGTCCACTGCATCCAGTTGCTTGGCCCACAGCGCGTCGAAGGTGCCCAGGCCGTTGCGCTCAAGCAATGCTCGATCTTCGGCCGCCAGGAAATCACTCATTCTCGCCCCTCGAAAAACTTCACCACGTGGCGAATTCGCTGTTTGTCCGACGCGCTCAGATGCTTGCGCTGACGGTACTGCATGTAGAAACGCAGGCGCTGTGTGGCCGACAGGTGATACTTGGCCACCTTGTCGAGGCAGGCCAGATCCTTGGTGATGCGGTATTTAAGCCAGAACCCGCGCCAGAAATCGCCGTTGGGGCAATCGATCAGGTACAGGTTTTGCTGGTCGTCGACCAGCAAGTTGCGCCATTTCAAATCGTTGTGGGTAAACCGATGCTCGTGCATGGTGCGCGTGTATTCAGCGAGCTGGCGGCTGATGTTGTTGACCCACACCGGGTCAGACAGTCGCGGGTCGTTGCGTTCAGCCAGCACCGACAGGTCTTCGGTCTTGGGCAGCTCACGGGTGATCATCGCCCCACGATCATAAGCCAGGCCCTTGCGTTCAAGGCCCCAGGCGATCACGTCGGCCGTGGGGATGCCCCACTTGGCGAAACGCTTGAGGTTCTGCCATTCGGACTTGACCCGAGGCTTGCCCAGGTAGCGGCGCAAACCCTTGCCGGCACCGACGTAACGCTTGACGTAATAATTGACCCCGCCGCGCTCCACACGGATCACTTCAGACAGCGGGTCACGGGTCAGCCGCTCGCCTTGCAGGGCGAATACCGCGTCCAGGCTACCGAAGTCATCCGCCAGGGCGGCGTAAGCGGGTTCCAGGTTCCAACCCGCCATCAGAGCGCATCCCCATAACGTTGCTTGCGGTCGTAAAGCTTGGCCGCCTTGTGCTCCAGCCAGCCCAGCAAGGCGGCTTCTTCAGCAAGAATCTGGCGCAATGGCTGCTGGAAGTAGCCCTTGAGAAAGCGCAATTTGTCGCGCCGGGTCAAACCGATGTCCAGCGCCGAGAAGTACAGCGCGGCCAGGTCTTTGTTGCGCCAGCGCAACGGAATCTTCGAGCGCACGTGGGCACGGTGCAGGTCGATTACCGACAGCTTGAAGTCATCGGCCACCAGCGGCTTGTCGGTGTGCAGCAGGAAATGGCAGATGTAGCAGTCGCGATGGTTAACCCCGGCGCGGTGCATCATGCCGGTCATGCGCGCCACTTCGGCGATCAATGCGTGCTTGATAACCGGCACGGGTGGCTGCTTGACCCAGTCCATGCTCAGGTCTTCAAGGCTGACGGTCGGCGCCAGTTCCTCAGTGACGATAAACGAGTGCTGGTCCGCCGGGTTGCTGCCCTTTTCGCCGTAAGCCACGGCCGTCATGGTAGGCACGCCCACTTCCTGCAAGCGCTGGATCGCCAGCCATTCCTGGCCTGCGCCCAACACCGGCAACTTGGCAGTGATCAGGTTCTTGAGGATCTCGGCCCAGCCGATCCCCCGGTGGATTTTCACGAAAAAGCCGTGGCCGTCGACTTCCGTACGCAAGGTACGGCGGGCATCCAGTTCACGGTACACCTGGCCATCCAGCTTCTCGACTTCGGCGAACGCATCGCGCCCGGCCCACAGGGTCTTGAACGGTTCGGCAAGAATCAACTTCATCGGTTTGGCTCCGCCAGAATCAGGTCCGCAGCGTACTGCGGCATGCTATAGAGGTCGGCCGTCTCAGCGAAGGCCAGACCATTGCGGCTCCAGGCCGCGCGCGCTTGTGGATCGTCGAGCATGTCCACCAGGTACTGGTTGAGTTGGGCCTGCTCGAACGGTTCGTCCAACACCCGGCCACTTTGGGCCTCATTGATGTAAAACGCGTAACCGCAGACCTTGCTCACCAGCACCGGGAGGCCGGCGACCACCGCTTCGATCAGCACATTGCCGGCCGCCTCGTTGTAGGCAGGGTGAATCAACAGGTCGGCCCCCAGCAGAAAACGCGGGATATCGCTGCGCCCCTGGAAGAACTGCACCGGGTCGCCCAGCCCCAATGCGGCACTCTGCAACTGGAATACTTTGGGGTCGTCCTGGCCAATTACAAATAGCCGGGTACGTTTCTTCAAGTTCGATGGCAGTGCGGCCACGGCCTTCAGGCTGCGGTCGACGCCCTTGGTCTTGAAGCCCGAGCCGATCTGCACCAATAGCAGATCGTCGTCGGCCAGGCCGAATTCGCGACGAAACTCGGCGCGAATCTCGGCAGCATTGGGCGGCGCGCGACGGTCGCGGGCAATGCCCGGCGGCAGCAGGTGAAAGCGCGCAGGCTCGGTGCCGTAATACTGGGTAAACAACGGCTGCTGCTGCCGGGAGATCGTCAGGATTTTGGTCTTGGCGCCCTTGTCGAACACCGCCCGCTCGTACTCGGCAAAATGCCGATAACGGCCGAACCAGCGGTACATCGGGTTGCGCAGGTTTTGCGCCTTGTCTTCGAACACGCCGTCGGCGGCAAAGTACACGTCCAGCCCCGGCATTTTGTTGAAGCCCACCACCCGATCAACCGGACGTTTGGCCAGGTCGGCCTGGATCCAGGCATAGAGTTTTTCATTGCGCCGGTGATTGAACAGCGCCTTGACCGGCGCCACCAGCACTTCAAAGCCCGGCGGCACATCCCCTTCCCAAATCAGGGTGTAGACGCGAATTTGGTGGCCGCGCTGTTGGCACTCCAGGGCAATGCGCATGAAGTCACGCTGCAGGCCACCAAAGGGGAAGTATTTGTAGAGGACAAAAGCCAGTTGCATCAGTGTTCCCCAGCCAATAACAACGTGCTTAATCGCGTTGCGACACGCTCAGGGTTCAGGCGAGTGAAACACAGTGGCCACTCACGCTTGAGATCAAACCGGCGCTGGTCTTCGGCGGTCGGTTGATAGGTGCATTTCTTTTGCAGGCACGGTGCACACGGGAAGTCGCTGGCCAGGTGGATCTGCGCCTTGCCGTAGGCGCCCGTCAGGCCGGGATTGGTCGGGCCGAACAACGAAATCGTCGGCACATCCAGCGCTGCTGCCAGGTGGCCGAGGCCGGTGTCTACCGCGACACACGCCTTGGCACTGGCCAGCACCCGAGCCACGCCCGCCAGGTTCAGCTTGGGCAGCACTTCGGCATTTTTCAGGCCTTTGGCCAGGCGTTCCGCTCGGGCCTTTTCGGTGGCATTGCCCCATGGCAATTTCACGTCCACGCCAAAGCGGTCCATGCGTTCGGCCAGGTCACGCCAGTAGGCTTCCGGCCAGTGCTTGGTGTCCCAGGTGGTGCCGTGCAGCAACAGCACAAACGGTTTTTTCGGCGGCAGGCCCAGCAGCTTGTCGACGCTGAGGCCGTAATCGCCCAGGCCTTTTGGCAGGTCATAACCGAGGGCGACGGCAAACAACTGGCGCAACCGCTCCACCGCATGCTGCCCACGGGCCACGGCCAGGCGCCGGGAATAGAAATGCGCGGCCAACGGCTCACGAGCCGACTGCTTGTCGAAGCCGGCCACCGGAGCACGCACGTAGCGGGTCAGCCAGGCACTTTTCAGCAAGCCCTGGGCGTCGATTACCAAGTCATATTTGGTCGACTGCACGCTCTTTTTGAAGCGCCGCCATTCGCCGCTCTTGAAGGTCTGCCAGAGGTTCTTGCGCCAGCGGCGAATCGCCACCGGGATCACCTTGTCCACCGCCGGGTGCCAGGTGGGAATTTCGGCGAAGCCTTCTTCCACCACCCAGTCGAAACGGATGCCCGGGATCGCCCGCGCCGCGTCGGTCAACGCCGGCAAGGCATGAATCACATCGCCCAGGGATGAGGTCTTGATTACCAGAACCCGCAACTTAACGAACCTCGACCACAGTGCCCTGCAACCGCTGCAACGCGTCGCTGACGGGTTGCGGCAGCAACTGGCGCAGGCAGTTGTAGTGGCCAAAGCGGCAAGTGCGGTCGAAACACGGGCTGCAATCCAGGCCCAGGCGCACCACTTCGACCTTGTCGGCCAACGGCGGGGTGAACCCGGGAGACGTCGAGCCGTACACCGCTACCAGCGGGCGATTCAGCGCCGCAGCCACGTGCATCAGGCCCGAGTCGTTGGACACCACCGAGTCGGCGCAGGACAGCAGGTCGATGGCCTCGGCCAGGGACGTGTCGCCGCTGAGGTTGACCGCTTCTTCGCGCAGGCCCGGGATCAGGCGCTGGCGAATATCCTCGCCCACCGAATGATCGTTTTTCGAGCCGAACAGCCAGACTTGCCAGCCTTCACGGATCTTCATCTCCGCGACCTTGGCGTAATGCTCCGACGGCCAACGCTTGGACTCGCCAAACTCCGCGCCTGGGCACAGCGCCAGCACCGGCCGGTCCAGCTCCAGGCCGAACTTGGCCAGGGCGGTGTCGCGGGTAACCGGGTCGATTTGAAGGCTCGGGCGCGGATAAGGCGTGGGCAACTCGGCACCCGGCGCGTAGGCCAGGGCCATGAAGCGCTCGATCATCAGCGGGTAGCGGGCCTTGTCGAGCTTGCGCACATCGTTGAGCAGGCCATAGCGAAACTCGCCACGCCAGCCGGTGCGCTTGGGGATGCCGGCAAAGAACGGCACCAGTGCCGACTTCATCGAGTTGGGCAACAGGATCGCCTGATCGTACTGGCCGGCCAGCGACTTGCCGATGCGTCGGCGGGTCGCCAGTTCCAGCGCGCCGTGGCCGAGCGGAAAGCTCAAGGCCTGGCGCACTTGGGGCATGCGCTCAAGAATCGGCCGGCTCCACTCGGGGGCGAGCACGTCGATTTGGCAATCGGGATGGCGCTGTTTCAGGCACTGGAACAGTGTCTGCGCCATCACCATGTCACCGACCCAACTGGGCCCAACGATCAGAATATTCATGTAGTTTCCACAAACGATACGGGGAGGCTCATGCCTCCCCGCCTTATATAGTGTTTCAGCTTAACCCCAGTTCACGCCAGATTCGCTGCACCTGGCGCCGTTCGTCAGCGAACTGGTCCCCGGCAACTGTCCCGGCCTCGTTCTGCAAGGCCTGGCGGTGAGCGGCGGAACGGTAGGCTTTATACACCTCGCGCAGCAAATGGGCATCGGCGGCAGGCATCAGCCCGACCTGCTCCAGCCCTTCCAGGATGCGGATATTGTCGGTGTAGCGCAGCAACGATGGATGTTGCGCAGACCACGCCAAAGCCGCGTATTGCACCATAAATTCAATATCGACGATACCTCCGGCGTCCTGCTTGAGGTCAAACGCCACCGTGGGTTCGAAGGCATTCGCCGCCGTTCCCGCCGCCGTGGACTTGGTGCCGAGGTTGTCACGCATCTTGGCGCGCATCTCACTGACCTCCAGGCGCAGCTTGTCCAGGTCCTGCGCGCGGCCTAGCACTTGCGCCCGCACTTGCTCAAAGGCACGACCGACATCCTGGCTGCCTACCAGCACCCGTGCGCGTACCAACGCCTGGTGTTCCCAGGTCCAGGCTTCGTTTTCCTGATAGCGCGCAAAGGCGCCCAGGGAACTCACCAGCAGACCGGAGGCGCCCGAAGGCCGCAGGCGCATGTCCACTTCATACAACTGCCCGGAGTTGGTCTGGGTGGTCAGCAGGTGAATGATCCGCTGGCCCAGCCGGGTAAAGAACTGCGCACCGTCGATCGGCTTGGCGCCGTCGGTTTCGGCTTGCGGGTCACCGTCATGGATAAACACCAGGTCCAGGTCCGAACCATGCCCCAATTCGATGCCGCCGACTTTCCCATAACCGACAATGATGAAGCCGGGATCGCACAAGGTGCCGTCCACCCGCTGCGGCGAGCCGTGACGGGCGACGGTCTGGCGCCAGGCCAGGGCCAGCACTTGTTCGAGGATCGCTTCGGCGAGCCAGGTCAGGTAGTCACTGACTTTCATCAGCGCCAGGCTGCCGGCGATTTCCGAGGCGGCGACTCGCAGGCGGTGGGCCAACTTGAAGTGACGCAAGGCTTCCATCTGCTGCTCAAGGTCATCTTCAGGTATGCGTGTCAGGCGTTCGCGCAATTCGGCGGCCAGTTCTGGCGCAAGCGGCGGCTTGAACAGGCGGCCTTCGTTGAGCAATTCGTCCAGCAGCAGTGGGAAGCGGGTGATTTGTTCGGCAATCCACGGGCTCGCGGCACATAGCGTCAGAAGGCGACGCAGGGCGTCAGGGTTTTCTGTCAGCAGCACCAGATAAGCGGAGCGACGGGCGACGGCTTCCACCAGCGGCAATACGCGCTCAAGCACCAGGTCCGGGTTGGCGTGTTCGACCGCCTGGGCCAGCAGGCGCGGGATAAACGCATCCAGACGCTCTCGACCCAAACGCTGCATGGCGCGCAATTGTGGGCTGCTGCGCAGGCCAGCCAGGGTTTTCAAGGCTTTGGGTGCGTCGGTAAACCCGCCTTCCTGCAACTGTCGGCAGGCGGCTTCCTCGTCCTGGGACTCTTCCCACAACGGCAACCACTCACCGCCCACCACCAACTCGCTCTCTTCACCCTCTTCTTCATCCGGGTCGGCAATCACCTGGCGAAAATGCCAGTCCACCCGGCCGCGCCAATACATCAGGCGCTCATGGAACGCGCTCCAGTCCGGGAAACCCATCATGAAGGCAATCCGCGCCTGGTCTTCGGTACCGTCCGGGAGCATCTGCGTCTGGCGGTCGGCAATCGCCTGGATCGCGTGTTCGGTGTAGCGCAAAAATTCATAGCCATCGCGCAGTTCGGCAATCACCGCAGGCGGCAAATAGCCCTGGCCTTCCAGCGTGCCCAGCACTTTTAACAGCGGGCGCTGTTGCAGGCTCAGGTCGCGGCCGCCGTGGATCAGCTGGAACGCCTGGGCGATAAATTCCACTTCACGGATGCCGCCCGAACCCAGCTTGATATTCTCGGCCATGCCCTTGCGCCGCACTTCCTGCTGGATCAGCTGCTTCATGGTGCGCAGCGCTTCGATGGCGGAAAAGTCCAGGTAACGCCGGTAGACAAACGGGCGCAGCATGTCGAGCAATTGCGCACCGGCTACCTGGTCACCGGCTACCACCCGCGCCTTGATCATCGCGTAGCGTTCCCAGTCGCGGCCCTGGTCCTGGTAGTACTGCTCCAGTGCATTGAAACTAAGCACCAGTGCGCCGGCTGAACCATAAGGCCGCAGGCGCATGTCGACGCGGAATACGAAGCCGTCGACGGTCATCGGGTCCAGCGCCTTGATCAGTTTTTGACCAAGACGAATGAAAAATTCCTGGTTATCCAGCGAGCGTTTTACGCCCACCGTGTCGCCGCCTTCGGGGTAGGCGAAGATCAGGTCGATATCCGACGACAGATTCAACTCCACGGCCCCGAGCTTGCCCATGCCGAGGATAACCATGTGCTGCGGCTCGCCGCTGCGACGGCCGGTGGGCGTGCCGAACATTACGCAGTGGCGCTGGTACAACCACTGATAGGCCTGGTCGATACTGGCGTCGGCCATATCGGATAGATCGCGGCAGGTTTGCACCAGGTCCGCCTGTCGGGTCAGGTCGCGCCAGATGATCCGCACTTGCTGGCGGGTGCGCTGGCGGCGCAGGACGCGGCCCAGTTCGTCCTCTGTTTCGGCTTGTTGCACGGCAGCCGCAATCTGCCCGCACAGTTCGCCGGGGGCAAAGCCGCGGTCCAACTCGCCCCAGGCCACCAGTTCCAGCAACATCAAAGGGTCACGAACACTCTGTTCAATCACAAAATCACTGGCAGCGCACACACGGGCGAAGTCAGCCCAACGTTGCGGCGTCCACGCAGAAAGGCCATTATCGCCGTCCAATCCGGCCACGGCGTCACGAAATGACTGCTCGGCCCGCTTGGCAAATGGAAGCAGGATGGCCGGCAATTCGGCCTGCACTGGAAGGCTCATGGTCTATCCTTGATCGGCGCGCAAATGGCTTGTAGCTGTGAACGCAAGAACCACGCTCGGTGAAGGACTGTCGAACAAAGGTTATAAATAGCTGAAATTAAATTCATTTTGGCAGGCAACATCAAGATTTCACCTTTTCTTGTTCGCAAATGACCAACAATAACGATTATGCTCGCCAGCTAGACCGAGCAATCCGCTCAGTCTTGTGTAGTTTTACTACTCGTATATACATTCGAAAGGCTGAAATGGCCGACGATTTGTAGTAAAACTACAGGACGCCGAAGCAACCTTCGGCCATCCAAGAATTTATGTCGTCTGCCCACAAGGCCAGTCGCAAACTTCAGGCAACCGATTCTGGTAGCCTTTCCGCCCTGGAGCAAGCCATGCAAGACCTCGATCCCGTCGAAACCCAGGAATGGCTGGACGCCCTGGAATCGGTTCTCGACAAAGAAGGCGAAGACCGTGCGCATTACCTGATGACCCGTATGGGCGAACTCGCGACCCGCAGCGGCTCGCAACTGCCTTACGCCATCACCACGCCGTACCGCAACACCATCCCGGTAACCCACGAAGCACGCATGCCTGGCGACCTGTTCATGGAACGCCGCATTCGCTCGCTGGTACGCTGGAACGCCATGGCGATGGTTATGCGCACGAACTTGAAAGATTCTGACCTGGGCGGTCACATCTCCAGCTTCGCTTCCAGCGCAACCCTGTATGACATCGGCTTCAACTACTTCTTCCAGGCCCCGACCGACGAACACGGCGGCGACCTGATCTACTTCCAGGGCCACACCTCGCCAGGCGTCTACGCCCGTGCGTTCATGGAAGGCCGCATCACCGAAGAACAAATGAACAACTTCCGCCAGGAAGTCGACGGCCAGGGCCTCTCGTCCTATCCGCACCCTTGGCTGATGCCTGATTTCTGGCAGTTCCCGACGGTATCCATGGGCCTCGGCCCGATCCAGGCGATCTACCAGGCACGCTTCATGAAGTACCTGGAAGCCCGTGGTTTCATCCCTGAAGGCAAGCAGAAGGTCTGGTGCTTCCTGGGCGACGGCGAGTGTGACGAGCCGGAATCCCTGGGCGCCATCTCCCTGGCCGGCCGCGAGAAGCTGGACAACCTGATCTTCGTCATCAACTGCAACCTGCAGCGCCTCGACGGCCCGGTTCGCGGCAACGGCAAGATCATCCAGGAACTCGAAGGCGTGTTCCGCGGTGCCCAGTGGAACGTGACCAAAGTCATCTGGGGCCGTTTCTGGGACCCACTGCTGGCCAAAGACGTTGACGGCATCCTGCAACGCCGGATGGACGAAGTCATCGACGGCGAGTACCAGAACTACAAGGCCAAAGACGGCGCGTTCGTGCGTGAACACTTCTTCAACTCGCCAGAACTCAAGGCGATGGTTGCTGATCTGTCCGACGACGAGATCTGGAAACTCAACCGTGGCGGCCACGACCCGTACAAGGTCTACGCGGCGTACCACGAAGCGGTCAACCACAAAGAACAACCTACCGTTATCCTGGCCAAGACCATCAAGGGTTATGGCACCGGTGCCGGCGAAGCGAAAAACACTGCGCACAACACCAAGAAGGTTGATGTTGAAAGCCTGAAGCTGTTCCGCGACCGCTTCGACATCCCGGTCAAGGACGAAGAGCTGGAGAACCTGCCGTTCTTCAAGCCAGAGCCAAACAGCGCCGAAGCCCGCTACCTCAGCGAGCGTCGTACTGCACTGGGCGGTTTCGTGCCACAGCGCCGCGCCAAGTCATTCGACATTCCTACACCGCCACTCGATACCCTCAAGGCTATCCTGGACGGCTCGGGCGACCGTGAAATCTCCACCACCATGGCTTTCGTGCGGATCCTCGCGCAGTTGGTCAAGGACAAGGAAATCGGTTCGCGTATCGTGCCGATCATCCCGGACGAGGCCCGTACCTTCGGTATGGAAGGCATGTTCCGTCAGTTGGGCATCTACTCCTCCGTCGGCCAGCTCTACGAGCCAGTCGATAAAGACCAGGTGATGTTCTACAAGGAAGACAAGAAGGGCCAGATCCTCGAAGAAGGCATCAACGAAGCGGGCGCCATGAGCTCCTTCATCGCTGCCGGTACTTCGTACTCCAGCCACAACCAGCCGATGCTGCCGTTCTACATCTTCTACTCGATGTTCGGTTTCCAGCGGATCGGCGACCTGGCTTGGGCAGCAGGCGACAGCCGTACCCGTGGCTTCCTGATTGGCGGTACTGCCGGGCGGACCACGCTGAACGGCGAAGGCCTGCAACACGAAGACGGTCACAGCCACATCCTGGCGGGCACCATCCCGAACTGCCGCACCTTTGATCCAACCTACGGCTATGAGCTGGCGGTGATCATCCAGGACGGCATGAAGAAGATGACCGAACAGCAGCAGGACGTTTTCTACTACATCACCGTGATGAACGAGTCCTACCAGCAGCCAGCCATGCCGGCCGGTGTCGAGGAAGGCATCATCAAGGGCATGTACCTGCTCGAAGAAGACACCAAGGAAGCGGCTCACCACGTGCAACTGATGGGCTCCGGCACCATCCTGCGCGAAGTGCGTGAAGCGGCGAAGATCCTGCGTGAAGAGTTCAACGTCGGTGCTGACGTATGGAGCGTTACCAGCTTCAACGAACTGCGTCGCGACGGCCTGGCCGTAGAGCGCAGCAACCGCCTGCACCCAGGCCAGAAGCCTGCGCTGACCTACGTTGAAGAGTGCCTGGCTGGCCGTAAAGGTCCGGTTATTGCCTCTACCGACTACATGAAACTGTTTGCTGAACAAATTCGTCAGTGGGTACCGTCCAAGGAATTCAAAGTCCTGGGCACCGACGGTTTCGGCCGTAGTGACAGCCGCAAGAAGCTGCGTCACTTCTTCGAAGTCGACCGTCACTTCGTGGTGTTGGCAGCCCTGGAAGCCTTGGCTGACCGTGGTGAAATCGAACCTAAGGTAGTGGCAGACGCTATCGTCAAGTTCGGGATCAACCCGGAAAAACGCAACCCACTGGACTGCTGAGGAGACTTTCTGTGAGCGAACTCATTCGCGTACCTGACATCGGCAGCGGTGAAGGTGAAGTAATTGAACTGTTTGTGAAGGTCGGCGACACCGTCGAAGCCGACCAGAGCATCCTGACCCTGGAGTCGGACAAGGCGAGCATGGAAATCCCTGCTCCCAAGGCCGGCGTGGTCAAAAGCCTGAAAGTGAAGCTGGGCGACCGCCTGAAAGAAGGCGACGAACTGCTTGAGCTGGAAATCGAAGGCGCCGCCGATGCGGCCCCTGCGGCGGCGGCTCCTGCTGCTGCCCCGGCTCCTGCCGCCGAGAAGCCTGCCGCTGCTGCCGAGGCCCCTGCGGCACCGGCTGCTGCACCTGCCGCCGAAACAGTCCAGGACATTCATGTTCCGGACATCGGCTCGTCGGGCAAGGCCAAGATCATCGAGTTGCTGGTTAAAGTCGGCGACACCGTCGAAGCCGACCAGTCGCTGATCACCCTGGAGTCCGACAAGGCCTCCATGGAAATCCCGTCGCCGGCTGCTGGCGTGGTGGAAAGCATTGCCGTGAAGCTGGAAGACGAAGTCGGCACTGGCGACTTCATCCTCAAGCTGAAAGTGGCGGGCGCTGCTGCCCCTGCTGCCGCTCCAGCCGCCGCTGCTCCGGCCGCCAAGGCTGAAGCCGCACCGGCCGCCGCACCTGCACCTGCTGCAAAAGCCGAGGCCGCACCGGCCCCTGCTGCTGCGCCTGCGCCAAGCGGTGCCAAGGTTCACGCCGGCCCAGCCGTGCGTCAGCTGGCACGTGAGTTCGGCGTCGAGTTGAATGCCGTGTCGGCCACCGGCCCGCACGGTCGCGTGCTGAAGGAAGACGTGCAGGTTTACGTCAAATCCATGATGCAAAAAGCCAAGGAAGCTCCGGCAGCCGGCGGCGCCACCGGTGGTTCGGGCATTCCGCCGATCCCGGTCGTGGACTTCAGCCGCTTCGGCGAAACCGAAGAAGTGCCGATGACCCGCCTGATGCAAATCGGCGCGTCGAGCCTGCACCGCAGCTGGCTGAACATCCCGCACGTGACCCAGTTCGACCAGGCCGACATTACCGACCTGGAAGCTTTCCGCGTTGCGCAGAAAGCCGTCGCCGAGAAGGCCGGCGTGAAGCTGACCGTGCTGCCACTGCTGCTCAAGGCCTGCGCGCACCTGCTCAAGGAACTGCCGGACTTCAACAGCTCGCTGGCCCCTAGCGGCAAGGCGATCATTCGCAAGAAGTACGTGAACGTCGGCTTTGCAGTCGATACCCCGGACGGCCTGCTGGTGCCTGTGATCAAGAACGTTGATCAGAAGAGCCTGCTGCAACTGGCTGCCGAAGCGGCTGCACTGGCTGCCAAGGCCCGTGACAAGAAGCTGACCGCAGACGACATGCAAGGCGCCTGCTTCACCATCTCAAGCCTTGGGCACATTGGCGGCACTGGCTTCACGCCAATCGTCAACGCGCCGGAAGTGGCGATCCTGGGTGTTTCCAAGGCCACCATCCAGCCTGTGTGGGACGGTAAAGCGTTCCAGCCGAAGCTGATGTTGCCGTTGTCGCTGTCCTACGATCACCGTGTGATCAACGGCGCGGCGGCGGCTCGCTTCACTCAGCGTCTGAGCCAGTTGCTGAACGACATCCGCACCATCCTGCTTTAAGCCTCAACAGGTCTTCTGCCCACGCAGAAGACCTGGCTTCAACGATTTCCGAGCGCCACGCTCGTACCTCAACCCCGCCAATTGGCGGGGCTTTTTTTGCCTGTTTTTCCTGTTCCTCTGTAGGAGCAAGCTTGCTCGCGAAGGCCGGCAAAGATGACGCTGGCACCCTGAATGAACGCGGTGCCTGGGCGTTTTTCGCGAGCAAGCTCGCTCCTACAGTTGGGGGCGCATCTGGCCTTGGGAAAGCCATCGGTCACCCCGGTTGCAGAAATCCCCCGCCCGGCCGATAACACACTTATAGCACTTAGCCTTCATCCTCTCTTGTCAGCCTGTGCTGCATGATGCAACCTTGCCGCAGGCAACAGTAAAGAGGGCGTGAGCCCGGCGCGATGCGCATTTTTCCAAGCGAGTTCCTCCATGAAAAGCCAACCCGATGTCGCCCGTATGGCGGCCGAGGTAGTGACGCAATTACCGGTGCCTTCGCGCCTCGGTATGCTGCGTTTCGAGCGGCTTAATGAGGCAAGCTGGGCCCTGCTGTACCTCGACCCCAATTGCGAACGCCAGTTCGGCCTGCCCGCGGTGGAGCTGTGCGCCCTGATCGGCTCGCCCTACGCCAGCTTGATGGAACCCCAGGCGCGCTATCAGTTGCATGATGCGATCCAGGAACAACTGACCATCAGCCCGCATTACCTGGTGCGCTACACCCTGCACACCAATGACGGCCCGTTGAGCCTGCTGGAGCTGGGTGAGGCCTACAAACAACACAATCGTCACCTGCTGCGCGGCTACCTGATGGTGGTCGACGGCCTGTTCAGTGATATCTCGCCGTCCCCTGCAGCGGATCTCGAAAGCCAGAACAGCCGCCTGCAAATCGCCCTGGAGCTCAACCAGCGCGCCCAGCAGGAACAACTGCAACACCTTGAGCGGGTGCGTGCCCAGCAGGAGCTGATCCTGCTGCTGGCCCGCCAGCGCTACAGCACCAACAATTCGCTGCAAGAAGCCGCCGAGTTGATCACCCGCAGCGCCTGCGACATTTACCAGATTGATTGCGCCAGCATCTGGAACCTCGAAAATCAGCACCTGGTGCCGATTTCCGCCTACCACCGCGACGATCAGCAACACCACCTGCCAGAGCCTATCGATGCCAGCGGCTTCCCCGACTACCTGGAAGCCCTGCAAACCAGCCGCGCCATTGATGCCACCAACGCGATGCGCGATCCCCGCACCCGGGAAATGGCCGAGAGCCTTCGCCCGCGGGACATCCACGCCATGCTCGATGCCAGTATCCGCGTCGATGGCAACGTGGTCGGGGTGTTGTGCCTGGAGCAAAGCGGCAGCACTCGTGTCTGGCAATCCGATGAAATCGCGTTTGCCGGAGAGCTGGCCGACCAGTTCGCCCAAGTGATCAACAACCACAACCGCCGCACCGCCACCAGCGCCCTGCACTTGTTCCAGCGGGCCGTGGAGCAAAGCGCCAACGCGTTCCTGCTGGTCAACTGCGACGGCGTGGTGGAATACGTCAACCCCAGCTTTACCGCCATCACCCAGTACAGCACCGAAGAAGTCCACGGCCACCTGCTGTCGGAACTGCCGGCGCTGGAGAACCTCAGCGAGCTGCTGTTCGACGCCCCTTCAAGCCTGGCCAAAAGCAATAGCTGGCAAGGCGAATTCAAGAGCCGGCGCAAAAACCTCGAACCCTACTGGGGCCAGTTGTCGATCTCCAAGGTCTATGGCGACAACCGCGAGCTGACGCACTACATCGGCATCTACGAAGACATCACCCAGACCAAGCTGGCCCAGCAGCGCATCGAGCGCCTGGCCTACACCGACAACCTGACCAACCTGGGCAACCGGCCGGCGTTCATCCGTAACCTTGACGAACGTTTTGCCCGCGACAGCGACAGCTCCATCAGCCTGCTGCTGGTGGACATCGACAATTTCAAGCGGATCAACGACAGCCTCGGCCACCAGACCGGCGACAAATTGCTGATCAGCCTGGCCCGCCGCCTGCGCAACAGCCTGACCGCCAGCGGCAGCCTGGCGCGGTTTGCCAGTAATGAATTTGCCGTGCTGCTGGACGACACCGACCTTGAGACCGGCCAGCAGGTCGCCAGCCAGTTACTGGCGACCCTCGACAAGCCGATGTTTGTCGACAACCAGTTGATCAGCGTCACCGGTTCCGTGGGCCTGGCCTGCGCGCCGTTGCATGGCCGCGACCCGCAAACCCTGATGCGCAACGCAGGCCTTGCGCTGCACAAGGCCAAGGCCAATGGCAAACACCAGGTACAGGTGTTTACCGAAGCACTGAACGCCGAGGCCAGCTACAAGCTGTTCGTGGAAAACAACCTGCGCCGTGCCCTGACCCAAAACGAGCTGGACGTGTTCTACCAACCCAAGCTGTGCCTGCGCAGCGGTCGCCTGCTGGGCATGGAAGCGCTGCTGCGCTGGAACCATCCAGAGAAGGGCATGATCCGCCCCGATCAATTCATCAGCGTGGCCGAAGAGACCGGGCTGATTATCCCCATCGGCAAATGGATCGCTCGCCAGGCCTGCCGCATGAGCCGACAACTGACCGCCGCCGGCATGGGTAACCTGCAAGTGGCGATCAACCTGTCGCCCAAGCAGTTTTCCGACCCGGACCTGGTGGCCTCGATTGCCGCGATCCTCAAGGAAGAGCAGTTGCCAGCCAACCTGCTGGAACTGGAGCTGACCGAAGGCCTGCTGCTGGAAGCCACCGAAGACACGCGCTTGCAGCTGGACCAACTGAAAAGTTTTGGCCTGACCCTGGCCATGGATGACTTCGGCACTGGTTACTCGTCACTCAGCTACCTGAAAAAATTCCCGATCGACATCATCAAGATCGATCGCAGCTTTATTCATGAAATCCCCGACAACCAGGACGACATGGAAATCACCTCGGCAGTGATCGCCATGGCCCACAACCTCAAGCTCAAGGTGGTGGCCGAAGGCATTGAGACCGCCGAGCAACTGGCGTTCCTGCGCCGCCACCGTTGCGACGTCGGCCAGGGCTACCTGTTTGACCGGCCAATTCCGGGGTCCGAGCTGATCGAGAAGCTTAAACGCTACCCTCGCGGTCCAATCGCCTGACAGCGCTGTGACACTCGGGCACACTGGCGTTCTGAATTCTTACTTGTAACTCAATCTGACTGAGAGGACTGATCATGGTCTTGCGCTCGGAAATTCTGGTGAACAAAAACGTGCTCCCCACTCAAGAACAAGCGTTGCCTGGGCGTGAAACCCCAATGTCCCTGCCCGAAACTCACTTCGTCAACGGCAACCCGCTGCTGGGCCCGTTTGTCGACAACGTAGAGTTTGCGATCTTTGGCCTCGGTTGCTTCTGGGGTGCCGAGCGTCGTTTCTGGCAGCGCGAAGGCATCGTCAGCACGGTGGTCGGTTATGCCGGCGGCTACACGCCGAACCCGACCTATGAAGAAGTATGCTCGGGCCTGACCGGCCACAGCGAAGTGGTTCTGGTAGTGTTTGACCAGGACAAGATCAGCTACGAAGAGCTGCTGAAAATGTTCTGGGAACTACACAACCCGACCCAGGGCATGCGCCAGGGCAATGACATCGGCAGCCAGTACCGCTCGGTGATCTATGCGGTCAAGCCGCAGCACCTGGAGGCGGCAAAAGCCAGCGCCCAGGCGTATCAGAATGAACTGACCAAGGCTGGCCTGGGCACCATCACCACGGAAATCGACGAGGCACCGACGGTGTACTTCGCCGAGGCCTATCACCAGCAGTACCTGGCGAAGAACCCGCAGGGTTACTGCGGGATCGGCGGCACGGGCGTGACCTGCCCGATCTGATTGATACACCAGCTGTAGGAGCCGGCTTGCCGGCGATAGCTATCTCAAGGCCGCCATCGCCGGCAAGCCGGCTCCTACAGGTTACTCAGCAATCAGCCAATCCATCTGCCAGCCACCCTGGGTTTGCCCAAGCTGTTTGGACAACCACGGCAGCAGCTCACGCAATTCTTCTTCCAAGCCCCACGGCGGGTTGGCAATCGCCAGGCCCGAGCCGGTCAGGGTGTTGGGCGTGTCCAGCGGATGCACCAGCAATTCCACCCGCAGCAACTTCGGCGCACCGGTGCCGGCCAGGTCCTGGTAGAAGCGGCGCAGCATGCGCTGGTCTTTCACCGGGTACCAGATCGCAGCCACTGTCTGGCGCATCCGGCTCACGGCTTCCTTGAGGGACGCGGCGCAGCGCTGCATCTCGTCGAGCTTTTCGAACGGCGGGTCAATCAGCATCAGCGCGCGCTTCTCCGGCACCGGCAGCAATGCCCGCGGCACGTGCCAGCCTTCGCCGAGGTGCACTTTCACCCGACGGTCGCCCTTCATGTTGTCCTTGAGCAGCAGGCCGTCTTCCGGGTGCTTCTCGTTGAGCAACACGCGGTCCTGAGGGCGCGTGAGGCGCCGCGCCAGCTCCGGTGAGCCGGGGTAGTAGCGCAATTGGCCATCCGGGTTCATCTCGTGCAGTACGCGCATGTAGTCGCCGACCAGCGGCGGCAGGTCGGCCTGGCCCCACAGGCGGGCGATGCCTTCCAGGTATTCCCCGGTGCGGTTTGCCTGGTCACCCTGAAGGTCGTACAGACCAATGCCGGCGTGGGTGTCGAGATAGGCAAACGGCTGCTCCTTGCGCGACATCAGGGCGATGAGGCGGGTCAAGGTCAGGTGTTTGAAGACATCGGCATGGTTGCCGGCGTGAAAGGCGTGACGATAATTCATGGTTGCTCCTGCGCAGGGGGCGAAGTTTACCTTTTACGCAGGCAAAGGTGCAGGGCTGTGGTGAGCGGGCTTGCCCCGCGCTGGGCTGCAAAGCAGCCCAATAATGGCAAACGGCGTTATTTCAGACAGAATGCAGTGGGCGACTTGGGGCCGCTACGCAGCCCAGCGCGGGGCAAGCCCGCTCACCACAGGGCCATGGCACCGATGAACGCGTTCCTGTTGCTGCAAAGCCTGCAAACCCTGGCCCTGCGCATGGAGCGCCACACCGCAAACGCCTTGAAGATTGACCACTTCAAACTCACTGCAAATCTTCAAGCGCCTGGTGAACATCGGCGAAGCCAAATCCCTGGCCTGCCATCCGGTGTCCACCACCCAACTCTGAGGCCAGCCAGGCGACCAGGGCCTGATGGCTGACATCCGCCCGGCGCACGAAGTAGGCGACCTTGTGCTTCAGGGCCGCCGGCACAAAGGCGCTGTACAAGTCCGGGCGCTGTTCCTCCAGCCATTGCAGCAGGTTATCCACCAGCGTAACGCTCGACTGCTCACCCAGGCGCTGCAGAACATGCGGCGGCACTTGCCACCACGGGCCGGGCTTTGCTGCTCCCACCACCGCAACCGCTATCTCATGTTCGCGACCATTGATCCAGTAGCGACTGAACACCGGGAGCAACTCCTTTGCCTGCGGCCCCAGCGCCTGCAAGACCGGCAGGACATAAGCACCGTCCCAGAAGCGAAAGAACACCGCCGGCCCCTCCGGCAACAGTACCTTGGTCAGGCTGCGCAGATGCTCGACAACGGTTTGCAAGGAACAGGACGACACCGCCAGCCAACCCCAGTCGGTACCTTCGCATTCGGCGGCCCATTTCAAAAAGGCGCTGTCAACGGCGACCACCGCAACGTAGGGCATCACCTCATCCCATTCCCCATACTCGCTATCCGCCCAGATTGGAGTGAACGGACCACCATAGGTACGACGCCAGGCCTCAAGTGGCTTGCAGTCACTGGCATTGCCCCACACCGCAAACAACTGCTCGCCCGCCTGCAACGGTGCAGACTCAAGCCACTGCCCGGGAGACATCATGGCGCACCTGCGGGCAGAGAGGCTTTGCGGTGCAGAGGCGTATCACACACGCCATTGCGGCAGCGCTCGCACTCCTCACAAAAGGGCGCACTGCGTTTCAGGCTGAACACTTGCACGGCACTCAATGGCGCCGGAATTACCGCCAGCAGTTTTTCCTGTAGCCCTGGCATCAGCGGCGCTCCGGCCGGTGCTGGCGCCCCGCCCAGCTGGACCGGAACGCTACTGAAAATCCCGCCCGCCGACACGTTGATCCACTGCCCGCCGGCCTGCAGGGTCACGCTGGCGCCCGCGTCGATGACGACGCTTTGCCCCGCGCCAATGTTAATCGTCAGACCGGCACGCAACTGCTGCGAGCCGGCGATCGTCAGGTGATCGTCCTGCTTGAGTTCGGTCAGGCGGTTGCCGTGGGTCGTGCGCTGCTCTTCGCCCTGAAGCTCGTGACGATCGAGGCCTTTGACGATCACGTTGCGCTGGTTGTCGACCTGCACGTGCTGATCATGGAGTACATGCTGAGTCCAGTTGCGCTGGGCGCGCAGGTAGATTTCCTCGGCGCCCTTGCGGTCCTCGATCCGCAGCTCGTTGTAGCCACCGCCGCCGGGGCTGGTCTGGCTACGGAAGATGCTGCGGGTCTTGTCGGCCGGCAGGTCCAGCGGCACCGGCGTCGCCGCATTCGCCAGGCAGCCGACCACCAACGGCGTGTCGGCGTCGCCATCGACGAAGCCCACCAGCACTTCCATGCCCACTCGCGGGATCATCACCGCGCCGTAATGCTCATGGGCCCAGCCGCTGGCTACCCGCAACCAGCAGCTGGAATGTTCGTTGTGTTCCCCTGCGCGATCCCAGGCGAGTTGCACCTTGACCCGGCCGTATTCGTCGCAATGGATTTCACTGCCTTGCGGCCCGGTGACCACGGCGTTCTGGTAGCCGGATATCGGTGTACGTGCCGGCGCTGGCGCGGGTCGAAACACAGTGTCCCAAGGTGTGGCGACGAAGGTGTTGCTATAGCCCTGGAGCAACCCATCGCCCACAGACTCTTCGAGCACTTGCGGCTGCCTGCCGAAGTGTTCGACCTGCGTCACCAGCCACAGGTCATTCCATTCATCACGCGGATGCGCTGCCAGCTTGAAAAACTGACCACTGACCAACGCCGGTTGATCGCCACTGCCATGGGCCTGGAGATAGTCACGGCGGTATCGCTCAAGGGCGCGTTGTGCCAAATGCTTGCCGTGGGCCCGATCGGTAAAGTGGCCTGGATAGCCTTGGCCTTCGAGGGCTGGAAGCTGCTCGCCCAGCACTTCGCTTTCCAGCTGCAAGCGCGGTTTGCGAAAGTCATAATCGCGCAGGTTTACACCCGTGGTCCGGGTTTCCAAACGCACCGAAAAGCGCTTGATCACCGGCGTATCGGCGACCATCCCGGTGCCAGGCGCATAGTCCGTCGGCTGCTCGCCCTGGGCGAACACCGCCTGGTCATCGCCAAACACCAACAGGTGCCCGTCAGGGCTGTGCTGGAAATGGTAGTGAATCCCCAACTCGGCGCACAGGCGCTGGATAAACCCCAAATCGCTTTCACCGAACTGCACGCAGTACTCGCGCGCCGGATACACACCGCCCAGCCTGAATTCGAAAGCATCGCCGTGGATGCCCTGCCCCTCCAGCACCTGCTTGATGATCTGCGGCACACTGTGGTGCTGGAAAATTCGCTGGTGGCTGCTGTGTTGCAGGTAAGCCAGGCGTGGCACCAGGCTGATCTGGTAGCGGGTTAACCGCCTGCCTGAGTCGCCTTGGGCAACGCGGTAGACCTGGCCGTGAATGCCATGCCCCGTGGCGTCAAAACCCAGGAAGGCCTGGCGGTGCAGCAGGCTTTCAAGGTCGAGGTCTGGCTGCTCGCTGACCAGTTCAAGGTCAAAGCAATAAGGTTCGCTGATGGCTTCGCTGCCCTTGAACTCAAAGACCTTGAGATCACTGGGCATACCGTCGAGGGTCAGGGTAAAGGCACTTTGATTGGCAGGAGCGAACATCCGGTGTTTCTCTGCGAGTAGTGGGCGGCCGATTCTGCACCAGCTTTTTGCCGAGCTGGGTACGCCGCAGGCAAATCAGTAAATCCCTACACGGCAGGCACTTTAATCTTCATGTATCTGACGTCGAAGCCCTACCGTCAGCGTGCTAGCGTAATCGCCCTTCCCCAACGCCGAATAACAATGGAAAAAACATGGCCACACGCTACGCAAAAATCGTCCTGACCCTTGCCCTGGCAGCCTTCGCCACCCTTGTCGCCTTCAGCAACATCACCGACTACGGCTCCAACTTCGCCTTCGTCAAACATGTGTTGAGCATGGACACCACCTTCCCCGGCAACGCCGCCATGTATCGCTCAATCACCACCCCATGGCTGTGGCATGGCGCGTATTGGCTGATCATTGCCGGTGAGGCACTGACGGCGGTGCTGCTGGCACGCGGAGCACTGGCCTTGTGGCGGGCTCGCCAGGCCCGCAGTGCCGACTTCAATCGCGCCAAAAAAAGCGCAACCGTTGGCCTCACCCTGGGTTTTGTGGTGTGGTTCTTCGGGTTCATGGTGATCGGCGGCGAATGGTTCCTGATGTGGCAATCCCATCAGTGGAATGGGCAGGAAGCAGCCTTCAAATTTTACATGGCGATTTTGGGGGTGCTGATTTTTCTTAGTCAGCCGGACGCGGAGCTCAACTGAATCGCGCCCATTAAAAACGGCCCGCATGCGGGCCGTTTTCAATTCAACGGGCATTCAAGCCCCCGCTGATTACTTATTGAGGTTGTAGTCTGCCTCGGCCGCGTCAAACCGCTGAACCATGCCGGCAGTCGGAGCACCCAGCTTGCTGACGAAGTAGATCGCCAGGCTCGCAAAGATGAAGCCCGGGATGATTTCGTACAGGCCCAACAGGCTGAAGTGCTTCCACACAATCACAGTGATCGCGCCCACCAGGATACCGGCCAGTGCGCCATTACGCGTCATGCCTTTCCACAGCACCGAGATCAGCACCACAGGGCCAAACGCAGCACCGAAGCCTGCCCAGGCGTAGCTCACCAGGCCCAGCACACGGTTTTCCGGATTGGCAGCCATGGCGATGGCGATCAACGCCACCAGCAACACCATGGCGCGCCCGACCCAAACCAGCTCGACCTGGGAGGCGTTTTTACGCAGGAAGGTTTTGTAGAAATCTTCGGTCAGGGCACTGGAACACACCAGCAGCTGGCAGCTCAGGGTGCTCATTACCGCCGCCAGGATGGCGGACAGCAACACACCGGCGATCCATGGGTTGAACAGCAGCTTGGCCAGTTCGATGAACACACGTTCGTGGTTCTCGGTTACCGGGCCGGCCACTTCCGGGTGCGCAGAGAAGTAGGCGATACCGAAAAAGCCCACCGCGACCGTGCCGCCCAGGCACAGGATCATCCAGGTCATGGAGATGCGGCGCGCCTTGGCAATCGACTTCACCGAATCCGCCGCCATGAAACGCGCGAGGATGTGCGGCTGGCCGAAGTAACCCAGGCCCCAGCCCATCAGCGAAATGATGCCGATGAAGGTGGTGTTTTTCAGCATGTTGAAGTTGTCAGGGTTCTGCGCTTCGATCGCCAGGAAGGTGGTGTCGACGCCACCGGTGGCCAGCAACACAATAATTGGCGTCAGGATCAGGGCGAAGATCATCAGCGTGGCTTGTACGGTGTCAGTCCAGCTCACCGCCAGGAAACCACCGACGAAGGTGTAGGCAATGGTCGCTGCAGCACCGGCCCACAGCGCAGTCTCGTAGGACATGCCGAAGGTACTTTCAAACAGGCGGGCGCCGGCCACGATGCCGGAAGCGCAGTAAATGGTGAAGAACACCAAAATCACCACCGCAGAGATGATCCGCAGCAGGCCGCTTTTATCTTCGAAACGGCTGGAGAAGTAATCCGGCAGGGTCAGGGCGTCGCCGTTGTGCTCGGTCTGCACCCGCAGGCGGCCGGCTACAAACAGCCAGTTCAGATAAGCGCCAACGATCAGGCCGATGGCGATCCAGCTTTCCGACAGGCCAGACATGTAGATCGCTCCGGGCAATCCCATCAGCAACCAGCCGCTCATGTCCGAGGCGCCCGCCGAGAGCGCAGTGACCACGCTGCCGAGGCTGCGACCGCCCAGGATGTAGTCGGAAAGGTTATTGGTGGAGCGATAGGCCATAAAGCCGATCAGCACCATGGCAGCGATATAGATCACAAATGTGATCAGGGTAGGATTACTTACGCTCATTGAGTTACGCCCTGGCTTTGTTTTTATGTAGCAGCGGTCTGTCCGGACGGCCACCCACGTGCAGTGGATAGACGAAGCCTGGCGCCGCGCATTTATGACTGACGTTTCCCCAGGAAAGCCATCAGCCGATGAACCATCCGTGGGAGGTTGCACCTTGGACGCGAATGCTATTCAACAAAGTAAATAAGGTGCAACCAGTTTCTTGAGATTAAGTTGCACCTTGATGTGTTTTTCGGAAAACACCGTGTTTTTGCTCCTTTTCGGAGCAAGCGCAGCCAAAGTCAGAACCAAACGCACCAACACACAGCCGATTCGGCTGTGGCGATAATTTTTCCCGATCAGCGTCAAAAAAATCATGGATAAAAAGGGTTGCACCCGGTTGCACCTCTGTCATCGCAAAGCTAATCTTGCCGCCAGCTGATGCCACGCAGTAGTGGCACCCATGAGGATAAAAAGATGGCTACGACCACCCTTGGGGTCAAACTTGACGACCCGACCCGCGAGCGCCTGAAGGCGGCCGCGACCTCCATTGATCGCACGCCGCACTGGCTGATCAAGCAGGCGATTTTCAATTACCTGGAGAAACTCGAGGGTGGTGCAACCCTGGCCGAGCTCAACGGCCTGGTCAGCAAGGACGCGGAAGAAGCCGGTGAGGTCCAGACCGACCACGCCCACCAGTGCTTCCTGGAGTTCGCCGAGAGCATCCTGCCGCAATCCGTACTGCGCGCCTCGATCACCGCCGCTTACCGCCGCCCGGAGCCAGAAGTGGTACCGATGCTGATCGAGCAGGCCCGCCTGCCCGTGGCAATGGCCGACGCGACCAACAAGCTCGCTTCTTCGATCGCCGAGAAACTGCGCAATCAGAAAAGCGCCAGCGGCCGTGCAGGCATCGTCCAGGGCTTGCTGCAGGAATTCTCCCTGTCGTCCCAGGAAGGCGTTGCGCTGATGTGCCTCGCCGAAGCGCTGCTGCGCATTCCGGACAAGGGCACTCGCGACGCGCTGATCCGCGACAAGATCAGCACCGGCAACTGGCATCCGCACCTGGGCAACAGCCCGTCGCTGTTCGTCAACGCCGCCACCTGGGGCCTGCTGCTGACCGGCAAACTGGTCGCCACCCATAATGAAGCCGGCCTGACATCGTCCCTGAGCCGCATCATTGGCAAAAGCGGCGAGCCGATGATCCGCAAGGGCGTCGACATGGCCATGCGCCTGATGGGCGAGCAATTCGTCACCGGCGAAACCATCGCCGAAGCCCTGGCCAATGCGAGTAAGTTCGAAGCCAAGGGCTTCCGCTATTCCTACGACATGCTCGGTGAAGCCGCACTCACCGAACACGACGCCCAGAAATACCTGGCCTCGTACGAACAAGCCATCCACTCGATCGGCAAAGCGTCCCACGGCCGTGGGATTTATGAAGGCCCGGGCATTTCCATCAAACTCTCGGCCCTGCACCCGCGTTACAGCCGTGCGCAGTACGAGCGTGTGATGGACGAGCTGTACCCGCGCCTGTTGTCGCTCACGCTGCTGGCCAAGCAATACGACATCGGCTTGAACATCGACGCCGAAGAAGCCGACCGCCTGGAGCTGTCGCTCGACCTGCTGGAACGCCTGTGCTTCGAGCCGCAACTGACCGGCTGGAACGGCATCGGCTTTGTGATCCAGGCCTACCAGAAGCGTTGCCCGTATGTGATCGACTACGTGATCGACCTGGCACGCCGCAGCCGCCATCGCCTGATGATCCGCCTGGTGAAAGGCGCGTACTGGGACAGCGAAATCAAGCGCGCCCAGGTCGAAGGCCTCGAAGGCTACCCGGTGTACACCCGCAAGGTGTACACCGACGTGTCCTACATTGCCTGCGCACGCAAACTGCTCTCGGTACCGGAAGTTATCTACCCGCAGTTCGCCACCCACAACGCCCACACGCTGTCGGCGATTTACCATATCGCCGGCCAGAACTATTACCCCGGCCAGTACGAGTTCCAATGCCTGCACGGCATGGGCGAACCGCTGTACGAGCAGGTTGTAGGCAAGGTATCCGAAGGCAAGCTGAACCGTCCGTGCCGGGTGTACGCACCGGTCGGCACTCACGAAACGTTGCTGGCTTACCTGGTGCGTCGCCTGCTGGAAAACGGCGCCAACACCTCGTTCGTCAACCGCATCGCCGACCAATCCATCTCGATCCAGGAGCTGGTGGCCGATCCAGTGGCCAGCATCGAGCAGATGGCGACGCTGGAAGGCGGCTTCGGCCTGCCGCACCCGCGTATCCCGCTGCCGCGTGACCTGTATGGTGCCGAGCGCGCCAACTCCGCCGGTATCGACCTGGCCAACGAACACCGTTTGGCGTCGCTGTCCTGCGCCTTGCTGGCGACTGCCCACAACAACTGGAAAGCCGCGCCGATGCTCGGTTGCGCTTCCAGCAACGAAGCGGCTGCACCGGTGTTGAACCCGTCCGACCTGCGCGACGTGGTTGGCCATGTGCAGGAAGCGACCGTCGAAGACGTCGACAACGCTATCCAGTGCGCCCTGAACGCCGCACCGATCTGGCAGGCCACGCCGCCCGCCGAACGCGCCGCGATCCTGGAACGTGCCGCCGACTTGATGGAAGGCGAGATTCAGCCACTGATGGGCCTGCTGGCCCGTGAAGCCGGCAAGACCTTCGCCAACGCCATCGCCGAAGTGCGTGAAGCCGTGGACTTCCTGCGCTACTACGCGGTGCAGGCCCGCAACGATTTCACCAACGACGCCCACCGCCCATTGGGCCCGGTGGTGTGCATCAGCCCGTGGAACTTCCCGCTGGCGATCTTCAGTGGCCAGGTCGCCGCTGCACTGGCCGCCGGCAACCCGGTACTGGCCAAACCGGCCGAACAAACTCCACTGGTGGCCGCACAAGCCGTGCGCCTGCTGCTGGAAGCCGGGATTCCGGAAGGCGTGCTGCAACTGCTGCCGGGCCAGGGCGAAACCGTCGGTGCCCGCCTGGTGGGTGATGATCGCGTCAAGGGCGTGATGTTCACCGGCTCCACTGAAGTCGCACGTTTGCTGCAACGCAGCGTCGCCGGCCGCCTGGATGCACAAGGCCGCCCGATCCCGCTGATCGCCGAAACCGGCGGCCAGAACGCGATGATCGTCGACTCCTCGGCGCTGACCGAACAAGTGGTGATCGACGTGGTGTCCTCGGCCTTCGACAGTGCCGGCCAACGCTGCTCGGCACTGCGCGTACTGTGCTTGCAGGAAGATTCGGCTGATCGCGTCATCGAAATGCTTAAAGGTGCCATGGCTGAATGCCGCCTCGGCAACCCGGAGCGCCTGTCGGTGGATATCGGCCCGGTGATCGACGCCGAAGCCAAGGCGGGTATCGAGAAACACATCCAGGCCATGCGCGACAAAGGCCGCAATGTGTACCAGGTGGCCATTGCCGACAGCGAAGAGGTCAAGCGCGGCACCTTCGTGATGCCAACCCTGATCGAGCTGGAAAGCTTCGACGAACTGCAACGGGAGATCTTCGGCCCGGTGCTGCACGTGGTTCGTTACAAGCGCAAAGAGATCGACCAGCTTATCGGCCAGATCAATGCTTCCGGCTACGGCCTGACTTTGGGCGTGCACACCCGTATCGACGAGACCATCGCCAAGGTGATCGACAACGTCCATGCCGGTAACGTCTACGTAAACCGCAACATTGTCGGTGCCGTGGTCGGCGTGCAGCCGTTCGGCGGCGAAGGCCTGTCGGGTACGGGCCCGAAAGCCGGCGGCCCGCTGTACCTGTACCGCCTGCTGTCGACTCGTCCTACGGATGCTATCGAGCAATCCTTTGTACGCGGTGATGCATTGGCCGCACCGGATGTACGCCTGCGGGATGCCATGAGCAAGCCGCTGACCGCCCTGCAAGCCTGGGCCGACAGCAACAAACTCAGCGACTTGAGCGCCCTGTGCGTGCAGTTCGCCGCGCAATCCCAAAGCGGTATCACCCGCCAACTGGCCGGCCCGACCGGCGAGCGCAACAGCTACGCGATCCTGCCCCGCGAGCACGTACTGTGCCTGGCGGAAGCAGAAGCGGACCTGTTGACCCAGTTAGCCGCCGTACTGGCGGTAGGCAGCTCGGCTGTGTGGCCGGAAACCGAATTGACCAAGGCCGTGTTCCCACGCTTGCCGAAGGATATTCAGGCGAAGATCACACGAGTGGCCGACTGGACCAAAGACGAAGTGGTCTTTGATGCAGTGCTGCATCACGGCGACTCTGACCAACTGCGCGGCGTTTGCCAGCAAGTGGCCAAGCGTGGCGGAGCGATTGTCGGGGTTCACGGCCTGTCGTCCGGCGAAACCGGGATTGCCCTGGAGCGCCTGGTGATCGAGCGGGCGTTGAGCGTCAACACCGCTGCGGCGGGCGGTAACGCCAGCCTGATGACCATCGGCTAACTGACAAAACGCGGTCGAAATGTGGGAGCTGGCTTATGTGGGAGCTGGCTTGCCTGCGATGGCATCACCTCGGTGTATCTGACACATCGAGGTGCCTGCATCGCGGGCAAGCCCGGCTCCCACAAAAGCTGCCACATTGACCGCGTCCCAGCTTCCTCCCTGTTTTGCTCCTCCATCACCCAGATCAATCTTGCTATCCAGCCTCTATTTGCGCACTTAGACTCAGGCCAATTCCCACACAGGTAAGCCGCCATGTCCGAGACGCTGCTCAGTTCCCGCAATCTGGCTTTCGAGCTGTACGAAGTCCTCGATGCCGAGGGCCTGACCCAGCGCGAGCGGTTTGCCGAACACAACCGTGAAACCTTCGACGCCGCCATCGATACCGCCCGCAGCATTGCCGAGAAGTTCTTCGCCCCGCACAACCGCAAGGGCGACGAAAACGAACCACGCTATGAGAATGGTCAGGCGATTCTGATTCCTGAAGTGAAACCGGCGGTGGACGCCTTCCTTGACGCCGGCTTTCTCAACGCCGCCCGCAGCTTCGAAGCCGGTGGCATGCAGTTGCCAACCCTGCTGTCCCAAGCGTGTTTTGCACACTTCCAGTCGGCCAACGCCGCCTCCACGTCCTATCCGTTCCTGACCATGGGCGCCGCCAACCTGATCGAGAGTTTCGGCACCGAGGAGCAGAAACAACGCTTCCTGCAACCGATGATCGAAGGCCGCTTTTTCGGCACCATGGCGCTGACCGAGCCCCACGCCGGCTCATCACTGTCGGATATTCGTACCCGCGCAGAGCCGGCATCTGACGGCAGCTATCGCCTGAAGGGCAACAAGATCTTCATTTCCGGCGGCGACCACCCGCTGTCGGAGAACATCGTGCACATGGTGCTGGCCAAACTGCCGGACGCGCCCGCCGGGGTGAAGGGCATTTCGCTGTTTATCGTGCCCAAGTTCCTGGTCAACGACGACGGTAGCCTGGGCAAACGCAACGACGTGCTGCTGGCCGGGCTGTTTCACAAGATGGGCTGGCGCGGCACCACCTCGACGGCGCTGAATTTCGGCGATAACGGGGAGTGTGTCGGCTATCTGGTAGGTGAGCCGCATAAGGGCTTGAACTGCATGTTCCAGATGATGAACGAGGCGCGGATCGGCGTCGGCATGGGCGCGGTGATGCTCGGCTACGCCGGCTACCTGTATTCGCTGGAGTACGCCCGCGAACGTCCGCAAGGTCGCCTGCCCGATAGTAAAGACCCCAACACCGCGCCCGTGTCGATCATCCAGCACGCCGATATCAAGCGCATGCTGTTGACGCAAAAAGCCTATGTGGAAGGCGCCTTCGACCTCGGCCTGTATGCCGCACGCCTGTTCGACGACACCACCACCCTGGACACCGAAGCGGCGCGCAAACAGGCCCACGAACTGCTGGACCTGCTGACGCCGATCGTCAAATCCTGGCCTTCGGAGTTTTGCCTGAAGGCCAACGAACTGGCGATCCAGATTCTCGGCGGCCACGGCTACACCCGCGAATACCCGGTGGAGCAGTACTACCGCGACAACCGCCTGAACCCGATCCATGAAGGCACTCACGGCATTCAGTCACTGGACTTGCTGGGGCGCAAACTCGCGCAAAACGGCGGCGCGGGCTTGAAACAACTGATTCGCCTGATCGCCGAGACCGGCGCGCGGGCACAGCAATACCCCTCGCTTACCCCACTACGGGACCCACTGGAACAGTTGGTGGCACGCCTGCAAAGCGTCACCCTCGGCCTGTTGACGGATCTCGCCCAAGGCAAGGTCAACAGCAGCCTGGCGAATTCGGCGCTGTACCTGAAAGTGTTCGGGCATACGGTGATTGGCTGGCGCTGGCTGGAGCAGGCGATTCGCGCCGAGGAAGGGCTGGCCAAGGACAATGCTGGCGATGTCGCCTTCTATAAAGGCAAGCTCCAGGCCGCCCGGTACTTCCTGACGTGGGAAATACCGGGCTGCCATCATGAACTGGCGATTCTCGAGGCACGTGATGACACGTGCCTGGGGATGCAGGATGAGTGGTTCTAAGGCTGTCCGATCGCCTTGGAAATCACCTCGACCGTGGCGCTGACTTGCTCTTGGTAACGGTCGAGTTCCTGCTGGTGACGCTTTTGCATTTCGATCTGCTCGGCGCACAGGTTCAGCGCCGCCAGCACCAATAGCTTGTCACCGAGCAGCGTCGGGTACTTTTTCTTGGTGGTGGCCAAAGATGCCTTGAGCATCGTCACGGCACTCATCAGGGTGTTGTCTTCCCCCTCCGGCGCCTTGATCGAGTAATCCTCACCGAGAATCGAAACGACCTTTATCCCTTCATTCATGCGCCGACAGGACCTGCGCTCACACGCTCAACCAACGCCTGGATACGGGCCGCGGTGGCGCCCTGCTTTTCTTCCTGTTCCATCAGGTTCAACTGCAAGCTGTCGTTTTCATCCTTGGCGCGGGCCAGTTCGGCCTTGAGGGATTCGTGGGTGCCCAGCAGATCCTGGTTCTGCTGTACCAGGTCGCTGACCAGTTGTTCCAATTGGCTGAGGGATGTTTCTAACATTTTGATTTCTCGGGCTTTTTCAAAGGGCGGTGACGATAAAGAAAATTCACCTCGGATGCCAGGGTTATCCCCGGCGCGGGGCCTTGATTTTACAGGGCAGGCCACGCTTTCGAGCCTTAGTGACTGCATTTATGGCATCTGGTTCCTGAATCCCGTCAGACCGTCTCGATCTGCGACAAAAGCGCGCACCCCCTCAAGACTTTAGTCGTATGACCGATAGGTCATGTGCACCCCGCACAAACCCCGCACGGATCGCGCTTCTCCCCAGGATCACAACATGTCTCTTCGTAATATGAATATCGCGCCGCGGGCATCCCTCGGCTTTGCGTTGATTGGTGCACTGATGTTGTTTCTCGGTGTTTTCGCCTTGAACCAGATGAGCAAAATTCGCGCAGCGACCGAAGACATCACCCTGAGCAGCGTGCCAAGCATTCGCGCCCTGGACGAGTTCACCCAGCTGACCCTGCGCCTGCGGGTACTGTCCTATCGCCTGCTGACCAACCGCGAGCCCGACATTCAGCAAAAAACCCTCGAATCGTTTGACGTGCGCAATCAGCAGATTCGCACCGCCCAGGCGGTCTACGAGAAGCTGATCGACAGCCCTGAAGAACGCAGCACGTACGACGAGTACGTGCGCCTGCTGGCCCAGTACCATCAGATCGAAGAGCGCATGAAGAGCCTGTCCCGGGCCAATCAGGTAGAGGAGCTGCGCACGCTGCTGAACACCGAGCTGCTGAACAACTCGGACCAGATCAACGCCGTACTGAGCCGCCTGGCCGACACCAATAACAAGATGGCCCTTGCCACCAACCAGCAAGCCGCCGACCAGTACGACATGGCCTTTGAGCTGGTGGTGATCCTGCTGATTCTGGCCACCGCCCTGACGATGCTGTTTGCCTGGTTGCTGACGCGCAGCATCACCCAACCGATCGCCCAGGCATTGGAGGCCGCCGAAGAGATCGCCGAAGGCAACCTGACGCGCCCGATCAAGGTCGAAGGCAACGACGAAGCCGGCCGGCTGCTGTTGGCAATGGCCAAGATGCAGGACAAGTTGAAAGACACGTTGCAGCGCATCGCAGGCTCGGCCACCCAAGTGGCTTGCGCGGCAGAAGAGTTGAACGCGGTGACCGACGAAAGCGCCCGTGGCCTGACCCAGCAAAACAACGAAATCGAACAGGCCGCCACGGCGGTCAATGAGATGACCAGCGCGGTCGAAGAAGTGGCCCGCAACGCGGTCAGCACCTCCGAAGCCTCGAAAAACGCCACCTCCTCGGCCGGCGATGGCCGTGACTTGGTGCAGGAAACCGTGGGCGCCATCGAGCGCATGAGCAGCGACGTGCAAGCCACCGCAACCCTGATCGGCAACCTGGCGGAAGAGTCCCGCGACATCGGCAAAGTACTGGACGTGATTCGCGGTCTGGCCGACCAGACCAACCTGCTGGCCCTGAACGCGGCGATTGAAGCCGCTCGCGCCGGTGAAGCCGGGCGTGGTTTTGCGGTGGTGGCGGATGAAGTGCGGGCCCTGGCCCATCGCACCCAGCAGTCCACCAGCGAGATCGAGCGAATGATCGGCAGCATCCAGGCCGGTACCGAGCATGCGGTGGACTCGATGCGTAACAGCACCGAGCGTGCGGAGTCGACGCTGAATATCGCCAAGGGTGCGGGGATGTCGCTGGACACCATCAATAGCGCCATCGTTGAAATCAACGAGCGCAACCTGGTGATCGCCAGTGCCGCTGAAGAGCAGGCGCAAGTGGCGCGGGAAGTGGATCGCAACCTGGTGAATATTCGTGATTTGTCGGTGCAATCGGCCACTGGCGCCAGCCAGACGAGTGCGGCGAGCAATGAACTGTCGCGCCTGGCGGTGGATTTGAACGGGATGGTGGGGCGCTTCCGGCTCTAATCCCTTGTGGGAGCTGGCTTGCCTGCTATAGCAATCTGACAGCCACGATCTCCAGTGACTGACACACCGCAATCGCAGGCAAGCCAGCGCCCACATTTGACCTGTGTACATCCCCAACACCTTTTTTGACAGCACAGCAATTCAACAGGTTAGAATCGCTGGCACGCAGACTGCATGGTCAGTTTGCGCCTCGCCTTACCTACTCATGGAGTACTGCCTTTGAATGCGACGACCATCAACAGCCTGTTCTTGATCGGCGCGTTGCTGGTAGGTGCGAGCATTCTGGTAAGTTCTCTTTCGTCCCGCCTGGGGATTCCGATCCTGGTGATCATCCTGGCCGTGGGCATGATCGCCGGCGTCGACGGCGGCGGCATCATCTTTGATAACTACCCTACCGCCTACCTCGTGGGCAACCTCGCCCTGGCCGTGATCCTGCTTGATGGCGGCTTGCGAACGCGGGTGGCCAGTTTCCGCGTGGCGCTCTGGCCCGCGTTGTCTCTGGCGACGGTCGGGGTACTGATCACCACCGGCCTCACCGGCATGGCAGCCGCCTGGCTGTTCAACCTCAACATCATTCAAGGCCTGCTGATCGGCGCCATCGTCGGCTCCACGGACGCTGCGGCGGTGTTCTCGCTGCTGGGCGGCAAGGGCCTGAACGAACGGGTCACCGCCAGCCTGGAAATAGAATCCGGCAGCAATGACCCGATGGCGGTGTTCCTCACCGTCACCCTGATCGACATGCTCGCCAGCGGCCAGACCGGCCTGCACTGGAGCCTGCTGGGCCACCTGGTCCGCGAGTTCGGCATCGGCGGCATCATCGGCCTGGGCGGCGGCTGGTTGATGCTGCAGATGGTCAACCGCATCAACCTGGCCAACGGCCTGTACCCGATCCTGGTGATTTCCGGCGGCCTGTTCGTGTTTGCCCTGACCAACGCCCTGCACGGCAGCGGCTTCCTCGCGGTGTACCTGTGCGGCCTGGTGATCGGCAACCGCCCGGTGCGCAGCCGGCATGGCATCTTGCATATGCTCGACGGCATGGCCTGGCTCGCGCAGATCGGCATGTTCCTGGTGCTGGGCCTGCTGGTCACGCCCCATGACCTGCTGCCCATCGCACTGCCGGCCCTGGGCCTGGCGCTGTGGATGATTTTGTTCGCACGGCCGCTGTCGGTAATGGTCGGCCTGCTGCCGTTCAAGGCCTTCCACGGCCGAGAGAAAGCCTTTATCGCCTGGGTCGGCCTGCGCGGCGCGGTGCCGATCATTCTGGCGGTGTTCCCGCTGATGGCTGGCCTGCCCCACGCGCAGCTTTACTTCAACCTGGCGTTCTTTATCGTGCTGGTGTCGTTGCTGGTGCAGGGCACGAGCCTGCCGTGGGTCGCCAAACTGTTGAAAGTGACGGTACCGCCAGAGCCTGCGCCGATTTCCCGGGCGGCCCTGGAAGTGCACGTCACCAGCGAGTGGGAGCTGTTCGTGTACCGCCTGGGCGCCGAAAAATGGTGCATCGGCGCCGCCCTGCGGGAGCTGAAAATGCCCGAAGGCACGCGGATCGCCGCGCTGTTTCGTGGCCAGCAACTGCTCCATCCGTCGGGTAGTACGGTGCTGGAGGTCGACGATCTGCTCTGCGTGATCGGCCATGAACACAACCTGCCGGCCCTCGGCAAACTGTTCAGCCAGGCACCACAACGCGGCCTCGACCTGCGCTTCTTCGGCGACTTCGTACTGGAAGGCGACGCCCAGCTGGGCGCGGTGTCGGCGCTGTACGGGCTCAAGCTCGAAGGCATCGACCCGGACATGCCACTGAGCCGCTTCATCACCCAGAAAGTTGGCGGTGCGCCAGTGGTCGGCGACCAGGTGGAGTGGAACAACACCATCTGGACCGTCGCGGTCATGGACGGGAACAAGATCGGCAAAGTCGGCGTCAGATTCCCCGAAGGAAGTCGCCCGGGCCCCGGACTCTTCCTCTAAACTGCGGGGGCATTGCCCCCCCTTCTCCATCTTGCTTGACCGGTCTCTATGACAATCCTGCGCACCTTTTTAGCCACTGCCCTGCTGGGCCTGACCCTCTGCGTCGGCACCGTACACGCGGCCGACCCGCCCAGCATCGACTCCGTCCAGCAAACCCTGGACAAGCTGCCAGACCGCAAGCTGCCCGACGCCGACATGAAGGCGCTGCAAACCATCCTGCAGCAGACCCTCACCTACCTGGGCAACCAGCAGGACTATCAACAGCGCCTGGTCGACCTCAAGCGCCAATTGGAAGACGCGCCGCGCCAGACCGTCGACAACCAGCGCGAACTGACCCGGCTCAAGGCCACCAAGGTGATTCCGGTGGCCCAACGCTACGCCACCTTGCCGGTGCCGCAACTTGAACAACTGCTGGTGCAGCGCACTACCCAGCAAGGCGACCTGCAAAAGGACCTGGCCGACGCCAACAGCCTGACCATCGCCGCCCAGACCCGCCCCGAGCGCGCCCAGACCGAAATCAGCAGCAGCCAGACGCGCATCCAGCAAATCAACTCGATCCTCAAAGCCGGCAAAGACAATGGCAAGACCCTCAGCGGCGACCAACGCAACCAGCTGAACGCCGAGTTGGCCGCCCTCAACGCCTTGATTCCGCTGCGCCGCCAGGAACTGGCCGGCAACAGCCAGTTGCAAGACCTGGGCAACAGCCAGCACGACCTGGTGCTGGAAAAAACCGCCCGCCTGGAGCAGGAAATCCAGGACCTGCAAACCCTGATCAACCAGAAGCGCCTGGCCCAGTCCCAGGAAACCGTGACCCAGCAATCCATCGAAGCCCAAAAAGCCGGTGGCAGCAGCCTGCTCGCCACGGAAAGCGCGGCCAACCTGAAACTGTCCGACTACCTGCTCAAAAGCACCGACCGACTCAACGAACTGACCCAGAAAAACCTGCAGACCAAGCAGCAACTCGACAGCGTTACCCAAAGTGACTCGGCGCTGGATGAACAAATCAACGTGCTCAAGGGCAGCCTGTTACTGTCCAAAATCCTCTACAAACAGAAGCAGGCCTTGCCGCGCCTGACTGTAGACCGCGACCTGGCAGACGACATCGCCAACATTCGCCTGTACCAGTTCGAGGTCAATCAACAGCGCGAACTGATCAGCACCCCGAGTACTTATGTCGACAGCCTGCTGGCCACCCAGCCGGCTGACCAGGTCACGCCACAACTGCGGCGTACCCTGCTGGAACTGGCAATCACCCGCAGCGACCTGCTGGAGCGCCTGAGCCGGGAACTGAGCGCACTGCTCAACGAATCCATCACCCTGCAACTGAACCAGAAACAACTGTTGAGCACTGCCACCACCTTGCGGGCGACTCTGGACGAGCAGATGTTCTGGATTCCCAGCAACAAGCCGCTGGACACCGAATGGCTGGAAACCGTCCCGGCGCATTTGAGCAAGCAGGTGACTACCCTGCCCTGGGCCTCCAGCGTCAGCGAGCTGTATGACGGCCTGACCCAGCGCCCGCTGCTGTTCCTGCCCCTGCTGTTGTTGATCGGCGCACTGCTGTGGCGTCGCAGCTACCTGTATGCGCGGCTGAAAAAAATCCACATGGACATCGGCCACTTCAAGCGCGACAGCCAGTGGCACACGCCGGTGGCGATCCTGGTAAACATCGCGCTGGCGATGCCGGTGGCGCTGGGCCTGGCGCTGTGTGGCTATGCCTTGCAAATCGATGCGCGCGGGCAAAACGCCAACCTCGGCGCAGCTTTGTTGCAGATCGCTCAGGCATGGCTGGTGTTCTACACCGCCTATCGGATCCTCGCGCCCGGCGGCGTGGCAGAGCTGCACTTTCGCTGGGAAAAACCCCAGGTCGAATTCCTCCAGGGCTGGGTGCGCAAGCTCGGGCTGGTGGTGCTGGCGTTGGTGGCCGTGGTGGCCATCGCCGAGCATCAACCGGCGGCGCTGGCAGACGATGTACTGGGCATCGGCGTGGTACTGACCTGCTACGCCTTGATGGCTTGGTTGCTCAGTCGCCTGCTGCTCAACAGCCCGACCCACGAAAAAGCCTCGCTGTTTCGCAAAGCGGTTGGCCTGGTATTTACCGCGCTGCCGGTAGCGCTGTTTATTGCCGTGTGCTTTGGCTACTACTACACCGCCCTCAAACTCAGCGACCGGTTGATCAACACCCTGTACCTGCTGATGTTCTGGCTGGTGATCGAGGCCACCTTCGTGCGTGGCCTGGGCGTTGCCGCGCGGCGCCTGGCCTATGCGCGAGCCCTGGCCAAACGCCAGGCCGCCAAGGAAGCGGGTGATGGTGAAGCGGTGATCGAAGAGCCGACCCTGGATATCGAACAGGTCAACGAGCAGTCGATGCGCCTGATTCGCCTGGCCTTGCTCGGCGGCTTTATCGCTGCGCTGTACTGGGTGTGGTCCGACCTGATCTCGGTATTTTCCTACCTGGACAACGTGACCCTCTACGAATACACCAGCGGCACCGGCGCCAATATCAGCATGGTGCCCATCAGCATCGGCGACTTGCTCGGCGCCCTGATCATCATCGGCATCACCTTCGCCCTGGCGCGCAACCTGCCCGGCCTGCTGGAAGTGTTGGTACTGTCCAAGCTCGACCTGGCCCAGGGCAGTGCCTACGCCACCACCACGCTGCTGTCCTACGTGATTGCCGGCGTCGGATTTGTCTCCACCTTATCGACCCTCGGCGTGAGCTGGGACAAGTTGCAATGGCTGGTGGCCGCGCTGTCGGTGGGCTTGGGCTTCGGGATGCAGGAGATCTTCGCCAACTTCATCTCGGGCATCATGATCCTGTTCGAACGCCCGGTACGGATCGGCGACACCATCACCATCGGTAATCTGTCGGGCACGGTGAGCAAGATCCGCATCCGCGCCACCACCATCACCGACTTCGACCGCAAAGACATCATTGTCCCGAACAAGACGTTCATCACCGGGCAACTGATCAACTGGTCGCTGACCGACACCATCACCCGGGTCACCCTGAAACTGGGCGTGGACTACGGCTCGGACCTGGACCTGGTGAAGGAGTTGTTGCTCAAGGCCGCCGCCGAAAACCCGCGCGTGCTGAAGGACCCGGCGCCCCACGTGTACTTCCTCAACTTTGGGGAAAGCACCCTCGACCACGAACTGCGCATGCATGTACGGGATCTTGGCGACCGCAACCCGGTAATCGATGAGGTCAACCGCTTCATCAACCGCGAGTTCAAGAACCACCACATCAACATCTCGTTCCGGCAGATGGAGGTTTACCTGAAAAACCTGCATGGCCAGGAATACAAGCTGGTGCCGGTGGAAGAAGAAAACAGAACCCTCCTGCCGCCCGCCCAGGACCAGGACCTGCCCGAACCGCCGCCCGCCAAACTCGACTAAACGCGCTATCCCCAGCAGAATGGTCGGACATTCTGCTGGAGATGGCCCGTTGAAAGCCCTCGACGAACTGACCTTCGACAACCGCTTCGCCCGCCTGGGCGACGGCTTCTCAACCCATGTGCTGCCCGAACCCATCGACGAACCGCGCTTGGTGGTGGCGAGCGAGGCGGCCATGGCGCTGCTGGACCTCGACCCTGCCGTGGCCGAAACGCCGGTATTTGCCGAGTTGTTCGGCGGGCACAAGCTGTGGGCCGAGGCCGAGCCGCGGGCGATGATCTATTCCGGGCATCAATTTGGCTCCTACAACCCGCAACTGGGTGATGGGCGCGGATTGTTGCTGGGCGAGGTTTATAACGAAGCGGGCGAACACTGGGACCTGCACCTCAAGGGCGCCGGGCAAACGCCGTATTCGCGCATGGGCGATGGGCGGGCGGTGCTGCGCTCCTCGATCCGGGAGTTTCTGGCCTCCGAAGCGTTGCATGCACTGGGCATTCCGAGCAGCCGCGCACTGTGTGTCATCGGCTCCACCACACCGGTGTGGCGCGAGAAACAGGAGCGCGCCGCCATGGTGCTGCGCCTGGCCCACAGCCACGTGCGCTTTGGGCATTTCGAGTATTTCTACTACACCAAGAAGCCTGAGCTGCAGAAGGAGCTGGCGGAGCACGTATTATCGCTGCACTTTCCGCAGTGCATGGAACAGCCCGAGCCGTACCTGGCGATGTTCCGTGAAATCGTCGAGCGCAATGCCGAGCTGGTCGCCAAGTGGCAGGCCTATGGGTTCTGTCATGGGGTGATGAACACCGACAACATGTCGATCCTCGGCATCACCTTCGACTTTGGGCCGTTTGCGTTCCTGGACGATTTTGACGCGCAGTTCATCTGCAACCATTCGGATCATGAAGGGCGTTATTCCTTCAGCAACCAGGTGCCGATCGGGCAGTGGAACCTGAGCGCGCTGGCCCAGGCGTTGACGCCGTTTATCAGTGTTGAAGCGCTGCGGGAAACCCTGGGGCTGTATCTGCCGTTGTTCCAGGCCCATTACCTGGACCTGATGCGCCGCCGATTGGGCCTCACCACCGCCGAAGATGACGACCAGAAACTGGTAGAACGCCTGCTGCAACTGATGCAGAACAGCGGCGTCGACTACACCCTGTTCTTCCGCCGGCTGGGAGAAGAATCCGCCGCATTGACCGTTGCGCGGTTGCGCGACGACTTTGTCGACCTCAAGGGGTTTGATGAGTGGGCCGAGCTGTACAAGGCGCGCGTGGAGCGCGACGCCGGCGGCACAGAAGAACAGCGACGTGAGCGGATGCATGCGGTGAACCCGCTTTATATCCTGCGCAACTACCTGGCGCAGAACGCCATCCAGGCGGCAGAGCTTGGGGATTACAGCGAAGTGCGCAGGCTGCATGAAGTGCTGACCAAGCCGTTTGAAGAGCAGCCGGGGATGGAGCAATACGCCCAGCGGCCGCCGGATTGGGGGAAGCATTTGGAGATTAGTTGTTCGTCGTAGGAGTTAAACCCGAGCGACATATCAAGAAATAAATACCGGACGCGCCTGACATCATTAAACATCTCTTCGGCCTAGGGTTGGCCTGTTGCAATCACGCAACAAACCTAAGCAGATATGAATGGAGGTGCGTCATGGGCGTCGATGTTCCAAACCTGGAGTCGGTGTGCGATCACGCTACACCCGAGAAATATTCCGCTGTCCGTCTACGCATGGACTTGTCCTTTCCTCACAAAGACCTTTCCCAAGTCAATGCCTGGCTGGAAAAGCGGGCATGGAAGCCACTTGAGCTGTTTTTGATTGAGCGATATCCACAGCACAAGGAAGTAATAGCGCTGTGGCTCAAAGGGAGCCAAGCCAGGGCCGAGGCGAATGAACCTGTCGCCACTCTGCGCGCAGTGAATACGTAAGCAGTGGTACAGAGGAGCTGGACCATCAGGCCGTGACCCCAGGTTTTAGGGTCGTGGTGGCCAGGACGCTGGTCAGTGCGGTTGTTTTCGATGCTCTTGTTCCTCTTTCTCCGTTAATCGCTCAGGACTTGAGTGTTTCTCCGGCATTCTTTCAAGGCATGCTCGGCTTGTGCTTGATAGCTTTCGCATTCAGCCAGTTGTTTTCAACGCCGCTGGTCAACCGACTGGGAACCAGCGTCAGCCTAGCCGGTGCATCGGTGCTGATCGCGCTGCTATGTGTCGCAGTGGCGTTATCAACGACCGTTCTCACATTATCGATCATCTTTACTTTCATGTTCATCGCCAACGCGGTGGCAGCAGCCTCTTCACGCCTTTGGCTACGTCAACGACTTGGGCAAACAACCTTCCAAAGCGCAACAGCTTATCTCTTGAGTGCGATTAGCGTCCTTACGGTACTAAGCCCGCCGACTGTGCTGGCGGCAGCCTCGTTTTGGGGATGGAGATGGGTTTTTGGCGTACTCGGTTGCCTGCTTTTTATAATCTGCCTGGGACTTCTGGCCACTCATCACGGTAAGGCAACCGACCAAGGCCAACAGGCTGCAACTGAAACCCAATCTTTACTGTGGAAACAGCCGAAGTTCATCTGTGGCTTACTCCTTGCACTCCTGATACAGAGCGCCTTTACACAGTTGAACCTCAGCAAGGCGTTTGCCCTGCAGGGAGTTTTTCATCTCTCACCACAAGCAGCAGGCATGATCCTTTCAGGCTGGGCGGCGCTCGTAGCGGCAGGTTTTTTCTTTTCAGGGAAAGCCGTCACGCGATTCAGTGACGCCCAACGCCTGAATGCTGGATCGGTCTCTCAGTGCCTCGCCGCGCTCTTGATGGTAGCGGCATGGCTGCATGTCAATATCTACCTTTACTTGGCAGCTGCAGCAGCAACCAGTATTGCCTTCTGCATTTTGTTGCCCCTTGCGACCGGCTGGGCATTGGATATCGACGCTCGTCACCAAGCCAAGGCTTCTGCAGTTTTCGGATGCATCACCGTGGCCGGGGCGGGGTTTTTAACTTGGCTTGGGTCTCAGTGGGATGCGCCACTGCTTTTCACTCTGATGCTGATGATTGCGGGTTGTGCTGTGGGCAACGTGTTTGCCTGCCAGCTGGCACGAAAGAAGATTGCACGCTGATGGCTTGTGTTGTTCCTTGATAAACCCCAACGGGGTCTCCAAATAGAACCCATTGGCCACTTTCACGGAGCCCACCATGTCCGACTCTCTCGTAATCCCCTGCCCCCACTGCAACGGTCTTAACCGTATCCCCAACGAACGCCTGGGTGATGCGCCGAAATGCGGGCGCTGCAAACAACCGGTGCTGTTAAGCAAATCCTTTGAGCTGAAACAGGGCGACTACGCCAGCCAGATCAAGGGCGACCTGCCGTTGCTGGTGGATGTGTGGGCCGAATGGTGCGGGCCGTGCAAGTCGTTTGCGCCGGTGTTTGAGCAAGCCGCCGGGCAGTTAGCCGGGAAATGCCGATTGGCCAAGCTCGATAGCGAGGCCAATCAGCAGTTATCCGCTCAGTTGGGGATTCGCTCGATTCCCAGCCTGATCCTGTTCAAGAATGGCCGGGAAGTGGCGCGTCAGAGCGGAGCGTTTCCGTTGCCGCAGTTGATGAGCTGGCTGCGCAGTCAGGGCGTTTGAGGTAACGGGACTTACCGCCCCCTTCGTAGCAGCTGTCGAGCCTTGGCGAGGCTGCGTCGGGGGCACCTCGATTTGGAGCCAAGCCGAAGTCGGCGGCGTGGCCAACGTAGCCTCGCCAAAGCTCGACAACTGCTACGCCCATCCTGCGCTCAGGTTGTTATCACGCGTTTTCCAACAGGTTATGCAACTCCACAAACTGCTGTGTCAGCTTGTGCCGTGGGTCCAGGTGGATCAGCGGCATGTTCGCCTGGTGTGATTCACGCATGCGCACCGAACTGGCCAGGTACACCGCCAGCACCGGCAAGCCTTCGGCAGAATGGCCGGGAAGTGGCGCGTCAGAGCGGAGCGTTTCCGTTGCCGCAGTTGATGAGCTGGCTGCGCAGTCAGGGCGTTTGAGGTAACGGGACTTACCGCCCCCTTCGTAGCAGCTGTCGAGCCTTGGCGAGGCTGCGTCGGGGGCACCTCGATTTGGAGCCAAGCCGAAGTCGGCGGCGTGGCCAACGTAGCCTCGCCAAAGCTCGACAACTGCTACGCCCATCCTGCGCTCAGGTTGTTATCACGCGTTTTCCAGCAGGTTATGCAACTCCACAAACTGCTGCGTCAGCTTGTGCCGCGGGTCCAGGTGGATCAGCGGCATGTTCGCCTGGTGTGATTCACGCATGCGCACCGAACTGGCCAGGTACACCGCCAGCACCGGCAAGCCTTCGGCAGAATGGCCGGGAAGTGGCGCGTCAGAGCGGTGCGTTTCCGTTGCCGCAGTTGATGAGCTGGCTGCGCAGTCAGGGCGTTTGAGGTAACGGGACTTACCGCCCCCTTCGTAGCAGCTGTCGAGCCTTGGCGAGGCTGCGTCGGGGGCACCTCGATTTGGAGCCAAGCCGAAGTCGGCGGCGTGGCCAACGTAGCCTCGCCAAAGCTCGACAACTGCTACGCCCATCCTGCGCTCAGGTTGTTATCACGCGTTTTCCAGCAGGTTATGCAACTCCACAAACTGCTGCGTCAGCTTGTGCCGCGGGTCCAGGTGGATCAGCGGCATGTTCGCCTGGTGTGATTCACGCATGCGCACCGAACTGGTCAGGTACACCGGCAGCACCGGCAAGCCTTCGGCAGAATGGCCGGAAGTGGCGCGTCAGAGCGGTGCGTTTCCGTTGCCGCAGTTGATGAGCTGGCTGCGCAGTCAGGGCGTTTGAGGTAACAGGACTTACCGCCCCCCTTCGTAGCAGCTGTCGAGCCTTGGCGAGGCTGCGTCGGGGGCACCTCGATTTGGAGCCAAGCCGAAGTCGGCGGCGTGGCCAACGTAGCCTCGCCAAAGTTCGACAACTGCTACGCCCATCCTGCGCTCAGGTTGTTATCACGCGTTTTCCAGCAGGTTATGCAACTCCACAAACTGTTGCGTCAGCTTGTGCCGTGGGTCCAGGTGGATCAGCGGCATGTTCGCCTGGTGCGATTCACGCATGCGCACCGAGCTGGTCAGGTACACCGGCAGCACCGGCAAGCCTTCGGCAATCAGTTCATCCAGCATCTGCTGCGGCAGGCTCGCCCGGGCCTGGAACTGGTTGACCACGATGCCTTCCACTTCCAGCCCTTCGTTGTGGTCTTCCTTCAATTCTTCAATCTCTGCCAGCAGGCCGTAAAGCGCTTGGCGGGAGAAACTGTCGCAATCGAAGGGGATCAACACGCGATCAGCGGCAATCAGCGCTGAAACCGCATAAAAATTCAACGCCGGCGGCGTATCCAGGTAAATCCGGTCGTAGTCCTCGCTCAATTCATCCAGCAGCTTTCGCAGCTTGTTGATTTTGTGCTTGGCCTCAAGCTTGGGCTGCAAGTCGGCCAGTTCCGCCGTCGCGGTGATGACATGCAGGTTGTCGAACGGGGTTTCGTAGATATCCACCTGGTTTTTCTTCGAAAACGGCCCGGAAGACAGGGTTTGCTTGAAAAAATCGGCGATTCCCATCGGGATATCGTCGCCGGTCAGCCCGGTGAGGTACTGGGTGGAGTTGGCTTGGGCATCAAGGTCCACCAACAGGGTTCGATAGCCTTCACTGGCGCTGACCGCCGCCAGGTTGCAGGCAATGCTGGACTTGCCAACACCGCCTTTTTGGTTGAACACCACGCGCCGCATGGAAAAACCTCCGTGTATCAATGAATGACCGAGTGTAGAGGGCAAAAGCGCCGGTTCGCTACCTCGTTCGCTTCTGCACTACAGCATCAGAGGCTCTATCTCGCACAAGAATTTCCTGTCGGTCCGATAAATCAGGAAATACCTGACACCCGGTGCCCCACCTCCGCGACGGACAATCTGTAATTCTTTCCTTCGATTTTGTAATCAGCCGTGAATAATTCTTTACCAAAGTTTGCTAGAACCCCGCAGCACCGGGATAATGCGCGCCATTCGGCATTTGCACCCTGTCCCGGTATCCGGGGCCAATGGCCGCACAAGGAAGCCCGCAGGGGCGGGATAACTTCTCAGTGATCAATTTCAACATCGCCCAATGGCGAGCCTGGGCCCCCGGGCTCGAAAGCGCGGACGACTGGCGCGCCTGGTGCCGGCAGCCAACGCTGCTCGCCAGCAGCGACGCCGCCCCTGATGTGTCATTCCTGCCCGCCATGCAGCGCCGCCGCCTGAGCCGCCTGGCGCGCATGGCCTTCAGCGTGGGCTGGCCGCTGGCTGAAGGCCTGCAGCAACTGCCACTGGTGTTTGTTTCCCGTCACGGCGAAACCCCGCGCACCCTCGACATTCTCAGCGACCTGGCCAACGATGAGCCCCTGTCGCCAACCCAGTTCAGCCTGTCGGTGCACAACGCGGTGATTGGCCTGTGGTCGATCCTGCGCAATGAAACCAGCGAAATGACCGCCCTCGCCGCCGCCGGCGACGGCCTGGAGCACGGCATGCTCGAAGCCGCCGCCCTGCTCAATGAAGGCGCGCCGGCTGTGTTGCTGATCATTACCGAGGAGCAGCCGCCTGAAGCCTATGCGCGCTGGATCGATGACGTGCCCTTCCCCTACGCCCTCGGCCTGCTGCTGACCCCGGGCGACGAGTGGCAGCTGGAACTGAATACGACCGCTGTCCAACCCACCACCAAAGCCCAGTGGCCCCACGCCCTGAACCTGCTGCGCACCCTGCTGAACGAACAGGGCGCCTGCCAACATGCCTGGAAGAACCGAGTATGGAACTGGCAACGCAAGCCCTGACCGAAAAGCCACGGCAGGCCTACTACTGGCGCCTGTTCGCCACCGCCACCGCCTTCGCCCTGTTTGGCCTCGGCGGCCTGTGCCTGCGCGTGCTGGTGTTCCCGCTGCTCAGTTGCCTGCCGGGTGACGTCAGGCAGCACCAGCGACGGGCCCGCCACACCATCAGCTGCCTGTTCTGGCTGTTTAGCCGCATGATGATGCGCCTGGGCATCCTGACCTACAGCGTCGAAGGCGCCGAAAGGCTCGGCCGTCCAGGCCAGATGATCATCGCCAACCACCCGTCGCTGGTAGACGTGGTGTTCCTGATCGCCCAGATGCGCCAGACCAACTGTGTGGTCAAGCAGAGCCTGTGGCAAAACCCGTTCACCCGTGGGCCGGTGCGTGATGCCGGCTACATCAGCAATGACGGCAGCGCCGACATGCTCGACGCGGCCGCCGACGCCCTGCGCGACGGCCAGACCCTGATCATTTTCCCGGAAGGCACCCGCACCTCGCCGGGGCAGGCACCGACCTTTCATCGCGGCGCCGCCGCCATTGCCCTGCGAGGTGCGAGCATCATCACGCCGGTGGTGATCAAGGTCAGCCCCACCACCCTGACCAAGGCCGAACCCTGGTATCGCATCCCCCATCGCAGGTTTCACTTCAGTTTGCGCGTGGGTGCCGATATAGAACCACAGGCGTTTGCCGCACAAGGGCCCGCGCCCCAGGCTTCACGCAAGCTCAACGATTACCTGCACCAGTATTTTATTAAGGAGCTCGCCGAAGATGAGCGACCAACACCGCCTTGAGCACGACATAAAAACCCTGATCATCGAGGCCCTGGGCCTGGAGGACATCAGCGAGAGCGATATCGGCAACGAGCAAACCCTGTTCGGCGAAGGCCTTGGCCTGGATTCAGTCGACGCCCTGGAATTGGGCCTGGCGATCCAGAAAAAGTACGGCATCAAGATCGATGCCGACGCCAAGGACACCCGCAATCACTTCACCAACGTGGCCAGCCTTGCGGCGTTCGTCACGGCCCGACAGGCAGCTTGAGACCGTACCATGCAAACTCGTGACGATATTTTCAACACCTTGCGCAACGCCCTGGTGGAACTGTTTGAACTGGAACCTGAACGCGTCACACTCGACGCCAACCTGTACCAGGACCTGGAAATCGACAGCATTGATGCGGTAGACCTGATCGACCACATCAAGCGCCAGACCGGCAAGAAAATCGCCGCCGAAGAGTTCAAGGCCGTGCGTACGGTGAGCGACGTGGTCGAGGCGGTGTACCGTCTGGTTCAACCGGCCGCATGAGTCGGCTGATCGGCCTTGGCCTGTTGCTGGCAGGGTTGCTGTACCCGTTTGCGGTGTATTACGGCACGGAGCATTTTGCCCCGTGGCAGTTCGGCCTGCTGCTGGGCAGCCTGTGGCTATTGCGCGCGCTGACCGGCGCCAGGCGCCCGGGTGCACGCTGGATGGCCGCGGCGATCATCGTCTTTTGCCTGCTGCTCGCCTGGTTCGACAACCCGCAAATGCTGCGCTGGTACCCCAGCCTGGTCAGTGCGTTCATGCTGGCACTGTTCGGCCTGAGCCTGAAGTACGGGCCGCCGATGGTCGAGCGCCTGGCGCGCATGACCGAGCCGCAACTGCCTCAAAAAGCGATTGTGTATACCCGCCAGGTCACCGTGGTGTGGAGTGTGTTTTTCCTGTGTAACGGCCTGCTCGCCGCCGCGCTCACGCTGTGGGCGCCGCTGAGTTGGTGGACGTTGTACAACGGCATGATCGCCTACGGGCTGATGGGGCTGTTGTTTGCCGTGGAATGGCTGGTACGACAAAGGGTTCGAGGCCGCGTATGAATTGGTTGAATCTTGAGCACTTGCTGCTTGAGCCTGTAGGTCAGCGTTGGGTCACCACCGAACCTGCCCTGGATCACCTGCAATTGCGGGAAAAATCCCTGAGCCTGGCCGCCGGGTTGCAAGCCCTCGGCATCCAGCGCCTGGCGGTGCACCTGGAAGATGCCGGTGTGCTGGCAATCGCCCTGCTGGGTGCGTGGCGCGCCGGCGTCAGCGTGTTGCTGCCCGCCGACCTGCAACCACAGACCCGCCAACGCTGGAATGACGCCGTCGACGCCTGGCTGACCGAGGCCGGCGACCTGGACGCACTCTATCAAGCGCCATTAAGTGGCGCCGCCCTGGACCTGGACGCGTGCTGCCTGAGCCTGTGCACCTCCGGCTCCAGCGGCGAGCCCAAGCGCATCGACAAAACCCTGCGCCAGATGGCCAATGAAGTCCAGGCGCTGGAAACCCTGTGGGGCGCCGACCTGGGCCAGGCCTGCATCATCGGCAGCGTGGCCACCCAGCATATCTATGGCTTGCTGTTCCGGGTGCTGTGGCCGCTGTGCGCCGGGCGCACCTTTGTGCGCCGGCAGTTGGCATTCCCCGAGGATTTGCAGCGCGCCAGCCGCGAGCATTCGCAGTTCGCCTGGGTGGCCAGCCCGGCGCTGCTCAAGCGCATGGGCGACAACCTCGACTGGCCGGCGCTCATGCCGGTCAAGCGGGTTTTCTCCTCCGGCGGCGCCTTGCCCCTTGAAGCCGCCAGCAACCTGCATCAACGCTTGCAGCAATGGCCGACAGAAATCCTCGGCAGCTCGGAAACCGGCGGCATTGCCTGGCGCCAGGGCGCACAACCGTGGCAGCCGTTTGCCGACGTGCACCTGAGCCAGGACGCCGACGGCGCGCTGCGCATTGCCTCGCCGTACCTGCCCGCCGGCCATATTGAACAGACCGCCGACGCCGCAAAAATACACGCCGACGGCCGCTTCGAATTACTGGGCCGACTGGACCGCATCGTCAAGCTGGAAGAAAAACGCATCTCCCTGCCGATGCTCGAACAAGCGCTGATGAACCATGCCTGGGTCGCCGAAACGCGCCTGGGCGTGGTGCAGGAAAACCGTGCCTCCCTCGGCGCCCTCGTGGTGCTCAACAGCGACGGCCTGCACGCCCTGCGCAACCAGGGCCGGCGCAGCGTCACCCAAACCCTGCGCGAACATTTGGGCCAACACTGCGAAGCCCTGGCCCTGCCGCGCCGCTGGCGCCTGTTGCGCCAATTGCCGTTGAACAGCCAAGGCAAGCTGCCCCAGGCCGACGTCGAAGCCCTGCTGCTGGCACCCCGCCCGACAGCGCCGCAAGTGCTGGAGCGCGTCGAAGCCAACGGCGAATGGACCCTGCAACTGGCGGTCCCGCCGGACCTCGCCTACTTCAGTGGGCACTTCCCGCAAACACCGGTGCTGCCGGGCGTGGTGCAGGTGGATTGGGCGCTGACCCTGGGCCAGCAACTGCTCAACCTGCCAGGGCAATTTGCCGGGATGGAAGTGCTCAAGTTCCAGCAACTGGTGCGCCCGGATGACCGGATCGAACTGCACCTGCGGTTCGACCGGGAACGCAGCAAGCTGTACTTCGCCTACCGCAATGAGGCGGCAGCCTGCTCCAGTGGGCGGATCGTGCTGGAGAGGATCAGTGATTAAGCTTTTGTGGCGAGGGAGCTTGCTCCCGCTGGAGTGCGCAGCACTCCCAACCCAGGCACTGTGGTTTATCAGGCAAATCGGTGTCGCCTGTGTTGGGGCCGTTTCGCAGCCCAGCGGGAGCAAGCTCCCTCGCCACGCACAGCGCTTCTGCCAATGGGGTACCTGTTATGCATAACCCCTGCGCCCTGATCCCGGTCTACAACCACGAGGCCGCCGTGCCCGCCGTGGTGCGTACCGTGCTCGACAGCGGCTTGCCCTGCCTGCTGGTAGACGACGGCAGCAGCCCCGCCTGCGCCACCGTGCTCGCGCAACTGGCCACCCTGGACAACGTGTCCCTGCTGACCCTGCCCACCAACCAGGGCAAGGGCGCCGCCGTCATGGCCGGTTTTCGCGAAGCGGCGCGCCTGGGCTTCACCCACGCCCTGCAAGTGGACGCCGACGGCCAGCACGACCTGCGGGAAGTCGGCACCTTCCTCGACGCCTCGCGCACCCACCCGAACGCCGTAATCTGCGGCTACCCGGAGTACGACGACAGTGTGCCCAAGGGCCGCCTTTATGCGCGCTACCTGACCCACGTGTGGGTGTGGATCAACACCTTGTCGCTGCAGATCCGCGACTCAATGTGCGGCTTTCGCGTGTACCCACTGCCACCGACCCTGGCCCTGATGGACTCGGCCAACATCGGCAAACGCATGGATTTCGACTCCGACATCCTGGTGCGCCTGGCTTGGCGCAACCAGCCGATGCGTTGGCTGCCGACCAAGGTGCATTACCCCACCGACGGCCTGTCGCACTTTCGCCTGGTGCACGACAACGCGCTGATTTCCTCGATGCACACCCGGCTGTTCTTCGGCATGTTGGTGCGCGCGCCGATGATCCTCTGGCGCCGGTGGCAGGCATGACCCAGGACACCAAGCACTGGGCCGACCGCAAAGAGCGCGGCAGCTTCTGGCTGATGAAATTCACCGCACTCGCCGCCAAGGTCCTCGGGCGCAGGCTGTTGAGCCCGCTGCTGTACAGCATCGTGTTGTACTTCTTCCTGTTCGGCCGCACGGCCCGCCAAAGCGCCTGGCAGTACCAGCAACGCCTGGCCGACTGGAGCAAGCGCGATGACCTGCGCCCTACCCACCGAAGAGTCTTCGGGCAGTTCATGGCATTCGCCGACGCCCTGCTGGACAAGCTCGACGTATGGAACGGCAAACTGCGCCTGGAACAGATTGAAATCATCGACCCGGCACACCTGCGCAGCCAGCTACGCAGCGAACGCGGGCAGATGCTGGTAGGCGCGCACCTGGGCAACCTTGAGGTGTGCCGCGCCCTCGCCGAGCTGGGCGAAAAGGTCACGATGAACGTGCTGGTGCACACCAAGCACGCCGAACGCTTCAACCGGATTCTGGGCGAGGCCGGCGCGACCAATTTGCGCCTGATCCAGGTCAGCGAACTGGACCCTGCGGTGATGATGCTGCTCAGTCAGCGCCTCGACGCCGGCGAGTGGCTGGCGATTGCCGGCGACCGTGTACCGCTGCACGGCGGGCGCACGGTGCGGGTGGCTTTCCTCGGCCATGACGCCGCCTTCCCCCAAGGCCCGTGGCTGCTGGCAGGCTTGCTGAAATGCCCGGTCAACTTGCTGATGTGCCTGAAGCATCAAGGCCGCTATCGCCTGATCATCGAGCCGTTCGCCCAACTGATCGAATGGAAACGCAGCGACCGCCAGCAGGTGATCGCACAATGGACCGCCCGCTACGCCGAGCGCCTGGGCCAGTTCTGCCTGGAAGCGCCCCAACAATGGTTCAACTTTTACCCTTTCTGGAAGACCGATGACGACGCATCTTGAGCCGGTAACCTTCGGCGAACTCCCCCTGCGCATCGAAGACGTATTGGCCCTGGCCAACCGTCAGGCGCCGACTCAACTGCAAGCTGATGCCCAGTACCGCCAGCGCATCGCCAAGGGCGCGCAGTTCCTGGATTCGTTGCTGGACAAGGAAGGCGTGATCTACGGCGTGACCACCGGCTACGGCGACTCCTGCGTGGTGGCGGTGCCGTTGCAGCACGTCGAAGCACTGCCGCGTCACCTCTACACGTTCCACGGCTGCGGCCTGGGCAAGTTGCTGGATGCCCAAGCCACCCGCGCGGTGCTGGCGGCGCGCTTGCAGTCACTGTGCCACGGCGTGTCGGGGGTGCGCGTGGAGTTGCTGGAGCGCCTGCATGCGTTTCTCGAATTCGACGTGCTGCCGCTGATTCCGGAAGAAGGCTCGGTGGGCGCCAGCGGTGATTTGACGCCGCTGTCCTACGTAGCCGCGACCCTGTCTGGCGAGCGCGAAGTGATGTTCCGTGGCGAACGTCGCCAGGCTGCCGACGTGCACCGAGAACTGGGTTGGGACCCATTGGTGCTGCGCCCGAAAGAAGCCCTGGCACTCATGAACGGCACCGCCGTGATGACCGGCCTCGCCTGCCTGGCTTTCGCCCGTGCCGACTACCTGCTGCAACTGGCCACGCGCATCACCGCGCTTAACGTGGTGGCGCTGCAAGGCAACCCGGAGCATTTCGACGAGCGCCTGTTCGCCGCCAAGCCGCACCCGGGGCAGATGCAAGTCGCCGCCTGGTTGCGCAAGGACTTGGCCATCGACGCACCGACCGCGCCGCTGCACCGCCTGCAAGACCGTTACTCGCTGCGCTGTGCGCCCCACGTTTTGGGCGTGCTGGCCGACAGCCTGAACTGGCTGCGTTCATTTATCGAGATCGAACTCAACAGCGCCAACGACAACCCGATCATCGACGCCGAAGAAGAACGCGTGCTGCACGGCGGTCACTTCTACGGCGGCCACATTGCCTTCGCCATGGACAGCCTCAAGACCCTGGTGGCTAACGTCGCCGACCTGCTGGACCGCCAGCTCGCGCTGCTGGTGGACGTGCGCTACAACCACGGCCTGCCGAGCAATTTGTCGGGCGCGCCAGCCGAGCGGGCGATGATCAACCACGGTTTCAAGGCGGTGCAGATCGGCACCAGCGCCTGGACCGCCGAAGCGCTGAAGAACACCATGCCGGCCAGCGTGTTCTCGCGCTCCACCGAGTGCCATAACCAGGACAAGGTCAGCATGGGCACCATCGCCGCCCGCGACGCAATTCGCGTGCTGGAGCTGACCGAGCAAGTCGCCGCTGCCACCTTGCTGGCCGCCAACCAGGGTGTATGGCTGCGGGCCCAGGCTGAAGACGCGCGCCCACTGCCACCGGCGCTGGCCGCCATGCACGCAGAGCTGGCCAAGGACTTCCCGCCAGTCATCGAAGACCGCGCTCTGGAAGGCGAACTGCGCCTGTGCCTCAAACGCATCGCCGAGCAACACTGGAGGCTGCATGCGTAGCCCCGGCGTGTTGCACTGCGACACTGAAATCCTCGTGCCGTTTTTTGATATCGACACCATGAACGTGGTGTGGCACGGGCACTACGTGAAGTACCTGGAAGTTGCCCGCTGCGCCTTGCTGGACACGCTCGGCCACAACTACACGGCGATGCTGGAAGCGGGCTATGCCTGGCCGGTGATCGACATGCAACTGCGTTATGTGCGCGGCGCGACCTTCGGCCAGACCATCACGGTGCGCGCCAGCCTGGTGGAGTGGGAGAACCGCTTGAAGGTCAATTACCTGATCAGCGACAAGGCCACCGGCGAGCGCCTGACCCGCGCCAGCACCGTGCAAGTGGCGGTGGAGATTGCCAGCCGTGAAATGCAGCTGGCGTCGCCGAAGGTATTTGTCGACGCAGTCGAGAGGGCGCTGTCATGACACACAACCCTGTGGGAGCGGGCTTGCCCGCGATGGTCGTCAACGATAACGCGAGACGCCTGACACTTCTCGGCGCCCTCAGGTTCTTCGCGAGCAAGCTCGCTCCTACAAGGGTCGCGTTGATGCTGTTTTTAGGCATTCCAGGCCTGGCCCATGCTTTCGACCTGCAACAACTCAGCGATCAGCTTGCAAAACCGTCGGTAATCCACGGCAACTTCATCCAGGAAAAACACCTGCGCGCCCTGCCGCAACCGCTGGTCAGCAAGGGCACCTTCGTCCTGGCCAAGGACCACGGCCTGCTGTGGCTGCTGAAAACCCCGCTGCAACAGGACTACCGCATCAGCGCCAACGGCATTGCCCGGCGTGACCCCAACGGCTGGCAATTGCTGCCGAACAAGAGCGCCGGCGCCGAGCAGAATCGGTTGTTCCTTGCCGTGCTGCAGGGTGACAGCAGCGGCTTGCAGCGTGACTTTGAGCTGCAACTGCAGGGCGAAGCCGAGCAGTGGAAGCTCACGTTGATCCCGCGTTCGCTGCTGCTCAAGCAAGTGTTCACCCAGATCAATATCGACGGCGGCGAGCGGGTGCAAAAAATCGAGCTGCTGGAAACCCAGGGCGACAGCACCGTACTGCGCATGCAGGACAGCACCAGCAGCCAGCCCTTGAGCGACGCGGAGCAACACGATTTTGCCGAGTGAACGCTGGTTGCCGCGCCTGTTCCTGATCCTGCTGGTGGCCGTGTTGGCCCTGGCGGGTTGGCAATGGCGCGATGGCGCGCCGCTGTCGGCGAACCTGATGGAGCTGGTGCCGGGCACCGCGCCAGACGCCTTGGAGCTGCGCGCCGAACAACGCATGCAGGAACCGCTGAACCGCGAAATATTGGTGCTGGTGGGCCATGCCGACCGGCAAACAGCCGTGGCCATGGCCCAGCAATTGGGCGAGCGCTGGCAAGCCAGCGGCCTGTTTGAGAAGGTTCAGTGGAACCTGCAAGCCGACCTGCCGGCCCTGCGTCAGCAGTTGCTGCAAGGCCGGCTGGCGATGCTCTCGGCCAAGGACCGCGAGCAGTTGATCGACGAGCCGCAGGCGTTTATCCAGCAACGCGTGCAAGCGCTGTTCGATCCCTTCAGCGGCTTCAGCCTGGTGCCCAGCCAGGACGATTGGCTGGGCCTCACCGGGCGCATCCAGAACAGCCAGCCGCAGCACGGTTCGGTGCAACTGGATATTGGCAGCGGCGCGTTGATCGCCGATGCCGACGGCAAAAGCTGGGTGCTGCTGCGGGCGCGCACCACCGGCAATGCCTTCGACATGAAACTGCCGCTGCAAGTGGCAGAACTGCTCAAGGCCAGCCGCGAACAGGCCGATCAGCAAGGCGCGCAATTGCTCGCCGCCAGCGGCCTGTTGTACGCAGCCAATGGCCAGCAACAGGCGACGCGGGAAATCACCTGGGTTGGCGGCGGCGCCACGATCGGCATCTTGTTGTTGCTGTTGCTGGCCTTCCGGCGCTGGCGGGTATTGCTGGCGTTTGTGCCAGTGCTGGTGGGCATGCTGTTTGGCGCGGTGGCCTGTGTGGCGCTGTTTGGGCATATGCATGTGATCACGCTGGTGTTGGGCTCGAGCCTGATCGGCGTGGCGGTGGATTACCCTCTGCACTACCTGTCCAAGAGTTGGAGCATGAGCCCTTGGCGCAGTTGGCCGGCCTTGCGCCTGACCTTGCCGGGCTTGAGCCTGAGCCTGGCCACCAGTTGCATCGGCTACCTGGCGCTGGCGTGGACGCCGTTCCCGGCATTGACGCAAATCGCGGTGTTCTCGGCGGCAGGTCTGGTGGGCGCCTACCTGTCGGCGGTGTGCCTGTTGCCGGCCTTGCTCAAGGGTGTCGAGTTGCGCCCGGCCCAATGGCCGCTGCGCATTGCCGAGTTTTTGTTGAGCGTGCGCGAGTCGCTGCTCAAGCGCCTGCCGAGCCCGGTGTTGCTGGTATTGGTGCTGGTGTTTTGCGGCGGTGGACTGTGGCAATTGACCAGCAAAAACGATATCCGCCAATGGATCGGTGCACCACCACAGTTACTGCAGCAAGCCCAGGCCGTTGCACGGATTACCGGGTTTCAGCCCACCAGCCAGTTCTTCCTGGTGCGGGCGGACAATCAGCAGCAGTTGCTGGAGCGCCAGGCGGCCCTGAGCCAGCGCCTGGATCAGCTGGTGAACATGGACAAACTCCAGGGTTACCTGGCACTCAACCAACTGGTCAGTACACCGGCCGAGCAACAGCAACTGCGTGAAGCCCTGAACCAGTTGCCGCGGTACTGGCAGCCGCTGCTGGACCTCGGCGTGCCTGCCACAGCGCTGCAAGCCGAACTGACCCAGTTGCAAGCCCTGCCCACCGAAGACATCGATGCCGCACTGGTCGGCCCGCTGGCTGAACCGTGGCGCGCGCTGTGGCTGGGGAATGTCGACGGCGGCGTGGCGGCGATGGTCAGCCTGCAAGGCTTGAACAACCCGGCGTTGCTGCGAGTGCAAGCCCTGGATTTGCCCGGGGTGCAGTTAGTAGACCGTTTGGGCGACTTGAACCAGGTGTTTGCCGCGACGCAAATCAGCGCCGCCGAATTGAAGTTAATGTCGTGCGTGTTGATCGTACTGTTGCTGATCCTGCCGTTCGGCTTCGGCGGCGCCCTGCGCATCGTTGCGCTGCCGTTGCTGGCGGCGCTGTGCAGCCTGGCCAGCCTTGGTTGGCTGGGGCAGCCTTTGACGCTGTTCAGCCTGTTCGGCCTGCTGCTGGTGACCGCCATCAGCGTCGACTACGCGATCCTGATGCGTGAACAAATTGGCGGCGCCGCCGTGAGCCTGTTGGGCACACTGTTGGCGGCCGTGACCACTTGGCTATCGTTCGGCCTGCTGGCGGTTTCCAGCACACCGGCGGTGAGTAATTTTGGGCTGTCGGTGAGCCTGGGGCTGGCGTTCAGCTTCATGCTGGCGCCGTGGGCCAGCCCGTCCGGGACAAGGAAGATGAAATGAGCAGCCAATACCTGAGTAAAAACTACGTCGAGGAAACCAAATTCGGCTTCTGGTTCCTGCGCAGCCACACCTGGCAGCACCATGTGCTGCGCGTGGCGATCAACGACTTGCGCAGCCTGTTCAGCGATCCGCTGCCGGTTGCGCCGGTGCTGCTGGACGCTGGCTGTGGCCAGGGCAAATCGTTCCAGTACTTGCAGCAGACGTTCGCCCCAGAGCGCCTGCTCGGCCTCGACGCCGACCCGCACAGCCTCGACCTGAGCCGCGCCGAAGCCGCACGCCAGGGCATCGCCATCGAGTTGATCGGCAGTGATTGCGCCACCCTCGATGTGGCCGACGCCAGCGTTGACGTACTGTTCTGTCACCAGACCTTCCATCACCTGGTGGAACAGCATCGTGCCCTGAAAGAGTTCTATCGGGTGCTCAAGCCAGGCGGCTATTTGCTGTTTGCCGAGTCCACCGAAGCCTACATCGACACCTGGGTCATTCGTTGGTTGTTCCGTCACCCGATGCATGTGCAAAAAAGCGCAGAAGAGTACCTTGAGATGATTCGCGAGCAGGGCTTTGAGTTCGGCCCGCAGAACGTTTCGTACCCGTACCTGTGGTGGAGCCGCGCCACCGATTTCGGCCTGCTTGAGCGCTGGGGCCTGCGCCAGCCGAAACCTGCGGGCCAGCGCGAAGAAACCCTGGTCAACGTGGTTGCGCGCAAACCCCTGGCGAGCACTGGAACATGATCCGAATGCTGTTGATCGGCTGCCTGTTGCTGCTGGGCGCGTGCGCCAGCCAGCCACCGTTGCCGTCAAAAAACCCGGTGTTGAGCCTGCCGTTGCAATTGCATGTGCAGCGCGAGCAAGACGGCCAGCGTCAGGACTGGTTGCTGGTGATCCAGCGCGAAGCCGGCGGGATCCGCTGGTCGATGATGGACCCGCTGGGCATTCCCCAGGCCCGGCAGATGCTGACCAACGGCGCTTGGCATGCCGACGGTCTGCTGCCGCCCAATCCCCAGGCACGGGAGCTGTTTGCCGCGCTGTTGTTTGCCCTGACTTCGGCGGATGAAGTCTCTGCACTGTATCCCGGCACTCAGGAAATGGACCTGACCCGCACCCTGCCGGCCCACTGGAAGATCACCTATCACTCCTCGCTGGTGTTTCGCGTGGACGTGATGGGGCAGCACCTGAGCTACCGCATCTCGCCGCTTGAGGCCGCCCGATGACCGCTTACCTCAATGCCCTTGGCGTGATCTGCGCCCTGGGCCGCGACAAGCAAGCCGTCAGCCGCAGCCTGTTTGCCGGCGACTGCTGCGGCATGCGCGCCGAAAGCGGCTGGGTGCCGGAGCGGGTGTTGCCGGTGGCCGGTGTGCACGGTGAACTGGCGGCCATCCCGCCTGGGCTGGAGCCCCATCGCAGCCGCAATAACCAGCTGTTGCTGGAAGCGGCGTTGCAAATTGACGACGAGATCCGCCAGGCGATCCAGGCCTTCGGCGCCTCCCGCATTGGCATCGTGCTCGGCACCAGTACGTCGGGCATCGACGAAGCCAGTCGCGGCATCGCCGATTACTTGCAGAACCAGCAATTTCCCGCCACGTACGATTACCAGCAACAGGAACTCGGCGCCCCCGCAAACTTCCTTGCCGATTGGCTGCAACTGAGCGGCCCGGCCTATGTGATTTCCACCGCCTGCACCTCCAGCGCGCGGGCGCTGATGAGTGCCCAGCGCCTGTTGGACCTGGGCCTGTGCGATGCGGTGATTTGCGGTGGCGTCGACACGCTGTGCAAGCTGACCCTCAATGGTTTTTCGGCGCTGGAAGCGGTGTCGGCACAGCGTTGCAACCCGTTCTCGGCGAACCGTAACGGCATCAATATCGGCGAAGCTGCGGTTTTGTTCCTGATGAGCAAAACCCCCGCGCCAGTCGCACTGTTGGGCAGCGGCGCCAGTTGTGATGCCCACCATATTTCCGCCCCCGAGCCCACCGGCAAGGGTGCGTTGCAGGCAATGCGCAAGGCCCTGGCCAGTGCAAATCTGGCGCCCGGGCAGATCGGCTACCTGAACCTGCACGGCACCGCCACGCAACACAACGACGCCATGGAAGCCCTGGCGGTCGCGGCCCTGTTCCCGGACGGCGTGGCCTGTTCGTCGACCAAGCCCATGAGCGGCCACACCCTGGGCGCGGCTGGTGCACTGGAAGCGGCGTTCTGCTGGTTGAGCCTTGCAGCAGGCGTGGTGCCCCCGCATGTCTGGGATGGCCAGGCCGACCCGGCGCTGCCTGTGTTGAAGTGGGCGCTGCCCGGCGACACCCTGCAAAAACGCTGCCTGATGAGCAACTCGTTTGCCTTCGGCGGCAACAATGCCAGCCTGATTATCGGAGACGCCCCATGATGAATTGGCCGCTCGCCGAACTGCTGCCCCACGCCGGTGACATGATCCTGATCGATCAGGTCCTGAGCTTTGATGAAGAACAGATTCAGACCCGCCTGACGGTCAAGCCCGGTGGTCTTTTCAACCGCGCCGACGGCAGCCTGCCGGCCTGGGTCGGGATTGAGTTGATGGCCCAAAGTGTCGCCGCCTACGCCGGTTGCCGTGCCCGCCAGAAAGGCGAAGCGGTGGAGTTGGGCTTCCTGCTGGGCACGCGCAAGTTCGAGTGCAATGTAGAGCACTTCCCCGCCGGCACCGAGCTGACCATTCACGGCTTGCGTTCCCTGGAAGACGACAACGGCATGGGTGTGTTCGAATGCCACCTGACCGGCGACGGTATCCAGGCGAGTGCACGCCTGAACGTATTTCGACCGCCCCAGGCGGCCAACTATTTAGCTGAATCGAAGGACACTACGCCATGACTGAATCCGTATTGGTTACCGGCTCCAGCCGTGGCATCGGCCGCGCCATCGCTCTGCGCCTGGCCCAGGCCGGGCACGACCTCGTGCTGCACTGCCGCAGCGGGCGTGCCGAGGCGGATGCAGTGCAGGTTGAAATTGAAGCACTTGGCCGCAAGGCGCGGGTGTTGCAGTTTGATGTGGCGGAGCGCGCCAACTGCAAGGAAATTCTGGAAGCGGACGTGGAAGCACATGGCGCGTATTACGGCGTGGTGCTGAACGCCGGGCTGACTCGCGATGGTGCGTTTCCAGCACTGTCGGAAGACGATTGGGACGTGGTGATGCGTACCAACCTCGACGGTTTCTACAACGTATTGCACCCGGTGATGATGCCGATGATTCGTCGTCGCGCAGCAGGCCGCATCGTGTGCATTACCTCGGTCTCCGGGCTCATCGGCAACCGTGGCCAGGTCAACTACAGCGCGTCCAAGGCCGGCTTGATCGGCGCCGCCAAGGCCCTGGCGATCGAGCTGGGCAAGCGCAAGATCACCGTCAACTGCGTGGCCCCCGGGCTGATCGACACGGCAATGCTCGATGAAAACGTACCCGTGGAAGAGTTGATGAAGATGATCCCGGCCCAGCGCATGGGCACCCCGGAAGAAGTCGCCGGGGCGGTAAACTTCCTGATGTCGGCGGAGGCCGGCTACATCACTCGCCAAGTGCTGGCCGTGAATGGAGGACTGTGCTGATGAAACGCGTGGTAGTCACCGGCATGGCCGGCGTTACGTCTTTGGGCAGCGACTGGGCAACCATCGCCGCCCACTTCCGCGCCAACCGCAGCGGCATTCGGCGCATGGACGAGTGGGATCGCTTCACCGAATTGAACACGCGACTGGCCGGGCCAATTGATGATTTCGTGGTGCCCGCTCACTGGACCCGCAAGCAACTGCGCAGCATGGGCCGGGTTTCGCGCCTGGCAGTATGGGCGGCGGAACAAGCGCTCAAAGACGCAGGCTTGCTGGGCGACGAGTCGATCAAGGACGGGCGCATGGGCGTGGCCTGCGGCTCCTCCACCGGCAGCACCGATGAGATCAAGGCCTTCGGCAATATGCTGCTGAACTCGGTGGCCGAGGGGCTCAACGCCAACTCCTACGTGCGGATGATGCCCCACACCACGGCGGCAAATATCAGCATCTTCTTTGGCCTCACCGGCCGGCTGATCCCCACGTCAAGCGCATGCACCAGCGGTAGCCAGGGCATCGGCTACGCCTACGAGGCCATCAAGTTCGGCCGCCTGCCGCTGATGTTGGCAGGTGGTGCTGAAGAGCTGTGCCCCACCGAAGCCATGGTGTTCGATGCGCTGTACGCCACCAGCCTGAAAAACGATGCCCCGCAGACCAGCCCGCGCCCGTATGACAGCGGCCGCGACGGTTTGGTGATCGGCGAAGGCGGCGGCATCCTGGTGCTTGAAGAACTGGAACACGCCCTGGCCCGTGGCGCGCATATCCACGCCGAAATCGTCGGCTTTGGCAGCAACGCCGACGGCCAGCACACCACACGTCCCGAACAGAAAACCATGCGCCGCGCCATGGAGCTGGCCCTGGAGGACGCGGGACTGCAACCCGATGCCATCGGCTATGTGAACGGGCATGGCACCGCCACCGACCAGGGTGACATTGCCGAAACCCTGGCCACCAGCAGCCTGTTCGGCAGCCGCATGCCCATCAGTTCACAGAAAAGTTTCCTCGGGCACACCCTGGGCGCATGCGGCGCGCTGGAGTCGTGGTTCAGCATCGAGATGATGAACCGTGACCAATACGTGCACACCTTCAACCTCGATGAGATAGACCCGCGTTGCGGCGAGTTGGACTACCTGCAAGGTGAGTTCCGCGAGCTGCACAGCGACTACGTGATGAACAACAATTTTGCTTTTGGCGGCGTCAACACTTCGCTGATTTTCCGCCGCTGGGCGTGAGTTTTTTACTGACTGGAGAAATGGAATGTCTTCCCTGCTACGCGCAACACTGGTCGCTTTGGCCCTGCTCACCACCGCTGGCTGCACCAACAAACCGGTGCTCAACCCCCAGCACGACTTGCCGACGAACCCGCAGGTCAACGAAGAAAAAATGAAGCAAACCATCGTGGCGGCCTTGAACAAACGCGAATGGGTGGTCCAGCGCCTGAGCCCGCAACTGGTCCAGGCCGAGATCAACGTGCGCAACCAGTACCACGCTGAAATCGACATCCGCTACACCGCCACCCACTACGCCATCACCTACCGCGACAGCCGCGACCTGGGCTACAAGGACGGCAAGATTCACCGCAACTACAACCGTTGGGTGAGCATGCTGGACCGGGACATTCTGGCGGCATTGCGCACCAATGGGGTGAGTGACACCGGGTCGGCGGCGCAGTTGTTCCAGCAGACCGGGACTTCGAAGCAAAACTGAAATACCAGAAACGACAAAGGGCGCCTTTCGGCGCCCTCTTCACAAACAGGTTGGCTTGTCATCGCCGGTTCCTGCCTGGCTCTGCGATGGCTGGTTGCCCAGGATCCTCAGAGTCTCACAAGCCCCTTTCGGGAACTCGGCCAGTATGCCTGAAAACCTGCACCCGGCAATCGGTGGCAAAGCGCCTGTCTTTGACAGTTGGCCCCTCGCTACAATCCCAGCGCACTGCGCACCGCCGCTTTTATCGCTGAAAACTGCTCACTGGAAAGCTCCGCGATTTTGTAAGTTCGTTTTCCATGCCGGTCTTTACTCTTGATTCGATCAAGCCTGCCAAGACTGACAGTGGCAACAATGTCGCACTTCGCCCAGCAGACCGGATTAGCTCCCTGCAGGTGGCTTTCGAGCTGCAAGTGGTGCTCAAGCAACGTCTGCGGTGCTGTAGTGCTTAACGGGACTACCGTTACCAACAGCTTATTCGTTCGGTGTTTGCGTATCACGATAACGGGCCTGATCTTGATAATCTCCGGCACCTCATATCCCCGAAAATCACAAATCAGCACACTGCCTTCTTTCGGCTGGTAGAGAAGTGTCATCCATGTCACTCGCTTAAGAAAGAAGCGATTCTGCGCAAATCCACTGCAAACCACTAAGAAGGTTCCGTTACCTGATATGTGATCGCGGCTACACCGCCGCCTTGCGCGTCAACAGCTCCACAAACGCCTTGGCCATCGGCGTTTGCTGGCCCTTGCGCTGCACCAGCCACACCGCCGTCACCGCCTCCTGATCCAGCAAGGTGCGGTAAACCACGCCATCAATGCGGATCCGCTGATACGACGCCGGCAGCACCGAAACACCCAACCCCGCTGCCACCAGGCCGATGATGGTCATCGCCTCCCCAGCCTCCTGGGCAAAGTGCGGGCTGAAGCCGGCATCCCGCGCCAGGTTCAGCAATTGGGCATACAAGCCGCTGCCATAAGTGCGCGGGAAAAATACAAACGGCTCTTCGGCCAATTGCGCCAGGTGCAGACCGCGCTCGCTGCCTTCCACCAACGGATGATCGGCGTTCAGCACGGCCACCAAAGGCTCGCGCATCAACTCCACGACACTCAGCGAGTCAGACAATGGCAACGGCCGCATGAGCCCCACCTGTATCGACTCATCCACCAGCGACTCGGCGACTTGCGTGCTGCTCATCTCCTGCAAATTCAGATGCACCGCCGGGAATGCCTGGCGAAACGCGAAGATCGCCTGTGGGATGCTGGAGTTGAACGGCGCAGAAGAGGTGAAGCCAATTTTCAACTCACCCAGCTCCCCCAACTGCGCCCGGCGCGCCACGTCCGCTGCTTTATCCACTTGCGCCAGCACCAAACGCGCCTCTTGCAGGAACAGCCTGCCCGCCTCGCTTAACTCGACCCGACGATTGGTACGCTCAAATAACCGCGCTCCAATCTCCTGCTCCAGCGCCTGGATCTGCTGGCTCAGTGGTGGCTGGGAAATGCCCAGCACCTGCGCAGCGCGGCCAAAATGCAGCTCTTCAGCCACGGCAATGAAGTAACGCAGGTGGCGCAATTCCATGAAAACCTCATTAGGTCGTAAAACCTCTTAAACAGGTCGAACAATATATTGGAAAGAATCATTAGCGAGCTATATTCTTTTTCCATTGCCAGCCCTGGCAGCCTTTCCTCCCCGAGGTCCCGCGTGAAATCTGCTGTCGCTCCGCTCGCTCAAGAAGTACCGCCCACCGCCCTCGATGACGTGGTGGCGCAGCTCAACGAGCAGTACATCGAAAAAGGCACCCCGATGTTCATGCGCACGGTGCTGGCGCTGTTTTCCGGTGGTTTCGCCACCTTTGCCCTGCTCTACTGCGTACAGCCGATGATGCCGGCGCTGTCCCACGAATTTTCCATCAATGCCGCGCAAAGCAGCCTGATCCTCTCGGTGGCCACCGGCATGCTCGCCATTGGCCTGCTGATTACCGGGCCGATTTCCGACACCCTGGGACGCAAGCCGGTGATGGTCGCTGCGCTGTTCTGCGCCGCGCTGGCCACCATCGCCAGCGGCCTGATGCCGAGCTGGGAAGGTATCCTGCTGATGCGCGCCCTGGTGGGCCTGTCCCTCAGCGGCCTGGCGGCAGTGGCCATGACCTACCTGAGCGAAGAGATCCACCCGCAACACATCGGCCTGGCCATGGGTTTGTACATCGGTGGTAACGCCATTGGCGGCATGAGCGGGCGTTTGATCATCGGCGTCTTGATCGACTTCGTGAGTTGGCACACCGCGATGCTGATCATCGGCGCCCTGGCGCTGATTGCGGCCACGGTGTTCTGGAAAATCCTCCCCGAATCGCGCAACTTCCGCGCCAGCTCCCTGCGCCCGCGCAGCCTTATTGATGGCTTCACCCTGCACTTCAAGGATGCCGGCCTGCCGTGGTTGTTCCTCGAAGCCTTCGTGCTGATGGGCAGCTTCGTCACGATGTTCAACTACATTGGCTACCGCTTGCTGGCCGAGCCGTACGACTTGAGCCAGGCCGTGGTCGGCCTGCTGTCGCTGGTGTACCTCTCGGGCATCTACAGCTCGGCGAAAATCGGCTCCCTGGCCGACCGCCTGGGCCGTCGTCGCGTGCTGTGGGGCACCATCGTGCTGATGCTCGGCGGCATCGCCCTGACGCTGTTCACGCCCCTGTGGCTGGTGGTGCCCGGCATGCTGATCTTCACTTTCGGCTTCTTCGGCGCCCACTCGGTGGCCAGCAGCTGGATTGGCCGCAGGGCGCTGAAAGCCAAGGGGCAGGCGTCGTCGCTGTACCTGTTCAGCTACTACCTGGGGTCGAGCATTGCGGGGACGGCGGGTGGTTTCTTCTGGCACTACGCGGGATGGAACGGGATAGGCGGGTTTATCGTCGTGCTGTTGATCGTTGCGTTGCTGGTGGCATTGAAGCTGGCGAAGTTACCGCCGCTGCAGGAAGCCAAAAGCTCGTAACACCTGCGCCTCTGGCGCTTCTAGCGAGCCAAGGTACACTGACGGCATTCGTTACTCTTGGTAAAGGAAAGCCAGAATGCGCCTGGACCAGCTTCATATTCAGAATTTTCGTTGTTACGAAGATGCCACTTTCGACTTTCAGCCGGGTTTCAATCTGGTGGTGGGGGTTAACGGGAGTGGGAAGACTTCGTTGTTGCAGGCGGTGGCTGCCATTTTTGAGGACTTCGCCACCTCGACTGGGGTGAATCAAGACACGCTAAACGAGAAAGACGCCCGTTTTATCATCAATAACTACAACGGACGAATTCGCTTCGAACGCCAGTATCCTATTTTTCTTGAGGCGGACGGGCACATATTCGGAAATCGCTCTTGGTCGAGAAAAAAGCAAAGGGGTGACGAGTATGCCTATCCTGACTCAGAGCTCGTAGCCGCCATTCATCAAAAAATTGATGAAATGAATGAAAGCAAGACTATAGATCTACCTTTACTGTCGTTCTATCAAGCCAATCGTCGCTGGACCACAGCAAATGTATCCGCCGAGTTTTCTGCCACACAAAAAGTATCGAGATTAGACGGCTATAAAAATTGGTATGACGCAGCTGCGGACATTAAAGACTTTGAAAGCTGGCTTATTGGAAAGACTCTAGAGCAACTCCAGTCCGTACATCTCTCGTCCAATATTATGTCGGTCTTTGACGATGAACTCTGCTGGATTAACACAGCGCTAAAGTCCGCCTTACCAAACTCAACTGGCATTTATTACGACCTTCCTCTCAGAAGCCTTCTTGTCAATCTGGAGGGCTATGGCTTCTTACCATTCAACGAATTGAGTGATGGCCAGCGCGGATTAGTCGCCCTAATCGCAGACATCGCCCGCCGAATGTGTATCCTCAATCCGCACATGGGGAAAGACGTCCTGAAAAATACTTCAGGCGTGGTCATCATCGACGAACTGGACATACACCTTCACCCGGCTTGGCAGCGCGGCATTGTTCCAGCACTGAAAGAAGCGTTTCCCAAAGTTCAGTTCATCGCAGCAAGCCACTCACCACAAATCATCGGAAGCCTGAATCCCGAAGAAGTTATCGTTCTGAACAACGGTAGTGCATCCCACCCACGAGTTACATATGGTCTCGACTCCAGCAGCGTGCTGGAGGAAGTCATGGGCGTTACACAACGCGAGCCAGAAATTGAAAAACTGCTCTCAGAATTGTTTTCCACGCTGGAGGATAACGACCTCAAAAAAGCAAAAATTCAACTTGAGGCGTTGAAGAAAAAAGCACCTGACCTCCCAGAATTTGCAGGAGCCGAAGCACTGATGAGGCGCAAGGAGATCCTCGGAAAATGAAGCGAGTGCTCAAAGGAGCTGAACCGGCTTCATTTACAGAATGGAAAAACTCAGCAAGCGATGAATGGAACCCAACCTATTCAACACTGCAAAACCCGCAAAAACGCGCCCTTCACAACAACCTGCTGCTCGAACAAGGTTTCTTTTGCTGCTACTGCGGTAGAGAAATAGAGGCTTCCAACAGCCATATCGAGCATTTCAGACCTCAAGAACAGTTCGAAGAACTGTCATTGGAGTATCAGAATCTCCATGCCTCTTGCTTGCGCGAAACAAAACCCGGCAGCCCATTGCACTGCGGCCATCGCAAAGGTAACTGGTTTGACGAAGCGCACCATATCTCTCCAATGGATGAACGATGTGAGCTGCGCTTCCGTTATCTGAGAACCGGCGAAATTCAACCAGCAAACTCTGAAGACCTAGCCGCTTCGAAAATGATTGAGGTCTTGGCGCTAGACATTGCTTATTTGAATAATCGTCGTCAGAACGTAATCCGCCTTCTATTCGACGACGAGTTCATCACACAGACCAGCGAGGAAGACCTAACTCGCCTTGTTCGCGCAATTCGCTCGACAGACATCTGCGACCAAAAACCTTTCGATCACATCATCGCACGCTACGCTGAACAACTTCTCAGCTACTAAAAACCAACACAAAAACGCCCGGCATAAGCCGGGCGTTTTTTATCAGGCTGTTATCACTCGTGATACTGCGCCGACAACTCATGCACCGCCCGCAGGAACGCGCCGGCGTGCTCCGGATCAACCTCCGGGGTGATGCCGTGGCCAAGGTTGAACACGTGACCGCTGCCTTTGCCGTAGCTGGCGAGGATGCGACCGACTTCAGTGCGAATGGCCTCCGGCTTGGCGTACAACACGGTCGGGTCCATGTTGCCTTGCAGCGCCACCTTGTTGCCTACGCGGCGACGGGCTTCGCCGATGTCGCAGGTCCAGTCCAGCCCCAACGCGTCGGCACCGGCGTCGGCGATGCTTTCGAGCCACAGGCCGCCGCCCTTGGTGAACATGATGACTGGCACTTTGCGGCCTTCATGTTCGCGGATCAGGCCGCTGACGATTTTGCGCATGTAGGCCAGGGAAAATTCCTGGTACGCCGCCGCCGACAGGTTGCCGCCCCAGGTGTCGAAGATCTGTACCGCCTGGGCGCCGGCCATGATCTGGCCGTTGAGGTAGGAGGTGACCGACTGCGCCAGCTTGTCCAGCAACAGGTGCATGGCTTGCGGGTTGTCGTAGAGCATGGCCTTGGTCTTGCGGAAGTCTTTCGACGAGCCGCCTTCGACCATGTAGGTGGCCAGGGTCCATGGGCTGCCGGAGAAGCCGATCAGCGGCACGCGGCCATTGAGCTCGCGGCGGATGGTGCTGACGGCGTCCATCACGTAGCCCAGGTCTTTGTGCGGATCAGGGATCGGCAAGGCTTCGATGTCGGCCAGGGTGCTGACGACTTTCCTGAAACGCGGGCCTTCGCCGGTTTCGAAGTACAGGCCCTGGCCCATGGCGTCAGGGATGGTCAGGATATCGGAGAACAGGATGGCCGCATCCAGCTGTGGATAGCGGTCCAGCGGTTGCATGGTGACTTCGCAGGCGAACGCAGGGTTCATGCACAGGCTCATGAAGTCGCCGGCGTGGGCGCGACTGGCGCGGTATTCCGGCAGGTAGCGACCGGCCTGGCGCATCATCCACACAGGGGTGACGTCCACGGGTTGCTTGAGCAGGGCACGAAGGAAACGGTCGTTCTTGAGGGCAGTCATGTCGGCATCCGCAAAAAAAGTGCGGGCATTTTCTCAGAGCGCGACGCAAAAGGCACGGCAAGAGCCGTGCCTTTTGTCTATCGGGTCAATTTGTCGCAATGAGTGGCAGCACAAACCCCAATGTGAAATGAGGTTTGTGTGGGAGCTGGCTTGCCTGCGATAGCATCAACTGGGTCTGGTTGACAGACCGAGTTGCCTGCATCGCAGGCAAGCCAGCTCCCACATTTGAGCGCATGATCAGACCTGCAGGTAATCCAGGATCCCTTCTGCGGCATTGCGCCCTTCGAAGATCGCGGTTACCACCAGGTCAGAACCGCGAACCATGTCGCCACCGGCGAAGATTTTCGGGTTGCTGGTCTGATGCTTGTACTGGCCTTGTTCCGGGGCTACTACGCGGCCCTGGCTGTCGGTCTGGATCTCGAACTGCTCGAACCACGGTGCCGGGCTTGGGCGGAAACCGAAGGCGATGACCACGGCGTCCGCCGGGATGATCTCTTCGGAACCCGGGATCGGCTCAGGGCTGCGACGGCCACGGGCGTCCGGTTCGCCGAGACGGGTCTCGACCACTTTCACGCCTTCGACACGGTCCTCGCCCACAATGGCGATCGGCTGGCGGTTGTAGAGGAATTTCACGCCTTCTTCCTTGGCGTTCTTCACCTCTTTGCGCGAGCCCGGCATGTTGGCCTCGTCACGACGATACGCACAGGTCACCGACTTGGCGCCCTGGCGAATCGACGTGCGGTTGCAGTCCATCGCGGTGTCACCACCGCCCAGCACCACGACCTTCTTGCCTTTCATGTCGACGAAATCTTCCGGCGACTTTTCAAAGCCCAGGTTGCGGTTGACGTTGGCGATCAGGAAGTCGAGCGCGTCATGCACGCCCGGCAGGTCCTCACCGGCAAAGCCGCCCTTCATGTAGGTGTAGGTGCCCATGCCCATGAACACGGCATCGTATTCTTCAAGCAGTTGCTCCATGGTCACGTCTTTGCCGATTTCGGTATTGAGACGGAACTCGATACCCATGCCGGTGAAGACTTCGCGACGATGGCTCAGTACGGTTTTTTCCAGCTTGAACTCGGGGATGCCGAAGGTCAGCAGGCCACCGATTTCCGGGTTCTTGTCGAACACCACCGGGGTCACGCCGCCACGCACCAGCACGTCGGCACAGCCCAGGCCAGCAGGCCCGGCACCGATGATCGCGACACGCTTGCCGGTCGGCTTGACCTTGGACATGTCCGGGCGCCAGCCCATGGCGAACGCGGTGTCGGTGATGTACTTCTCGACCGAACCGATGGTCACTGCGCCGAAGCCGTCGTTAAGGGTGCACGCACCCTCGCACAGACGATCCTGCGGGCACACCCGGCCGCACACTTCCGGCAGGGTGTTGGTCTGGTGCGACAGCTCGGCGGCGGCGAGGATGTTGCCCTCGGCCACCAACTTGAGCCAGTTCGGAATGAAGTTGTGCACCGGGCACTTCCATTCGCAATACGGGTTACCGCAACCCAGGCAGCGGTGGGCCTGGTCGGCCGAGTGTTGGGGTTTGAAGGGTTCGTAGATCTCCACGAACTCTTTCTTGCGTTGACGCAACAGTTTCTTCTTCGGATCTTTGCGCCCGACATCGATGAACTGGAAGTCGTTATTCAGACGTTCAGCCATGTTAAAACCTCATCAAACTCTTCAGGCGCATATCACTGCGGGTTGGCACGGATGCTGGAAAGCAACGATTTCAGGTTGGCAGCCTTGGGTTTGACCAGCCAGAAACGGCGCAGGTAGTCATCAAGGTTTTCAGCGAGGTTACGACCCCATTCGCTGTTGGTTTCCTCGACATATTCGTCCAGCACATGCTGCAAGTGGTTGCGATAGGATTCCATCGCTTCGCCGCTGATCCGCTGGATCTCCACCAACTCGTGGTTGACCTTGTCGACGAAGGTGTTGTCCTGGTCCAGCACATAGGCGAAACCGCCGGTCATGCCCGAACCGAAGTTGTAGCCGGTCTTGCCCAGCACCGCGACAAAACCACCGGTCATGTACTCGCAGCAGTGATCGCCGGTGCCTTCAACCACGGTGTGGGCACCGGAGTTACGCACTGCGAAACGCTCACCGGCCGTACCGGCTGCAAACAGCTTGCCGCCGGTTGCGCCGTACAGGCAGGTGTTACCGATGATGGCACTGTCTTGAGTCTTGTAGACGCTGCCCACCGGCGGGACGATCACCAGCTTGCCGCCGGTCATGCCCTTGCCCACGTAGTCGTTGGCGTCGCCTTCGAGGTACATGTTCAGGCCACCGGCGTTCCATACGCCGAAGCTCTGGCCAGCGGTGCCCTTGAAGCGGAAGGTGATCGGCGCCCTGGCCATGCCCTGGTTGCCGTGCTTGCATGCAATTTCGCCGGAGATGCGTGCGCCGATGGAGCGGTCGCAGTTGCAGATATCCAGGGCGAATTCGCCACCGCTCGCATCATTGATAGACGATACAGCCATCTCGACCATCTTCTCGGCCAGCAAGCCTTTGTCGAACGGCGGGTTGCGCTCAACCTGGCAGAACTGGGGTTTGTCGGCCGGGATGTGATCGCTGCCCAACAGCGGCGTCAGGTCCAGGTGCTGTTGCTTGGCGGTCTGGCCTTGGAGGATGTCCAGCAGGTCGGTACGGCCGATCAGCTCTTCCAGCGAACGCACACCCAGCTTGGCCAGCCACTCACGGGTTTCTTCGGCGACGTAGGTGAAGAAGTTCACCACCATGTCGACGGTACCGATGTAGTGGTCCTTGCGCAGCTTCTCGTTCTGGGTGGCCACGCCAGTGGCGCAGTTGTTCAGGTGGCAGATGCGCAGGTATTTGCAGCCCAGGGCGATCATTGGCGCGGTGCCGAAGCCGAAGCTTTCGGCGCCGAGGATCGCGGCCTTGATCACGTCGAGGCCGGTTTTCAGGCCACCGTCGGTTTGCACCCGGACCTTACCGCGCAGGTCGTTGCCGCGCAGGGTCTGGTGCGTTTCCGCCAGGCCCAGTTCCCACGGTGCACCGGCGTACTTGATGGAGGTCAGCGGCGAAGCGCCGGTGCCGCCGTCGTAGCCGGAGATGGTGATCAGGTCGGCATAGGCCTTGGCCACACCGGCGGCGATGGTGCCCACGCCGGCTTCTGCTACCAGTTTCACCGAGACCAGGGCCTTCGGGTTGACTTGTTTGAGGTCGAAAATCAGCTGCGACAAATCCTCGATCGAGTAGATGTCGTGGTGCGGCGGCGGCGAAATCAACGTCACGCCCGGCACCGCATAACGCAGCTTGGCGATCAGGCCATTGACCTTGCCGCCTGGCAGTTGCCCACCTTCACCCGGCTTGGCGCCTTGGGCGACCTTGATCTGCAGCACTTCGGCGTTCACCAGGTATTCCGGGGTCACACCAAAGCGGCCAGTAGCGACCTGCTTGATTTTCGAGCTCTTGATGGTGCCGTAGCGCGCCGGGTCTTCACCGCCTTCGCCGGAGTTGGAACGCGCACCCAGGCGGTTCATGGCTTCGGCCAGGGCTTCGTGGGCCTCAGGCGACAAGGCGCCCAGGGAAATACCGGCGGAGTCGAAACGCTTGAGGATCGATTCCAGTGGTTCGATCTCGCTGATGGCCAGCGGCGTGTCCAGGGTTTTCACCTTGAACAGGTCGCGGATCATCGACACCGGGCGGTTATCCACCAGCGCGGTGTATTCCTTGAACTTGGCGTAGTCGCCCTGCTGCACGGCGGCTTGCAGGGTGCTGACCACGTCCGGGTTGTAGGCGTGGTATTCGCCACCGTGGACGAACTTCAGCAGGCCACCTTGCTGGATCGGCTTGCGCGCGCTCCAGGCTTCGGCGGCCAGGGCTTTCTGCTCGGCTTCGATGTCGACGAAACGTGCGCCCTTGATGCGGCTCGGCACGCCACGAAAGCTCATCTCGCAGACTTCTTCCGACAGGCCGATGGCTTCGAACAATTGAGCGCCACGGTAGGACGTGACGGTGGAGATGCCCATCTTCGACAGGATCTTCAGCAGGCCCTTGGTGATGCCTTTACGGTAGTTCTTGAACACCTCGTAGAGGTCGCCCAGGACTTCACCGGTACGGATCAGGTCGCCGAGGACTTCGTACGCCAGGAACGGGTACACCGCCGAAGCGCCGAAGCCGATCAACACCGCAAAGTGATGCGGGTCGCGGGCAGTGGCGGTTTCAACCAGGATGTTGGAGTCGCAACGCAGGCCCTTTTCGGTCAGGCGGTGGTGCACCGCGCCGGTGGCCAGCGAAGCGTGGATCGGCAGCTTGCCCGGGGCAATATGACGGTCGGTCAGCACGATCTGGGTGCGACCGGCACGCACGGCTTCTTCAGCCTGATCGGCGACGTTGCGCACAGCAGCTTCAAGGCCGAGGCTCTCGTCGTAGTTCAGGTCGATGATCTGGCGGTCGAAGCCTGGGCGATCCAGGGTCATCAACGAGCGCCACTTGGCCGGGGAAACCACGGGCGAGCTGAGGATCACGCGCGAAGCATGCTCAGGCGACTCCTGGAAGATGTTGCGCTCGGCACCGAGGCACACTTCCAACGACATCACGATGGCTTCACGCAGCGGGTCGATCGGCGGGTTGGTCACCTGCGCGAACTGCTGGCGGAAATAGTCGTACGGCGTGCGCACGCGCTGGGACAGCACGGCCATCGGCGTGTCATCGCCCATCGAGCCAACGGCCTCGTAGCCTTGCTCGCCGAGTGGGCGCAGTACCTGGTCACGCTCTTCGAAGGTGACCTGGTACATCTTCATGTACTGCTTGAGCTGGTCCACGTCATAGAAGGCCGAACCGTGGTCGTTGTCTTCCATGGTCGCCTGGATGCGCAGGGCATTCTTGCGCAGCCATTGCTTGTACGGATGACGGGACTTCAAGCGGTTGTCGATCGCGTCGGTGTCGAGGATCTGACCGGTTTCGGTGTCCACGGCCAGGATCTGGCCAGGACCTACGCGGCCCTTGGCAATCACATCTTGCGGCTGGTAGTTCCACACGCCGATTTCCGACGCCAGGGTGATGAAGCCGTTGGTGGTGGTCACCCAACGCGCCGGGCGCAGGCCGTTACGGTCGAGCAGGCACACGGCGTAGCGACCGTCGGTCATTACCACGCCGGCCGGGCCGTCCCACGGTTCCATGTGCATCGAGTTGTACTCATAGAACGCCCGCAGGTCGGGGTCCATGGTTTCAACGTTCTGCCACGCTGGCGGAATGATCATACGCACGCCACGGAACAGGTCGATGCCGCCGGTGACCATCAGTTCGAGCATGTTGTCCATGCTGGAGGAGTCGGAACCCACGCGGTTGACCAGCGGGCCGAGCTCTTCCAGGTCCATCAGGTCGTTGGCGAACTTGGTGCGACGGGCCACAGCCCAGTTGCGGTTGCCGGTGATGGTGTTGATCTCGCCGTTGTGGGCGAGAAAACGGAATGGCTGGGCCAGCGGCCATTTCGGCAAGGTGTTGGTAGAGAAGCGCTGGTGGAACACGCAGATCGCGGTTTGCAGGCGCTCGTCTTTAAGGTCTGGATAGAAGGCGGTCAAATCCGCCGGCATCATCAGGCCTTTATAAATGATGGTCTTGTGCGAAAAGCTGCAGATGTAGTGGTCGGTGTCAGCGGCGTTGGACACCGACGAGCGACGACGCGAGGTGAACAGCTTGATCGCCATGTCCTGGTCGCTCAGGCCGTCGCCTGCGATGAACACTTGTTCGATCTGTGGCAGACGCTCCAGGGCCAGGCGGCCGAGTACGCTGGTGTCGATCGGCACTTTGCGCCAGCCGACGAGTTGCAGGCCGGCGGCCAGGATCTCGCGGTTCATGTGCTCGCGAGCGGCTTCGGCTTTTACCGGGTCCTGGTTGAAGAACACCATGCCCACGGCGTACTGCTTGGGCAAATCGGCGTCGAAATGCTCCTTGGCGACTGCGCGCAGGAACTGGTCGGGCTTTTGAATCAGCAAGCCGCAACCGTCACCGGTCTTGCCGTCGGCGTTGATCCCACCGCGGTGGGTCATGCAGGTCAGGGCCTCGATGGCCGTTTGCAAAAGGGTATGACTGGGCTCGCCCTGCATATGGGCTATCAGGCCGAAACCGCAGTTATCCTTGAATTCATCGGGTTGGTACAGACCTGCTTTCATAGACACTTTCTCACCAGGCTGCCTCTTTTTTCGAGGCAAATTTCTTTTCAATTCAACCGGTTACCTTCCACGCCGAACGTACGCCGGCTTAGCGGGGGCAAAAGGGAGGTCATTGTACACACCGACACAGACGCTCACAAATTTAGCGACGAAATGTCGCAAATCTATGTCGCATTTATGAAAGGTTTAAAGCGATATGCTGTGCTAGTCAAAACTTTTTTAATTCTGACCGCTACGACTCAAAAGCTAGTGTGACGCAGACACCACAAAGCGCGCGGCCTTCAGGGCTGCACGCTGTGCTGTTTTTTTTTGAGGTGCCAAGAGGGCGGCCTGGGTAAGGCCGCCGGTTCTTCAGCGAGTTGTTGCCAGTTCTTGTTGAACGCTGGCCACAGTGCGAGGCCAAGGTTTACCAGCCTGGACCTTCGCTGGCAAGGCCTTGATAGCGGATTCAGCTGCTGCACGGCTGGAGAAGTTGCCGTAAGTGATCACGAAGAGAGGCTTGCCGTTGAGCACTTTCTTGAAATAACGGTACTCGCCGCCCTGCTCTTTCACAAACGCCTGGGCGTTGGCTTCGGAGCTGGTGCCAAGGATCTGCACCACGAAGTTGCCGGTAGGCTGGCTGGTGTACCAGCTGCTGCCGGTAGCGCCGGCCTTGGCCACGGTCACAGGCTTTTCAGCAGGCTTGGCGGCAGGCGCCGGTTTGGCCGCAGGTGCTGGAGCTGCAGGCTTGGCAACAGGCGCCGGCTTGGCGGTGGCCACCTGGGCCGGTGCAGGCGTCGGCTTGGCAGCCGGTTGGCCCGCTGGCACGCCAGCCGGTGGTGCAGTGGTGGTGACGGTCGGCGGTGTGGCGCTGGAACCTTCGACCGGTACGCCGTCGTCGCCTTCGTTGATGCCGCCTGCTGCTTCAGCCAGAGGGCCGCGCATCACAGGCTGGCCAACCATCGGCAGGTTGGTCGGCTGGCCGGAGTTGGCAAACTCTACGTTCGGTGTTGGTTTGCCCAGTGGCAACTGCGCCTGTTCGGTTGGCGCGCCAGCGGTGGTCGGGGCCTTGCTGCGACCTGGAATCAACCAGGCGGCGGCGACGGCAACCACGACAACGGCAGAAATTGCCAATACGTGCTTCTTCGGCATAGTAAACCCCATCTTTGGACGCTTAACCGCTGAACGGCTGGCAATCATGGCTTCGATCATCGCATCCCGGGCAACCTGGTTGATGGTGCCAGGCCAGCCGTCGGAGCTTTCGTGAATATCAGAGATCTGCGAAGCAGAGAAAAGTTCGATGCCCTGCCCTGCGCCTTCAAGCCGCTGGGCCAGGTATTCGCGGGTTTCTTCTTCTTCGTACGGCTGCAACTCGATGACGTGGAACAGCTCCTGCTCGCCGCTGATCTGCTCAAGCTCGGCGATCAGTGACGATTCGCCAAACAGGAACACATGCGGGCGGCCTTCCGGGGTACCGGCCGCCAGGGCCAGCAACGCTTCCAGGGCGGATTCGTCGAGCTGCTCGGCGTCGTCCACCAGCAGGTAGACTTCCTGGCCGGTCAGGCCCAGTTGCACCACTTGCTTGAGGATTGCGTTCGGCTCGGCGGTGGACACGTCCAGGGCCTGGGCCACTTGGCGCAACACACCTGCTGCATCACCGGCACCCCGGGCGGAAACCACCACGCTCTGCACCGATTGCTTGTTGGTGCTGGCTACCAGCGCCTGGCGCAGCAAGGTCTTGCCGCTGCCCAGAGGGCCGGTGACCACCAGCAGCAACTGGCTGTAGCGCGCCAGGTGGTGCAATTGCCCCAGCACCGGCTTGCGTTGCGCAGGGAAAAATTTGAAACCAGGCACCCGTGGAGCAAAAGGGTCGTGGTTTAACTGGTAATGGCCGAGGAACGCCTCGTCGGCATGCAAACTAGTCATCGGGATCTTATTAACCTTTAAGCTGGGCCAGGGCGCGGTAATCCGCTCCCAGCGTGGCCTGTAAAATCTCTTTCGGATAATCGTCGGTCACTACCGCTTCGCCCATTCGGCGCAACAGCACCAGTCGCAGTCGACCGTCGATCACTTTCTTGTCTATTGCCATGTGTTCGAGAAAATCTGCCTCGGTCATCTCCTCGGGAGGGACGACTGGCAACCCGGCGCGCTGGAACAGGCGGATCCCGCGATCACGCTCCTGGGCGCTGATCCAGCCCAAGCGTTGCGACATCTCAAGTGCCATCACCGTGCCAGCCGCTACGGCCTCTCCATGCAACCACACACCATAGCCCATGTGGGTCTCGATCGCATGGCCGAAGGTATGGCCGAGGTTCAAGGTGGCGCGCACGCCGGACTCACGCTCGTCGGCATTCACCACCAACGCCTTGGCGGCGCAGGAACGGGAAATCGCTTCAGTCAGCGCCACCTGGTCCAGGGCGCGCAAGGCGTCAACATGCTCTTCGAGCCAGGTCAGGAAGGGTTCATCGCAGATCAGCCCGTACTTGATGACTTCTGCCAGGCCCGCCGACAGCTCGCGGGGCGGCAAGGTATTGAGGGTTGCGGTGTCGATCAGCACTACATTCGGCTGATAGAACGCGCCGACCATGTTCTTGCCCATCGGGTGGTTGATACCGGTCTTGCCTCCTACCGACGAATCAACCTGGGACAGCAACGTGGTTGGCACCTGGATGAAGTCCACGCCGCGCTGGTAGCAGGCAGCCGCAAAGCCGGCCATGTCGCCGATCACACCGCCACCCAGCGCCACCACGGTGGTGCGACGGTCATGACGGGCGGTCAGCAGGCCATCAAAGATCAGTTGCAGGGTTTCCCAGGTCTTGAAGGCTTCGCCGTCGGGCAATACCACCGAGATCACCGAGTACGCCGAAAGGCTGCGGCTCAGACGCTCAAGATACAGCGGCGCGACCGTTTCGTTGGAGATGATCGCCACTTGTCGCCCGGCAATATGCGGTGCGAGCAACTCGGGCAGGTCCAACAAACCTTCGCCAATATGGATCGGGTAGCTGCGCTCGCCAAGATCGACCTTAAGTGTCTGCATGTGTCCCCGCGTTGAAGATGAAAGCAGGCGTATCGCCCTACATTAACGTTGTCGGCAACGTCGGGCCCCGACGCTGCCTAATGGCTCTACGCCATAACTCGGACGGTCATGACGCGCCGCCGAGAATAGCGCATTTCGGCCCTGGCTTTAACGGGGAGGCAACTGCGCCAGGCGCTCAAGAATGTCGAGAACGACCATTCGTGGCGGCCGCTCATCGGTTTCCACCACCAGATCGGCGATTTCCCGATACAGCGGGTCACGCAGCGTCAGCAGGTCCCGCAGGGTTTTGGCCGGGTCGGCGGTGCGCAGCAACGGGCGATTGCGATCACGCGCGGTACGGCCCACCTGCTGCTCGACAGATGCATGCAGGTAAACCACGCGACCGCCGGCATGCAGCGCCCGGCGATTCTCTTCGCGCATCACCGCGCCGCCGCCGGTGGCCAATACCACGCCATCGCAGCCGCACAGCTCGGCGATCATCGCCTGCTCGCGGTCACGAAAGCCCAGTTCGCCTTCCTTATCGAAGATCCACGGGATATTGGCGCCCGTGCGCAATTCAATTTCCTTATCGGAGTCTTTGAATGGCAGGCGCAGCTCTTTGGCCAGCAAACGGCCGATGGTGCTTTTTCCAGCGCCCATCGGTCCAACAAGAATCAAATTTCGCACAGAATCAACGACTCACAGCAATCGCCTGGTTATTCATAATACGCGGAGTCAGGAATACCAGCAGCTCGGATTTTTTCTCCGAAACCACATCCCGCCGGAAAAGGCGGCCAAGATACGGCACATCGCCCAAAAATGGCACTTTATCTACCACTTTGCTTTGGGCAGTGGAGAAAACCCCGCCTATGACGATGGTCTCGCCATCCTTGACCAGCACCTTGGCGTTCACCTCGTTTTTCTTGATCGGCGGCACATCGTTGAGCTTGTTCAGGTAGTCGGGTTCGTCCTTGGTGACCTTGACCTCCATGACCACCCAGCCATCCGGGGTGATTTGCGGCGTCACCTCCAATGACAACGAGGCCTCCTTGAATGACACCGAGGTGGCGCCGGTGGAGCTGGATTCCTGGTAGGGAATCTCGGTGCCCTTGAGGATTCGCGCGGTTTCCTTATCGGAGGTGACGACCTTGGGCTGCGAGACAATTTCCCCGTTGCCGGTTTTTTCCATGGCGGTCAGCTCCAGGTCCAGCAGCAGGTTGTCGGTGATAAACGCGATGCCCAGGCCGGCGCTGCCATTGACCGTGCCCAGGTCCACAAACGGAGCGCTGGTTGGGTGCTCGGCCGGCTCGGTACCTTCGGCCAGCGCTTTCCTGATTCCGCCAGCACTCCAGTTACCTCGGTTGACCTGCCCACCCCAGCGCACCCCGAGGCTTTTGTCGTAGTCGACATTGGCCTCGACAATGCGCGCCTCAATCATTACCTGGCGCACGGGGATGTCCAGTTGCGCGACGATCCGGCGCAGCTCCTCCAGGCGCGCCTGGGTCTGGTAGGCGATGATGTTGTTGGTGCGATCGTCCACCGCCACCGACCCGCGCTCATCGGTTGCACCTTCCAGGCCCACTGCCGACTGGAACAGCTTGGCGAGGTCCGAGGCCTTGGCGTAATTGACCTGCAGCAGCTCGCGGCGCAGCGGCGCCAGCTCGGTCATTTGTTTGCGCGACTCCAGCACCAGCAGTTCGCGGGCAGCCAACTCCTCGGCCGGCGCGACCAGCAGCACGTTGGCCGTAATGCGCTTGTCCAGCCCCTTGGTTTGCAACACCAGATCCAGTGCCTGATCCCAGGGCACATCCTTGAGGCGCAGGGTGATCGAACCCTGCACATCATCGCTGGCCACCAGGTTGAGGCCGGCGACGTCGGCGATCTGCTGCAGCACCGCGCGCAACTCGATGTTCTGGAAGTTGAGGGACAGTTTGCTGCCGGTATAAGCCACGCGCTCGGTGTTCAGCGGGACATTGCCGGGTGGCGGCAGGTGAATCAGGTCGATTCGATTGGGCACAGCCATGACCATCGGTGCCGTGAACGCTATCCATAGCGCCACACCGAAGGACGAAAAAGTCCTTTTCATTGTTTGTTTCCGTTATGAGTTGACGTTGTTCAGGGCAAGGATTTGTGAGCGTTCCAGCCAGGCGCCCTGGCCGTCCGGAAAAAGCTCGGCCAGTTCGACATGGGCGTCATGAATCGCCGTGATGCGCCCGTGGTGCGGGCCCAGGTAGTCGCCGATTGCCAGGCGATGGATCGACGATGCTCCGCGCAGCAGGGCAAAGGTTTGGGCCCCCATGGACAAGGTGCCGACCATTTCGAACTGATCGACGGCGAATCCCTCAAGCATCGCGCGTGGCCTGGCGAGATCAGGGCCGGCAGCCGGGCGCCCGACTGGACGTACAGACTGGCGAGTGGTTGGCTGGAAGGGATCGCGCAAGGAGGCAAAGTCGTAGGCCACGGGCTGCTGCGGCCCGGATTCGGTGACAGGCTGCGACAGCTCGCGCCTGCCCGCCTGAGGGTTGTAGCGATAAATCTTCGCCACCAGGCTCAACCGTAACAAAGAGGGTTCGACATGGCTGAACGCCAGGTCATGCACCGTGACAACCCTCGGTAAACCAGCCATGCCATTGATGAACGACGCCAGGTCGTGAAAAGTCCCGGTGACGCTTATCTGCAGGGGTGATTCGATGTACAGGGGCCGGGGCTGCTCATCCAGAAGCTCGATGGCCTCCAGCACCAGGCCATTGGCGGCGCCCAGCCGGGTGATGTCTTCAAGCAGGCCTGGCACTTCGGTATTGGCAGGCAACTGGCGCAACAGGTTGTCGAAACTGCCTTGCATGGTTTCCAGTGCGTGGGCCTGGGATTCAAGGCCGAACGCCTGGCTGGTTGTTAACGCTACCTGCTGCTCAAGCGCCACTTGCTGCGCCTCAAGCGCGTGCAGTTGCTCCCGCGACCCGCTCAAGTAGAAGGTGTTGCCCACGACCCACAGCAGGCCAACCAGCGCGCCGCCCAGCAACGCCTTGCCGGGTAGGGGCCAGTTGGCGGCGTTTCGGTAGAGTTGGGCGATTTCGGGTTCCATCAGCCTTGCCAGGCCTGACAACCCGCTCATTGGCGCGCCTCATCCAAGTGACCATGGCGAACCGTCAACTGAAAGCCATTGTCGTTGCCGTCCTGCGCGGCGCGAACCCGCTGAAGCCTTGGCGCCCGCAAGTCATCGGCAGCCTCAAGACCACGCACCAGCTGGGCAATGTCATGGTTTGACTCGGCAGTGCCGCTGATCGAAACGGCACCACCCTCAACGCTTACCTCGCGCAACTGCACGCCGTCCGGTACGGCACGCGCCAACTGGCCCAGCAGTTGAGCACCCGCCGAACGATCATCCTGCAAACCCTGCACAACCTTCATCCGCTCCATCAACTGCTGGCGCTGTTCATGCAACTCGTCGATGGCCTTGATCCTGGAGTCGAGCCCGGTGACACCCTGGCTCAACTGGCTGTTGCGGGCCAATTGCCGATCGATCGCACGACCGATCACCTGGTCTGCCAGCCACACCGTTGCCAGCGCCACAGCCGCAGCCCCGAGCAAGAACACCAGAAAGTATTTGCGTCGCCGCTCGTTGCGCTCTGCCCGCCACGGCAGCAGGTTGATTCGTGTCATCAGTCGAAACTCCTCAGGGCCAACCCGCAGGCCACTTCCATTCCCTGGGCATCCACCGCCCATTGAGCGCCATCGACGCGACGGCCCGGCGTGATGCTGTCCGAAGCCTGCCTGCCCGCGCGGGCCAATGCAAATGCTTCGACATCGACGATTCGCGTCGCCAGGCCCGCCAGGGCCAAAACCGCCTCACGGGCTTCGACCTGTTCCTTGAGGCAGGTGGCAAGCAATACGTCGACGCGCTGCGGATCATGGGCCGATGGCCCCTGGATGTGAAAGTCGATGGCCACATCCTCTAACGGATAAGGAATGTACTGGTCGGCCTCGGTGTGGATCCGGCGCACCATTTCAGCATCAGTAAGCCCCGCCTCCATTTCCAGTACGCGGGTGATTACCGAGGGCCCGGCCACAGCCACGGCAGCATGGCGCAGTGAGGTCTGCGCCTGTACCAGCGCCCTGGAAAGCGCCTGCGCCACACCCTCAAAATCAACCACGCTGCTATCGACCACCGCATGGGCCGGCAACGGTTGCATGGCATACCCCCGGACGCGGTAGCCGCTGCCCGAAACCTCGAGTTCCACCAGCCGGACGCAGGTGTCGTTGATGTCGACACCCAGGACCGCATCGGCTTTTCGCCTGAAAAATCCCTTTCGCATAAAACTCCCCAAAACTTTCCCTGTCTTACGGACTGATTGCTGCCAGGTTTCATGCATTCGGTCGGCTTGTATGAGCGGCGCGAATGACGCCCCAAGCCGAAAAATGCTTTAATGCCCAGCGTTTTTTCCCGCGTTTATCTGCTGGCCGGGTCGAGCCACCGCTTGCCGTGCATGCCCCGACGCCTAACCCTTTCTTTTCCTTGGAAATCCAAAAGCCTTGATTCGTCTGCTGAAGTTTTTCGGGTACTCCATTGTCGCGATCGTCTGCGGGCTGATGCTCGTGCTCAGCGGGGCCTATCTCTACCTTAGTCCGGGTTTGCCCTCCGTAGAGGCCCTGAGAAGTATCCAGTTGCAGATTCCTTTGCGGGTCTACAGCAGCGATGAAAAATTGATCGCGGAGTTCGGCGAAATGCGCCGCACCCCGATCCGTTTCGCCGACATTCCACCCAATTTCATCAACGCCCTGCTGTCGGCTGAAGACGATAATTTCGCCAATCACTATGGCGTCGACCCCAGCAGCCTGGTGCGGGCCGCCACGCAGTTGGTAAAAAGCGGACACATTCAATCCGGTGGCAGCACCATCACCATGCAGGTGGCGAAGAACTTCTTCCTCACCAGCGAGCGCAGTTTTTCGCGCAAGGCCACGGAGATTCTCCTGGCGTTGCAGATCGAACGACAGCTGACCAAGGACGAAATCCTCGAGCTGTACGTGAACAAGATCTACCTCGGCAACCGTGCCTACGGCATCGAGGCGGCGTCCCAGGTCTACTACGGCAAGTCGATCCGTGACGCCAGCCTGGCGCAGATGGCGATGATTGCCGGCCTGCCCAAGGCTCCTTCGCGCTTCAACCCGCTGGCCAACCCGGCGCGCAGCAAAGAACGTCGCGACTGGATCCTGGGCCGCATGTACAAGCTGGGCAAGATCGACCAGGCCGCGTACGAAAGTGCAGTGGCCGAGCCGTTGAACGCCAGCTACCACGTGCCGACGCCGGAAGTGAATGCCCCGTACATCGCGGAAATGGCCCGTGCCGAGATGGTCGGCCGTTATGGCAGCGAGGCGTACACCGAAGGCTTTCGCGTGACCACCACGATTCCGAGCAACCTGCAGGATATCGCCAACAAATCGGTGCACGACGGCCTGGTCGCCTACGACCAGCGCCACGGCTACCGTGGCCCCGAATCGCGCCTGCCGGGCAAGACCCTGAGCGCCTGGACCGTCGAGTTGGGCAAGCAGCGCCCAATCAGCGGCCTTGAGCCCGCCATCGTCACCCAGGTGAAGAAAGATGGGGTGCAGGTACTGACCCGCACCGGCGAAGAGCATGTGTCGTGGGACAGCATGAAATGGGCTCGCCCCTTCCTGAACACCAACAGCATGGGTGCGATGCCCAAGCAGCCGTCGGACGTGGCGCAGGTCGGTGACCTGATCCGCGTGCAGCGCCAGAAAGACGACAGCCTGAAATTCAGCCAGGTGCCGGTGGCACAGGGCGCACTGGTATCGCTGGACCCGCAGAACGGTGCGATCCGCGCCCTGGTCGGCGGTTTTGCCTTCGAACAGAGCAACTACAACCGCGCCACCCAGGCCAAGCGCCAGCCGGGTTCGAGCTTCAAGCCGTTTATCTACAGCGCTGCCCTGGACAACGGCTATACCGCCGCCAGCCTGGTCAACGACGCACCGATCGTGTTTGTCGACGAGTACCTGGACAAGGTCTGGCGCCCGAAGAACGACACCAACACCTTCCTCGGCCCGATCCGCGTCCGCGAGGCGCTGTACAAGTCGCGTAACCTGGTGTCGATCCGCCTGCTGCAAGCGATGGGTGTAGGCAAGACCATCGACTACATCACCCGGTTCGGCTTCAACAAGCAGGACCTGCCACCGAACCTGTCCCTGGCACTCGGTACCGCCACGCTGACGCCGATGGAAATCGCCACCGGCTGGAGCACCTTTGCCAACGGCGGCTACAAGATCACGCCGTACCTGATCGACAAGATCGAAAGCCGTAACGGCGAAACCCTGTTCACCGCCAACCCGCCGCGCGTACCGGGCGATGTGGTCAACGGCGTTGCAGCCACTGACGGCCAGGCAGCCCCGAGCAATGGCGGCATCACCATCAATCCGACACCTGGCGAAGCTCCGGCAGCCGGCGCACCTGCCGCACCGCAAGCGCCCGCGGTGGCCGAACGTGTTGTGGATGGCCGTACTACCTACATCCTCAACAGCATCCTGGAAGACGTGATCAAGAAAGGCACCGGCCGTCGCGCACTGGCCTTGGGCCGCGCCGACATCGCCGGCAAGACCGGTACCACCAACGATTCCAAGGATGCGTGGTTCTCGGGCTACAACGCCGACTACGTGACCACCGTATGGACCGGTTACGACCAACCGGAAAGCCTCGGTCGCCGGGAGTTCGGCGGTACTGTCGCGCTGCCGATCTGGATGAGCTACATGGGCGCCGCGTTGAAGGATATGCCGCTGCATACCCAGCCGGAGCCGGAAGGCATTCTTAGCCTGCGGATCGACCCGGTCAGCGGGCGTGCGGCAGCGCCGAGCACGCCGAACGCGTACTTCGAGCTGTTCAAGAGCGAAGACACGCCGCCATCGGTCAATGAGTTGGGCAATGGCGTTGCACCGGGCAGCCCGCTGCCGGCGGATGAAGCGGCGCCGATCGACTTGTTCTAACGCAAATCCCCTGTGGGAGCGGGCTTGCTGTGGTGAGGGGGCTTGTCCCCCGTCGGGTTCACCACAGCAAGCCCGGCCCCCACATTTGGATCGTCGCAAGCCTTGAACTGATCAACAGGTAACAAAAAGCCCCGACTCGCAAGAGCCGGGGCTTTTTGTTGGTGCGCTACAACGGATTAGCCGTTGAACACATCATCCACGCTTTTCAGCGGGTAGTTCTTCGGATACGGCAGGGTGGCCACACCGGTCTCGATCGCAGCTTTAGCCACGGCATCGGAGATCAGGGTGATCAGGCGCTTGTCCATTGGCTTGGGAATGATGTACTCACGACCGAATTCCAGTTTGGCGCCACCGTAGGCGTCGCATACATCCTGAGGCACCGGCAGCTTGGCCAGTTCACGCAGGGCGTTGGCGGCCGCTACTTTCATCTCTTCGTTGATGCGCTTGGCGCGAACGTCCAGGGCACCACGGAAGATGAACGGGAAGCCCAGCACGTTGTTGACCTGGTTCGGGTAGTCCGAACGGCCGGTGGCCATGATCACGTCGTCACGGGTGGCGTGGGCCAGTTCCGGGGAGATCTCCGGGTCCGGGTTGGAGCACGCGAACACGATCGGGTTGGCCGCCATGGACTTGAGGCCTTCGGCGCTCAACAGGTTCGGGCCGGACAGGCCAACGAACACGTCTGCACCGTCAAGGGCGTCAGCCAGGGTACGTTTGGAGGACGGATGCGCGAACATCGCCTTGTACTGGTTCAGGTCGGTACGCTCGGACTGCACAACGCCCTTGCTGTCGACCATGTAAATGTTTTCCAGCTTGGCGCCCATGCTCACCAGCAACTTCATGCAGGAGATGGCTGCAGCGCCGGCGCCCAGGCAAACGATCTTGGCTTCGCCGAGGGTTTTGCCAGCGATTTCCAGAGCGTTGATCATGCCGGCCGCGGTAACGATCGCGGTGCCGTGCTGGTCATCGTGGAATACCGGGATGTCGCACTGCTCGATCAGGGCCTTTTCGATCTCGAAGCACTCAGGTGCCTTGATGTCTTCCAGGTTGATACCACCGAAGGTGATGGAGATGCGCTTTACGGTGTCGATGAAAGCCTGTGGGCTTTCGGAATCGACTTCGATGTCGAATACGTCAATGCCGGCGAAGCGCTTGAACAGCACGCCCTTACCTTCCATGACTGGCTTGGAAGCCAATGGGCCAAGGTTACCCAGGCCGAGGATCGCGGTGCCATCAGAGATCACTGCAACCAGGTTGCCTTTACCGGTGTACTTGTAAGCCAGTTCAGGGTCGCGGGCGATTTCACGTACGGGCTCGGCAACGCCAGGGCTGTAGGCCAGCGACAGGTCGCGGGCGGTGGCAGTGGCTTTGGTGAGCTCTACACTCAGCTTTCCTGGACGAGGATGGGCATGATATTCGAGAGCGGCAGTTTTCAAATCAGACATATCGGCATTCCGCTTTTACTGTTGGTCGACGGACCGCCGAGGATACGCGTGTCGCAAAGTCCCCACAAGACTGGGCAGTCACAGGTGTCAAGGGCCCTGCCCTACGACTTTTGGCCAAGAGCCACGGGATACAAGGGCTCAACTGTTCACAATCATACGAAAAAATGTCTACAATTTTTTTCTTAGGGTGCTTGCTGAAACATACCGGGATCAGTCAATGGCAGTAGCCAGCGCGCCTGGCCCTTTTTCAGGCCCTCGCGTCGGGCGCGGTCCAGCACCCAGCCGCGGGCCTCGATGGACTGGCCCTGCAAACCCTTCAGCAATGCACTGTCGAATCGGCCCGCCAGATTGGGCGCAATGCGTAATACCAGTGAGCCCTGCAGCTCAATCCAGACTCCGCCGCGATTGCGCTCGACTTTGCTCACCTGGCCGCTGACCACCGCAAAACCCGAGCGCCGGACCTTCGCTGCATCTATCACCGGCGACTGGCGCCACACCCCTAACCGGGCAAGGCGGGCGCTGCGTTCGGCGGCCTGCTGGCAGGCGACCAGCTCCACGTTCGGCGCGACCGCCACTTGGAAGCCGAGGCCTTCGGCGAGCAACTGCGCCTCCAGATTCGCCCCGTTGGCACCGTAGAGGTGGGCCAGGGTGCGCCCGTAACGGTCCTTGCCCTCCCGGCCGGGCACCACGCCGACTCGCCCGTTGCTCGCATCCACCAGGCGTTTCAAGCGCTCGCGAGCGGCCACGGCGAAGGGCTCGTCAGAGCGTCCCTTCTTGCCGGTTTCCGGGGCATTGATGCCGATCATACGCACGCTACGGCCGTCCTTGAGGCGCACGGTGTCGCCGTCCACCACCCGCTGCACGTCGAAGGTGACCACGGACGATGGCGCAGGGCAGAACACCTGCGCCTGGGCGGGCGCCAGCCAAATCGCAGACACAAAAAAGGCGCCCGCAAGGGGCGCCTTTTTTATCAACACAGAAAAGCCAAACTGGCTTTTCAAGCCGATCGCCTTACTCAGCTTCTGGAGCTGGAGCAGCAGTTTTAGCTGCGCCGAAAGCACCGAAACGGGTCTTGAAGCGATCAACACGGCCGCCAATATCCAGAGTCTTCTGCTTACCGGTGTAGAACGGGTGGCACTCGTTGCACACGTCGATTGGCAGAGCTTTGCCGAAAGTCGAACGGGTTTCGAACTTGTTACCGCAGCTGCAGGTAACGTCGATGGCAACATAGTTTGGATGGATATCGGCTTTCATGGTGTATTCCTCAGGCTAGCGTGCCGCCAATCAACACTATTGTTGAATACCGCACGTAATTAGGCCGCGGATTCTACCAGACCTTTTTAAACGCGCAAGAAGCACTACGCCCCCTTTCATCAGAAAAGCTCGGCATACACAAGGCCCTGTGGGAGCCGGGCTTGCCCGCGATGCAGGCGCTGCGGTCTCTCAGGCGCCCCGTATCGACTATCGCGGCAAGCCCGGCTCCCACATCCACCGCTGGTCTGCTAGGCTCGCGCCCTTCTTCACCGCCCGCCATATGAGAACCCCCGCGTGCCCGACGCCATTTTGCGCCTCGCCCTGCCCTCGCCCCTGCGCCGCCTGTTCGATTATCGGGCACCTGCCGGCGTATTGCGGTCGCAGTTGCAGCCCGGCATGCGCGTGCGGGTGCCGTTTGGCCGGCGGGAGATGATCGGCATTCTGGTGGAAGTCGCCGATCACAGCGAAGTGCCCGCCGAGAAACTCAAGCCCGCGGTGGCGATCCTCGACAGCACGCCGCCATTACCCCCCGCGCTGTTCAAGCTGTGCCTGTGGACTTCGCAGTACTACCAGCACAGCCTCGGCGACACCTTGAGCTGGGCGCTGCCGGTGCTGTTGCGCCAGGGCGAACTGGCCGAGGCGCGCCAGGAGCGTTTCTGGTCGATGGTGCCGGGGGCGCGCATGGACGACCCACGCATCGCCCGCGCCCCACGCCAGCGTGAAGCCCTGGCGACGCTGGCCCAGCATCCCCATGGCGTCGCCCATCAGCTATTAAGCAAGCTGATGTTGAGCAAGGACAGCCTGGATTTGCTGCTGGCCAAGGGCTTGGTGCAGGTAGAGATTCGCAAGCACGCCCCCGGCGAGCGCCACGAACACTGGCTGGCCCAGCCAGAGCTGCCGCTCAACCCGGAACAACGCGCTGCCTACGAGGCGATTCGCACCGGTTTCGACAGTTTCCATGCGTTTTTGCTGGCCGGCGTCACGGGCAGCGGCAAGACCGAAGTCTATTTGCAACTGATCCGCGAAACCCTCCAGGCCGGTAAACAGGCGCTGGTGCTGATCCCCGAGATCAACCTCGGCCCGCAAACCCTGGCGCGTTTCGAACAGCGCTTCAATGCACGCATCGCCCTCGTGCACTCGGCGGTCAACGACCGCGAGCGCCTGGAATCCTGGCTCGCCGCCCGGGACGGTGAGGCCGACATTATTATTGGTACCCGTTCGGCGCTGTTCACCCCGATGAAAAATCCCGGGCTGATCATCATCGACGAAGAACACGACGGCTCCTATAAACAGCAGGAAGGCCTGCGCTACCACGCCCGCGACCTGGCGCTGGTGCGCGCCCGCCAGGAAAACATCCCGATCGTGCTGGGTTCGGCCACGCCGTCCCTGGAAAGCCTGCACAATGCCTACACCGGGCGCTACGGCCTGCTGCGCCTCAACGAGCGTGCCGGCGGCGCCAAGCAGCCACGTTTCCTGCGCCTGGATGTGAAAAGTCGCCCACTGGACAGCGGCATTTCCGGGCCGATGCAGCAAGCCATCGGGCAAACCCTCGCGGCGGGCCAGCAAGTGCTGGTATTCCTCAACCGCCGAGGGTTTGCGCCGACGCTGCTGTGCCATGACTGCGGCTGGATGTCCGAGTGCAAGCGCTGCGATGCGCGAATGACCGTGCACCAGCGCTCCGGCGAACTGCGCTGCCATCACTGCGGCCACGTGGAACGCGTACCGCGTCACTGCCCGCAGTGCGGCAAAGTCGATTTGCGCCCGGTTGGCGCAGGCACCGAACGCGCCGAGGAACGGCTGGGGATTTTGTTCCCGGACTACCCGGTGCTGCGGGTCGACCGTGACAGCACCTCGCGCAAGGACGCGATGAATCAGCTGTTCGCCACCATTCAGAAGGGCCAGCCGTGCATTCTGGTGGGCACGCAGATGCTTGCCAAAGGGCATCACTTCCCACGGGTGACCCTGGTGTCGATCCTGGATGCCGACGGCGGGCTGTTTTCCGGGGATTTTCGCGCCAGCGAGCGCATGGCCCAGCTTATCGTGCAGGTCGCAGGCCGTGCCGGGCGGGCTGAAGAGCCAGGCAAGGTGATCATCCAGACGCACCTGGCCGACCACCCGCTGCTGATTCAACTGACAGAACAAGGCTACTTTGCCTTCGCTGAACAAGCCTTGAGCGAACGCCGCTCCGCCGGCTTGCCGCCGTTTGCGCATCTGGCGCTGCTGCGGGCCGAGGCGCACAAGCCGGGGCAGGCCGAAGGTTTCCTGGATGAAGCGTGCAGCGCGGCTGAACGTTTGCTGGGTGAGCTGGGTCTGACCGGCATCGAATTGCTCGGCCCGGTGCCCGCGCCCATGGAGCGCCGCGCCGGTCGTTACCGCGCCCAGCTACTCTTGCAAGCCATCGCGCGTGCCCCGCTGCATCGTTTATTAAGCAGCTGGTTACTTGCCCTGGAGCAAATGCCCAGCGGTCGCCAAGTGAGATGGTCGTTGGACGTAGACCCGGTAGATTTGTACTAGACCCCTGTGGCGAGGGAGCTTGCTCCCGCTGGGCTGCGTAGAAGCCCCAAAAAAGCCGGGAGCGCTACGCACTCCAGCGGGAGCAAGCTCCCTCGCCACAGCAAGCTCCCTCACCACAGGTTAATCGTCCGTCAAGGTCCAGCGAAGGTTGGCAAGCCCGCCCTCGCCACGGATAATGCCCAGTTTTTCCACCTGCGCATCGCGCGCCACCGCTTGCGGTCGAAAGAGAACACGATGAAAGACACCATTCGCCAGCTGATCCAACAAGCCATCACCCAACTCGTCAACGAAGGTGTGTTGCCTGAAGGCCTGACGCCGGCGATCCAGGTGGAAAATACCCGCGACAAGACCCACGGTGACTTCGCCAGCAACATTGCGATGATGCTGGCCAAGCCTGCCGGCCTGAAGCCGCGCGACCTGGCAGAAAAAATCATCGCCGCATTGCCGGCCGACCCGCAGGTCACCAAGGCTGAAATCGCCGGCCCGGGCTTTATCAACTTTTTCCAGAATACCCAGGCCCTGGCGTCTCGCCTGGACGCCGCCCTGGCCGACGCCAAAATCGGCGTGCGCAAGGCTGGCCCGGCCCAACGCGTGGCCATCGACCTGTCGGCACCGAACCTGGCCAAGGAAATGCACGTGGGCCACCTGCGCTCCACCATCATCGGTGACGGCGTGGCGCGGGTCCTGGAGTTCCTCGGCGACGAGGTGATCCGCCAGAACCACGTGGGCGACTGGGGTACCCAGTTCGGCATGTTGATGGCCTATCTGCAGGAAAACCCGATCACCAGCAACGAGCTGTCGGACCTGGAGAACTTCTACCGCGCCGCCAAGAAGCGTTTCGACGAATCCGAAGAATTCGCCGACCGCGCCCGTGGCCTGGTGGTCAAGCTGCAAGCCGGCGATGCCGAATGCCTGGAGCTGTGGAGCCGCTTCCGCGAGATCTCCTTGTCTCACTGCCAGGAAATCTACGAGCTGCTCAACGTCAAATTGACCATGGCCGACGTGATGGGCGAAAGCGCCTACAACGACGACCTGATCAATGTGGTCAACGACCTCAAGGCCAAGGGCCTGCTGGTTGAGAGCAACGGCGCGCAGTGCGTGTTCCTCGAAGAATTCAAGACCGCCGATGGCGAACCGCTGCCGGTGATCATCGTCAAGGCCGATGGCGGCTACCTCTACGCCACCACCGACCTGGCCGCCGTGCGCTACCGCAGTGGCGTGCTGAAAGCCGACCGCGCCCTGTACTTTGTTGACCAACGCCAGGCGCTGCACTTCCAGCAAGTGTTCGAAGTGGCACGCCGCGCCGGTTTCGTGACCCACCCGATGCAGATGGAGCACATGGGCTTCGGCACCATGAACGGCGCCGACGGTCGCCCGTTCAAGACCCGTGACGGCGGCACCGTGAAGCTGATCGACCTGCTGAACGAAGCCCAGGAACGCGCCTACAACCTGGTGAAGGAAAAGAACCCGGAACTGGCCGAAGCCGACCTGCGCAACATCGCCCGCGTGGTAGGGATTGGCGCGGTGAAATACGCCGACCTGTCCAAGCACCGCACCAGCGACTACAGCTTCAACTTCGAACTGATGCTCAACTTCGAAGGCAACACTGCGCCATACCTGCTGTATGCCTACACCCGCGTGGCCGGCGTGTTCCGCAAGCTGGGCAAAGACTTCAGTGAAGTCCAGGGCCAGATCAACCTTGAGGCGCCACACGAGCAGGAACTGGCCGCCAAGCTGGCGCAATTCGGCGAAGTGCTGAACAGCGTTGGCGAGAAAGGTACCCCGCACATCCTCTGCACCTATTTGTACGAAGTCGCCGGTTTGTTCTCCAGCTTCTACGAGAACTGCCCGATCCTGACCGCAGACGACGAAGCCCAAAAGCAGAGCCGCCTGCGCCTCGCCGCACTGGCAGGACGGACCCTCAAGCAAGGCCTGGAGCTGTTGGGCCTGGAAACTCTGGAGCGTATGTAAGTTGGCTGCCAAGAAAAAACCTGCACCCAAGCGCGGCGCCAGCCGCTACCAGGCACCGGCGAAGAAACCTATCCCGGGCTGGTTGTGGATGGCCATCGGCCTGACGGTCGGCGCGTTTGTGGTGTTTCTGATGAAGCTCGACCCGGGTAAGGGCGATGACGTTAAACGCGTCAAACAAGAGCAGCAGAGGGCCACGAAAATGGCCGAAGCGAACAAGACGCCACCTAGCCCGACCGCGCCGGTGAAGCCGAAATACGACTTCTACACGCTGTTGCCGGAATCGGAAGTGATCGTGCCGCCGGACGCCGTGCCAGAAAAAACCCTGCCTACGCCACAGCCTGTGCCGACCACGCCGGTAACGCCTGCGGAAGCGGCGAAAATCGACACAGCGCGAGCCCAGGCTGCGTTGGCCGGGATTACCCCGCCGCCACCGCCGCCGGTCGCCACCACCAAGGCAGCGCCGGTGACCAAGTTCTTCCTGCAGGCGGGTTCGTTCCCCAAACAGGCGGATGCAGACCGTGTGCGTGCGCAGATTATTCTGCTGGGGCAAGCGGTAACGGTTGAATCCGGCACGGTAAAAGATGCGACTTGGTATCGCGTGTTAGTGGGGCCGTTCAGCAACCGTGAACAGCTGACCGTGGCTCAGAAGCAACTGGCCGGCGCCGGGTTTAGCAACCTGTTGTTACAACAACGTCAAAGCCGCTGATTCCACGACCAACGCAAAACCAATGTGGGGCCGGGCCTGCTGTAGTGAGCAGGCTTGCTGTAGTGAGCGGGCTTGCCCCGCGCTGGGCTGCGCAGCAGCCCCAAAACTGACCCACCACCCGTCTGAAAAAACACCATATTCTGGTTGAAGCCGCTGCCCAGCCCAGCGCGGGGCAAGCCCGCTCACCACACGTCCTACAGTTGAAATCCCCTTCACCACCCCCATATGAGTTCCATCAGGGCATTTTCGCCCCGCAGCGTGGAGACTCTCCCCTTGACCACCATCGTTTCAGTTCGCCGCCACGGCAAAGTCGTCATGGGCGGCGACGGCCAGGTTTCACTTGGCAATACCGTGATGAAAGGCAACGCGAAAAAAGTCCGTCGCCTGTACCACGGCCAGGTCCTCGCCGGTTTCGCTGGCGCCACCGCTGACGCCTTCACCCTGTTCGAACGTTTCGAAGGCCAACTTGAAAAGCACCAGGGCCACCTGGTTCGTGCCGCCGTCGAGCTCGCCAAAGAATGGCGCACCGACCGCTCCCTCAGCCGCCTGGAAGCCATGCTGGCTGTCGCCAACAAAGACGCTTCCTTGATCATCACCGGCAACGGCGACGTGGTTGAACCCGAAGAAGGCCTGATCGCCATGGGCTCCGGCGGTGGCTATGCCCAGGCCGCGGCCAGCGCACTGCTGAAGAAAACCGACCTGTCGGCCCGGGAAATCGTCGAGACTGCCCTGGGTATCGCTGGCGACATCTGTGTCTTCACCAACCACAACTTCACCATTGAGGAGCAGGACCTCGCCGAATAAGCCGCCGGCTTATTCCCGCTTGAGGGCCGCCACTAATTATGTCCATGACTCCCCGCGAAATCGTCCACGAACTCAATCGCCATATCATCGGCCAGGACGATGCCAAGCGCGCCGTTGCCATCGCCCTGCGTAACCGCTGGCGCCGGATGCAACTGCCCGAAGAATTGCGCGTTGAAGTAACCCCCAAAAACATCCTGATGATCGGCCCGACCGGTGTCGGTAAAACCGAGATCGCGCGGCGCCTGGCCAAGCTGGCCAACGCTCCGTTCATCAAGGTCGAAGCCACCAAGTTCACCGAAGTCGGCTACGTGGGCCGTGACGTCGAGTCGATCATTCGTGACTTGGCTGACGCTGCCCTGAAACTGCTGCGCGAGCAGGAAATGACCAAGGTCAGCCATCGCGCCGAAGACGCCGCCGAAGAACGCATCCTCGACGCCCTGCTGCCGCCGGCACGCATGGGGTTCAACGAAGACGCCGCGCCAAGCTCCGATTCCAACACCCGCCAGCTGTTCCGCAAACGCCTGCGTGAAGGCCAGCTGGACGACAAGGAAATCGAGATCGAGGTCGCCGAAGTGTCCGGCGTCGACATCTCCGCGCCGCCTGGCATGGAAGAAATGACCAGCCAGTTGCAGAACCTGTTCGCCAACATGGGCAAGGGCAAGAAAAAATCCCGCAAGCTCAAGGTCAAGGACGCGCTGAAACTGGTGCGTGACGAAGAGGCCGGGCGCCTGGTCAATGAGGAAGAGCTCAAGGCCAAGGCCCTGGAAGCGGTCGAGCAGCACGGCATCGTGTTTATCGACGAGATCGACAAGGTGGCCAAGCGCGGCAACTCCGGCGGCGTCGACGTGTCCCGCGAAGGCGTGCAGCGCGACCTGCTGCCGCTGATCGAAGGCTGCACCGTCAACACCAAGCTGGGCATGGTCAAGACCGACCACATCCTGTTTATCGCCTCCGGTGCGTTCCACCTGAGCAAGCCAAGCGACCTGGTGCCGGAACTGCAAGGCCGCCTGCCGATTCGGGTTGAACTCAAAGCGCTGACGCCGGGCGACTTCGAACGCATCCTCAGCGAGCCGCATGCGTCGCTGACCGAGCAATACCGCGAACTGCTGAAAACCGAAGGCCTGGCCATCGAGTTCTTGCCGGACGGAATCAAGCGCCTGGCCGAGATCGCCTGGCAGGTCAACGAGAAGACCGAGAACATCGGTGCCCGTCGCCTGCACACCCTGCTTGAGCGCCTGCTGGAGGAAGTGTCCTTCAGTGCCGGCGACATGGCGGGCGCGCAGAATGGCGAGGCGATCAAGATCGACGCCGAGTACGTCAACAGCCACCTGGGCGAATTGGCGCAGAACGAGGACCTGTCTCGTTATATCCTGTAGGCCACATATAGAACCGGGCTGGATAGCAGCCTGGCTTGTGTGGGAGCTGGCTTGCCTGCGATAGCCTCACCTCGGTGCAACTGATACGCCGAGGCGCTGCCATCGCGGGCAAGCCCGGCTCCCACAGAGACCAGGCTCCTGCACGATGCCGGTTCCTTCAGGATCATCTCTGAGCGGTTCCCCAAATGACCAAACTGCCCACCGCCATCAACCTGCACAAAGCCTCCAGGACACTGGGCCTTACCTACGGTCCCGACGAGGTGTATCAACTGCCCGCCGAATTCCTGCGGGTGCACTCCCCTTCCGCCGAGGTCCAGGGCCACGGCAAACCGATCCTGCAATTTGGCAAGCTCAATGTCGGCTTGAGCAAGATCGAACCCGCCGGCCAATACGCACTGAAATTGACCTTCGACGATGGCCATGACAGCGGGCTGTTCACCTGGGACTACCTCTACCAACTTGCCGTGCGTCAGGACGCACTGTGGGCCGATTATCTTGCCGAGCTCAAAGCAGCCGGAAAAACCCGCGACCCGAGCCAATCGGTCGTGCGGCTGATGCTCTAGCCCAGGCCTTTTGCTCATTAGTGGGCATTTTCTAATTCCATCTGCTTGAATGCCCCTCTGTCGTGGCCAACGATTGGCCCGCTTGCGAAAAAAATTAAACTCGGGTAACCAATGGAACTGGCAAGTTCCCTGCATTTGACGATGCGGTATTAACGGTCACCCGAGCAGTAGTACCAGGCTGTGCTGTGTGGCAAGTAGTGGTACACAGCGGTACCCGGTACTCGTCTGTCGGACAATGGAGCGTCGTAGATGAGTAACAAGAACAACGATGACTTGAAACGCCAGGCCTCGGAAAACACCCTGGGGCTGAACCCGATCATCGCGTTACGGAAAAAGGATTTGCTGGCATCCGCTCGGATGGTGCTGACCCAGGCCATCAAACAACCGTTGCACAGCGTCAAGCACGTCGCGCATTTCGGCGTGGAGTTGAAGAACGTGGTGTTCGGCAAATCACAGCTGACACCCGAGGCCGACGACCGTCGCTTCAACGACCCGGCGTGGACCCAGAACCCGCTCTACAAACGTTACCTGCAAACCTACCTGGCGTGGCGCAAGGAGCTGCACGACTGGATCGGTGACAGCAACCTGTCGGAACACGACATCAGCCGCGGCCACTTCGTCATCAACCTGATGACCGAAGCCATGGCGCCCACCAACAGCGCGGCCAACCCGGCAGCCGTCAAACGCTTCTTCGAGACCGGCGGCAAGAGCCTGCTGGATGGCCTGTCCCACTTGGCCAAGGACATGGTGCACAACGGCGGCATGCCGAGCCAGGTCAACATGGGTGCCTTTGAAGTGGGCAAGAGCCTGGGTACCACCGAAGGCGCCGTGGTGTTTCGCAACGATGTGCTGGAGCTGATCCAGTACCGGCCGATCACCGAGCAGGTGCACGAACGCCCACTGCTGGTGGTGCCGCCGCAGATCAACAAGTTCTATGTATTCGACCTGAGCCCGGACAAGAGCCTGGCGCGCTTCTGCCTGCGCAATAACCAGCAGACGTTTATCGTCAGCTGGCGCAACCCGACCAAGGCCCAGCGCGAGTGGGGCCTGTCGACCTATATCGAGGCGCTCAAAGAAGCGGTCGATGTGGTGAGCGCGATTACCGGCAGCAAAGACATCAACATGCTCGGCGCCTGCTCCGGCGGCATCACCTGCACCGCCCTGCTGGGCCACTACGCCGCACTGGGCGAGAAGAAGGTCAACGCCCTGACCCTGCTGGTAAGCGTGCTGGACACCACCCTGGACACCCAAGTGGCGCTGTTCGTCGACGAACAAACCCTGGAAGCGGCCAAGCGCCATTCCTACCAGGCCGGCGTGCTCGAAGGCCGCGACATGGCCAAGGTGTTTGCCTGGATGCGCCCCAATGATCTGATCTGGAACTACTGGGTCAACAATTACCTGCTGGGCAACGAGCCGCCGGTGTTCGACATTCTGTTCTGGAACAACGACACCACGCGCTTGCCGGCTGCGTTCCACGGCGACCTGATCGAACTGTTCAAGAACAACCCGCTGATACGCGCCAATGCCCTGGAAGTGTGCGGTACACCGATCGACCTCAAGCAGGTCACCGCCGATATCTATTCTTTGGCCGGCACCAACGACCACATCACCCCGTGGCAGTCCTGCTACAAGTCGGCGCAGTTGTTTGGGGGCAAGGTCGAGTTTGTGCTGTCCAGCAGCGGGCATATCCAGAGCATCCTGAACCCGCCGGGCAACCCCAAATCGCGCTACCAGACCAGCGATACCCTGCCGGGCAAGGCCCTGGACTGGCAGGAGAATGCCACCAAGCACACCGATTCGTGGTGGCTGCACTGGCAGGCGTGGCAGGCCGAACGCTCGGGCAAGCTGAAAAAAGCGCCGACAGCACTGGGTAATAAAGCGTACGCAGCGGCTGAAGCGGCGCCGGGCACATACGTTCACGAAAGGTAGGCTGGAATAGGATCAAATGTGGGAGCTGGCTTGCCTGCGATGGCATCAACTCGGTGTGCCTGATACACCGCAGCGTCTGCATCGCAGGCAAACCAGACTCCCACATTGACCGTGTTCCCGCAGGGAAATAGCGCCATTTTGCAGGGTAAGCCCATGCCGCAACCGTTCATCTTCCGTACCATCGACCTGGATGGCCAAGCCATCCGCACGGCGGTGCGCCCGGGCAAGCCTCACTTGACGCCGTTGCTGATTTTCAACGGCATCGGCGCCAACCTTGAGTTGGTGTTTCCGTTCGTCCAGGCCCTGGACCCGGACCTGGAAGTGATTGCCTTTGATGTGCCAGGCGTCGGCGGTTCGTCGACGCCCAGCCGACCTTATCGCTTTCCCGGCCTGGCCAAGCTCACTGCGCGCATGCTCGATTACCTGGATTATGGCCAGGTCAACGCGGTGGGCGTTTCCTGGGGCGGCGCGCTGGCGCAGCAGTTTGCGTATGACTACCCGGAGCGCTGCAAGAAGCTGATTCTTGCCGCCACCGCCGCCGGGGCTTTCATGGTGCCGGGCAAACCGAAAGTCTTGTGGCTGATGGCCAGCCCCCGGCGCTATATCCAGCCGTCCCACGTGGTGCGCATTGCCCCGATGATCTACGGCGGCTCCTTCCGTCGGGATTCAAAACTGGCTGCCGAACACGCCAGCAAAGTCCGTTCGGCGGGCAAGCTGGGTTACTACTGGCAACTGTTCGCCGGGCTCGGCTGGACCAGCATCCACTGGCTGCACAAGATCAAGCAGCCGACCCTGGTGCTGGCCGGCGATGACGACCCGCTGATCCCGCTGATCAACATGCGCATGCTCGCCTGGCGCATTCCCAACGCCCAACTGCACATCATCGACGACGGCCATTTGTTCCTGATTACCCGGGCCGAGGCCGTGGCGCCGATCATCATGAAGTTTCTCCAGGAGGAACGCCTGCGCGCGGTGATCCATCCGCAACCCGCCCTATGAGCAAGCCCTCCGTAGCAGCTGTCGAGCGCCAGCGAGGCTGCGTCAGCCGCGACTCGGTCCTGCGCCAGGCTCATCATCGGCGGCGCGCTCAACGCAGCCTCGCTGGCGCTCGACAGCTACTACGGAATTACGAATCACGGGGGTTACAGGGAAGAAATTTTGGTCGCGCATAGGGTCACTTGGCCAGGACCGACTATGGTTCTGAATTGGCGTGCTTGTTGATGGCTTGACGAAGGAGTGTTGGCGCATGCGAGAAAGACCCGTATCGAACCCGGTGCCCACACCTGCCGCGTTCATCAATGCACAAAGCGCGATCACCGGCCTGCGCGGTCGGGATCTGCTCTCGACCCTGCGCAGCGTTGCCGCACACGGCTTGCGCAACCCGATGCACACCGCCCGGCACGCGTTGAAGTTAGGCGGGCAATTAGGCCGGGTATTGCTCGGGGAAACGGTGCACGAGCCAAACCCGGCCGACAACCGCTTCGCCGACCCGACCTGGCAACTCAACCCGTTTTATCGACGTAGCCTGCAGGCCTACTTGAGCTGGCAAAAACAAACCCGTCACTGGATCGACGACAGCAACCTCGGCGCCGACGACCGGGCTCGGGCACATTTTGCCTTTTCCCTGCTCAACGATGCGGTGTCACCGTCCAACACGCTGCTCAACCCGCTGGCGATCAAAGAGCTGCTCAACTCCGGCGGCAACAGCGTGGTGCGCGGCGCCAGCAACCTGCTTGACGACCTGCTGCACAACAACGGCTTGCCACGCCAGGTGACCAAGCAGGCCTTCGAAGTCGGCAAGACCGTCGCCACCACGCCCGGCTCGGTGGTGTTTCGCAATGAGCTGCTGGAGCTGATCCAGTACAAGCCCATGAGCGAAAAACAGTACGCCAAGCCGCTGCTGATCGTGCCGCCGCAAATCAACAAGTACTACATATTCGACCTGAGCCCGAACAACAGTTTCGTCCAGTTCGCCCTGAAAAACGGCCTGCAAGTATTCATGGTCAGCTGGCGCAACCCGGATGTACGCCATCGCGAATGGGGCCTGTCCACCTACGTCGCCGCCCTGGAAGAAGCACTGAACGTGTGCCGCGCAATCACCGGTGCGCGCGAGGTCAACCTGATGGGCGCCTGCGCCGGTGGCCTGACCATCGCCGCGTTGCAAGGCCACCTGCAGGCCAAGCGCCAGTTGCGCCGCATCTCCAGCGCCAGCTACCTGGTGAGCCTGCTGGACAGCCAGATTGACGGCCCCGCCATGCTGTTCGCCGACGAGCAAACCCTGGAAGCCGCCAAGCGCCGTTCCTATCAACAAGGCGTGCTCGATGGCCGCGACATGGCCAAGGTGTTCGCCTGGATGCGCCCCAATGACCTGATCTGGAATTACTGGATCAACAACTACCTGCTGGGCAAGGAACCGCCGGCGTTCGACATCCTGTACTGGAACAACGACAACACCCGCCTGCCCGCCGCGCTGCATGGCGACTTGCTGGACTTCTTCAAGCACAACCCACTGAGCCATCCCGGCGGCCTGGAAGTCTGCGGCACGCCCGTTGACTTGCAGAAGGTCACGGTGGACAGCTTCAGTGTGGCCGGGATCAACGACCACATCACGCCGTGGGACGCGGTGTACCGCTCCACCCAACTGCTGGGCGGCGACAAGCGCTTCGTGCTGTCCAACAGCGGGCATATCCAGAGCATCCTCAACCCGCCGGGCAACCCCAAGGCCAACTATGTCGAGAACCTCAAGTTGAGCAGCGACCCGCGCGCCTGGTACTACGACGCCAGTCACGTCGAAGGCAGCTGGTGGCCCAATTGGCTGGCGTGGATCCAACAGCGCTCCGGCGTGCAGCGCGAAACCCTGACCGCCCTGGGCAACCAGAATTACCCACCGATGGAAGCGGCGCCGGGCACGTATGTGCGAGTCCGCTAAACCCAACGACGATTTTAAGAAGACTGGATGAAGACCCGCGACCGTATCCTTGAATGTGCCTTGCAGTTGTTCAACCACAAGGGCGAGCCGAACGTGTCGACCATGGAGGTGGCCAATGAAATGGGGATCAGCCCAGGCAATCTCTATTACCACTTCCATGGCAAGGAGCCGCTGGTGCTTGGGCTGTTCGAACGATTCCAGGCCGAGTTGGCGCCGTTGCTCGACCCGCCCGAGGACGCCCAACTGGCGGCCGAGGATTACTGGCTGTTTTTGCACCTGATCGTGGAGCGCATGGCGCACTACCGGTTTCTGTTCCAAGACCTGTCGAACCTGGCGGGGCGCTTGCCGAAACTGGCCAAGGGCATTCGCAACCTGCTGACGGCGCTCAAGCGCACACTGGCCTCTTTACTGGCACGGCTCAAGACGAATGGGCAGTTGGTCAGTGACACCCAGGCGCTGGGCCAATTGGTGGAACAGATCACCATGACCCTGCTGTTTTCCCTGGACTACCAACGGATTCTCGACCGTGAAGGTGAGGTACGCGTGGTGGTGTACCAGATCATGATGTTGGTGGCGCCGCATCTGCTGATGCCGGCAAGGTTGGCGACAGAGCGGTTGGCGCTCAGGTACCTGGACGACTCGAATATCTGAAACGACCCCGGCCAAATGTGGGAGCCGGGCTTGCCCGCGATAGCATCGCCTCGGTATGTCAGTTACACCGAGGTGATGCTATCGCGGGCAAGCCCGGCTCCCACAAACCTTCGTAGGCCGGGCGTTTTTATGTGTCCCGTAAAAATCAGGACTGACTGGTAGGCGTCGGGGTTGCCGGCGTTGCAGTCGGGGTAACAGCAGGCGTCGGTGGCGTGACCGAGTTGGTCGCCGGCGCTGTAGTTGCAGGCTTGGCCGCTACCGCTGGCTTCGGCGCTGCTGGCTTTTTGGCTACGGCAGGCTTCTTCGCCGCGGCCGGTTTTGCAGCTGGCTTGGCCGCTGCAGGTTTTGCAGCAGCAGGCTTGGCGGCGGGTTTGGCAGCAACCGGCTTGGCTGCAGGTTTGGCGGCGGCGGTTTTAGCCGCAGGCTTGGCTGCTGCTTTTGCTACCGGCTTGGCTGCAGGTTTCGCCGCAGGTTTTGCAGCTGCTTTAGCGGCCACTGGTTTAGCGGCAGGCTTGGCGGCCGGTTTAGCCGCTGCGGTTTTAGCCGCAGGCTTGGCAGCCGGTTTAGCCGCAGCTTTGGCAGGCGCCTTGGCGGCTGGCTTGGCAGCCGGTTTGGCGGCGGCCTTGACCAGAGGTTTGGCGGCTGTTTTTACCGCGGGCTTGGCCGCAGCCGTTTTCGCGACAGGCTTGGCAGCCGGTTTAACCGCTGCAGTTTTAGCCGCAACTGGCGCAACTTTCGCGCCGGTGAGTTTTTCGATTTGCCGGGTCAATGTATCAACCTTGCTGTGCAGCGCTTTCACTTCAGTACGGCTAGGCACGCCCAGTCGCGAAATGGCACTGTTCAGGCGCTTGTCAAAAGCCCCTTCCAGTTCGCCCCACTTGTCGCTGATACGCGATTTGGCAGAACCGGCGGAAGCCTTTGCCGCATCGACTTGTTTACCCACTGTGCTCTTGGTCAACTTCTCGGCCTTCTCGCCGTCTTTAACCAAAGTCTCGAAGTATTTGCCGCCGTCACTGCTCACCTTCGAGTACACGCCTAAACCGGCCAGCCAGATCTTGCGGGAGTATTTTTCAACTTCCCCAATCCACGAGCTGCCTTCTTTATCAGTAGTCTTTTTACCAGCCATCCCGTTGTCTCCTTAGTGTTTACGCGCGACACGTTCGAGCAATGCCGTCAGCTCATCGAGCTTAGCAGAGAGTGTCTCCACGTCATGTTTAGACGGAATGCCGATCCGATTCAAGGCACTTCCAACACGACTATCAAAAGCGCTTTCAACTTTATCCAGTTGTACTTCGACTCGGCCTTTGACGCCGAAGACTTCGCTCTTGACTTGATCAATCTGACTGTTGGCGGCATCAAGTTGTTCACTCACAACTTTTTTGCCTTTGCTTTCAACATGTTGACCAGTCTTTACGAGTTCCTTGAAGTACTCGGCGCCCTCGCTGCCGACCTTGGCATAAGCCCCCAAACCGGCCAGCCAGATCTTGCGGGCATAGGATTTAACGTCGGTCAGGGCGTTAGTTCCGGTAGCAATTTTTTTCTTCAAAATAACTTTGGCCATGGTGCACCTCACGCATAAAGGGGGGAGGAACTGCCCACAGAAGTTGAGGGCGTGGGCACAAAGTAGGCAGAAAAATTAGAATCGGCACCCTAAGAAGGTCGTAATCAGGCCAGGGCTTTATCCAGCGCCTTCTCGATTTCGGACTTGATGGTGCCACTCATGGCCGACATCAACAGGCCGAGTTCGACTTCAATCCGCAGGGAATCTTCAGCCACTTTCACCGTGCCTTTAACGCCCGAGCGTTTGAGATTCAGTGTGTCGCCGGCCCACGAAGACTCCAGGCCATATTGATCCTTGAGTTTGCTCGCCAACTTGTCGGCTTTTTCGCGGGCAGCGTCTTTGCCCAGTGTATGAGCACGTTCAACCTGTATACGGGCCATTTGAATGACTCCTCGTTATAGAGACTTGCGGACCTGCCATGCGGCAAAAGGTCTCGGTGGCCACCTATCTTACCTTCAGCCTTGCCAAGACAAAGCATGCCTTGGGGATTAGAATGCCCCCATTCTCTTTTGGTGACAGCGATATGACTGATCAGCGCAAAGGCAGCGATGCCGAACCCACCACTCACTTCGGCTTCAAGAACGTCCCGGAAAGCCAGAAAGCGGAAAAAGTCGCCGAGGTGTTCCATTCGGTAGCCGCCAAGTACGACTTGATGAACGACGTGCTGTCCGGCGGCATGCACCGCCTGTGGAAGCGCTTCACCATCGAGTTGTCGGGCGTACGCACCGGCAACCGCGTACTGGATATCGCCGGCGGCACGGGCGACCTGGCCGCCAAGTTCTCCAAGCTGGTGGGCCCCACCGGCCAAGTGGTATTGGCCGACATCAACGGCTCGATGCTCAAGGTCGGGCGGGACCGCCTGTTGGACAAAGGCGTGGCGGGCAATATCGAGTTCGTCCAGGCCGACGCTGAAAAGCTGCCGTTCCCGGACAACCATTTCGACTGCGTGACCATCGCCTTCGGCCTGCGTAACGTGACCCACAAGGAAGACGCGCTGCGCTCCATGCTGCGCGTACTCAAGCCCGGCGGTCGCCTGCTGGTGCTGGAGTTCTCCAAGCCGACCAACGCGCTGATGTCCAAGGTCTACGACACCTACTCGTTCGCCTTCATGCCGTTGATGGGCAAGCTGATCACCAATGACGCCGAAAGCTACCGCTACCTGGCCGAATCGATCCGCATGCACCCGAACCAGGAAACCCTGAAGTCGATGATGGTAGAGGCCGGTTTCGACCGGGTGACCTACCACAACATGACCTCGGGCATCGTCGCCCTGCACCGCGGCATCAAGCCCTGATGCTGTTCGCAGGCCTTCTCGCCAGCGTTGAACACGGCCTCAACCGTGTGCTGCGCCTGGACAGCACCGCCCTGGCGCGGCTGGCGCACCTGAACGGCAAGATCATCGCCGTCGATTGCACGAGCCCCGCCTTGCAGCTGTTTATCCTGCCCAGCGATGAAGGCCTGTTGCTGGCGACCCACTGGGCCGCCGACGCCGACTGCACCCTGCGTGCTTCCGGTTCAAGCCTGCTGCGCCTGGCTCTGAGCGGGAACAAGACGGCGATCCTCCACGGCCCGGACGTGGAACTTGAAGGCGACAGCGCGGTGCTGATGGACCTGGCCGCCGTGCTGCAGGACCTGGAACTGGACTGGGAATACGAGCTGTCCCGCTGGCTCGGCCCGGTGGCCACGCAACTGATCAGCGGTCACCTGCGCAGCCGCACGCGCTGGTACCAGCAGGGTTTTGCCAGCCTGAACCAGAACCTCGCCGAATACCTGAGCGAAGAATCGCGCACCCTGGTCGGACAACGGGAAGCGCAAGCGCGTTTTCGCGAGCTCGACCAGGCCAAACTCGACCTGGAACGACTTGAGGCGCGCTTCGAACGCCTTAGCCGCTCCCTTGATTCAAGCGATAACGCATGAAGCTGCTCGCCGTCCGCCGTTTGTTTCGTATCCAGCGCGTCGTAATCCGCTACCGCCTCGATGACCTGCTGTTCGCCCTGCCGCTGCCGTGGTTTCTGCTGGCGGTGCGCTATGTGCTGCCGTGGCGCTGGTTCCCGCGCAAAACCCTCGACCTGAGCCGTGGCGCACGCCTGCGCCTGGCGTTGCAGGACCTGGGGCCGATCTTCATCAAGTTCGGGCAGATCCTCTCCACCCGCCGCGACCTGTTGCCCGAAGACATCGCCGACGAACTGATGCTGTTGCAGGACCGCGTGCCGCCGTTCGACTCGCAACTGGCAGTTACGCTGATTGAAGAACAGCTGGGCAAGAAGATCAGCGAAGTGTTCAGCCGCTTCGACATCGCGCCGCTGGCTTCGGCCTCGGTGGCCCAAGTGCACGCCGCGCAGCTCAAAAGCGGCGAAGAAGTGGTGGTGAAGGTGATCCGCCCGGGCCTCAAGCCGATCATCGGCCAGGACCTGGCGTGGCTGTTCATCCTCGCCCGCGCCGCCGAGCGTTTCTCGGCCGATGCGCGCCTGCTGCACCCGGTGGACGTGGTGCTGGACTACGAAAAAACCATCTACGACGAACTCGACCTGCTGCGCGAAGCGGCCAACGCCAGCCAGCTCAAGCGCAACTTCGAAGGCTCGCAACTGCTGTACGTGCCGCAAGTCTATTGGGACTGGTGCCGCCCGAAAGTGCTGGTGATGGAGCGCATCTACGGCGTGCAGGTCACCGACCTCGCGACCCTGGCTGACCAGCGCACCGACATGAAGATGCTCGCCGAGCGCGGTGTGGAGATCTTCTTCACCCAAGTGTTCCGCGACAGCTTCTTCCACGCCGACATGCACCCCGGCAACATCTTTGTCAGCACCGTGAACCCGTGGAGCCCGCAGTACATCGCGATCGACTGCGGCATCGTCGGCAGCCTGACCCCGGAAGACCAGGATTACCTGGCGCGCAACCTGTTCGCCTTCTTCAAGCGGGACTACCGCCGCGTGGCGCAGTTGCACATCGATTCGGGCTGGGTGCCGGCTGAAACCAAACTCAACGAATTCGAAGCGGCGATCCGCACCGTGTGCGAGCCGATCTTCGAAAAACCGTTAAAAGATATTTCCTTCGGCCAGGTGCTGATGCGTCTGTTCCAGACGGCGCGGCGCTTCAACATGGAAGTACAGCCACAGCTGGTTCTGCTGCAAAAGACTCTGCTGAATATCGAAGGCCTGGGCCGCCAGTTGTACCCGGACCTCGACCTGTGGAACACCGCCCAGCCGTTCCTTGAACGCTGGATGCGTGACCGTATCAGCCCGAAAACCCTGCTGGGCAACCTGCAAAGTCAGGTCGAGCAACTGCCGCACCTGGCCAACATGACCCGCGACCTGCTGGAGCGCATGTCCCAGCCCCACGCCAAGGACCCACCGCCGCCATGGCACAAGCGCAAGGACGACTGGTTCCTGCGCCTGCTGGGCGCCGCGCACCTGGTGGGCGGTACGATACTCGCCGCCGGTGGTCCGCTGAATGAACTGGGCCATTGGCCGGCTGGCATTATGGTCGCCGTGGGCGTGTATCTGATCGTGCGTCGATAGCCAATCCGGTTATACACTGTCGCAAATTGCCGGAGCCGAAAATGAAAGACTGGCTGGACGAGATCAAGTGGGACAGTGACGGCCTGGTGCCGGCCATTGCCCAGGACTACAAGACCGGGCGTGTATTGATGATGGCCTGGATGAACCGCGAGGCCCTGAGCCTCACGGCCGCCGAGAACCGCGCCATCTACTGGTCACGTTCGCGTGGCAAACTGTGGCGCAAGGGCGAAGAGTCCGGGCACGTGCAAACCCTGCACGAGATGCGTATCGACTGCGACGCCGATGTGGTGATTCTCAAGGTCGAGCAGATTGGCGACATCGCCTGTCACACCGGCCGTCACAGCTGCTTCTACCGCGTGTTCGAGAACGGCGAGTGGAAGACCGTCGAGCCCGTACTCAAAGACCCGCACGCTATCTATTCGGCAGGACACTGAACATGAGCGATACCCTGAACCGTGTGGCCCAGGTGCTGGAAGACCGCAAGGGCGCGGCCGCCGACAGCTCCTACGTCGCCAGCCTGTACCACAAGGGCCTGAACAAGATTCTGGAAAAACTCGGCGAAGAGTCCGTCGAGACGATTATTGCTGCCAAGGACGCGCAAATCAGCGGCGACTGCAGCGACGTGATCTACGAAACTGCCGACTTGTGGTTCCACAGTCTGGTCATGCTCGCCCAACTGGGGCAGCATCCACAGGCAGTGCTTGATGAACTGGACCGTCGCTTCGGCTTGTCCGGGCATGCCGAAAAGGCCTCGCGCCCGTCCGCCTGACCAACTTTTACAGAGGAATTGCAGCATGGGCATTTTTGACTGGAAACACTGGATCGTCATTCTTGTGGTCGTTGTGCTGGTGTTCGGCACCAAGAAACTGAAAAACCTCGGCACCGACGTTGGTGAGTCGATCAAGGGCTTTCGCAAGGCCATGAACGACGACGAAAAGCCTGCCGACCCGGTCGTCAACCCGGTGCCACCGGCGCAGCCTGTACACCCGCAGGCCACTCAGCCGATCACTGAACGTCGCACCTTCGACGTACAGGCCGAGCACGTCAAAGAGCAGAACCAAAAAGACTCGTGAGTACTGAATAATGTTTGGTATCAGCTTCTCTGAACTGCTCCTCGTCGGCCTCGTGGCCCTGCTGGTACTGGGGCCGGAACGCCTGCCCGGTGCCGCGCGCACGGCCGGCCTGTGGATCGGGCGCCTGAAACGCAGTTTCAACGCCATCAAACAGGAAGTTGAACGGGAAATCGGCGCCGACGAGATTCGCCGGCAACTGCACAACGAACACATTCTGTCGTTGGAGCAGGAGGCACGAAAGATTCTCTCTCCGGTGCAGGAAACGCCCAAGCCGGTTGAACCGGTGGCCGAGCACTCGATTGCGCCGCCCGCCGCACCGGCAGCGGTCGTTGAGCCCGTGCATGCCGCCGAGCCTGCGCCCGCCGCGCCAGTGACCCCGACCGAACCCGCGCCGACGCCTGCCGTGTCGCCCGCGCCCCACGACCCTACATTGCCGCCGCGAGCCCCATGAGCGCTGATAAACCGGAAACCGACCAGCACATGCCACTGGTCTCGCACCTCACCGAGTTGCGCACCCGCCTGCTGCGTTGTGTCGCGGCGATCTTCATCATCTTTGCCGGGCTGTTTGCCTTCACCCAGCAGATCTACACGTTCGTCTCCACGCCGCTGCGCAATTACTTGCCGGCTGGCGCGACGATGATCGCCACCGACGTGTCCTCGCCGTTCCTCACGCCGTTGAAGCTGACGATGATGGTCTCGCTGTTCCTGGCGATCCCGGTGATCCTGCATCAGATCTGGGGCTTTATTGCGCCGGGCCTGTACAAGCATGAGAAACGCATCGCCGTGCCGCTGCTGGTGTCGAGCATCCTGCTGTTCTACACCGGCATGGCCTTCGCCTACTTCCTGGTGTTCCCGTTGATCTTCAAATTCTTCGCCGCCGCGACGCCGGCCGGTGTGGAAATGATGACCGACATCACCAGCTACCTCGATTTCGTGATGACGCTGTTCTTTGCCTTTGGCGTGGCGTTTGAAATCCCGGTGGCCGTGGTGCTGCTGGTGTGGATCGGCGTGGTCGACGTCAAGTACCTGAAGAAGATCCGCCCGTACGTGGTCATCGGCTGCTTCGTGGTCGGCATGATCCTGACCCCGCCGGACATCTTCTCCCAGACCCTGCTGGCCGTGCCGATGTGGATGCTGTTCGAGATCGGCATCCTGTTTGGCAGCCTGGTGAGCAAGCGTGGCGACCACCCGGATGACCAACCCGCCGACGACGACCAGCCGCCAGCGACCCAGCCGTGAACCTGCTGCTGCTTGAGGAGGCCGACTTTATCGCGGCCGACCGGGTGGTGCTGCGTGATCGGCGCCTGGTGCATATGCAGGAAGTCCACCGCGCCGCCGTTGGCGACAGCCTGCGTGTCGGACGCATTGGCGGGTTGATGGGTAATGCGCAGTTGCTGCGCCTGGAAGACCGTGAAGCCGAGCTGCAAGTCACCTTTGACCAGCCGCCGCCGGCCAAGCTGCCCCTGACCTTGCTGCTGGCCCTGCCCCGCCCGAAAATGCTGCGCCGGGTGCTGCAAACCGTGGCGTCCATGGGCGTGCCACGGGTGGTACTGGTGAACAGCTATCGCGTGGAGAAGAGTTTCTGGCAGACGCCGTTCCTTGAGCCGGAAGCGATTCGCGAGCAACTGATCCTCGGCCTGGAACAGTCCCGGGACACGGTGCTGCCCGAGATCGTGATCGAAAAACGCTTCAAGCCGTTCGTCGAAGACCGCCTGCCCGCCCTGGCGCAAGGCACCCTCGGCCTGGTTGGCCACCCGGGCGACTATCCGCCCTGCCCACGCGGGCTGGATGAGCCGGTCACCCTGGCCATCGGGCCGGAAGGTGGCTGGATTCCCTACGAAGTGGATTTGTTGGCCAAGGCCGGGTTGCAGCCGGTGCAACTGGGCGCTCGCATCCTGAGAGTCGAAACTGCCGTCACCGCGTTGCTCTCAAGACTCTTCTAAACCCCACAGCAAGCTCCCTCGCCACAAATACATTCGTCCTACAGAAAGATCCCAGCCAGCCGATACGCTCTGAATAAGTCCAAGCCTTGTTCCAGGGGAGTTCGCAGCATGTATCGTTGGTTAGCCGAGAAACTGGGGAATGTCAGCGTCAACCGTAAGCTGGGCATAGGCTTCGGCCTGGTGCTGCTCCTGACGCTATTGATCACCTTCACCGGCTGGACGGGCCTGAGCGGCGTGATCAGCCGTGGCGACAAGCTGGGCTACATCTCCAGCCTCAACGCGCTGACCAAGGACCTGCGCCTGGCGCGCCTGGACTTCGAAATGCGCCGTGGCGAACAAGGCACCAGCGCGGTAAACGACCTGATCACCCAGCTGGACAGTGGCCTGAAAACCGCCGCAGACCTGATCGAGCAACCCGACGACAAACTCGTGGTAGAGCAGCAACAGGATGCCTTGGGCCAATATAAAAAGGCCTTCGGCGCCATGGTGCAGGCCGGCCTCAAGCGTGAAGGCGCCCGCAGCAAACTGGGCGATACCGCCGACAACGCCGTCGCAAAAATCAACGAAGTGGAAAAATCCCTGCTGCAAGGCGACAGCGTCATCCTGTTCAACAGCGTGGTCGACCTGAGCAAACTGATCCAGCAGGCGCGCTTCCAGGTGCGCGGCTACACCTACAGCGCCAAGGTCGAGGCCGAACAGCCGGCGCTGGATGCCATCGACAACGCCCTGAAAAAAATAACCACCCTTGGCGACCAGTTGCCCGAGCAATACCGGGCGAACCTGCAAGAGGCCAGCGTCTCGCTGCAGGCCTACCGCGCTGCCGTGAGCCAGTACCGCGACTCCCAGGTGGCCAGTGCCGCCGCGATGAAAATCATGGGTGAGCAAGGCGATATCCTGCTCGACCGCAGTAACAAGCTCACCACTTCGCAAACCGTGGTGCGTGATACCGATGCCGCCCACGCCAAGAACCTGTTGCTGCTGGCCACTGCCCTGGCGCTGGCCTTCGGCATACTTGCCGCCTGGGCCATTACCCGGCAGATCGTCATCCCGTTGAGCCAGACTCTCAAGGTGGCCGAGCGTGTAGCGGCGGGCGACCTCAGCCACAATTTGATCTCCGAACGCCGCGATGAGCTGGGCCAGTTGCAACGGTCCATGCAGAGCATGACCGTGGGCCTGCGGGAACTGATCGGCGGCATCAGCGACGGTGTCACCCAAATTGCCAGCGCTGCCGAGCAACTGTCGGCGGTCACCGAACAGACCAGCGCCGGGGTCAACAGCCAAAAGGTCGAGACCGACCAAGTGGCCACCGCCATGAACGAAATGGCCGCCACCGTGCAGGAAGTTGCGCGTAACGCCGAGGAAGCTTGCGAAGCGGCTGTAGCCGCTGACCAGCAGGCCCGTGAAGGCGACCGGGTGGTCGGTGAGGCCATCGCCCAGATAGAGCGCCTGGCCGGCGAGGTGGGCAACTCTACCGCGGCCATGGGCCATCTCAAGCGCGAGAGCGACAAGATTGGCAGCGTGCTCGACGTGATCAAGGCCGTGGCCCAGCAAACCAACCTGCTCGCCCTCAACGCGGCGATTGAAGCGGCGCGTGCCGGCGAAGCCGGGCGTGGTTTTGCGGTAGTGGCCGATGAAGTGCGCAGCCTGGCCCAGCGTACCCAGAAGTCCACGGAGGAAATCGAAGAGTTGATCGTCGGCCTGCAAAACGGCACACAGCAAGTGGCAACCATCATGGACAACAGCCGCGGCCTCACCGACAGCAGCGTCGAGCTGACTCGCCGGGCAGGTAATGCACTGGGCAACATCACGCGCACAGTGTCGGCCATTCAGGCGATGAACCAGCAGATAGCCACCGCCGCCGAGCAACAAAGCGCCGTGGCCGAAGAGATCAACCGCAGTGTGCTCAACGTGCGGGACGTTTCCGAACAGACGTCGGCGGCCAGCGAAGAGACCGCCGCTTCCAGTGCCGAGCTGGCGCGCCTGGGGGTTTACCTGCAAAGCCTGGTAGGTCGCTTCAAGGTTTGACCCGCTTGCGGCGGCCATCAGGGCCGCCATCCTGACAACTTGTGAAATTTCCTACGCGTTTTTCAGGTCGTGGATTACACACCTGGCGCCGAATAAAAGTAGCGTTTCAACTCCCCTGACCGTTGTCAGCCGGACGCTTGAGACGCGCCTTTTGATTCGTTGGAGGTTCACCATGTTTCGTCCACTGACCCGCCTGCTGGGAAACATCAGCATCAGCTTCAAACTTGCCCTGGGCTTCGGCCTCGTGCTCAGTCTAAGCCTCATGATCGCGGCCACAGGCTGGCAAGCCTTGAACGCCTCTCTTGATCGATCACAAAAACTCACGATCCTCTCGCAATTGGCCGTCGTCGGCGAAGAGTTGCGCGCTGATCGTATTGTCTATCGCACCCTGAACGACCCGGCCAGCCTGGCAAAGATAGGCTTGCACATGGACAGGATCGACCAACATCTGGTGGATCTTTCCCCGAGGTTTACCGACCCGGTCAACCAACAACAATTGCAGGAAAGCCGCCGCTTTGTCACCAGTTTCAAAACCGCCTTGAGCGGCCTGGATGGCCTGATCAAACAACGCGAGAACGCCCGCGAACAGCTCAAGCGCAGTTCTGTCCAGAGCAGTGACAGCCTTTCTGAACTGTCCAGCAACCTGCCCAACCAAGACGATGAGAAAGCTCTCGACGCGGTGGAGCAATTGCGCCAGGCCATGGAGCAAGCCGAAGACCGGGCCCTCAGCCCCGCCTGGGCCGCCGCCTCACTGGACGCTTATGCCAACGCCGTGAATGACGCGCTGGCGGCACTCGGTGGCGCTCAAGCCGTTGTAGACACACTGCCGGTTGATGCCAGCGCCCTGAAAAACGTCCTGCTCGACTATAGGACTCAACTGACACGCCTCAAGGATGCCCAGCTCTCCACCGAAACCATCCAGAACCAGCTTGAGCAGTGGCTGGATCAGTTGCTCAAGGAAAGCGACCTGCTGGGCCAGGACCAAACCGCCAAGCGTGACAAGGAAGCCAGCCTCGCCCGCACCGTGCTGCTCAACGTCACTGGCGCCGCGCTATTGCTCGGTATCGCCGCCGCCTGGCTGATTGCCGGCCAGATCGTCGCGCCGCTGCGCCAGGCCCTGCACGTGGCCAACCGGATTGCCGAAGGTGACCTGAGCCACCACATCCAGACCTCGCGCCAGGATGAACTGGGGCAGCTGCAACGCAGCATCGGGCAAATGACCCTCAACCTGCGGGGCTTGATCGGTGGCATCGGCGACAGCGCCCGACAGATCGCCAGCGCCGCCGAGCAATTGTCGGCCGTCACCGAGCAGACCCGCGCCGGGGTTGACGGCCAGAAGCAGGAAACCGAACAAGTGGCCACCGCCATGAACGAGATGCTTGCCACTTCCCAGGAAGTCGCGCGCCATGCCGAGCAAGCCTCATTGGCCGCCACCGAGGCCGATCGGCAGGCGGGCCAGGGTGATCGGGTGGTGGCTGAGGCCATTGCCCACATTGAGCACCTGGCCCAGGAGATGGCCCGTTCAAGCCAGGCCATGCAAGGGTTGCAACAGGAGAGCCGGAAGATCGGCAGCGTGCTGGAGGTGATCAAGTCGGTGTCGGAACAGACTAATTTGCTGGCCCTCAACGCCGCGATCGAAGCGGCCCGCGCCGGCGAGGCAGGCAGAGGTTTTGCCGTAGTCGCCGATGAAGTGCGCAGCCTGGCGCAACGCACCCAGCAATCGGCCGAGGAAATCGAGGAGTTGATCAGCGGCCTGCACCGGGGCACGCAACACGTCGCCGATATCATGGACAACAGTCGCAGCCTCACCGACAACAGCGTGCAACTGACCCGCCGCGCAGGCGATGCGCTGGCTGGCATCACCCGCACTGTGTCAGTAATCCAGGAGATGAACCCGCAGATTGCCGCTGCCGCAGAGGAACAAACAGCGGTGGCCGAGGAGATCAACCGCAGTGTGCTGAAGGTCAAGGATGTGTCGGAACAAACCGCAGCCGCGAGTCAGGAGACGGCGGCGGCCAGTATCGAACTGGCGCGCCTGGGTTCGGACTTGCAGGTGTGGGTGGGCAAGTTCAAGGTCTAGCCGTTACAACACCTGACGCAGGAAGGCTTGGGCCCGGGGGTCCTTCGGCGCATCGAAGAATTGCGCCGGAGCGGCGTCCTCCAGCAGTTTGCCGTGATCGAAGAACAGCACACGGTCGGCCACCTCCCGGGCAAAACCCATTTCATGGGTGACGCAGACCATGGTCATGCCTTCCAGGGCCAGGGTTTTCATCACGTCCAGCACTTCGCCGACCATTTCCGGGTCCAGCGCCGAGGTAGGCTCGTCAAACAGCATCACCTTGGGCTCCATCGCCAGCGCGCGGGCAATTGCCACCCGCTGCTGCTGGCCGCCGGAAAGCCGCGACGGGAACTCGTTGGCTTTTTGGGCGATGCCGACTTTTTCCAGGAGTGCCAGGGCCTTGGCCTCGCGCTCTTTCTTGCCGCGCTTGCGCACGACTTTTTGCGCCAGGCACAGGTTTTCGAGCACGGTCATGTGGGGGAACAGGTTGAAGTGCTGGAACACCATGCCGACTTCACGGCGGTAGGCGTTCACGTCGGTTTTCGGGTCTGCCAGTTGCAGGCCGTCGATGCTCACCGAGCCCGAATCGAACTCTTCCAGGCCGTTAAGGCAGCGCAGGAACGTCGACTTGCCGGAACCGGACGGGCCGATTACCACCAGTACTTCACCCTTGGCCACCTGGGTGGTCACGTTGTCTACCGCGCGCACTACGTGGCCACGGGTGTCGAAGACTTTTACCAGATCGCGGACTTCAATCACTTTGCGCGAGCCTCCGCTCAAGCCGGCTGGCGATTTTCGACAGCGGCAGGTTGATCAGCAGGTACAGGCCTGCGACGCAGAACAGGATTTCAAACGGCGAGAATGAGGTGGTGATGACTTCGCGGCCGCTTTTGAGCAGTTCGGTAATCGCGATCACCGACACCAGCGACGTATCCTTCACCAGGCTGATAAATTGCCCGGCCAACGGCGGCAGCACGCGCTTGAAGGCCTGCGGCAACACCACATGGCGCATCGACTGGCCAGCACTCAGGCCCAGGGACCGCGCCGCCTCGTTTTGACCACGGGTAATCGATTGCACACCGGCGCGGATGATTTCCGCCACGTAGGCACCGGTAAACAGCGACAGCGCGGCAATCCCGGCAAACTCCCGCGACAGGTTGAGCACCGTGCCGATGAAGAAATAGAAAATGAATATCTGTACCAAGAGCGGCGTGCCGCGCACCAGTTCGACGTAGATCGTCGACAGATCGCGCAAAGTCGGGTTATTCGACAAGCGACACAACCCGGTCGCCAGGCCGATCAGCAGCCCGAGCGCACCAGACACCACTGACAGCCACAAGGTGGTCCACAAGCCCCACAGCAACGGCCCCGCGGCCCAATGCCGGGTGACGCCGACCACATCGCCCTCGGCCACATCATCGCCCTTGGCCACTTGCAGGCTGTTCTCGGCCACGCTCAGGTGCTGTTCGTTGCCCTCGTCATTGCGCAGGGTGACTTCAGCCACATCGCCCTTGCGCACCAGCTCGCTGACGGTGGAAATGTCCGACGCACGCTGGGACTCTTCGGCCTGGTAGACGAAGTACTGCGGCACGCGGTTCCAGCGCCATTCGTAAGACATCAGGGAGGTGGCGTAGTAGAGCGCACCGGCCAGGCCGACCAGTACCAGCATCGTCAGCAGGTGCCAGGGCCATTGGGCTTTTTTCTGTTTCATTTCAGGTTCCGGGATGTGTATCGCCTGGCAGGCCCTCATCGCGGGCAAGCCCGGCTCCCACATTTGAACGCATTGTCAGAACTGACATCGATCAATGTGGGAGCTGGCTTGCCTGCGATGAAGTCGACGCGGTATCGCGTTATTCCATGTCCTTGAGCCACTCGGAACTCTTGAACCACTTGTCATGGATACGATCGTAGGTGCCGTCGTTGCGGATCTGGTGCAGGAAGTTGTTGATGAAGTTGATGCTGTCGTAGTCGCCCTTCTTCAGGCCGAACGCCAAGGGCTCAAAGGTGAACGGCTGGTCGAGGAACACCAGCTTGCCGGCGCCTACCTTGTTCACCGCCACCACGTTGTACGGCGCGTCATAGACGAAGGCGTCAGCTTTGCCGTTGACCACGTCCAGCACAGCTTCCTGCTCGTTGTCATAGCCGTGGTACTTGGCCTTGGAGATCAGCTTCTTGGCGACCATCTCGCCAGTGGTGCCAAGCTTGGAGGTCAGGCGGTACTTCTCGTCGTTCAGGTCTTTGTAGGACTTGATGGTGCCTTCCAGTTCCTTGCGGATCAGCAGGGTCTGGCCAACCACAATGAACGGTTCGCTGAAGTTCAGGCGCAGGTTGCGTTCCTGGGTCAGGGTCATGCCGCTGCCGATCATGTCGAACTTGTTGGTCAGCAGGGCCGGAATGATGCCGTCATAGCCGGTGGAGATTGGTTCGAACTTGACGCCCATGGACTTGGCCATGGCCTTGAGGATGTCGACTTCAAAACCGATGATTTCACCGCGCTTGTTGGTCATCTGGAACGGCATGTAGGTCGGGTCCATGCCGACTTTCAGCGTACCGCGCTTGACCGCATCATCGATGGCGCCGGCATGGGCTGCATTGACCGCCACCAGTGCGGTGACGCCCAGCAACAGCATCGAAAGATACTTTTTCATCATCAAGTCCCCTGAACTCATTTCTTGTGAGGTCGGCGCGCAAAAGGGCTGCACCATTTCGGGGTGCGATCCTAACCCACTCACCGCTTGGCACAAAGGTTTCGCCCCGATTTGTTGCCAGGGGATGATAGAAAAGCCCCACAACTGTGCAGAAAACGGTACAGCTAGACACTTCACCGCATTGGCCAGCCAATCGATTGATGTGTAAGCAGTTATGACTACCGGTCGATTGCCTGCATCCAGTCCGTGTCCTTGAACCACTTGTCGTGCAGCCGATCGTAGGTGCCATCCTGGGCCACTTGGTTAAGGAAATGATTGATCCAGTTGAGGCTGTCGTAATCACCTTTTTTTACACCGAACGCCAAGGGCTCGTAGGTGAAGGGTTGCTCCAGCGCCAGCAGGGCACTGTTTTGGGGCTTGCCGATGGCGATCAGGTTATAGGGCGCATCATGGATAAACGCGTCGGCCTTGCCCTCCACCACCTGGCGAACGCCTTCTTCAGGCGTCGGAAAACTGCGCAGCCGTGCAGCGCCGAGGAACCTTTTCGCCGCCGCCTCACCTGTCGTACCTTCGGCGGCCACGATGCGGTAACCGGCTTCGTTCAAGTCCTCGATGCTCTGGACCTTGTCAGCCAACCGTGGGTTCAGCAGTACAGTCTGGCCGACGATGATGAACGAATCGCTGAAATTGAGGGTCAGGTTGCGCTCCTGCGTCACGGTCATGCCGCTGCCGATCAGGTCGAACCGGTTGGCCAGCAGGCCTGGGATCAGGTCGGTATACGGCACCGAAACCAGCTCCAGCCGGACCCCCAGCGCCTTGCTCATCTGCCGCAACAGATCGATTTCAAACCCGACGATACGGCCTTCCTTGTCGGTCATTTCGAAGGGGACGTAGGAGGGATTGGTACCGACTTTCAGCACGCCCCGCCGGACGGCTTCGTCTATGGCCCCGGCGTGCACCAGGTAACCGTGGGAAAACGTGACGATGCCGAGCAGCAGCATCGACAAATACCTTTTGATCATGAAAAGCCCCTGTTCCGTTAAGCACCCGCGCACCGAGCCACGCATACGTACGCGTAAACCAGGGGCATCGAGTCAGATTTTGGGGGCGATGCTAACCCACTCGCAGGCACGGCAATACGCTTTGGCGAAGGGTCTTTTGTTTCGAAATAACAAGAAGTTAGCGGGATGAAACAGAAACGAAAAACAGCGTAGGACGGTGACCAAAACGCCCCCGAGGCGGGACCTCGGGGGCGTCGGAATCAGGCCGGTTGAGCCTGGGACGACAGCGGTTTCAATGGCAGTAACGGCGCATGCGGATCGGCCTTGACCGATTCGCGCCAGGCACTGAGCCACTGCTCGTGACCTTCGCTCCACACCTGCTCATGCAAGCGTGCGAGGGCGACCGGATCACTGAGCAACGCCAGGCGCTCGCCGTTGGTGAGGCCGGCCGGGCCGACTTTCACTGCATGGCGAACCCGCTCCACACGCAACCATTCAATCGGCTCCGCCTGCCCGTGACGGGAAGTCGCCAAGGCGCACGCCAGGGCGTTCTGCTGGGGATCGACCACTGCCCGCACAAAGCCGTCGTTCAACGCATGCCAACGGTTTTCGTGGGTGTACTTGTCGGTCGAAAGCAGCGCTTGGGGTGGGTTGTATTCCTCGGGGATCAAAAACAGGCTTTCGTCGCGAGACTTGAGGCCCAGCTTGACCCGGCTGGAAATCACCGACACCGGGATCGACAGCATCAACGAACCCACGATCGGCACCAGCCACCACAGGAAGCTTGGGTTCAACCACACCACCAGCAGTGCCCAGAAGAAACCGAGCAAGGTCTGCGGACCGTGGCGCTTGACCGCCTCGCTCCATGGCGTGGAGTCATCGTCGCGCTGTGGCGAGTTCCAGGTCGCGGCCCAGCCAAGGAACGCGGCGAGTACGAAACGGGTGTGGAAGATCATCCGCACCGGCGCCAGCAACATGGAGAACAGCATCTCCAGCAGCATCGACAGCGTGACCTTGAACTTGCCGCCGAACTCTTTCGCGCCCTTGGCCCAGATCAGGATGATGCTCAACAGTTTAGGCAGGAACAGCAGCACGATGGTGGTGGAGAACAGCGCTACCGCCTTGTCCGGGTGCCATTGTGGCCACAGCGGGTATAGCTGGCGTGGCGCCATGAAGTACTGCGGTTCCATCAGTGTGTTGACCGCCAGCAAGGCCGTCGACAGCACCAGGAAGAAGAACCACAACGGCGCCGACAGGTACGACATCACGCCGGTCAGGAACACCGCACGGTGCACCGGGTGCATGCCTTTGACCAGGAACAGGCGGAAGTTCATCAGGTTGCCGTGGCACCAGCGACGGTCACGCTTGAGTTCGTCCAGCAGGTTGGGCGGCAGTTCTTCGTAGCTGCCCGGCAAGTCGTAGGCAATCCACACGCCCCAGCCGGCACGGCGCATCAGCGCAGCTTCAACAAAGTCGTGGGAAAGGATTGCACCGGCAAACGCACCTTTACCCGGCAACGGCGCCAGGGCGCAGTGCTCGATAAACGGCTTCATGCGGATGATCGCGTTGTGGCCCCAGTAGTGGGATTCACCCAGCTGCCAGAAGTGCAGGCCAGCGGTAAACAGCGGGCCGTACACCCGGGTGGCGAACTGCTGCATGCGCGCATACAGGGTGTCCATGCCCGACGCACGCGGCGCGGTCTGGATAATCCCGGCATCCGGCGTGGCTTCCATCAAGCGCACCAGGCTGGTCAGGCATTCGCCGCTCATTACGCTGTCGGCGTCGAGCACCACCATGTACTTGTAGTCACCGCCCCAGCGACGGCAGAAGTCGTCGAGGTTGCCGCTCTTGCGTTTGACGCGACGGCGACGGCGGCGATAGAAGATCTTGCCAAACCCGCCAGCATCGCGGCACACGTCGAGCCAGGCCTGCTGCTCGGCGATGCAGATATCGGCCTCGTTACTGTCGCTGAGGACGAAAAAGTCGAAACGATCCAGGTCACCGGTGGCGGCGACCGATTCGAACGTCGCGCGCAGGCCCGCAAATACCCGAGGCACGTCTTCGTTGCAGATCGGCATGACCAGCGCGGTGCGGGCATCTTTCGCAATCGGCTCGTTACCGGCACTTTTACCGGAGATACGGTATTTATCGTGACCAGTGAGCAATTCGAGGAAGCCCATCAGCGCGGTCCAGAAACCGGCCGAAACCCAGCAGAACAGAATCCCGAACAGTACCAGGATGCTGGTTTGCAAGGCGTAAGGCAGTACTTGGGTTGCGGTTTGCAGCAGGGTCTGGTTGCGGATCTCGTCAAAGTCGACGAACGACCAGCCCTGGTACGGCATGATGCCTTTCATGTACCAGCCGGCGACGATCGTCTGGCCGAGCATCAGCACCAGCAGGATATAGCGACGGATCGAACCGACGGTGCGCCAGCGGGCAGCCGGCAGCACACGTTCATCTTTGGGCGGGGCCGGTGGGTTGGTGCGCCCGGTCAGGCGGCGCCAGCCACGCACCAGGATATTGGTGCGCCACGGCTCAGGCACGACCTTGGTCCGACGGATCGGCGGCGTGGCCTTGAGGCAAACCCGGCCACTGGCGTCGAGCGCCAGCATTTCGGCGTCTTGCAGCTCTTCGGCGGTGTTGAGGGTCAGCCGGGCGCCTACCGACGCTTGGGCAGCGTCGGCAGGTGCGTCGAATGTGGACGATGACAGGCGCTTGTGCAATTCACTGAAGGAGTCGCAGCCCGCCAGCTCGGCGCGCTGCTCGTCGGTCATCGGTAGATGCGCCAGGTACTCGGCAAGAGTCTCTGGCTGGACTTGAGAATTACTCATCGGCAGGCAACTGATAGCTCCAGGTTTCGGTCAGGACTTGCTCTGTCTTGGCCGGCTCCGGTGTGGCTGGGGCCGCAGCTTCTGGCTGCTTGGCATCCTTGTCTTTCGGGTCTTTCTTGGCCGCCTTCTCGTGTTGCTTGGCCAGGAGCTTGTCGGCCTTGAGCACTTGGGTCGAAGCCTTCTCGGGCTCCGGCGCCACAATGTCCTGGACCAGGGCGGCACGCATTTCAGTCGGCTTGCCCGCGTCCTTGATCTTCATGCGCAGAGTCAGGCGCCAGCCTTGGGTGTGCGGGTTGTAGCGCACGCTGTTTTCAACGATTTCGGCGTTGTCGCCCACGCTGACCTGGCTGCGCACCGGAGCATCAGCCGGCAGTTTCTTCAGGGACGGGCCCTCGAAGTCCACCAGGTAAGCCACGCTGCCGTCTGGCTGGCGGATCAGGTTGGATTGCTTGACGTCGCCGGTGGAACGCAGGGTCTGCTTGACCCAGGCGCTTTCTGGCGAATGGAACTCGGCGTCTTTCAACGTCCAGTGCAGGCGGTAGGCGACGTCCAGCGGCTTGCCCGGCTCCGGCAAAGTTTCCGGGCTCCAGAAGGCAACGATGTTGTCGTTGGTTTCGTCGGCGGTCGGAATCTCTACCAGGTCGACGGAGCCCTTGCCCCAGTCGCCATCGGGCTCGATCCAGGCGCTTGGGCGCTTGTCGTAGTTGTCGTCGAGGTCTTCGTAGTGGCTGAAATTACGACCGCGTTGCAGCAGGCCGAAACCACGCGGGTTTTCCACGGTGAAGTTGCTGACCGACAGGTGTTTGGGGTTGTTCAGTGGGCGCCAGATCCACTCACCATTACCGGCATGGATCGACAGGCCGCTGGAATCGTGCAGCTCGCGACGGTAGTTGAGGACCTTGGACGGCTGGTTGGCGCCGAACAGGAACATGCTGGTCAGCGGGGCGATGCCCAGCTTGGTCACCTTGTCACGCAGGTACATCTGGGATTTGACGTCGACGACGGTGTCGGTGCCAGGGCGCAGGATCAGGCGATAAGCGCCGGTGGCCCGTGGAGAATCCAGCAGGGCGTAGATCACCAACTGCTTTTCACCCGGCTTTGGACGCTCAATCCAGAACTCGGTGAAACGCGGGAACTCTTCGCCAGACGGCAAGGCAGTGTCGATCGCCATGCCACGGGCCGACAGGCCGTAGACCTGGTCTTTACCCACGACGCGGAAATAGCTCGCGCCGAGCATGGTCATGATTTCGTCTTGCTTGTCGCCCTTGTTGATCGGGTACAGCACACGGAAGCCGGCATAACCCAGCTGTTCGGTGGCCTTGGGATCAAACTTGACGTCGCCGAAATCGAAACGAGCCGGGTCGTACTTGATTTCCTGGACGCTGTCGGCGGTGACTTCGTTGATTTTCACCGGCGTGTCGAAGTGCATGCCCTGGTGATAGAAGGACAGCTTGAACGGGGTGTTTTGATCGGCCCACTCGGCTTTTTCGTTGCGGAAACGAATTTTCTGGTAGTCAGCGAATTTCATTTCGCGGAATTCGTTCGGCAAATTGCTGCGCGGAGCTTCGTATTTCTGCCCGGCCAGCTCTTTTGCCTTGGCCGACACATCGTCCAGACTGAATGCCCACAGTTGACCCGCGCCGAACAGGCAAAACAGGGCAGAGCCCGTTACCAGTGCGTTTCGTAACCGTTTGGCAGACAATTTTGGTGCATTACAGGGACTAACAATCACGAGCAACCCTCGCCGAAAACAGATCAAAAAACCAACGGCCAGCTATCTATATGCCAGGTTGGCGAGCATTGTTCCGACTCCTCTGGGGCTAAATGATTCCCCAATAGCGATCGGACAAGTCTCTACCTAAGTCAAAAATGGACCAATTAACGCTGATCCCCGTAGCGCGCGATTATCTAGTAGCCCGCGAGACAACGCATCAGGGACAGCGAAGTATTTGTAGCGAAATCCCGGTTTTTTGGGCATCACAAGTCGTTTTCAGTACATTCACGTCTGTAACAGGAAGGTGACCGGCCCGTCATTGACCAAATGTACCTGCATATCCGCGCCAAAACGCCCTGCCGCTACCGTGCCATGCAATTGTTGCGCTTGTAACAGCAGGTAGTCGAAAAGTGCCTCGCCCAACGCCGGCGGTGCCGCCGTGGAGAAGCTCGGTCGCAGGCCACTCTTGGTGTCTGCCGCCAGGGTGAACTGCGACACCAGCAGCAAACCGCCGCCGATGTCTTTCAAGGACAAGTTCATCTTGCCCTCATCGTCGCTGAACACCCGATAGTTAAGCAGCTTATGCAGCAGCTTGTCGGCGCAGGCCTGGGTATCTGACGGCTCGACGGCCACCAGCACCAGCAAACCCTGGTCGATCGCACCGACGACTTGCCCCTCCACCTCGACCCGGGCGCCGCGCACCCGCTGCAAAAGCCCCTTCATGCTTCTTCGGGCGGCAGATCGAGCAGGCGCCGTGCCATTTCACTCGCCGCACGCACCAGCGCATCGGTAATGCCGGGCTCGGAAGCCGCGTGGCCGGCTTCGCGGATGATCTGCAATTCGCTGTTGGGCCACGCCTGATGCAGCTCCCAGGCGTTATCCAGCGGGCAGATCATATCGTAGCGGCCATGCACGATTACGCCAGGCAGATGGGCGATCTTGTGCATATCGCGGATCAGCTGGTTGGGCTCAAGGAATGAATTGTTGGTGAAGTAGTGGCATTCGATACGGGCAATCGACAGGGCGCGCTGTGGCTCGGAGAACCGCTCGATCAACTGCGGGTTCGGGCACAGGCCCAACATGCGGCCTTCCCACGTGGACCAGGCCTTGGCCGCGTGCATCTGGGCGATCTGGTCGTTGCCGGTCAGGCGCTTGTGGTAGGCGCCGAGCAGGTCGTGGCGCTCCTCCGCAGGGATCGGCGCGAGGTAGTCCTGCCAGTAATCCGGGAACAGACGGCTGGCGCCAGCCTGGTAGAACCACTGAATGTCCTGGGGGCGAGCCAGGAAAATGCCGCGCACGATCAGGCCATGCACGCGCTCCGGGTGGGTTTGCGCGTAGGCCAGGGCCAGCGTCGAGCCCCAGGAACCGCCGAACAACACCCATTTTTCGATGCCCAGGTGCTCGCGAATCCGCTCCAGGTCGGCCACCAGGTCCCAGGTGGTGTTGTTTTCCAGGCTGGCCCGTGGGGTGGAGCGCCCGCAGCCGCGCTGATCAAAAGTAACAATTCGGTACAGATTCGGATTGAAATAGCAGCGGCTATTGGCGTCACACCCGGCGCCAGGGCCGCCGTGGATGAATACGACGGGCAAGCCTTCCGGGGAACCGCTTTCGTCGACATACAGTACATGGGTTTCGTCGACGGCCAGATCGTGCCGGGCGTAGGGTTTGATCTGCGGGTACAAAGTCTGCATTGCGCGCTCCGTAAGGGGTCGAGTTCATCCCTGGGGGGACGTCTATTATTTTGCCGTCTGGCATCATAAACCCGAATTGTGCAATGAGCATGCCTTGGTGAACCTAGACCTGTGTCAGCAGAACACCACGCAGGTAATCCAGCAGATACGCGTAGAGCCGGTCGACCTCTGCCACCTGGCCTCGGGCCCGTAAACAGCCGTGGACCAGGCCTTTTCCGGGATACAGCGTGGCCGCTACCCCGCCCGCTTGCAGGCGTTCGGCGTACAGCACGCCGTCGTCGCGCAGCGGGTCGAACTGGGCAACGGCGATCAGTGCCGGGGGCAATCCGCTGAAATCCAGGGCCCGCAATGGCATGGCGTAAGGCGATGGCTGGCTCGGGCCACGCAGGTAGAGCGCCAGGTAGCATTCGGTGTCGGCAGTACTGAGCAGCGGCGCGTCGACGCAGTCGCGGCGCGACGGCAAGTCGGCGGGGCCGCCCAGGCCGGGGTAGATCAGGATTTGCGCCAAGGGCTGTGGCAGGTGGTCATCGCGCAGGCCCAGGCACAAGGCAGCCGCCAGGTTACCGCCGGCGCTGTCACCGGCCACCACCAGACGCTGAAGGTTGATGCGGCACGGCGCTTCACCCGCCTGAATCGCCCGCCAGACCGCGCGGCAATCGTCGAAGGCGGCCGGGAACGGATGTTCGGGCGCCAGGCGGTAATCGATGGCGATGACCAGCACCTGCAGCGAGTCGGCCAGCTCACAGCAGATAAAGTCGTGGGAATCCAGGCCGCCGACCACCCAGCCGCCACCGTGCATATAAAGGATGCATGGCCAGCCGCCATCAGGGATGTGTGCCGTCGGCTGATACAGACGTACGCCCACGCTACCCAGGGAAATATCTGACACCTGCAACCCTTCAGGGCGCGCCGGGGTGAACGCCTGGCACATGCGGTCATAGCCAAGGCGCAATCCGGCCAGCGAGGTGTCGTCGCTGGTGAAGGATTCGGTTTTTTCGACAAAGGCGCACATCTGCGCGCAAATCGGGTAATGGGACATGAGGATGATCGTCCTGATAGGAAGATTCAAAGCACACCACAAGGCAAATGTGGGAGCTGGCTTGCCTGCGATAGCGGTGTGTCAACCAACGCCATCGTCGACTGATAAACCGCCATCGCGGGCAAGCCCGACTCCCACATGGGTTCTTTGTTGTTTGATCTAGCGTGTTCGCATCAGGGTTTGAGGCTGGCCTGCACCGCCGCCACGCCGTCCTTGCCATCCAGCGTCGTCACACCGGCCAGCCAGCGCTGCAAGTCCTCGGGATTATCGCGCAGCCACTGTTTGGCCACATCCTGGGGCGTCTTGCGGTCCATGATCGGCACCATCAACTGGCTTTCCTGGGCCGCGGTGTAGGTCAGGTTTTCCAGCAGGCGCGTCACGTTGGGGCAGCGCTCGGCATAATCCGGAGCCGTTACCGTGGAGACCGTGGCCATGCCCTCGTTGGCACCGAACACATCTTCACTGCCGGTCAGGTAAGCCATTTTCATGTTGATGTTCATCGGGTGCGGGGTCCAACCGACAAACACCACGAACTCCTTGCGGTTCACCGCGCGCTGCACCGCCGCCAACATGCCCGCTTCGCCGGACGCCACCAGCTTGAAGCCGCCGAGGCCAAAGCGGTTACTGTCGATCATTTTCTGGATGTCGGTGTTGGCGCCGCTGCCCGGTTCGATGCCATAGATCTTGCCGCCCAGCTTGTCCTTGAAGCGGGCGATGTCGGCAAAGGTTTTCAGGCCGGCATCGGCGACGTACTGCGGCACCGCCAGGGTAGCCTGAGCGTCTGACAGGCTGGGTTTGTCGAACACCTTGACTTGATTGGCCGCAAGAAACGGCGCGATGTTGTTGTCCATCGCCGGCTTCCAGTAGCCGAGGAAAATATCCAGGCGCTTGTCGCGAATGCCGGCAAAGATGATTTGCTGCACGGCGCTGATTTGCTTGCTGTCGTAGCCCAGGCCATTGAGCAGCACATCGGCCATGCCGCTGGTGGCGATCACGTCGGTCCAACTGACCACGCCCATGCGCACCGCCTTGCACGAGGCCGGGTCGGCGGCCATCGCGTTGGCGCTCAGGAGTGCGGCGCCGGTGAGAATCAACAGACAACGGTTGAACAGTCTTTTCATCGATGCGGTCTCACTCGGCAGTTTTTATTGTGGGGATGGCGTCTGACGCGCCGTGCCCCACACCTTACCCAGCGAGACCTCGATAAAAGCGACCTGTGGCGACAGGGATTTGCACACAGACGACTTGGGAGGTGTGTTGCTGTTGAGAGCCTCTTCGCAGGCAAGCCAGCTCCCACATTTGAATGTGTTTGCAATTCAAAAGGTGGGAGCCGGGCTTGCCCGCGATGGCTATCTCAGCTGCGCAACCATCACCGATAGTGCTTCTGCCCCCAGGCCAGGAACCCTTCCAGCAACTCTTTCAACACCACCCGAGTCGGCTCAGCGAGGTCGGCGCGATAGCGGAACGGCTCAAACTCTTCCATGTACGTGCACTGCCCCAACTCCAGCTGCACCGCGTGGATGTTCTCGGCCGGGTTGCCGTAGTGGCGGGTGATATGCCCGCCCTTGAAGCGCCCGTTGAGCACATGGCTGTACTGCGGGTGCCCGGCACAGATGGCTTCCAGTTGGCTGGCCAGTTGCGGGTCGCAGGCGGCGCCATTGAAGGTGCCGAGGTTGAAGTCCGGCAGCTTGCCTTCGAACAGGTGCGGGATCACCGAACGGATCGAGTGCGCGTCAAACAGCAACGCATAGCCGAACTCGGCCTTGAGCCGGGCCAGCTCGTTTTGCAGGGTGCGGTGATACGGCGTCCACACCTGCTCCAGGTACGTGGCACGCTCGGCCTTGGACGGTTCCAGGCCTTCACGGAACAGCGGCACCCCGTCGAACAGCGTTGCCGGGTACAGGCCGGTGGTGGCGCCGACGTACAGCGGCTTGTCGTCTGAAGGCCGGTTCAGGTCGATGACAAACCGCGAATACTCAGCCGCCAGGGTGCTGGCGCCCAGTTCTTCGGCAAAGTCATACAACGTGGGGATGTGCCAGTCAGTGTCCGGCAGGCTTTGCGCCTCGGGGATCAACCCGGCTTGCACCGCCAGCGTCAGGCGCAGGCCCGCGTGAGGCATGCTGATCAGCAGCGGTACGCGGCCTTGTTTGAAGCTCAGAACCTTATCCACGACGGGACTCCTTAAACAGTGACGTCCACGCCGTGGCGCACGACGCGTTTATCCAGCTCGCCGCCCAGCCAGTAGGCCAGGTCGGCAGGGCGATCAATCTGCCAGGCGACAAAGTCTGCAACCTTGCCCACTTCCAGCGAACCATGGCTGTCGCCCAGGCCCAGGGCGGTAGCCGCGTGCTGGGTGGCGCCGGCCAGGGCTTCTTCCGGGGTCATGCGGAACAGGGTGCAGGCCATGTTCAGCATCAGGCGCACCGACAACGCCGGCGAGGTGCCGGGGTTGAGGTCGCTGGCGATGGCGATCTTCACGCCGTGCTTGCGCAGGGCGTCCATCGGCGGCAGCTGGGTTTCCCGCAGGAAGTAGAACGCACCCGGCAACAGCACCGCGACGGTGCCGGAAGCAGCCATGGCGATAGCGTCTTCTTCGGTCATGAATTCCAGATGGTCCGCCGACAGCGCCTGGTACCGCGCCGCCAGGCTGGAGCCGTGCAGGGACGACAACTGTTCGGCGTGCAGTTTTACCGGCAAGCCAAGTTTTTGGGCGGCGATGAACACCCGCTCCACCTGCTCCGGCGAGAACGCCAGGTATTCACAGAACGCGTCGACCGCATCTACCAGGCCTTCCGCCGCCAGTGCCGGCAGCATCTCGGTGCAGATATGGTCGATATACGCGTCGGCTCGGTCCACGTACTCCGGCGGCAACGCGTGCGCCGCCAGGCAAGTGCTGCGCACGCTCACCGGCAGTTCGGCGCCGAGGCGCCGGATCACCCGCAGGATCTTGCGCTCGCTGGCCAGGTCCAGGCCGTACCCGGATTTGATCTCGACCGTGGTCACACCGTCGCGCAGCAAACTGCGCAGGCGCTTTCGGCTACTTTCAAACAACTCATCTTCGGTCCCCGCGCGTGTGGCGCGCACGGTGCTGGCAATACCGCCACCGGCCGCTGCGATCTCGGCGTAGCTCACGCCTTGCAGCCGCTGCTCGAACTCACCACTGCGATTGCCACCGAATACGGTGTGGGTGTGGCAGTCGATCAGTCCCGGCGTGACCCACGCACCTTGCAGATCACGGGTGGTTGCGTAGGTTGCGCTCGGCAGTTCGGCATGGGGGCCGATCCACTCGATGAGCGTGCCCGAGGTAACGATGGCGGCATCCTCGATGATCGAGTATTTGCCTTGGGCCATGGTTGCAACGTGGCAGTGTTGCCAAAGCGTTTTCATCAACGCCTCCGTTAGGTTATCGATGAGACAAAACCTTGCGGGAGCTGGCTTGCCTGCTCCCGCACTGGATCGGTGTCGCTATTACAGGCTCGGGAGCAACTTCGCCGGCACCAGCTCATTCAGGCAGCGCGTTGCCAACAACTCACTGGCCGCATTGATGTCGGGTGCGAAGAAACGGTCCTTCTCATAAAACGCCACTTTGCTGCGCAGGATCCCGCGAGCCTTTTCCAGCGCAGGCGAGGTTTTCAAACCATTGCGCAGGTCCAGGCCCTGGCACGCGGCCAACCATTCCACCGCCAGTACACCACGGGTGTTCTCGGCCATTTCCCACAGGCGTTTGCCCGCCGCCGGCGCCATCGATACGTGGTCTTCCTGGTTGGCCGATGTCGGCAGGCTGTCGACGCTATGGGGATGGGCCAGCGCCTTGTTCTCGCTGGCCAACGCCGCCGCGGTGACCTGGGCGATCATGAAGCCGGAGTTCACGCCGCCGTTAGCTACCAGGAAGGGCGGCAGTTGCGACATGTGCTTGTCCATCATCAACGAGATGCGACGCTCGCTCAGGGAGCCGATTTCCGCGATGGCCAACGCCATGTTGTCGGCGGCCATGGCCACCGGTTCTGCGTGGAAGTTGCCGCCGGAAATCACGTCACCTTCATCCGCAAACACCAACGGGTTATCCGACACGGCATTGGCTTCCACTACCAGCACTTCGGCTGCCTGGCGCAACTGTGTCAGGCAGGCGCCCATGACTTGCGGTTGGCAGCGCAAGGAGTACGGGTCCTGGACCTTGTCGCAGTTCTGGTGGGACAGCGACACTTCGCTGCTGTCACCCAACAGGGCGCGATACGCCGCCGCAGAATCGATCTGGCCACGCTGGCCACGGGCAGCATGAATACGTGCGTCGAACGGCGAGCGCGAACCCAGCACGGCTTCCACCGTCAGGGCACCACAGGCCAGGGCACCGGCGAACAAATCCTCGCCTTCGAACAGGCCGCGCAGCGCATAAGCGGTGGAAACCTGGGTGCCGTTGAGCAGCGCCAGACCTTCTTTGGCCGCCAGGGTCAGCGGCGTCAGGCCGGCGACTTTCAGTGCTTCGGTGGCTTCCAGCCATTCGCCTTTATAGCGCGCCTTGCCTTCACCCAGCAGCACCAGCGACATATGCGCCAATGGCGCCAGGTCGCCGGAGGCACCCACCGAACCTTTCAGCGGAATGTGCGGGTACACCTCGGCGTTGATCAGGGCGATCAGTGCGTCGATCACCTGCCGGCGAATCCCGGAAAAACCACGGCTCAGGCTGTTGACCTTAAGCACCATGACCAGCCGCACCAGCGCATCGCTGATGGGCTCACCGACGCCGGCGGCGTGGGACAGCACCAGGGAACGCTGGAGGTTTTCCAGGTCTTCACTGGCGATGCGGGTCGAGGCCAACAGGCCAAAACCGGTGTTGATACCGTAAGCGGTGCGGTTCTCGGCGAGAATCTGCTCCACGCAGGCGACACTGGCTTCGATCTGGTCAGATGCGCTGGCATCCAGGCTGAGGGTTACCGGCTGCTGGTAAATGGCCCGCAGTTGGGCAAGGCTCAGTTGGCCTGGAATCAGGTTTAGCGCAGTCACATTCATGCTCCTTGTGAATTGGGTTTCAGTGCAAATTCGGTAAGACACGGTTCAACAGATCGGGAGCTTTAAGCAGTGCGGCAGTGGCCGCGATGTCCGGCGCCAGCCAGCGGTCCTGGTCGTAGGCCGGCACATGTTCACGCAGCAGGCGCCAGGCGGAGTCGGTACCGGCACCGAAGCGCTGCTCCTGCAGGAACTCGAACGCCTGGGCCGCCAGCAGGTACTCAATGGCAAGAATTTGAGTGACGTTCTCCAGCACCGAATGCAGTTTCAGCGCAGCGTTGGTACCCATGCTCAGGTGATCTTCCTGAAGGCCCGAGGTGACAAAGTTGTCGAGCACCGCCGGTTGCGCCAACTGGCGGTTTTGCCCACACAGCGAAGCGGCGACGTACTGCACGATCATCATCCCGGAGTTGACCCCGGGGTTGCTCACCAGGAACGCCGGCAGGCCACTCACGTGCGGGTTGATCAGGCGGTCCAGGCGGCGCTCGGCGATGGAGCCGATCTCGGCCATGGCGATGGCCAGCATGTCAGCCGCCAGGGCCACGGACTGCCCGTGCGGGTTGGCCTGGGACACCACGCGGTAGCTGTCTGGCGTACCTAGCACCAGCGGGTTGTCGCTGGTGCCATTGAGTTCGGTTTCAATCTGGCGGGTGGCATGCTCCAGTTGATCACGGGCGGCGCCGTGCACCTGGGGAATCGAGCGGATGCTCAAGGCGTCCTGGGTGCGAATGCCTTTGCTGCTGGCGATCACTTGGCTGCCGTCCAGCAACGCCCGCAGGTTGATGCCCACTTGCTGCATGCCCGGGTGCGGCTTGAGGGCAATGATTTCTTCGTCGAAGGCATCGATCTGCCCGCGCTGGCCTTCGAAGCTCATGGCGCCGATCACATCGGCCCATTGCAGCAAGCGGTGCGCATCGGCCAGGGCCAGGCAGCTGAGGCCGGTCATGCACGGCGTGCCGTTGACCAGGCACAGGCCATCTTTTGCCCCCAGCACCACCGCCTGCAAACCTTCTTCGGCCAATGCCTGGTGCGCCGCGACGATGCGCCCCCGGTAGCTCACATTGCCAACACCGAGCAAGGCGATGCTGATGTGGGCCATGTGGGTCAAGTAACCCACCGAACCCTGGGACGGTACTTGCGGCGTGATACCGTGGTTGAGCAGCGCCAGCAGCGAGTGCACCACCTGCGGATGCAGGCCGGATTTACCGTGGCTGTAGTTGATGATCGCCGAGCAGATGATCGCGCGGGTCTGCTCATCGCTCAACGCCGGGCCGACGCCGCAGGCGTGACTGAGCAGGGTGTTGCGCGACAGCCGGCTGAGTTGCTCGCCCTTGAGCGACACGTTGCACAGCGCGCCGAGGCCGGTGTTGACCCCATAGGCGCGCTCGCCGCTGGTGACGATACGCTGGACGATCGCCTGGGCATTGTCGATACGCGCCCAGGCCTGGCCCGAGAGTTCGAGGACGGCGCCGTGGCGGGCCACGGCGACCACGTCCTGCCAGCGCATCGGGGCGTCGGCGATGATGATTTTTTCAGCCTGGGACATCATTGACCTCTTCATACACACTTTGAATGCCTTACCGCTTTGCCGGCCTCATCGCAGGCAAGCCAGCGCCCACATTTGATCGGGTTCACACAGTACGAATGTGGGAGCCGGGCTTGCCCGCGATAAGGCCAGGCGACTCTCCACACCTTCTGGATCAGACCACCGCCGCCCGGCGCTGAACGAACCGGTCCACATACTCATCCGCCGGCGAATGCAGGATCTCGCGTGGCGTGCCGACCTGAATCAGCTTGCCGTCCTTGAGGATCGCAATGCGGTTGCCGATGCGCACGGCCTCGTCGAGGTCGTGGGTGATGAAGACGATGGTCTTGTGCAGGGTCTTTTGCAGCTCAAGCAACTGGTCCTGCATCTCGGCGCGGATCAGCGGGTCGAGGGCGCTGAACGCTTCGTCCATCAGGATGATGTCGGTGTCGGCCGCCAGGGCGCGGGCCAGGCCCACCCGTTGGCGCATGCCGCCGGAGAGCTGGTGCGGGTATTTATTTTCGTAGCCCTTAAGGCCCACGGTTTCGATCCAGTGCAATGCGCGCTCGGCGCACACTTGCTTGGTTTCGCCGCGCACTTTCAGGCCGTAGGCGACGTTGTCCACCACGCTCTTGTGGGGCAGCAGGCCGAAGCTCTGGAACACCATGCTGATCTTGTGCCGACGGAATTGACGCAGGGCTTCCATGTCCAGTTGCAGGATGTCTTCGCCGTCCACCAGGATCGCGCCGCTGGTGGGGTCGATCAGGCGGTTGAAGTGGCGCACCAGGGTCGATTTTCCGGAACCCGACAGGCCCATGATCACGAAGATCTCCCCGGTGGCGATGCTCAGGGACAAGTCATTCACGCCCACCACGCAACCGGTGTCGGCCAGTACCTGGTCCTTGGTCTTGCCCTGGCCAATCAGCGCCAGTGCTTCCTTGGAACGGTTGCCGAAGATCTTGAATACGTTTTTGACTTCAATCTTGCTGACGGTAGTCATTTGCTCGCCTCATGCCGTGGACGACCATAGGCCTGGGTAATGCGGTCGATGACCACTGCGAGAATCACGATCGCCAGGCCGGCTTCAAGGCCACGCCCGACGTTAAGCGTCTGAATGCCAACGAGTACGTCTTCGCCCAGGCCACGGGCGCCGATCATCGAGGCGATGACCACCATCGACAGCGCCATCATGGTGGTCTGGTTGATCCCGGCCATGATGCTCGGCAGGGCCAGCGGCAGTTGCACGCCGAACAGTTGCTGCCAGCGGTTGGCACCGAAGGCGTTGATCGCTTCCATGACTTCGCCGTCTACCTGGCGGATGCCCAGGTCGGTCAGGCGAATCAGCGGCGGTGCGGCGTAGATCACCGTGGCGAAAATCGCCGGCACCTTGCCCAGCCCGAACAGCATCAGCACCGGGATCAGGTACACGAAGCTGGGCATGGTTTGCATGATGTCCAGCAGCGGCATCAGCACCGACCGCAGGCGATTGCTGCGGGCCGACAGAATTCCCAGGGGAATGCCGATCAGCACCGAGATCACCGTGGCCACCATCATCAGCGCCAGGGTTTGCATCAGCTTGTCCCACAGGCCAACGGCGCCCACCAGGAACAGCAAGCCAACGATCACCGCCGTGGTGACCACCTTGCGCGTGGCGTGCCAGGCGATGCCGCCGACAATCGCCAGCATCAACCACCAGGGCGCTGCGCGCAGCACACCTTCCAGGTTGACGATGGCCCACAACAGGGTGTCGGAGATGTGCCGGAACACGTCCCCGTAGTTGGTCACCAGCGAATCAACCCAACTGTTGACCCAATCGGCAATAGAAAACGTAAAACTCTCAGGAAACATATCGTGCTCTCGATCCAGTGGGTTGTGGCCGAGTGGCCGGCTAGCCCCTCAGGGTAGCCGGACACGCTTGACCTACAAGGCCGCGTCGATTTTCTTGGCTGCGTCGTCGCTCACCCATGCGTGCCAGACTTCAGGATGTTCCTTGAGGAAAATTTTCGCCAGTTTTGACGACTCAATTCGCTCCTTGGCCATGCGGCCCAGGTTCTGGTTCAGCAGGTCGATGGGCAGGTTGACCTTTTCCAGCACAGCCACCAGCTCCGGTGCTTGCTCGTGGAAGGTCTTGGACAGACCGACCTTGATGCTCACGCTTTTATCCACGCCGGGCTTTTCTTCGAGCTTGACCAGATCGACCTGGCCCATCAGCGGGGTTGGCGACCAGTAGTAGAACAGGATCGGCTCGCCACGCTTGTAGCTCGACAGCACCGCCGCATCCAGCGCCGGGCCAGTGCCTGGGCGGAAGTTGGTGTAGGTGCTTTCCAGGCCGTAGCTTTTGAGCATCTCGCTGTTGTCCAACTCACAGGTCCAGCCGGCCGGGCAGTTGTAGAAACGGCCCTTGGATGGCTCTTCCTGGTCCTTGAACACCGCGGAATACTTGGCCAGGTCGGCAATGGTTTTCAGGCCTGGCGCCTTGGGCTCCAGCTTGCGCTTGGCATCGCCTTCGATCACGTAGCGCGGCACGTACCAACCCTCGACAGCGCCCACGACCGGCGCACCGACACCGACGACTTTGCCGGCCTTCTCGGCCTTGTTCCAGACTTCGCTGCGGCCCACCCATTCTTCGGCAAACACCTGGATGTCGTTGCTGCTCAGGGCGTTCTCCATGGTGATGGAGTTGCCCGGCAGGCTGTCGGTTTTGCAGTCGTAGCCTTTTTCCAGCACGGTTTGCAGGATGTCGGTGAGCAACATGCCGCTTTCCCAGTTCAGCCCGGCAAATTTCACCGGTTTGCCGGATTCGCACCAACCGGCCGCCTGGGCGCCAGCAGAAGCCAGCAAACCTGTAGAGAACAACGTGGCCAGCAGGGTTTTATTCATTTTCATTGTTGTGACGCTCCCAATCTTGAAATGGATTACGGCAGTCAGTAGGCATCCTGCCCTGTCCACGTCCCATCAGGCCTGTGCAACCAGCCCGTTTGTCGTTGGTGCAGCGCCCTGCTCTACCGGCAGGATCAGTCGTTCAGGTATCGCGCTGTGCCACTTTTTGGCGGCCCAGTAGTAAAGCGCAGCCGGCACCACCAGCCCGATAATCCAGGAGATATCGGTGTCGCCCAGGCTCGCAACCAGTGGCCCGGTGTAGAAATGCGTGGAGATGAACGGCATCTGAATCAGCACGCCAAACACGTAGATGCTGATGCCCATCAGATTCCAGCGACCGTAGCGTCCGTCGGGATTGGACAACGCCGGGATGTCGTAGCGCTCTTTGGTGATGCAGTAGAAATCCACCAGGTTGATCGCGCTCCAAGGCGTGAAAAACGCCAGCAGGAACAGGATGAACGCGGAGAAATCCTTGAGGAACGAGTCCTTGCCCAGCAAGGCCAGCGCGGCGGCAATCGACACCATCACGAAGATGTACAGCAGCCGCGTACCACTGCCGATGTGCCGGCTGCCACGAAAGCCACTGATGATCGTCGCGATCGACATGAAACTGCCGTAGGCATTGAGGGTGGTCACGGTGACCTTACCGAAGGCGATGCTGAAATACAGCAGCGCCGCGACGATCCCGGTGCCACCCAGGCCGACGATAAACGACACTTCGTGGTGAGCGAATTGCGAACCGGCCAGGGCCGCCGCAAACACACCAAACACCATCGACGCCTGCGCGCCGATCACCGAGCCCAGGCCCACGGCCCAGAAGGTTTTCGACGCCGAGGTGCTGCGCGGCAGATAACGCGAGTAGTCCGCTACATAGGGACCAAACGCAATCTGCCAGGACGCCGACAGGGAAATTGCCAGCAGGAAACTGCTCAGGGAAAAGTGCTTGTTGCCCAGCAACGCTCCGACGTCGTTACCGGCCAGCAGCTTGTAGAACAGGTAGATGAACGCAACCACCCCAAGCACGCTGGCAACCCGGCCAATGCCGTGGATGACGCGGTAACCGAAGATCGTAAACAGCATGATCAGCCCGGCAAACAGCACGATGCCGACCCAGTCTTCAACGTGGAGCAACTGCGCCACCGCTTGCCCTGCGAGCAGCGAACCACTGGCGGAGAAACCGATATACATCAGGCACACCAGCACCAGCGGGATCACCGCGCCATACACGCCAAACTGCACGCGGCTGGAAATCATCTGCGGCAAGCCCAGTTGCGGCCCCTGCGCAGCATGCAGCGCCATGACGCCGCCGCCCAGCAGTTGACCGATCAACAAACCGATCAACGACCAGAACACATCACCGCCCAGCACCACGGCCAGGGCCCCGGTGACAATCGCGGTGATCTGCAAATTGGCACCCAACCACAGGGTGAACTGACTTAACAGACGGCCGTGTCTTTCCGCTTCCGGGATGTAGTCGATCGAACGCTTTTCGATCAACGGGGTGGTGCTTGCACGAGCGTCTTTTACAGCCATTTATGTTCAACCTCTAATGGATTGTTTGTATGCGGATTGCTCTACTGTGGGAGCTGGCTTGCCTGCGATGGCATCACCTCGGTCTTACTGGAAAACCGAGTCGTCTGCATCGCGGGCAAGCCCGGCTCCCACAGGACCGAGCCAGTCTTTACTTGATCATCGGAAGATTGAGCCCCTGTTCCTTGGCGCAGTCGATGGCGATCTGGTAGCCCGCATCGGCATGACGCATCACGCCAGTGGCCGGGTCGTTGTGCAATACGCGGGCGATACGCTCGGCTGCTTCGTCGGTACCGTCGCAGACAATCACCATGCCGGAATGCTGGGAGAAGCCCATGCCCACGCCACCGCCGTGGTGCAGCGAGACCCAGGTCGCGCCGCTGGCGGTGTTGAGCAAGGCGTTGAGCAGTGGCCAGTCGGACACGGCGTCGGAACCGTCCTGCATCGATTCGGTTTCACGGTTGGGGCTGGCGACCGAGCCGGAGTCCAGGTGGTCGCGGCCGATCACAACCGGTGCCGACAGCTCGCCGCTGCGCACCATTTCGTTGAACGCCAGGCCCAACTTGGCACGCTGGCCCAGGCCAACCCAGCAGATACGCGCCGGCAGGCCCTGGAAGCTGATGCGCTCGCGGGCCATGTCCAGCCAGTTATGCAAGTGGGCGTCGTCCGGGATCAGCTCTTTGACTTTGGCGTCGGTCTTGTAGATGTCTTGCGGGTCGCCCGACAGCGCCGCCCACCGGAACGGGCCGATGCCACGGCAGAACAGCGGGCGGATGTACGCGGGTACGAAACCCGGAAAGTCGAAGGCGTTTTCTACGCCCTCTTCTTGCGCCATCTGGCGGATGTTGTTGCCGTAGTCGAAGGTCGGCACGCCCATTTTCTGGAAGTCCAACATCGCTTGGACGTGCACGGCCATGGATTGCTTGGCGGCCTTGATCACTTGCGCCGGTTCGGTCTTGGCGCGGGCGCGGTATTCGTCCCAGGTCCAGCCGGCGGGCAGGTAGCCGTTAAGCGGGTCGTGGGCGCTGGTCTGGTCGGTGACCATGTCGGGGCGCACGCCACGCTTGACCAGTTCCGGGAGGATTTCAGCCGCGTTGCCCAGCAGCGCGATGGAGATCGCCTGGCCAGCCTTGGTGTATTTGTCGATGCGCGCCAGGGCGTCGTCAAGGTCGGTGGCTTGCTCGTCGACGTAGCGGCTGCTCAGGCGGAAGTCGATGCTGACCTGCTGGCATTCGATGTTCAGCGAGCAGGCACCGGCCAGGGTCGCGGCCAGTGGCTGTGCGCCGCCCATGCCGCCCAGGCCGGCGGTCAGCACCCAACGGCCCTTGAGGTCATCGTTGTAGTGCTGGCGGCCGGCTTCGACGAAGGTTTCGTAGGTGCCCTGCACGATGCCCTGGCTGCCGATGTAGATCCAGCTGCCGGCGGTCATCTGGCCGTACATGGCCAGGCCTTTGGCGTCGAGTTCGTTGAAGTGTTCCCAACTGGCCCAGTGCGGCACCAGGTTGGAGTTGGCGATCAGCACGCGCGGGGCGTTGCTGTGGGTCTTGAACACGCCGACGGGTTTGCCGGATTGCACCAGCAGGGTTTCGTCGTCATTGAGGTTGGTCAGGCTTTCGACGATCTGGTCGTAGCATTCCCAGTTGCGCGCGGCCCGGCCGATGCCGCCGTACACCACCAGCTCTTTCGGGTTTTCGGCAACCTGTGGGTCGAGGTTGTTCATCAGCATGCGCAGCGGCGCTTCAGTCAGCCAGCTTTTGGCGGTCAGCGTATTGCCGCGTGCGGCACGGATTTCAACGTCACGGTACTTGGTAGGCTTGGTCACAAAAAATTCCTCAACGATCAATGCGCGAACATGATTGGTGCGAAGAGGATGTCCATGGACTCTTACGCACACATCTTTACTTGTACATACAAGCATATGCAATCAAGCGGCCAACTTGCTGGGTGAGCCGTTGAGATTTTTTGAGGAGGTGCGTGAAAGCCTTGAAAATTAAGGCTTGAGGGCTGGGGGAAATTTTTTGCAGGGGAGTTTTTTGGAACGCAAGATTGTTCACGACAGCGAGGCGTTGCGCCAAGCTGGGGCGTTCGGTAACAAATTGGTGCGGGGGCTGGAAACAGTATCCATGAGCACCACAGAAACAACTGTGGGAGCTGGCTTGCCTGCGATCGCAATGTGTCAGTCAGCACCTGTGATACTGATACGCCGCTATCGCAGGCAAGCCAGCTCCCACAGTTTTTAACCGCGTGCGGTCAGTTCGATAATGCAACTGCGGCCGCTGACAGCGATGTCCAGCAAGCCAGTGTTACCGTCCACTTGCAGGCAATCATGGTGCCCCAGCTTCTGGTCCAGCACCTTCACTTCGTCCGCCACGCTGAACACCAGCACCGTCTGCGCCGTGGTGAAAAACCGCTGCTCACCGTCTATCCATTGAAAACGCACCTGGTAGCGCTCGGGCGAATAGATCAGGTTGAAATCGCGAATCGGCCCGGTGATCAAACGGCATGAAACCTCGCTTTCACCGCAGAACGCGAATGGCTGCAACGGCAACAACCCGCGCTGTTCCTCACCATCCACGGTCAGGACCATGCCCGCGCCCTTGATCACGGTGATCACACGCTGATAACCGGCGAAGGTCGAAAACCCGCCCGACTCGGCGATGTCTGCTATCGACAGGCGCCAGCCGAAACCGTCCATGCCAGTGCCTGCGTCACGGGTAATTTCTTCGGTGCTGCCGCCGCCGTTTTTCCACGGCATGCTCACGTAATCGGCGGCGCGCCAGACTGTCATCGAACTCATTTACTGAAACGTCCTTCCAGGCTATGACGGGAACCGGGGTGGATCAACCGCGCCGCCGTGACCGGCTGGCGGCCAGACCAGGTGCGGCGGCGAATCAGCAGGCACGGCTCGCTGGTTTCGATTTGCAGCAACTTGCATTCATCGGCGTCGGCCAGGATCGCCTCCACCACGTGCTCGCCTTCGGTCAGCGGTGCCACTTGGTTGAGGTAGGCATAGGGCGTTTGCTGGGTGAAGTCCTGCTGCAGGTATTCCGGGGCTACCAGGGCGTTGACGAAGCGGTCTTCGATTTGCACCGGGATGTCGTTTTCGTAGTGCACGATCAGCGAGTGGAACACCCGCCCGCCCTCGCGCATTTCGAGGGCAACGGCGCGCTCGGAACCGGCGGCTTCTTCGCCGAGGGTAATGACTTTGCACGTATGGCGATGACCGCGGGAGGCGATCTCATCGGCAATGTTGTGCACTTCAAACAGGGCCGACTGGCTCTTGGGCTCGGCGACGAACGTGCCCACGCCTTGCATGCGTACCAGCAGGCCTTCGGCGGTCAACTCACGCAGGGCGCGATTGATGGTCATGCGGCTGAAGCCGAGTTGGTTGACCAGTTCGCTTTCTGACGGCACGCGGTAATGAGGCGGCCAGTTGCCGTTGAGAATCTGCTGGCTGATCATTTGTTTGACACGGGCATACAAGGGCGCCGGACTTTCGTCCATGTGGGCAGCCAGTGAAGACTTGGCGGGCGGAGTCGGCACAGGAAATCCTTGCAGGTGAAAAAGAAGCATAGCTTGCCGGAGTTTACCGAGCAGGCAAACGTCTGTATATGTATATACAAATAAACACACGACCGGGGTGCCTGAATCATGTCCGCTTTCTTTGCCGAATGCGCGCTGCTGCCTAATGGATGGGCCAATGATGTACGTCTTGAAGTCAGCGCCGAGGGCCTGCTGACCAAGGTTGAGCCCAACGCCAGTGCAGACGGTGCCGAACGGCTCAGGGGCCCGGTGCTGGCCGGTATGCCGAACCTGCATTCCCATGCGTTCCAGCGGGCGATGGCCGGGCTGGCGGAAGTGGCCGGCAACCCGAATGACAGCTTCTGGACCTGGCGCGACTTGATGTATCGGATGGTCGGCAAGATCAGCCCCGACCAGTTGCAGATCATCGCGCGCCAGCTGTACATCGAAATGCTCAAGGCCGGCTACACCTCGGTGGCCGAATTTCATTACGTGCACCACGACGTCAGCGGCCAGCCCTATTCCGACCCGGCGGAGCTGTCGCGGCAAATCAGCCAGGCGGCCGCCAGCAGCGGTATCGGCCTGACCTTGCTGCCAGTGCTGTACAGCCATTCCGGGTTCGGCGGCCAGGCACCCAACGAAGGCCAGCGCCGCTTTATCAACAGCACCGAGAACTACCTGAACCTGCAATCACGCCTGCAACCGATTCTGGCCGCGCAACCAGCGCAGCGGTTGGGCGTGTGCTTTCACTCGCTGCGCGCCGTCACACCGCAGCAGATCAGCGAGGTACTGGCCGCCAGCGACAAGGCGTGCCCGGTGCATATCCACATCGCCGAGCAACAGAAGGAAGTCGACGACTGTTTGGCCTGGAGCGGCAAGCGTCCGCTGCAATGGCTGTATGACAATGTTGAAGTGGATCAACGCTGGTGCCTGGTGCATGCGACTCACGCCAATCCGGATGAAGTGACGTTGATGGCCAAGAGCCGGGCGATCGCCGGGCTGTGCCTGACCACCGAAGCCAACCTGGGCGACGGGATCTTCCCGGCGATGGACTTCCTGGCGCAGGGCGGGCGCATGGGGATTGGTTCTGACAGCCACGTATCGTTGAGCGTGGTGGAAGAGTTGCGCTGGCTGGAATATGGCCAGCGGCTGCGGGACCAGCGGCGCAACCGGCTGTATCGCAGCGATCAGCCGATGGTCGGCCGTACGCTGTTCGATGCCGCGCTGGACGGCGGCGCCGAAGCGCTGGGGCAGCCGATTGGCCGCCTGGAGGTCGGCAAGCGTGCAGACTGGCTGGTGCTGGACGGCAACGATCCGTACCTAGCAACGGCGAACGAAGACGGAATTCTCAATCGCTGGCTGTTTGCCGGTGGTGATCGCCAGGTACGCGACGTGCTGGTCAACGGCCAGTGGGTGATTCGCGACGGGCATCACGCCGCCGAGGAAGACAGCAGCCGGGCGTTTACCCAGGTCTTGCGGGATTTGCTGGGCTGACAGACAACCCATAACCAAAGTGGGAGCTGGCTTGCCTGCGATAGCGATGGTGAATCCAACACCGCTATCGCAGGCAAGCCAGCTCCCACATTGGAATGGTAGCGCTCTTCAGTTACTGCGAAGTCTTTGCCATCTGCTTGTCTGACGTACGCCAGATCAACCGAGTGGTGTCATACCCTTGTTGCCGCGCCCTGCTCAACAGGTCTTCGCGCGTGTCGGCGCTGACAGTCGGCGTGCGGGACAACAACCACATGTAGCGTCGGCTGGGGCTACCGACAACGGCGGTCTTGTAGTCATCGCTGACGTACAACACCCAGTAATCGCCCTTGGCCACGCCCGGCAACAGCGCGGTGAACCAGTTATTGAATTCCACCCAGAGCTTGTCGGTCTTGCCAGCCACTTGCGGCGTTGCCGTGCCCTTGGCTTCTTCCCACTTCCACTGCGGCGTCAGGCAGCGGTTGAACACCGACATATTGCCTTCGGGCAACAGCGTGTAACGGGCCTCGGACTGCGCGCAATTGCGCTGGAAGTACATCGGCAACCGGGCCAACTCATACCAGGTGCCCTGGTAACGCTTGAGGTTGACGCTGCCAACAGTCTTGGGTTGCAGATCATCGCCAGAATGGCTGGCGCAGCCCGCCAAAAACAGGCTGGCGCAGAGGTATAGAACGAAACGCATCATGTTGTTTTTCTCCCGCAGGCTTTCGCCCCGGTTTACTTCAGGCCTTGCCCGGAAAAAATCAGTACTTTGTCACCGGCATATTGCACGCTGATAAAGCTGTTTTTATCGCCCCAGGTGCAACTGGACATACCCAGCGCGCCAGAACAATCAGTCGGCTTGCCCAACAACGACTCCACCTCGGCCTTGGCCATGCCGGCCGACAATTTTGCGTAATTTTCTTGAGTGACCTTGCTGCAAGCGGCCAGAAGCACGCAAAACGACAACAGGGCGAGACGGCGTAACGACATGGAAAAACTCCTGGAGAGACGAAGCAGCTTGGGGGTCTGCCAGAAGCTTAGAAGGGAAAAGAGGTGTCTGGTTCCCGACGAGCGAAAACAAAAAAAGCCCCTTGTGGTGAGCGGGCTTGCCCCGCGCTGGGCTGCGAAGCAGCCCCCGATAAAGGGCACTGCTTCGTGTCAGGAAAAACGAAGTGTCAGGTTCAGGGCTGCTACGCACCCAGCGCGGGGCAAGCCCGCCCACCCCACAGAGCCTATGCTTGCCGCAAGGACTTACGCCTTGTGGTAGCCGGTCACACGCTCAACTTCTTCCTTCGAACCCAGGAACACCGCCACACGCTGGTGCAGGCCTTCAGGCTGGATGTCGAGGATGCGCTGGTGGCCGTCAGTGGACGCACCGCCCGCCTGCTCGACCAGGAACGACATCGGGTTGGCCTCGTACATCAGGCGCAGTTTGCCCGGCTTGGACGGCTCGCGGCTGTCACGTGGGTACATGAACAGGCCACCACGGGTCAGGATGCGGTGCACGTCGGCAACCATCGCAGCCACCCAGCGCATGTTGAAGTTCTTCTTCAACGGGCCTTCTTCGCCTTCCATCAACTCGTTCACGTAACGCTTTACCGGAGCTTCCCAGTGACGCTGGTTGGACATGTTGATCGCAAATTCCTGGGTCGACGCCGGAATGGTGATGTCTTCGTGGGTGAGCACGAAGCTGCCCATTTCACGGTCCAGGGTGAAGCCTTTGACGCCGTCGCCCAAGGTCAGTACCAGCATGGTCTGCGGGCCGTAGATTGCGTAACCGGCAGCCACCTGCTCGGTGCCTGGCTGCAGGAAGGCTTTCTCGTTCAGCGCTTCGTTCTGGCTCAGGTATTCGTTCGGGCAACGCAGTACCGAGAAGATGGTGCCGACCGGCGCGTTGATGTCGATGTTGGACGAACCGTCCAACGGGTCGAATACCAAGAGGTACGCGCCTTTAGGGTATTTGCCCGGGATCTGGTAGGCGTTGTCCATTTCTTCGGACGCCATGCCGGCCAGGTGACCGCCCCACTCGTTGGCCTCGAGCAGGATTTCGTTGGAAATCACGTCGAGCTTCTTCTGCACTTCGCCTTGTACGTTTTCAGTGCCCATGCTGCCCAGGACACCACCCAGCGCGCCTTTGGAGACGGCGTGGCTGATTTCCTTGCAAGCACGCGCCACCACCTCGATAAGGAAGCGCAGATCGGCAGGCGTGTTGTTGCTGCGGGTCTGCTCGATCAAATAGCGACTCAGGGTAACGCGGGACATGGAAGGCTCCGGAAATGGGGGGCTAAAAACCCGCGCAGTTTAACGCGAGTCGGGGCGTATTTCCTCCTATCAGAGGATTTAAACCCAATAGAGTTCATGGACATTATTTAACGTGCCACCGGCGGCTTGCGCAGCAAACTGTAGGCCATGGCTCCGAGCGCCGCCACACCGAGCAGCAGCACGGCCCAAAGACCGAGTTTTTTCCAGTTCGGCCCGGCCTCAACCGGGGCCGCAACCGCGGGCGAAGTCACCACCGCCTCGCCCGCCACCTTGGCCTGCCCAAGCCCGGCAAGGTGTTCGGCGCTGTAATCCGGGATCAGCGTCGACAGCGGCAAGTTCGCGCCTTTCACCGACGGATTGCCCAGCGCCAACGTGAACGGTGGCTCACCCCGCGCCAGGAACACCAATTGTGTGGCGCGCACTGCGAAGCTCAAGGTCGGCGCCTCCACACCCAAGCCGCCGCCGCGTTCGTCCACGTCGAGCTTGAGCTGGGCAACCGCCTGGCCCGGCAACTGCAATTCGTTCTGTAAAACGTCCTGGCCGTTTTGCGTCAGCCGGTAGAGCAAACCACTGCTCAAGGGCTGCCAGGCCTGATTGCTCTCCCGGCGGCCCGACAAGGTGACCGGCGCCAGGCTGTTGGGTTGGCTCAGGTCGATACGCAGACGTTCGACGTTCAGTGCGTTGGGCAACTGCCAGCTGTATTCTCCCGCCTTGAGACGGCTACCCGAGAGTGGCTGCGACCACACCAACGGCGCTGGCAAGCTATGGGCGCTGACACTTTCCAACTGCGCCGACGTCAACGCCGGTGCTGCCTGGCCTTTCCAGAGCAGGCGCAGATAACGCGCCGATTGCCCCGGCAAACTCACTTCATGCTGCTCGACGCGCTCGTCGGCAAACGACAACCGTGCCACCTGCCCCTCGCCCCACGAACGCCAGTGCTGCAAGTCGTCGCCGGCTTCGATACTGAAACGCTGGAAGCCGTCGCGCTCGCTGGTCCAGTCGAGGATTAGTTGCTGCAATGGCGCCTTGATCGCACTCGCATCGAGCAGCCAACCGCGCAGTACTTCTTCGCCCGCCTCCAGCTGGCTTGGTGGCTGCACCTGCACCAGCGTGCCGGTTGAGGTGGATTGCACACGCACGCTGGGCACGGCTTCAGTGGAGTCGGCGGCAGCGTACAGCGGGAACCATTTCACGTTGGCCAGGCTGCGGCTTTCAGTGCTTTGCGCCGACTGCCGTGCCAGCGCGTAGGCCTGCGGCTCGCCGGCTGCGTTGAACACCCGCACATCACTCAGGTCGGCCTGACGGGCGCTCAATTGCACCGCCAGCGGCAGCTCCAGGCGGTACCACGGGCCTTCGCCGCTGACCGTCAGCGGCACTCGCGTGCTGAAATCGGCGGGCGTTTCCTGGGCCCAGGCCGATAACGTTGTGCACAACCCCAACAGCGCCACACTCAGCTTGCCCATCAAGAGGCCACTCCTTCAGTTTCAACCACTGGCTCGGCGCGCTTGGGCGGCAGCGGGGCGAAATAGCCCACCACCAGCAATAGCCCGCCCACACCGATAAACGATACGATCCGCGCCAGCCCGCCACGGTTGCTCAATTCGACGAAGAACAATTTGGCGACCACCACCGCAATCAGCGCCGCACCGATCAGCCACACCTCGCGCCGATGACGCAGATGGCCGCCGATCATCAGGCTCAGGGCAATCAGGGTCCAGACGATCGACAGTCCGGCCTGCACCAGCATCGACTCCAACAGCGCATCCAGATGAAACGGCACGCCGCCCCAATGGTGAGCCGTGCGCATCACCAACGCGGTGAAGAAGGCGAACAGCGAAACACCCGCGACAGCCTGGGCGATCATCTCGGCACGCGGCCCGCGTTGCGGTGCAGCGCTACGGGACCACAGGTACACGCCCAGCAGCGCAAACAACAATCCTAGATCCAGCGGATTAAGCAGCGGCACATACGGCAGCGGCTCGGCGGTGCCGTCACTGAAGGTATTCGCCAGCCAGAACCAGCCGAGCATCAGCACTGCCAAAGGCAACGCGGCATACAACCGGTACTCGCGCGGGTAGGCCGACACCGGCCATGGCCAAGTGCGCGGCGCGGCGGCCAGCACCAGGTACAGGCTCGGCAGAATTGCCCAGCCCAGCCAGCGCCATGCGTTGTATTCCTCAGACAGCAGCAACAGCCCGTAGCGCAGTTCCAGCGCCAGCACGCCGATCAGCAGCCAGCAGCCGAGCACGTGCGCAGCGCCCAGGGCTTTTTCCGGGATGACCAGAGCCAGGCGCCGCAGCGACACGAAGTGCACCGCAAACACCGCCGCCCACGCCAACCAGGCGAAATTCGCCGCCGGGTGATAACGCGAACCCCACGCGCCCAGCAGCACCACGCCCGCCGCCGGCATCAACAGCGTGCACAACAAGCCCAGCGACGCCCACTGCAGCCGCAGGGCCAGCAGCGCCCAGATCGCCACACTCATCGCCGCCACCGCCAACAACCACGTGCCTTGCAGCAACGGTGGCGCAAAGCGCAGTACTTCACTGACCAACGCCAACGTCCACCAGCCCGCGCCCCACACCAGCAGCACGTCGGACAAGCGCTGCAAACTCAGCGTCTCGAACGCCGGCGCATGGGGGCGACGTTGCAAACGCCACGCACCGACCAACGCCGCCAGCCCAAGCACCATCGGCGTCCAGAAACCGCTATGGCCAAGGGGACGCAAACCCTCGCTGGTCAGCGGCCCGAGCAAGTCGGGCACCGCGATCAGGAACGAAGCACCACCGATCACTTGCAGCAGCAACCCGAACACAAAACTGACGCGCTGTTGCAGGTAAAGACTCAGCCAGATGATCAACAAACCACTGGCCGCCCACACGCCGCTGGCGGTTTGCCACGGCAGTACGAACAGCACCGCGAGGTTGATCAGCACCAGCCCGGCCAACAGCACCACTGACAGGCCACGCAACAACCGCACGTCGCTGCGCACCATCGTGTCGCGCGCTGCCAGCAGCATGCCGCCGATCAACGCCAGGCCAATCAGCGAGGCGGTGAGCAAGCCGCTCCAACCGGCACTGAACACGGCGCCCGAGTCGGCGCCCGCCTTCAAGCGCAGCAGGAACAGCGCCCCGCCCAGCAGTTGTACGGCAAACGCGGTGAAGAGGAACGTGCGCGAGCCGATGCGCAGGCCGACCAGCAAAGTGGCCAGGCCCGCAATCGCCCAACTGATCGCGGTGCCTTGGGTCAACAACAGCAACGGCGCGAGCAGGTATAAGAAGCCCAGGCCGACACTGGCCAACACCGGCAAGCCACGACGCTCCCACTGCGCAGCGTGCTCATCCGGGGCGTTGCGTAACTGGTAGAAACTGAACAGCAATGCGGCGCCCAGCAACAATGCACCCAACGGCGCGCCGTCCAACAGGCTGGTGTCACCAACCCCTAATTCGCTGAGGAACGCCAGCGCCGAGCCGACTTGCAACAGCAAGCCAAACGCCCGCGCCAATGGCCGCTGTTGGCGCAAGCCGAGCCAGAAGATCCCGGCGCCCTCCACCGCCCAGGCCGCCGCAGTCCAGCGCGCGTCGAGGCCCAAGGGAATCGCCAGGCTGGCAAAGATCACGCTCAGTGCCAGGCAGGTTTCCGCCAGCAGCAAAGCGCGCCCGCCACTCAACAAACGGGCCAGGCCCATGTAGATAATGCCCAGGGCCAGTGCACTGAATGCAGCGGCAAACGCCAGGTGCTGCACCAGCGCAAACTGCAGCCCGAAGCCCACCAGCGGCGGACCAAACAGCATGCTGCCGTCCACATAGTCGCCCTTGGCCGCCGACCAGCGCAGCAACGCGCCACGGCTGTCATCGTCCGGCGCGTCGCGCATCTCCAGCAACTTGCGCCGGGCGAACAGCAGGCCGATGCACAGGTACATCAGGAAAAACACAATCAGGAACGGCTCGGTGCTCCACAACAGCTCCGGCGTATAGGAGCGCATGCCCCACGCGAAGCCGATGCCGAAGGTGCCGACAAAACCGATCAAATTGAGCAGGCGCCAGGCCTTGAACCAGGCGATGGCGAGGATGCCGGCGTTAAGCAGCGCAAAGTAACTGAACAGCGCCACATGGTTGCCGGCGCCGGTAGATGTGAGGATCGGTGCGGCAAAACCTCCGAGTGCGGCGGCGCAAGCCAGGCCGAGGGCGTCCTGGGTAATTGCCAGGATCGCCGAGAACACCGTGACCGCCACCAGCAAGCCGAGGGCCGCGCCAGGATCGAGCAGCGGGTGCAGGCGCATCGCAGCGAACACCGTCAGGTACAGCACGGCTATGCCGGTGCCTTGCAGCATCAACCCGTAATTGCTGTTGCGCAGCCGCAGCCACCAACCCAGTCCCAGCAAGGCCAGTGCACAGCCGGCAACACCGGCGTAACGCAGCTCGATCGGCACCACCATGCCTTCAGTGGCATAGCGCAGCAGAAACGCCAGGCCGAGGAACAACAGCACCACGCCGACCCGCAGCACAGTGTTGCCGCCGAACAGCCAATTGCGAGCACCGCTGATGGCGCGTTCTATGACGTTGGGGCCGCGAGGTACCGCAGGCGCGGCAGGTTGCCCGGGGAGGCTTGGCTCAACTCTCCAGGCGTCAGCCGGCAACGGCTGGCTGGTTTCGGTGGCGACCGTGGCGTAGGCCGTTTGCAGTTCGGCGGGCAATTCCCAGACGAGTTCGGGCGGCGCCGGTACCGGTTCTTCGACGACGATGGGTTCGGCGGTTTCAACAGCGGCAGGCCTTTCCAGCAAGGCCAGGCGTTGCTCGACCAGCTTCAGGGCGCCCCTGGCGGACTCCAGTTGACGGGCCTGCTCATCCGTACGCGAGGCTAGCATCGACAGGCGAATCGCCTGGCCAATGCCCAAACCCAGCAGCGCACCTATGCCCGCATCACTGAACGACTCATCGAGTGTCCAGCCGAGCACCAGGCCAATCAGCATGAAAATCCATTGCATGGTCGATATCCCTAAGCAACCCGACGCGGGCAAACCGAGGCTTAGTATATCGACACAACCCAAATGTGGGCTTGCCCGCGATGCAATCTCCGCGGTTTGTCAGTAACACCGGGGTGATGCTATCGCAGGCAAGCCCAGCTCCCACACAAAGCAGCGGGATCTGCGGTGTCTAATCCAACGCTTTCCAGATCTCTGTCGCGTACTCCCGGATGGTCCGGTCCGACGAGAACCAACCCATGCGCGCGGTATTGAGCACCGCCGAGCGCCACCACTCCTTGGAGTCGTGCCAGTGAGCCTCGACCCGCGCCTGGGCATCCCAGTAGGAATCGAAGTCGGCACAGACCAGGAAGCGATCGTAGTCGATCAACGAGTCCACCAGGCCGGCATAGCGGCCCGGATCATCCGGCGAGAACACCCCGCCGCGAATCGCTTGCAGCACATCGTTCAAGCGATGGGACGCCGCGATGTCCGGCCCGGCATTGAACTCACCCGCGTGTTTGCGCGCTTCGACCTGCTGGGCGCTGAGACCGAAGATGAACATGTGATCAGCGCCCACCCGCTCGTGCATCTCGACGTTGGCGCCGTCCATGGTGCCGATGGTCAGCGCACCATTGAGGCCGAACTTCATGTTGCTGGTGCCCGAAGCCTCAAAGCCGGCAGTGGAAATCTGCTCCGACAGATCGGCCGCCGGAATGATGCTTTCCGCCAGGCTGACGTTGTAGTTGGGCAGGAACACTACCTTGAGTAAACCACGCACAGTGGGGTCGTTGTTGACGGTACGGGCGATGTCGTTGGTCAGTTTGATGATCAGCTTGGCCTGGTGATAGCTGGCAGCCGCCTTGCCGGCGAAGATCTTCACCCGAGGTACCCAGTCGGTTCCCGGCTCGGCACGGATCGCCTGGTACAGCGCGACGGTGTGCAGCAGGTTCAACAGTTGGCGCTTGTACTCGTGGATCCGCTTGACCTGCACATCGAACATCGCCGCCGGGTTGACCGAAATCCCCAAGCGCTCGTGAATGATATCGGCCAGCGCCCGCTTGCTGTGCAAACGCTGTTCGGCGAAGGCTTTGCGGAACGCTTGCTTCTCGGCAAAGGGTTCCAGCTCCACCAGGCGGGTTTCGGTGTTGTCGAGAATGTCCGGGCCCAGCGCTTCCACCAGCATCGCGGTGAGCTTGGGGTTGGCCTGGTACAGCCAGCGGCGGAAGGTGATGCCGTTGGTTTTGTTATTGATGCGGTCCGGGTAGAGCTTGTGCAGTTCGGAAAACACCGTGCTGCGCATCAACTGAGTGTGCAGGCCCGACACGCCGTTGACGCTGTGGGACCCCAGGAACGCCAGGTTACCCATGCGTACGCGGCGGCCGTTGTCTTCCTCGATTAGCGACACGGCGCGTAGCACGTCGAAGTCGTGGATGCCCTTGGCCCGCAGCGAGTCGATATGCTGGGCGTTGATCAGGTAGATGATCTGCATGTGGCGCGGCAGCATGCGTTCCATCAAGCCGACCGGCCATGTTTCCAACGCCTCCGGGAGCAAGGTGTGGTTGGTGTACGACAGGGTTTCGACAGTCACGTCCCAGGCGGCTTCCCACGGGATGTCATGCAGGTCGACCAACTGGCGCATCAACTCGGCCACCGCGATTGAGGGGTGCGTGTCGTTGAGCTGGATGGCCGCATGTTCGCCCAGGCTCAGTACCGAGCCGTGCATGTTCTTGTGGCGACGCAGCAAGTCCTGCAGCGAGGCGGAAACGAAGAAGTATTCCTGGCGCAGGCGCAGTTCCTGCCCTGCTTCGGTGCTGTCGGCCGGGTAAAGCACTCGCGAAATGCTTTCGGCGCGGGCCACTTCGGCAACGGCGCCCAGGTGGTCACCGGCGTTGAAGCGTTCCAGGTGCAGGTCTTCCACGGCCCGGGCACGCCACAGGCGCAAGGTGTTGACGCTGGCGCCACGCCAGCCGACTACCGGGGTGTCGTAGGCCACGGCACGCACGGTTTCGATAGGTGTCCAGACTTGAATCAATTTGCCGGAAGCGTCCGGCAGGGTTTCCACGCTGCCGCCAAAACCGATCGGGTAGATCACTTCAGCCCGCTCGAACTCCCACGGGTTGCCGAAATCCAGCCAGCGTTCGGTTTGCTCCTGCTGCCAGCCATCGACAATCGCCTGGCGGAACAGGCCGTGTTCATAACGAATGCCATAGCCGTGGCCGGCAATGCCCAGGGTCGACATGCTTTCCATGAAGCACGCTGCCAGGCGCCCAAGGCCACCGTTGCCCAGGGCCGCGTCGGGCTCCAGCAGGCGAATGCGCTCCATGTCCACACCCAGCTCGCTCATGGCCTCACGGGCCACGTCCAACAGGCCGAGGTTGCTCAGGCTGTCGTAGAGCAGCCGGCCGATCAGGAATTCCAGCGAGAGGTAATAGACCCGCTTCTGTCCCTTGCGGTAGATGTGCCGGGTGTGGTCCATCCAGTGGTCGACCATATGGTCGCGGGCGGCCAGTGCGATGGCCTCGAACCAGTCGTGGTCGAAGGCGTGGTCGGGGTCCTTGCCCACCGCGTAGGTAAGTTTGGTCAAGACGGCATCGCGAAATGCGGCTACCTCTGCTTCTCGTACAAGCGGTTCCTGAGACATCGATGCGACCTCGGGCGAGATAGAAGGAGTTGCTAGAGCCTAGACGGTCTGACAGACGGTAGACGCTCTGGTTCGGCAGTTTTTTAACTCATTCACCTTTACGTGAAATAGATGCAGGGGCCGTGCCCGTTTGTGGCCCGGGGTAGCCTTCGAGCTGAAACCCGCAAGATATTGTTCAAAAAAACACCAACTCCGGTATGATCCCGCGCCGGATAACACCCCTCTTGGAAACCTGATGAAGCCTCAACTGATCGCCGCCGCGGAACTCGACCGTCTCGAGACTTGGCAGAAATACTCAAGCCATATGTGTGGCGGCTGCGTGTCGAGCTGCTGCACCCTGCCGGTTGAGGTGAAGATCAAGGACCTGATCCGCATCGGCATCGTCGATGAGTTCGAGCGTGGCGACCCGCCGAAGAACATCGCCAAGCGCTTGCAGAAAGAAGGCATCGTGGAGCGCTTCAACGCCAAATCCGAGATCTTTACCCTGCAGCGCATGAGCAACAACGACTGCCTGTACCTGGATCGTAAGAGCCGTTTCTGCACTATTTATGACAAGCGCCCGGATACTTGCCGCAATCACCCAAAAATCGGACCGCGGCCGGGGTATTGCGCCTATAAGCCGAAGGAAGTGGTGCGTGAGACTAATCATCGGACGCTCGACAAATTCTAATTTTTTTGTTGCCTTGCAGATAGCTATCGCAGGCAAGCCAGCTCCCACATTTGAAATGCGTTCCAAATGTGGGAGCTGGCTTGCCTGCGATGGGGCCGGGACAATCACCACACAAACCCCAGACAAACAAAAACGCCCCCGACCTTGCGGTCGGGGGCGTTTTTTTGCCGCTAACTAAGAGACTTAGTTACCGGATTTTTTCGCAGCGCGGGTACGCTCGCTTTCGCCCAGGATCTTCTTGCGAAGACGGATGGACTTAGGAGTGACTTCGCACAATTCGTCTTCTTGAACGAATTCCAGAGCCTGTTCCAGGGTGAAGCGGATAGGCGGAACCAAAGCGATGGTTTCGTCTTTACCCGAGGCACGCATGTTGTCGAGCTTCTTGCCCTTGGTTGGGTTAACGCCCAGGTCGTTGTCGCGGCTGTTGATGCCGACGATTTGACCTTCGTACACGTCTTCACCGTGACCCAGGAACAGTTTGCCGCGAGCCTGCAGGGTTTCCAGCGAGTAAGTCAGCGCCTTACCGGTAGCCACCGAAACCAGCACGCCGTTCTGACGGCCGGACATGTCGCCGGACTTCATCACGTCGTAACGGTCGAAGATCGAGGTCAGGATGCCTGCACCGGAGGTCAGGGTCAGGAACTCGTTACGGAAACCGATCAAGCCACGCGCCGGGATGTTGTACTCAAGGCGCACACGGCCCTTGCCATCCGGAACCATGTTGGTCAGGTCGCCTTTACGGATACCGATCTGTTCCATGATCGAACCCTGGGATTCTTCCGGCAGGTCGATGGTCACGTTTTCGTACGGTTCGTGCTTGACGCCGTCAACCATGCGGATGATCACTTCCGGACGACCAACACCCATTTCGAAGCCTTCGCGACGCATGGTTTCGATCAGTACCGAGAGGTGCAGCTCACCACGGCCGGAGACTTTGAACTTGTCGGCGGTGTCGCCTTCTTCAACGCGCAGGGCAACGTTGTAGAGCAGTTCTTTGTCCAGACGCTCTTTGATGTTACGGCTGGTGACGAACTTGCCTTCACGGCCGCAGAACGGCGAGTCGTTAACCTGGAAGGTCATCGAAACGGTTGGTTCGTCAACGGTCAGCGGCTTCATCGCTTCAACGTTCTGTGGGTCGCACAGGGTGTCGGAGATGAACAGCTGGTCGAAGCCGCTGATGCAGACGATGTCGCCGGCAGCTGCTTCTTCAACGTCTACACGGTGCAGACCGTGGTGACCCATCAGCTTCAGGATACGGCCGTTACGGCGCTTGCCATCAGCATCGATCGCCACAACCGGAGTGTTCGGCTTGACGCGACCACGAGCAATACGGCCAACGCCGATGATGCCCAGGAAGCTGTTGTAGTCCAGTGCGGAGATTTGCATCTGGAACGGACCATCGCGGTCGACTTTCGGCGCAGGTACGTTGTCGACGATCGACTGGTACAGCGGGGTCATGTCTTCAGCCATGTCGGTGTGTTCCAGACCGGCAATGCCGTTCAGGGCCGAGGCGTAGACGACTTTGAAGTCCAGCTGTTCTTCGGTGGCACCGAGGTTGTCGAACAGGTCGAAGATCTGGTCCAGAACCCAGTCCGGACGCGCGCCTGGACGGTCAACCTTGTTGATTACCACGATTGGACGCAGGCCGGCTTCGAAAGCCTTCTTGGTCACGAAACGGGTTTGCGGCATAGGGCCGTCTTGAGCGTCAACCAGCAGCAGAACGGAGTCAACCATCGACATTACGCGTTCAACTTCGCCGCCGAAGTCGGCGTGGCCCGGGGTGTCCACGATGTTGATGTGGTAGCCGTTCCAGTTGATGGCGGTGTTTTTCGCCAGAATGGTAATACCGCGCTCTTTCTCCTGGTCGTTGGAGTCCATCACGCGCTCGTCGTTGAGCTCGTTGCGCTCCAGGGTGCCGGATTGACGCAAGAGTTTGTCTACCAGGGTGGTCTTACCATGGTCAACGTGAGCAATGATGGCGATGTTGCGTAGATTTTCGATCACTTGTGTATCTCGATCAGAGGATTCGGTGTGCTGACAGGTCGTGGCAGCGATTAACAGTAGAGTCAGGCCTTGCCGTTACAGCTTGACGGCAGAGTCGGGGGGCCGGTGACGCAGGCCACAGGCAAACAGCCCCGGGCTCTTAGCTCGGTCGATAAACGCGCACATTGGCATGCCCCTCACTGAGCAAATGGTGGGCATGCAGGCGACTCATCACGCCTTTGTCGCAATACAACAGGTACTGACGGCTGTCATCCAGTTCCTTGAAACGCGCATTCAATGCATAGAACGGCAACGTTTGTACGTCGATGCCAGCGATTTCCAGCGGCTCGTCTTCAGCGGCATCCGGGTGACGGATGTCGATGATGATCTGACCGGCCAGAGCCTCGCTGACTTCTTCGATCTGCAAATCCTGGCCCAACTCGTCGATAACCCGATCGATCGGCACCAGTTTGGCGTTCTCAAGCGCACGCTCGAGCACCGCCATGTCGAACTGTTGTTCTTCGTACTCCACGCGGTTGCGCTTGGCGTGGGTCTTGGGGTTCACCGAGATGACCCCGCAATATTCCGGCATGTGCTTGGCGAAATCCGCCGTGCCGATCTGGGTCGCCAGGTCGATGATGTCTTGCTTGTGACTGGCGATCAGCGGGCGCAATACCAGCTTCTCGGTCACAGAGTCGATCAACGACAGGTTCGGCAGGGTCTGGCTGGACACCTGGGAAATCGCCTCACCGGTGACCAGTGCGTCGATTTCCAGCCGATCCGCGATTCGCGACGCAGCGCGCAACATCATACGCTTCAATACTACGCCCATATGACTGTTATCGACTTTCCCGAGAATTTCTCCCAGGACTTCCTCAAACGGTACGCTGACAAACAGCACCCGTTGCGAGCTGCCGTACTTCTTCCAGATGTAATGCGCGACTTCCATCACGCCCAATTCGTGTGCACGCCCGCCCAGGTTGAAGAAGCAGAAGTGGCTCATCAGCCCGCGGCGCATGATCTGGTAGGCCGCCACGGTGGAATCGAAACCGCCGGACATCAATACCAGAGTCTGTTCCAGTGCACCCAGCGGGTAGCCGCCGATGCTGTTGTGCTGGCTGTGAATCACAAACAACCGTTGGTCGCGAATTTCCATGCGCACTTCAATTTGCGGCTCTTTCAGGGAAATTCCGGCGGCGCCGCACTCGCGACGCAGCTTGCTGCCAACGTATTTCTCTACATCCATGGAGGTGAACGGATGCTTGCCGGCGCGCTTGCAACGCACCGAAAAAACCTTGCCGGCCAGCACATCGCCGTAGTGCTGTTTGCACTTTTCGGTGATGTCATCGAAGTCGCCCAGCGGGTACTCGTCAACCTGCAGGAAATGAGCGATGCCCGGCACGCAGCTCAGGCGCTCGGTCATGTCCTTCAAGGCCTTGGGGTCTGTGAGGCGGGTTTCCAGCTCGAGATTGTCCCACACACCATTCACCACCACAGCCGGGTCCAGATCGCGGAGCACGGCACGGATGTTTTTGGCCAATTGACGGATGAAACGCATCCGTACCGGTCGGCTCTTGATGGTGATCTCGGGGAAGACTTTAACGATTAATTTCATGAAAACAGCGCGCGCAGGCCCAGCCGAAAAAGGGGGGCGCGGATTATAGCGGAAATCGCTCAAGGTTTAACCAGTTAATATGCAACGGACCTTTAGCGCACCAAAACGGGTCATAAATGAAAATAAGCGCTACATTGCGGTGCGAAATTTATTCCGTTTCAGCGGATTGCACCTTTATAGGGGCGATTTTGTGGCAAAAAACCCATGTCGGGGCACTGGCATGCAATTTGCTCTCTTGTGAGGCAGGTTGCCTTGGTCGAGTATTCGCGCCGGCATCACCCACATTCTAAGGGCTACTCCACTACCCCAGCCCGAAGCCACCCGGAGGACACTATGTCGAAGTCGGTTCAACTCATCAAAGATCATGACGTCAAATGGATTGATCTGCGCTTCACGGACACAAAAGGCACTCAGCACCACGTGACCATGCCGGCTCGCGACGCGCTGGATGACGCCTTCTTCGAAGAAGGCAAAATGTTCGACGGCTCCTCCATTGCTGGCTGGAAAGGCATCGAAGCTTCCGACATGATCCTGATGCCGGACGACAGCACCGCCGTACTCGACCCGTTCACCGAAGACCCAACGCTGATCATCGTCTGCGACGTGATCGAGCCTTCGACCATGCAAGGCTACGACCGTGACCCACGTGCGATCGCCAAGCGTGCCGAGGAATACCTGAAGTCGACCGGTATCGGCGACACCGTATTCGTAGGTCCGGAACCAGAGTTCTTCATCTTTGATTCGGTCAAGTTCAAGTCCGACATCTCTGGCTCCATGTTCAAGATCTTCTCTGAACAAGGTTCGTGGATGTCCGACCAGGACATCGAAGGCGGCAACAAAGGCCACCGTCCAGGCGTCAAAGGTGGTTACTTCCCGGTTCCGCCATTCGACCACGACCACGAAATCCGTACCTCCATGTGCAACGCCATGGAAGAGATGGGCCTGGTCATCGAAGTTCACCACCACGAAGTGGCAACTGCCGGCCAGAACGAAATCGGTGTGAAGTTCAACACCCTGGTAGCCAAGGCTGACGAAGTTCAGACCCTGAAGTACTGCGTACACAACGTGGCTGATGCCTACGGCCGTACCGCTACCTTCATGCCTAAGCCACTGTACGGCGATAACGGTTCGGGTATGCACGTTCACCTGTCCATCGCCAAAGATGGCAAGAACACCTTCGCTGGCGAAGGTTATGCCGGCCTGTCCGACACTGCCCTGTACTTCATCGGCGGTATCATCAAGCACGGTAAGGCACTGAACGGCTTCACCAACCCGTCGACCAACTCCTACAAGCGTCTGGTCCCAGGTTTCGAAGCGCCGGTAATGCTGGCCTACTCGGCTCGCAACCGTTCCGCTTCGATCCGTATTCCTTACGTGTCCAGCCCTCGTGCTCGCCGTATCGAAGCCCGCTTCCCGGATCCGGCAGCCAACCCGTACCTGGCCTTCGCAGCCCTGGTAATGGCCGGCCTGGACGGTATCCAGAACAAGATTCACCCAGGCGACGCCGCCGACAAAAACTTGTACGACCTGCCGCCTGAAGAGGCCAAAGAGATCCCACAAGTGTGCGGCAGCCTGAAAGAAGCCCTCGAAGAGCTGGACAAGGGCCGTGCGTTCCTGACCAAAGGCGGCGTGTTCAGCGACGACTTTATCGATGCCTACATCGCCCTGAAAAGCGAAGAAGAAATCAAGGTCCGCACCTTCGTACACCCACTGGAATACGAGCTGTACTACAGCTGCTGATCCGGTAGCGCCGCTTAACGTGGCGTGATGAAAAAGGCCTCCTTCGGGAGGTCTTTTTTTTGCCCGCAAAACCCTGTGGGAGCGGGCTTGCCCGCGAAAAATCCAAAGGCACCGCATTTCTTCAATATTTACGCGTTATCGTTAACGACCTTCGCGAGCAAGCTCGCTCCTGCAGAAGAGGAATCTGCCTTGAAATTCAAACTTGGGTTCATCTTGCTGGCCATCAGCGCCAATGTATTCGCAGCACCACCCACCCTCGCCCCACTGCTCGACAGCATTGCCGAACGCCTGGCGATTGCCGACCAGGTGGCCCTGAGCAAATGGGACAGCCACAAGCCCGTCGAAGACCGTGCACGGGAGCAGGACGTGATCGCCAGTGTCGTTGCCCAGGCGCCGAGCTACAAACTGGCACCGGCGCAGGCCGAGCAGTTTTTCTCGGCCCAGATCGAAGCGAACAAACTGGTGCAATACGCCCACCTGTCCGACTGGCGGCTGCAAGGCAAGGCACCCAATGACCCGCGCCCGGATCTGGTCGGCCAAATTCGCCCTGAACTGGACCTGCTGCAAAAGCGCCTGCTGCAACAGCTTGCAGACTTCACCCCCGAGCGCAGCAACCCACAATGTCCACAATGGCTGGCCCAGGCTAATCACCAGCCATCCCGAGATACGTTGCACCAGTTAGCAATGATCCGCGCCACCGCCGAACTATGCGTCTACAAGAACTAAACCTGCGAACCCAATCAAAAATGTAGGAGCTGGCTTGCCTGCGATAGCGGTGTGTCAGCACCCGAAATACCAACTGGTGGTCAGCTATCGCTGGCAAGCCAGCTCCCACAGGTTTTAGTGAAACGAGTTCCTGAACAGAACTTTCAAAACCGCACTATATTGGTGCAATAGGTTGCACCCTTCCCACTTACCCAGCCCATTTTGGTTCGAAACTTCCCGCCGGAGCTGGCAGAACGCCACAGTTTCGCGCCTTAAACCCCCATTTCAAGGCATTAACGCTTCTTTTCGGAGCCTTGGTTTGGTTTTTGCATTTTCCTTGTATCAGCGTGTGCCTCAAGCCCGCGCCTTGCTCCAAAAGAGGTCCTAATGACCATCAGCGACGCACTGCACCGCCTGCTACTCGACAACCTGACCACCGCGACCATTCTGCTCAATGACGAACTTCGTCTTGAGTACATGAACCCGGCGGCGGAGATGCTGCTGGCCATCAGCGGACAGCGCAGCCATGGGCAATTTATCAGTGAACTGTTCACCGAATCGGCCGAGGCCTTGAGCTCGTTGCGCCAGGCCGTGGAGCAGGCGCACCCGTTCACCAAGCGCGAAGCGATGCTCACCGCCCTCACCGGCCAGACCCTGACCGTCGACTACGCGGTAACACCGATCCTGAGCCACGGCGCCACCTTGCTGCTGCTGGAGGTGCATCCCCGTGATCGCCTGCTGCGCATCACCAAGGAAGAGGCGCAACTGTCCAAGCAGGAAACCAGCAAGATGCTGGTGCGCGGCCTCGCCCATGAGATCAAGAACCCGCTGGGCGGGATTCGCGGCGCCGCACAGTTGCTGGCCCGTGAACTGCCGGACGAGAACCTGAAGGACTACACCAACGTCATCATCGAGGAAGCCGACCGCCTGCGTAACCTGGTAGACCGCATGCTCGGCTCCAACAAGCTGCCGTCGCTGGCGATGACCAACGTGCACGAAGTGCTGGAGCGCGTTTGCCAACTGGTGGATGCCGAAAGCCAGGGTTGCATCACCTTGGTGCGCGACTATGACCCGAGCATTCCCGACGTATTGATCGACCGCGAACAGATGATTCAGGCGGTGCTCAATATCGTGCGCAACGCGATGCAGGCCATCAGCAGCCAGAACGAACTGCGCCTGGGCCGCATCAGCCTGCGTACCCGTGCCCTGCGCCAGTTCACCATCGGCCACGTGCGCCATCGCCTGGTGACCAAGGTCGAGATCAACGACAACGGCCCCGGCATCCCTGCAGAGCTGCAGGAAACCATCTTTTTCCCAATGGTCAGCGGCCGCCCGGACGGTACCGGGCTCGGCTTGGCCATTACCCAGAACATCATCAGCCAGCACCAGGGTTTGATCGAGTGTGAGAGCCATCCCGGCCACACCACGTTCTCGATCTTTCTGCCACTGGAACAAGGAGCCCCATCGACATGAGCCGTAGTGAAACTGTCTGGATCGTCGATGACGACCGTTCTATCCGCTGGGTCCTGGAGAAAGCCTTGCAACAGGAAGGCATGACCACCCAGAGCTTCGACAGCGCCGACGGGGTGATGAGCCGCCTGGCTCGCCAGCAGCCTGACGTGATCATCTCCGACATCCGCATGCCTGGCGCCAGTGGCCTGGACCTGCTTGCACGGATTCGCGAGCAGCACCCGCGCTTGCCGGTGATCATCATGACTGCGCACTCGGACCTGGACAGCGCTGTCGCGTCCTATCAGGGCGGCGCCTTTGAATACCTGCCGAAACCGTTCGACGTGGACGAAGCAGTGGCGCTGGTAAAACGCGCCAACCAGCACGCCCAGGAACAGCAGAACCAGGAAGCCCCGCCGGCCCTGACCCGTACTCCGGAAATCATCGGCGAAGCACCGGCGATGCAGGAAGTGTTTCGCGCCATCGGGCGCTTGAGCCACTCCAACATCACTGTGCTGATCAACGGCGAGTCGGGCACCGGTAAAGAGTTGGTGGCCCACGCCCTGCACCGTCACAGCCCACGGGCCGCGTCGCCGTTCATTGCGTTGAACATGGCGGCGATTCCCAAAGACTTGATGGAGTCGGAGCTGTTCGGCCATGAAAAAGGCGCGTTCACCGGCGCGGCCAACCTGCGCCGTGGCCGCTTTGAACAAGCCGATGGCGGCACGCTGTTCCTCGATGAAATCGGCGACATGCCGGCCGACACCCAGACGCGCTTGCTGCGGGTACTGGCCGACGGCGAGTTTTACCGCGTAGGCGGGCACACGCCGGTCAAGGTCGACGTACGGATCATCGCCGCGACTCACCAGAACCTCGAAACCCTGGTGCACGCCGGCAAATTCCGTGAAGACTTGTTCCACCGCCTGAACGTGATCCGCATCCACATCCCACGGATGTCGGACCGCCGCGAAGACATCCCGACCCTGGCCCGGCACTTCCTCAGCCGCGCTGCCCAGGAGCTGGCCGTCGAGCCCAAGCTGCTGAAAAGCGAGACCGAGGAGTACCTGAAGAACCTGCCATGGCCGGGCAACGTGCGTCAGCTGGAGAACACCTGCCGCTGGATCACGGTGATGGCGTCGGGGCGCGAAGTGCATATCAGCGATTTGCCGCCCGAGCTGTTGAGCCTGCCTCAGGATTCGGCACCGGTGACCAACTGGGAGCAGGCGCTGCGCCAGTGGGCCGACCAGGCTCTGGCACGTGGCCAGTCGAACCTGCTGGACAGCGCTGTGCCGGCCTTCGAGCGGATCATGATCGAAACCGCTCTCAAGCATACCGCCGGCCGTCGTCGCGACGCCGCCGTGCTGCTGGGCTGGGGCCGTAACACCCTGACTCGCAAGATCAAGGAGCTGGGGATGAAGGTCGACGGCGGGGATGATGATGAGGGTGATGAGGCCTGATCACTAATCCCTGATCCACTGAAGATCTAATGTGGGAGCAAGCCAGCTCCCACATTTGTTTTGTACCAGACTAACGACCGTGCACCGCTTCAATGCACCACGAACCGGCATCGCGCACAGATCCAACGCTTGAAACACCAACCTTGTTAAGAAAATATTAAAATCCAAAAAAGCCAAAGCCCCGTATTACGGGGCTTTGCGCTTTATGAAGATTTTTTTTGGCACCACTTCGCAGTTCTGGCACGCGCCCTGCAATAACCCTGTTACTACCCAGTTTCGGGGACCTTGGTACAGGCAGGCCGAGAATCCCCTCTTTACACCCGGGGTGCTTGATGCGGATCGCGTCGCGCCCCACACCCGTTTCGGGAACCTCGGTACAGGCAGGCCGGGGATTCCCTCTTTAACACCGAAGCCTTTGGCTTCACCCCGTTTTGGGAGCCCTGGTACAGGCAGGCCGGGAACTCCCTTCTTTACACCCGGGGCTTATGAGGCGACTCGCCCATAGCCCCAGCCCGTTTTGGGAACCTTGGTACAGGCAGGCCGGGGATTCCCTCTTTTATTCTTCCAGGAGATGGATCTCCAACCGCCAGCGTCCCTCGACCTTCCCCCCAGACCATTCCCCGCGCAACGGCCGAGCCGCCACCAGGTTCAGCAGCAAGCCGCCATCGGTCTTGCGAATGCGCCAGTTCACATCCTTGTCGTTAACTTTCAGTTGCCCGCCCTGGGCCTTGCCGAGCGCATCGAACAACAGCGCCACGGTGCCGTCGATATGCTCCCCATGCAGCTTGGGTTCGCTGTTGAACCACACCACAACGCCATCGACGGCAGGTTCGACCTGCTGCAGCTCAACCGGGTCTGGCGTGGTCAGCCGGCCGATCATCAGGCCCACCATCAAGCCGACAATCGCCAACGAGCCTAAAACCCGTGGCAATAGCTTCGGCCTGGGGTCTTCTTCAGGGGTAGAATGCAGCGCATCTTTGCCTTCGGAGCCGTGCATGTTTCACGTCATCCTTTTTCAACCAGAAATTCCGCCGAATACCGGCAACGTTATCAGGCTGTGCGCCAACAGTGGCTGCCACCTGCATTTGATCGAGCCGCTGGGCTTCGACATGGACGACAAGCGGCTGCGCCGCGCCGGGCTGGACTACCACGAGTACGCCACCCTGCAACGCCATGCCGACCTCGCCAGTTGCCTTGAAAGCCTGAACCACCCACGGTTGTTCGCGTTTACCACCAAAGGCTCGCGGCCGTTCCATGATGCCAGCTTTGCCGAGGGCGACGCCTTCCTGTTCGGCCCGGAAAGCCGGGGCCTGCCGGCGGAGGTGCTGGACGCGCTGCCCGACGGCCACCGCCTGCGCTTGCCGATGCGCGAAGGCTGTCGCAGCCTGAACCTGTCCAATACCGTGGCCGTCGCGGTCTACGAAGGTTGGCGCCAGCTCGGTTTCAAGTAACGCCGCACAAACAAATGTGGGAGCTGGTTTGTGTGGGAGCCGGGCTTGCCCGCGATGCAAGTACCGAGGTGTGTCAGTCACACCGCAGTGATGCTATCGCTGGCAAGCCCGGCTCCTACACGAACCAGCTCCCACATTTAGTTCAGCGTCGGGTTCTTACTGAACCGTTGGCGAACCGTCCTGTTGCATGCGCTGCAGCTCTTGCGCATACAGGGCATCGAAGTTCACCGGAGCCAGCATCAGCGCCGGGAACGAGCCACGGGTGACCAGGCTGTCCAGGGTCTCACGGGCATACGGGAACAGGATGTTCGGGCAGAACGCGCCCAGGGTGTGGCTCATGGACGCTTCGTCCAGGCCCTGGATCAGGAAGATACCGGCCTGTTGCACTTCAGCGATGAAGGCCACTTCTTCGCCGTTCTTGACAGTAACCGACAAGGTCAGCACGACTTCATGGAAGTCGCCTTCCAAAGCCTTTTGACGGGTGTTCAGGTCCAGCGCAACGCTTGGGGTCCATTCCTGACGGAAGATCGCCGGGCTTTTTGGCGCTTCGAACGACAAGTCACGTACGTAGATACGCTGCAGGGAAAATTGTGGGCCTTGAGCCTCTTCTGCTGCCGCTTCGGTGTTCTGTTGGTCAGTCATCGCAGATCCTTCGTGATCTTGGGGTCTTTTAGGGGTTGGGAGTCAGACGTGAAGCAGCGCATCCAGTTTACCGGCGCGCTCGAGTGCGAACAGGTCATCGCATCCACCGACATGCTTGTCGCCGATCCAGATCTGCGGCACGGACGTGCGCCCCGCTTTCTTGGTCATCTCGGCGCGCACCTGGGGCTTGCCATCAACCTTGATCTCTTCGAAGGCAATGCCCTTTTTCTCAAGCAGGGCCTTGGCCCGCATGCAATAAGGGCAATAATCGCTGGAATAAACGACAACCTGGCTCATATCACTTCACCAGCGGCAGGTTATCGCCACGCCAGCTGGAGATGCCACCCGACAGTTTGGCGGCGTTGAAACCGGTTTTCAGCATCTCGCGGGCGTGGGTGCCGGAGTGCTGGCCTTGGGCGTCGACCAGAATGATGGTCTTGGCCTTGTACTTCTCCAGCTCGGGCAGGCGCGAAATCAGCTTGTCCTGGGGAATGTTCAGCGCGCCAACAATGTGACCGGCGGCGAAATCCTTGGCGGGACGAATGTCCACCACCACGGCCTCATCCTTGTTGACCAGGGCGGTCAGCTCGGACGTGCTGAGGCTGCGGCCACCGCGGCTCATTTCGTGAGCGATCAGCAGCGCCAGCAGTACGACGAACGCACCAGCGAGCAAATAGTGGGTAGTGGCAAATGCAATCAGGTGATCAACCATCAAGGAGGTTCCAGGGCGTTAAAATGGCGGTAAGTATACACAGCCGTCATGGTCGGCCAACCCCCGTAAAGCGGTGACGTGGTCGGAACTTCGCTTTAAACTGCCACTCCCTTTTCTATTCCCTTCATTCATTACCGCCGCGAGAGGATCTATGACTACCACGCCTAAACCTTTGGTCCTGATAATTCTCGATGGCTTCGGACACAGTGAAAGCCACCACGACAACGCTGTGTACTCGGCCAACAAGCCAGTACTGGACCGTCTGAGCGCCACCGTACCGAACGGCCTTATCTCCGGGTCGGGCATGGATGTTGGCCTGCCGGACGGCCAAATGGGCAACTCGGAAGTCGGCCACATGAATCTCGGCGCCGGACGAGTGGTCTATCAAGACTTCACCCGCGTGACCAAATCGATCCGCGACGGCGAGTTTTTCGAAAACCCGACCATTTGCGCGGCCGTGGATAAAGCGGTCAAGGCCGGCAAGGCCGTGCACTTCATGGGCCTGCTGTCGGACGGCGGCGTCCACAGCCACCAGGACCACCTGATCGCCATGGCCGAACTGGCCTTCAAGCGTGGCGCCGAGAAGATCTACCTGCACGCCTTCCTCGACGGGCGCGACACCCCGCCAAAAAGCGCCCAGTCCTCCATCGAACTGCTGGACGAAACCTTCAAGACCCTCGGCAAGGGCCGTATCGCCAGCCTGGTCGGCCGTTACTTCGCGATGGACCGTGACAACCGCTGGGACCGCGTAGCCCAGGCCTACAACCTGATCGCCGATGGCCAGGCCGAATTCAACGCCGCCACCGCCCAGGAAGGCCTGGAAGCCGCCTACGCCCGTGGCGAGAGCGACGAATTCGTCAAAGCCACCACCATCGGTGAGCCGGTCAGGATCGAAGACGGCGACGCCCTGGTGTTCATGAACTTTCGCGCCGACCGTGCCCGCGAACTGAGCCATGTGTTTGTCGATGACGGCTTCAAGGACTTTGAGCGCGCACGCCAGCCGAAAGTCGAATTCGTGATGCTGACCCAATACGCCGCCAACATCCCGGCTCCATCGGCGTTCGCCCCGGGCAGCCTGGAAAACGTACTGGGCGATTACCTGGCAAAAAACGGCAAGACTCAGCTGCGCATTGCCGAGACCGAAAAATACGCCCACGTGACCTTCTTCTTCTCCGGCGGCCGTGAAGAACCGTTCCCGGGCGAAGAACGCATCCTGATCCCGTCGCCGAAAGTCGCCACCTACGACCTGCAGCCAGAAATGAGTGCCCCGCAAGTCACGGACAAGATCGTCGACGCCATCGAGCACCAGCGTTACGACGTGATTGTGGTCAACTACGCCAACGGTGACATGGTGGGCCACAGCGGCAACCTCGAAGCCGCCGTAAAAGCTGTGGAATGCCTGGACCTGTGCGTCGGCCGCATCGTCGACGCCCTGGACAAGGTGGGCGGCGAAGCGCTGATCACCGCTGACCACGGCAACTGCGAGCAAATGTCCGACGAATCCACCGGCCAGGCCCACACTGCCCACACCACCGAGCCGGTGCCGTTCATCTACGTGGGCAAGCGCGACCTGAAAGTGCGTGACGGCGGCGTGCTGGCCGACGTGGCACCGACCATGTTGATGCTGATGGGTCTGGAGAAGCCGAAAGAGATGACCGGGACCTCAATCCTGGTCTGATCCCGAAGCACCGCGTAATCCTGTAGGAGCTGGCTTGCCAGCGATAGCATCAACCTAGTGTCTCTGAAACACCGAGGTGCCTGCATCGCCGGCAAGCCAGCTCCCACAAGGTTCGGAGGCGGCTTCAGGGATGTCCTTTTGCCATACTGCCGCCACTGGGCACCTAACTTGCCTGCCAGCCCGAATTGGACGTTTTTTTGCAGCGTGGGCCGGGCATACTAGGCCGTCCCTTTCCCTGGTGTCGCCCGCCTCTATGCTTCGCGCCTTGATTACCCTCGCTCTTGTCTGCCTGCTCCAACCGGCGTTTGCCGATGAGCGTGCACAAACCCAACAACAGTTGGACGCTACGCGTCAGGACATTACCGAGCTGAAGAAACTGCTCGGCAAGCTCCAGGAAGAGAAATCCGGCGTGCAGAAAGACCTGCGCGGCACGGAAACCGAGATGGGCAAGCTGGAGAAGCAAGTCCAGGAGCTGCAAAAAGAACTAAAGAAGAGCGAGTCGGAACTGGAGCGACTCGACGGTGAGAAAAAAAAACTCCAGAGCGCCCGCGTTGAACAGCAACGCCTGATCGCGATCCAGGCCCGCGCCGCCTATCAGAACGGCCGCCAGGAATACCTCAAGCTGCTGCTCAATCAGCAGAACCCGGAAAAATTCGCCCGCACCCTCACCTATTACGACTACCTGAGCAAGGCCCGCCTGGAGCAACTGAAAAGCTTCAACGAGACCCTGCGCCAGTTGGCCAACGTTGAAACAGAAATCGCCAACCAGCAGTCGCAGTTGCTCGACCAGAAAAGCGCCCTCGACAGCCAGCGCGACGAACTGGACAAGGTGCGCAAGGAGCGCCAGCAGGCGCTGGCCAAGCTCAATGATGACGTGAAGGCCCGTGACGCCAAGCTCCAGGCCCGCGAGCAAGACCAGGCTGACCTCGGTAAAGTCCTGAAAACCATCGAGGAAACCCTGGCTCGCCAGGCCCGTGAGGCAGAGCAAGCGCGGCAAAAAGCGCTGCTGGCCCAGCAGGAAGCCGAAAAAAAGCGCGAGCGTGAGGCTGCCGAGGCAGTTGCCAGCGCCACCGACGCCCCGGCCCCGCGTAAACCGGCGCGTGCAGCGCCTGGCCCGCTGGTTTCCAGCGCCGGCGAATCCTTCGGCGGACCTTTTGCTTCAGCCCGGGGCAAACTTCCATGGCCTGTTGATGGTCGACTACTGGCACGCTTTGGTGAAACCCGTGGCGATGACACCCGCGCCAAATGGGACGGTGTGATGATCAGTGCCGGTGCCGGCACACAGGTCCACGCCATTCACGGCGGCCGTGTGGTGTTCGCCGATTGGCTGCGGGGCGCAGGTTTGTTGGTGATTCTTGACCACGGTAATGGCTATTTGAGCCTTTACGGCCACAATCAAACTTTGCTTAAAGCGGCAGGTGATGTTGTAAAAGCCGGTGAGTCCATCTCCACTGTCGGTAACAGTGGTGGCCAGGACACTCCGGCGCTGTACTTCGCTATTCGTCAGCAGGGCCGCCCGAGCGACCCCGCACAATGGTGCCGCACCCAAGGATAAGGGTCGCATCTACATTAGGAGTTCGTTCGACATGCTGCATTTGTCCCGCCTCACATCGCTGGCCCTGACGATCGCCCTGGTAATAGGCGCGCCTTTGGCATTCGCCGACCAGACCGCCCAGTCAGCCACGGCCGCGACCACCAAGGCCCCGTTGCCGCTGGACGAGTTGCGCACCTTTGCCGAGGTCATGGACCGGATCAAGGCCGCTTATGTCGAACCTGTAGACGACAAGACACTGCTGGAAAATGCCATCAAGGGCATGCTCAGCAACCTTGACCCGCACTCCGCTTACCTGGGCCCGGAAGATTTCGCCGAACTGCAGGAAAGCACCAGCGGTGAATTCGGTGGCCTGGGCATTGAAGTCGGCGCCGAAGACGGCCAGATCAAAGTGGTCTCGCCGATCGACGACACGCCGGCCTCCAAGGCCGGGATCCAGGCCGGCGACCTGATCGTCAAGATCAATGGCCAGCCGACCCGTGGCCAGACCATGACCGAAGCCGTCGACAAGATGCGCGGCAAGCTCGGCCAGAAAATCACCCTGACCCTGGTGCGCGACGGCGGCAACCCGTTTGACGTGACCCTGGCGCGCGCGACCATCACGGTCAAGAGCGTGAAGAGCCAACTGCTGGAGTCGGGTTACGGTTACATCCGCATCACCCAGTTCCAGGTCAAGACCGGCGACGAAGTGGCCAAGGCCCTGGCCAAGCTGCGTAAAGACAATGGCAAGAAACTCAGCGGCATCGTGCTCGACCTGCGCAACAACCCAGGCGGCGTGCTGCAGGCGGCGGTGGAAGTGGTCGACCATTTCATCACCAAAGGCCTGATCGTCTACACCAAGGGCCGTATCGCCAACTCCGAGTTGCGCTTCTCGGCCACCGGCAACGACCTCAGTGAAGGCGTGCCGATGGTCGTGCTGATCAACGGCGGCAGCGCCTCGGCCTCGGAAATCGTCGCCGGCGCCCTGCAGGACCAGAAACGCGGCGTGCTGATGGGCACCACCAGCTTCGGCAAAGGCTCGGTGCAAACCGTGTTGCCGCTGAATAACGACCGTGCACTGAAGATCACCACGGCGCTGTACTACACGCCGAACGGTCGCTCGATCCAGGCCCAGGGCATCGTGCCAGACATCGAAGTGCGCAAGGCCAAGATCACCAACGAAGCTGACAGCGAGTTCTACAAGGAAGCTGACTTGCAAGGTCACCTGGGCAATGGCAACGGCGGTGCCGACCAGCCAACCGGCAGCGGCTCGAAAGCCAAGCCGATGCCACAGGACGACGACTATCAGTTGGCCCAGGCACTGAGCCTGCTCAAGGGCCTGAGCATTACGCGTAGCCGTTGATATGCGTTGTGCACTGATCGTCGCTTTGCTGTGCTGTCTGGCGGGAGTTGCCCAGGGCAACCCCGCCAGTGCCGCGCCCACCGAACACAAAGCCTACCTGACCCTGATCATCGACGACCTGGGGCAAAACCTGCCCCGGGATCGTCGCGTGCTCGCCCTGCCTGGCCCGGTGACCACGGCGATCATGCCCGACACACCCCACGCCGCCGAATTCGCGCGCGAAGCCCACAAGGCCGGCGAGATCGTGATCCTGCACATGCCCATGGACCCGGCCACCGGCCCGTTTGCCTGGCACCCTGACCTGCCCATCGAAGAGCTGGGCAAACGCCTGGACGCCGCCTTCAAGGCCGTGCCCTATACGGCCGGCATCAACAACCACATGGGCAGCCGCATGACGGCGCAGCCAGAGGCCATGGCCTGGTTGATGAGTGAGTTGCAACGGCGCCACAAGTTCTTCGTCGACAGCCGTACCAGTGCCAAGACCGTTGCCGCTGCCGAGGCGCAAAAGATCGGCCTGGCCAGCGTCTCGCGGGATGTGTTCCTCGATGACGAACGCACCGAAGCGGCCATCACCACCCAACTGCAAACCGCCATCAAGCTGGCCCACAAACAAGGCTCGGCGGTGATGATCGGCCACCCTTACCCGCAAACCCTGGCAGTGCTGGAACGCGAATTGCCCAAGCTCAAGTCTCAGGGTGTGGAGTGGATCGATATCAAGTTGATGATCAGCCTGCGCAGTAACCAGGCCATGGCCGGCCACGGTAAAAACGGTACGTACCGCTAGCGCTAAATAGCTACCGCCCACCACCTGGCCGACTTTCCGATAGTGGATCCTTGGATCAACTGGAGAGTCTGCTCATGAACGCACTGCAATACAAAGACCTGCTCATCAACTTCACCACTGAATTTGCTCCTATCTGGAACGATAAAGGTACCCGGTCCCAACAGGCTGTTACCTTCTGGCGCCCGAGCACATCCTCGGACGCATTGAGCAATTTTATTTCCTTGGGCGATGTCGCGATCGGGGACTATCACAACATCAATCATCGCAAGATCGTCGCCGTGGTCAGCGAGGCCGATAACGTAAATGGCACCGCGTTACGCACACCCGATGATTTCGAGTTGGTCTGGCGGCATTCCGGCAAAAGGGTCCGCGCAGAAGTATCTATCTGGCGCCCGATTCCGCCACGAGGATATGTGGCGCTGGGCATGGTGTGTGGCGTCGGCAATGAGAAGCCGCCACGTAACACGGTTCGGTGCGTCAGGGCCGACCTGGTGGTTGGCGCCCACCCGGACCAACCGATCTGGAACGACAAAGGCAGTGGTGCGCACAATGATTTCAGCGCCTGGAACATTAGCCCTCCAGAGGCGGCACCCGGCGAAACCTACCTGGCAGCGGGTACCTTTGTCGGGGCCACCGGCTATGCCAGGCCAACGCAGCAAACCACAACGCATGCGCTGCGCCTGGACTTGCCCCTGCATACCCGCCATCTACCGCCGTTACCCCCAGTGCTGGACCCGCAACAGCGCGCGCTATGGGACGCGGCACATGCCCCTCATGTGTGTGAGCTACCTTGGTTTGCAGTGAAAGATCCAGAACTGACACCCATCGAGCAATTGAGCAACTGCCCCACCTATCGATTGGAAAGGAACGACCAATACATTCTGGTGAGCACGGGTCACAACCCATCCCCGATCAGCAAGACCTTCAATTGGACGGTCTACAGGGGAGAAGTCGACAACCTGTCCGCAGGCCTCCGCGCCTTGACTGGAATCGGATGGGCGAGTGGATGGTCATCCGGGCACCCGTTAAAAATCTGCGCTCGGCTTGACCTCGATTTTACCCACACCGCCACATCGGCCAAAGGCTGGGGCCAGACCAGCCTGTTCGAAGTGATTGCCTACGTGCCTGCAAACAAATCCATCGGCGCCTACCTGATCAGGAGCGAGTACAAATTGCTTCGCACGGACGGCAGCCAACTGGGCGCAACACTTAAATACGCCAATGGAGAAAACGTGCACTTCAGCGAGTTGCTACCCCCTCAACCCGCCACACCCGAGCAACTGCCGACAGCGCCTGATACCGCTGAGGCCACCCTAGAGATAACGCCCCATGATGGCATCGACGACACCTTCGTCTCGTAACTGATCCAGGGCCGCCTGAAGCTTGGCCACCACCTCATCCGGCACGTTTTTGTTCAACGCCAGGTACAGCTCGGCACTGTTGAAACGCAGCACGGTCTTGAGCCCGGTCACCCCGACCTGGCGCGCCAGGTAACGCCCCGCCGGGTCGCCGGTGGCCCACAGGTCGATCTGGCCATCCACCAGCTTTTGCGCATTGTCTTGATCGCGCAGCACGATGACGGGCTTGAGGCCCTGTTTTTCCAGGCTTTCGGCAATGGCGTCGCCCTTGTAGGCGCCGATTCTGTAGCGCCGGGCGTGCTCAAGGTCGGCGAGTTGGATCTTGCTGTCTGCCTTGGCCAGCAGCACCCAGTCGTCCGGGCCGATGGGGCCGACCCATTTGAACAGCGCCTCACGGTCCGGCAGGCGGGCCATCACAAATACGCCGTAGCCGGGTTGTTCCAGGGCGAGCTTGTAGATCCGCTCCCAAGGAAAACGCAGAGTCAGGTTGTAGGAGATGCCGGCGCGCTTGAAGGTCTCATGGACGATGTCCACGGCGATGCCTTCGATGTTCTCTTCCTTGGCGAAGTTCTTGCCGTTTTTCGCCATGTTGTAAGGCGGGAAGTTCTCCGTGAGCAACACCAAAGAAGCGTTGTCAGACGGTTCGTCGGCGTGGGCTGAACCCGCCAAAAGGATGGAGGTACTGGCGAGGGCGAGCAGCAGGTCTTTGAACATGAAAGTTACCGGGATCCATGGCAAGCCCAGAGAGTGCCGCGAGCCTGCCATGGTGTCCAGTAGCGTTTAGCGAACGACGATACCGCGCGCCGCCATGTAGGCCTTGGCCTCGGGAACGGTGTATTCGCCAAAGTGGAAAATACTCGCCGCCAGCACGGCGCTGGCGTGGCCTTCAAGCACACCGTCGGCCAGGTGCTGCAGGTTGCCGACGCCGCCCGAAGCGATTACCGGGATGCCCAGCGCATCGCTGATGGCCCGGGTCACGCCCAAGTCGAAGCCGTTTTTCATGCCGTCCTGGTCCATGCTGGTCAGCAGGATTTCACCGGCGCCCAGGGCTTCCATTTTCATCGCCCACTCCACCGCGTCCAGCCCGGTTGGCTTGCGACCGCCGTGGGTGAAGATCTCCCAGCGTGGGGTTTCGCCCGGCCCGGAGACTTTCTTGGCGTCGATGGCCACCACGATGCACTGCGAACCGAAGTGCTGCGCGGCTTCGCCCACGAATTCCGGGTTGAACACGGCTGCAGTGTTGATCGAGACCTTGTCTGCACCCGCGTTCAGCAGGTTGCGAATATCCTGCACGGTACGTACGCCACCGCCAACGGTCAGCGGAATAAACACCTGGCTGGCCATGCGTTCCACGGTATGCAGCGTAGTGTCGCGGCCGTCAACGCTGGCGGTGATGTCGAGAAAGGTAATTTCGTCGGCACCCTGCTCGTCGTAGCGTCGGGCAATTTCCACCGGGTCGCCGGCGTCACGGATGTTTTCGAACTTGACGCCCTTGACCACACGGCCGTTGTCGACGTCCAGGCAAGGGATGATGCGTTTGGCCAGCGCCATGGTCAGTCCTCAGCCGTTGTAGGCGTCGCAGTAAGCCTGGGCTTCGGCGACGTCCAGGGTGCCTTCATAGATCGCCCGGCCGGTGATGGCGCCGATGATCCCTGGGGCCTTCGCGTCCAGCAGCGACTTGATGTCGCCCAGGTTGTGAATACCGCCGGAAGCGATTACCGGGATCTTCGTGGCGGCCGCCAACGCAGCGGTGAACGGCACGTTGCAGCCCTGCATCATGCCGTCTTTGGCGATGTCGGTATAAACGATGGCAGACACGCCGTCGGCTTCAAACTGCCTGGCCAGGTCGATCACCTGGATGGTGCTGATTTCAGCCCAGCCGTCGGTGGCGACGAAGCCGTCTTTGGCGTCCAGGCCCACGATCACTTTGCCGGGGAATGCACGGCAGGCTTCGGCGACAAAGGCCGGGTCTTTCACGGCCTTGGTGCCGATGATCACGTAGCTCACGCCCGCTTTCACGTAGTGCTCGATGGTTTCCAGGGAGCGGATACCGCCGCCGATCTGGATCGGCAGGTTCGGGTAGCGCTTGGCGATCGCCGTGACGACTTCGCCGTTGACCGGCTGGCCTTCGAACGCACCGTTCAAGTCCACCAGATGCAGACGACGGCAACCGCCTTCCACCCACTTGGCAGCCATGCTCACCGGGTCATCGGAGAACACCGTGGAATCTTCCATGCGGCCCTGGCGCAGACGTACGCAGGCGCCGTCCTTGAGATCGATTGCGGGAATAATCAGCATCTGGCAAACCTTATTCGATATTCAGCGTTGCTCGGGAAATCAGGGTTTCTCGAGCGCCCACAAGTCGCTTTCGATGCTTTCGAACCTTTCTTTAAGGTGCGTCTGCACATCGAAAATCGCCCTGTTGTAATAGTGCGGAGCAATTTCAGTGGTGAACAGTTCGAGGATTTCTGCAACCTCGAACGAGCCGAGCTTGAGCTCGAAGCGGTCTTCCATGAAACGCTTGATCTTGTCGGTGGCCTCACTCTCCTGCTGGGGAGTGAGGTTCAAGATCGGCGGCTTGACCTTCTTGGCCATTACCAGCGCCCGTCCCACGCGGCGAAGTTCTGCAGCAATTGCAGGCCATGGGTATGGCTCTTCTCCGGGTGGAACTGCACGGCAAAGCGCGAACCGTCGGCCAGGGCCGCGGCGAAGTCGACGCCATAGTGCCCACCACCCACCACCTGGCGCGGGTTACCGGCGGCGATGTAGTAGCTGTGTACGAAGTAGAAACGCGCCAGGTCCGGCACGTTGTGCCACAGCGGGTGGTCCACGGTCTGGCGTACTTCGTTCCAGCCCATGTGCGGCACCTTCAGGTGTTCGCCGTCTTCGTGCAGGTCCTTGCCGAAAAACTTCACCTGGCCCGGGAACAGGCCGATGCAGTCGACGCCGGCGTTCTCTTCACTGCTGTCGAGCAAGGCTTGCATGCCCACGCAGATGCCGAGAAATGGCCGGTCCTGGCTGACTTCGCGTACCAGGCTGTCAAAACCCAGGCGGCGAATCTCGGCCATGCAGTCGCGAATTGCGCCAACACCCGGGAAAACCACCCGGTCGGCTTCGCGAATCACCGCAGCATCGCTGGTGATCAGTACCTTGCCGGCACCTACGTGTTCGAGGGCCTTGGCCACCGAATGCAGGTTACCCATGCCGTAATCGATAACCGCGACCGTCTGCATTACAGGACGCCCTTGGTCGACGGCATTTGCCCGGCCATGCGGTCATCCAGCTCCACGGCCATGCGCAGGGCGCGACCGAAGGCCTTGAACACGGTCTCGATCTGGTGGTGGGTGTTGGTGCCACGCAGGTTGTCGATGTGCAGGCTGACCAGCGCGTGGTTGACGAAGCCCTGGAAGAACTCCTGGAACAGGTCAACGTCGAAACCGCCCACGGTGGCGCGAGTGTAGGGCACGTGCATCTGCAGGCCTGGGCGGCCGGAGAAGTCGATGACCACACGCGACAGCGCTTCATCCAGCGGGACGTAGGCGTGGCCGTAGCGACGGATGCCTTTCTTGTCGCCGATGGCTTTGGCAAATGCCTGGCCCAACGTGATACCGACGTCCTCCACCGTGTGGTGGTCGTCGATATGCAGGTCGCCCTTGCTGACGATATCCAGGTCGATCAGCCCGTGACGGGCGATCTGGTCCAGCATGTGCTCAAGAAAAGGTACACCGATATCAAATCGGGCCTTTCCGGTGCCATCCAGGTTAATCGAGGCTTTGATCTGGGTTTCCAGAGTGTCGCGCTCGACGGACGCCTTACGTTCGGCCATCACCAGCTCCGCAAAATCATTGGGCGAAAAAGGCAGCCATTATAGGGGCGCGGGCGCCAAACAGAAACATCGGAGGGGATAAGACTGATGGAGTGTCGAGGATAGACATGTCAGTACAACTGTGGGAGCTGGCTTGCCTGCGATATAGGCACCTCGGTGTATCGGGTATACCGAGGCGCTGCTATCGCGGGCAAGCCCGCTCCCACAAGGGTTACGCGGTGTTAGTGGAACAGTACCGCCGTCTTCTGCAGGGTGACCCACACGCCCCACGCCAACGGAATGCCCACCGCCAGCCAGGCGGCAACCGCCAATGGCACGCTGGCGGAGGAGGCTTTCCACTCCAGCACGGTGCTGGAATCGGCGCCTTTGTCATGGCCCAGCGCCTGTTCGGCAGCCAGTTCGGCGTCGGTCATGAAGTACTTGTCTGCCACCGGCCGTACCAGCAGGTTGCACAGGAAGCCCAGTACCAGCAGGCCGGCGAGGATGTACAAGGTGATGTCGTAAGCGGCAGCGCGCTCAACGCCGATGCTCAACTGGTACTCACGCAGGTAGTTCACCAGCACCGGGCCCAATACGCCCGCCGCGGCCCAGGCCGTCAGCAGGCGACCGTGGATCGCACCCACCATTTGTGTACCGAACAGGTCCGCCAGGTACGCCGGGACCGTCGCAAAACCACCGCCGTACATCGACAGGATGATGCAGAACGCGGCCACGAACAGCGCCACGTTGCCCAGGTGACCCAGGTTCGGGATCAACGCGTACAGGGCAAAGCCCAGGGCGAAGAACACGAAATAGGTGTTTTTACGGCCCAGGTAGTCGGAGAACGACGCCCAGAAGAACCGGCCACCGATGTTGAACAAGCTCAACAGGCCGGTGAAGCCGGCGGCAATGGCCGCGATGGAAGCCAGTTGGCCGGCATCAAGCTGGCCAAACGTCAGGCCGTTACCGAGCAGTTTGCCGCCGAACACTTCTTGCAACAGCGGCGACGCCATGCCGAGGATGCCGATACCGGCAGACACGTTCAGGCACAGTACCAGCCACACCAGGCGAAATTGCGGGGTTTTCCAGGCGACGCTCACGTGCACGTGTCGATGGGTGATCATCGCGTTGCTGGCTTTTTTCGCCGGGGCGGTCCAGCCCTCAGGCTTCCAGCCGGTCGGCGGAACACGGTACGACAAGGCGCCGCCGATCATGAACACGAAGTAGATCACGGCCATGACCACGAAGCTCTGCCACACGCCGACGCTGGTCGGCGAGGAAAAGTGGCCCATCAAGGCTGCTGCCAGCGGGGCGCCAACCATCGCGCCGCCACCGAAGCCCATGATCGCCATGCCCGTGGCCATGCCGCGCTTGTCCGGGAACCACTTGATCAGGGTCGACACCGGCGAGATATAGCCCAAGCCCAGGCCGATACCGCCAATCACCCCGGAACCGATCCACATCAGCCAGATCTGGTGGGTATAGATCCCCAATGCGGAGATCAGCAGGCCGCCACACCAGCACAAGGCCGACACGACGCCCGCTTTACGTGGCCCGGCATGTTCCAGCCAGCCGCCCCAGATGGCTGCCGAGCAGCCCAGGAAGATGAAAAACAGGGTGTAGATCCAGCCCAGCATGGAGATGGGCCAGTCACATTGAGACGAGAAGACCTGGCTGATAAAGCTCATGTCCGGCGCGCAAGCGACCGGTGCGGTGATACCCAGCGCCTTGGACAACGGCAACCAGAACACCGAGAAGCCGTAGGCCATGCCGATGCACAAGTGGATGGCCAGGGCGGCCGGCGGTACCAGCCAACGGTTGAACCCGGGCTTGGCGATAATACGTTCCTTGGACAGGAACGCAGGCTGTGCGGCAGTTGAACCTGCCGCAGTGCGAGTGCTCATTGGTGTTTCCCCCAGTTATTAGTATGTGTTCGTCAGGCGCTCTCTCCTTTGGCCTTACACGCAAGGCGTGGCCATATTTGTTGAGTAAAGCTCCATTTTTGCGCGACGTTTAGTCGCAGAAGGCAGACGAACACGCAGAGATTAGCATCTGTGGATGACAGAAAAACCAAACTGACATCACCTTTTTCGGGATATCTGATTTGTTTGGCGCCAAAATTCCGTTTTTCCGCGTCTGGATACAATGTAACTATCCGCGAACTGACGTAAGCCTTCGGGCGTTATACTCTGCGGCTAAATTTTAAAATCGACATACAAGGACTCGCCCATGAAAGCGTTCGGCAAAATCCTGGGTCTGGTACTCCTCGGGCTGTTGCTGATCATTGTGGCTCTAGGCTTTGCCCTGACCCATCTCTTCGATCCCAACGACTACAAAGACGAGATTCGCCAGATTGCCCGCGACAAGGCCCACATCGAGCTGACGCTCAATGGCGACATCGGGTGGAGCCTGTTCCCCTGGCTCGGTCTGGAATTGCACGAGGCCAGCGTTGCGACCCTGACCAACCCGACCCAACCGTTTGCCGACTTGCAGATGCTCGGCCTGTCGGTGCGCGTGCTGCCGCTGCTGCGCCGTGAAGTGCAGATGAGCGATGTGCGTGTCGAAGGCCTGAACCTGCGCCTGAACAAAGATGTGCATGGCCATGGCAATTGGGAAGACATCGGCAAGAATGTGCCGGACCCAGGTACACCTGCCACCGCGCCCGCCGTCGCTGAAGCGGCCACGCCGCCCAAGCCTGAAAAGCCACCGCAGCCGATCCGCCTGGACATCGACAGCCTGACCATCAACAACGCCCGCGTCGAATACAACGACGAGCAGACCGGCAAGCAATTCAGCGCCGAAAGCATTCAGTTGAGCGCCGGCGCTGTGCACGAAGGTGCGAGCATTCCGGTGAAACTCACCGCCTTCTTCGGCACCAACCAGCCGCTGATGCGCGTCAAGACCGAGGTCAACGGCAACCTGCGCATCCAGCGTGCCCTCAAGCGCTACCAGTTCGAAGACATGAAAGTCACCGGTGAAGCCACCGGCGAGCCGCTGCAAGGCAAGACCCTGACCTTTTCGACCCAGGGCCAGTTGCTGCTGGACCAGTCTGCCAATATTGCCGAATGGACCGGCATGAAACTGTCGCTGAACCAACTGCGCGCCCTGGGCGAGCTGAAGGTCAACGACCTGGACAAGACCCCGCAACTCAGCGGCGCCCTGTCGATTGCCCAGTTTGACCTGGCCAAGTTCCTCGACAGCGTTGGCAACCCGCTGCCGCCGATGGCCGCAGGCAGCCTGAGCAAGGTCGAGCTGGTCAGCCGCCTCAAGGGCACGCCGACCAGCCTGGCGCTCGAAGACCTCACCCTGAAGCTCGACGAAAGCACCTTTACCGGGCGCCTGGCCGTGGACGATTTCGCCAAGCAGTCCCTGCGGGTGCAGCTCAAGGCCGACACGTTCAATGCCGACAACTACCTGCCAGCCAAGTCCGAAGCCGCCAAGGGCGCTGCGGCCGCACGCCAGGCTGAAGTGCAAAACAGCGAAGCCGGCGCCATGGCGGCCGGTGGCACCACACCGCTGCCGGACGCCCCGACCAAAGGCGCGTGGAGTACCGACAAGCTGCTGCCACTGACCCGCCTGCGCACCCTGGACGTGAACGCCGACCTGTCCTTCGGCCAACTGACCCTGAGCAAGCTGCCAATCCAAAATGCCGCCCTGAAAGCCTCCGGCCTCGATGGCCAGCTCAAGCTCGACACGTTGAGCGGTGGTCTCTACAACGGCACCTTCCAGGCCAACGGCAACCTTGACGTGCGCCAGGACATCCCGTTGCTGGCGCTGCAAACCCATATCAAGCAAGTGCCGGTCGAACGCATCCTGCAAGCCCAGGGGCAGAACCCGCCGGTGAAGGGCCAGCTAACCCTCGATAGCAACCTCAACGGTCGCGGCAATAGCCAAAAGGCCTTGATCGACAGCCTCAACGGCACCGCCAGCTTCGCGATCAACAACGGCGTGCTGATCAACGCCAACCTTGAGCAGCAACTGTGCACCGGCATCGCCCTGCTCAACCGCAAGACTCTCAGCGGCGAACAACGCAGCAAGGACACTCCGTTCCAGGAGCTCAAGGGCAACCTGACCTTCCGTAACGGCGTGGCCAGCAACCCGGACCTGAAAGCGCGCATCCCGGGGCTGGCCGTCAACGGCAACGGTGACATCGACCTGCGCGTACTGGGCATGGACTACCGCGTCGGCATCATCGTCGAAGGCGACCAGCGCGACGTGCCGGACCCGGCCTGTGAAGTGGGTTCCAACTTCCAGAATATCGAAGTCCCGCTGCGCTGCCGTGGCCCGCTGGAACTGGGCGCCAAAGCATGCCGCCTGGACAAGGACGGCTTGAGCCAGGTCGCTATCAAGGCGGCGGGCAACAAGCTCAGCGAGAAGCTTGAACAGAAACTCGACAAGGTTAATCCACAGTTGAAAGACGCTTTGAAAGGCCTGTTCAAGCGATGAGAAACGAGCAATTTTCAACGGCGGTGCTCGACTGGTACGACCGCCACGGCCGCCATGACCTGCCCTGGCAACAGGGCATCACGCCATACCGGGTGTGGGTCTCGGAGATCATGTTGCAGCAGACCCAGGTCAGCACCGTGCTGAACTACTTCGACCGTTTCATGGCGTCGCTGCCGACGGTCGAGGCCCTGGCTGCCGCGCCGGAAGACGAAGTGCTGCACCTGTGGACCGGGCTGGGTTACTACACCCGGGCGCGCAACCTGCAAAAGACCGCGAAGATCGTCGTTGCCGAATATGGCGGTGAGTTTCCCCGTGATGTCGAAAAGCTCACGCAGTTGCCCGGCATCGGCCTGTCCACCGCTGGCGCGATTGCCAGCCTGAGCATGGGCCTGCGCGCGCCGATCCTCGACGGCAACGTCAAACGCGTGCTGGCGCGCTTTACCGCACAAGAGGGCTACCCGGGCGAACCAAAGGTCGCAAAACAGCTGTGGGCCACCGCAGAGCGCTTTACGCCCCACGACCGGGTCAACGCCTACACCCAGGCCATGATGGACATGGGCGCCACCCTTTGCACCCGCAGCAAACCCAGCTGCCTGCTGTGCCCGCTGGAGCAGGGCTGCGAAGCCCACATGCTCGGCCTGGAAACCCGCTACCCGGTCCCCAAGCCGCGCAAGGCCGTGCCCCAGAAGCGCACGCTGATGCCACTGCTGGCCAATGCCGAGGGCGCGATTCTGCTTTACCGCCGCCCTTCCACGGGCCTGTGGGGCGGTTTGTGGAGCTTGCCGGAGCTGGATGACCTGGCAGACCTGGAACACCTGGCCAACCAGCACTCGCTGGCGCTGGGCGAGCACCAGGCACTGCCGAGCCTGATCCACACCTTCAGCCACTTCCAACTGGCTATCGAACCCTGGCTGGTCCAGGTCCAGGAGTCTGCCCATCACGTGGCCGAGGCTGACTGGCTCTGGTATAACCTCGCCACCCCGCCGCGCCTGGGCCTTGCCGCCCCGGTAAAGAAACTGCTGAAACGCGCGGCTGAAGTATTGAACGCAGGAGTTCCGTCATGACCCGCACCATCATCTGCCGCAAGTACCACGAAGAACTGCCCGCCCTGGAGCGCGCTCCGTTCCCTGGCGCCAAGGGCCAGGACATCTTCGATAACGTCTCTGCCAAGGCCTGGGCCGACTGGCAAAAGCACCAGACCCTGCTGATCAACGAAAAACGCCTGAACATGATGAACGCCGAAGACCGCAAATACCTGCAGGGCGAGATGGATAAGTTCTTTTCCGGCGAGGAATACGCCAAGGCCGACGGCTACGTGCCACCTGCTGAATAATTGATCAAATGTGGGGGTTGGCCCGTAAGCGACGGTAATAATTAAATATTTTTTGAAAACTTGCTTGACGACCCCCTGAAAAACCAGTTTAATGCGCCCCGTTGCCCAGATAGCTCAGTCGGTAGAGCAGGGGATTGAAAATCCCCGTGTCGGCGGTTCGATTCCGTCTCTGGGCACCACTAATTAGTTTCAGGTGGTGCAAACGTCATCTGAAACACACAAAAAACCCGCCTAGTGCGGGTTTTTTGTTGTCTGGAATTTAGGGGCCTTCAACCTCCACCCCGCATCAACGTCAACACCGCTACCCGTTCCTGCTCGGAGATGTGAAAACCACTCTCCTCTACCCGAGCAATCCAGCCTTGGGCCGAAAGCGACTCGCCAAAACGCACCAGGCGCCCATAGCGCTTAAACACGGCCTCCAGCACGCTGATCATCGACGGGTAGCTGCAACCGCCGTCAAAACAAATGTTGAGGCCGCCAAACCAGGAACGGCCAATCACGTGAACGCTACCGCCGCTCTGCGCACCCGCATGCTCAAAATCCATTTTTACTGCCTCCACGTCGCAGCCAAAATCATCACCACGAAACTACCCAAGCCTAGCAGACGCCTGCCTTCAGGCAGGCTGCAAAGCGCTTTATCAGACCCACCGGTCACTCAGGCGGCGACCATACAGCAAGACGGCCCAAAGCGCCGGTTATCAACACCGCATTCCGACTCCTTGATCTATCGTGAATGCCCCGTGCACGCCAGGAAATCTGGGACGACTCACCGCAGGGCTGGCCACAGACCGACCCCTCCAGCTGGTTGCCTCGCCATGATGAATAGGGCGACTGAGTTACTTCACCAGGAACACCAGTAGCGGGTTGTCATTCAGCCGCCCGTTGAACACCGGCGCCAGATGCTCCAGCGGCGTGCCACGCAGCAACTCGGTTTGCTTGCGCTCCACCAGGACCCAGGCCGGACGCGGCAGCATGTCTAACTGCAAAGGCTCGTTGCGCCCGATGAACAATGGTTTCTCGTCATGATCCAGGTTCATGATGTAGCGAATGGCCCAGGTATCTTTGCCAAGGCCGACGAACACCAGTGTGCCCGGGTTCTCGCTACGCAACTTCTGCACCGCGCCAACGAAGTTCCTGGTGTCAAATTGCAGGTCCTTGGCCGGCTCCACCACCTTCACCAACACCAGCCACTGCGTGGCCAGCGCAATGAGACTGAGCACCACCAGGCGCCGCCCGAGATCGCCCTGCAACCGCCGCCAGGCAATCACCGCCGCCACTTGCAGCACAATCAGCACACCGACCAGCGCCGGCACTGAAACGTCCGGCCAGTAGCCGTGCTTGTGCCACAGGTGCCGGCACACAAACACCACTACGATGCCCAGCACCGGCAGGGCGGCCACCAGCCACTCATAGCCACGTCGCACACCCAGCAGCCAGCCCTGCGCCTGGAGCAGTCCATAGGCGGCCACCGCGGCAAACATCGGCACCATCGGTACGATGTAGTACGCGCGCTTGAAATGCGGGACCGACAAGCCCAGCAAAATCATCAGCCCGCACGCGGCCAGGCGCAGCATCAACTGCACGTCGGCATCCTCGTTGCGCGCCGACCATTTGTGGCGCAGCGCAATCATCGTCGCCAGCGCCAGCGGCACCACCGGGAAATAGCGGTACAGGCTCAACTTGAAGTAGAAGTAGAACGGCTCGCCGGTTTCGTCGAGGCGCCCGGCAAACTGCATCCGGAGCACGTCATCAACGAAGGCATCGCCGCCGCTGATCCGCGCCAGCTTCAACAGCACCCACCAACAGCCGGCCAGCAGGACCAAACCGACTACACCGTGGGCAATCACTTTTTTCAGCAGTGCAATCCGCTCTTCACGCGTGCGAGCCGGGCCAAGCGCCCAGTAAACACAGGCCACTCCGCACACCTCGATCAGCCCCAGCGGCCCGCGAATGGCAAATGCCACCACGAACAATGGGAAGATCGCGTATTGGCGCAATCGTGAGCCCGTGCGTTCGCCGGTATGCAGCAGGTAGAAACACCCCAGGCACAGCAACGAGATCATCTGGTCCAGGCACACCGAACGTGACTTCTCCAGCAACTGGGCGGTCAAGGCGGTGAGCAGCACTGTCAGCAGCGCCCACGCCCGGCCAGACGGCGCCAGCAAGCGGTAGATCAGCGCCATGACCCCAGCCGACGCCAGGGCGGTAGGCATCACGTTAGCCAAGTCGTTGGGCGCGCCGAACAAGCGGGCAAAGAGGTAGCTTAGATAAGTCGCAGTGCCCGGGTAGTCCGGGTAAGGCTCACCATAGGTGGTAGGAAAGAGGCTCGCGCCGTGGCGAAACATCTCTTGCATGAACACCGCCCAGCGGCCGTCGAAGCCTTGTGGCTGCTGGTCCCAGATGCCCAGGGTAAACAGCAGCAAGGCGACAAAGAAGATACCCAGCGATTCCATTCGAAAGCGGTTGTGTTGATCCATTATTCAGCCTGTCAGTTGGGGTAAACCGGACCATGTTGCCGACCGCCACCCTGAATAACCCCTGAACGGAATCAAACATTCATCCGCCTAGCGACGAGCGGGCCAGACCAACAGCGGTATCAGCCGGATATAGAGTAGCTCCCCCACCAGCTCCACCAGGGTTTGCGTGATAACAGCGGCGGCGGCAAGCCCACGGAGGTCTTCGGGCAATGCCAGTGCCAGCGGCAACACCACCAGGGAATTACGCGTGGACGCACTGAAGGTGACCGCCCGCGCCGTGGTCGACGGCAACGTGAACAGCCGCGAAGCCAGCGCCCCCATCAACGGGGCCAGCAACAGGAAGCCGATATACACCGGGATCACCGGCACCAGCAGGCCGATATCGCGGACCACGGCAGTAATTTGCGAGCCGATCACCACCACCAGCACCAGCGCCATGGCCGGTACAGGCAGCCAGGCCCAGGCATCGTTCCAGACACTGATGACGCTTGATCGCCGCGACAAGGACGTCGTCAACACCGCCAGAACCATGGGTGCAACGATCAGCAACAGGAAGGCCTCGACAAACGGCCCCACCGACACCACCCCCTGCGACTGCGCCCCGAGCATCAACCCCAGGTACAGCGGCAACAGCAACAGTTGCAGCAGCAACAGGATTGGCGTCGCCGCCAGCATCAACCGCGAGTCGCCCTTGCCGATATGGGTGAATACCACCACATAGTCGATGCACGGCGTCAGCAGCACCAGTAACGCGCCGATCAGAATCGCCGGGTGACCCACCAGGCCACGGGTCAGCGCCCACACCAACAGGGGGACCAAAACGAAGTTGGCCAACAGCAACGCAGACATAAAGCGTTTGTTGCCCAAACCCCGGCGCAAGTCCAGGAATGGGATCTGCAGGAACATCGCGTACATCAGCACGGCAATGGCGGGCGTGACCAGCACGGCCAGGCCATGGGCCATGGCTGGCGCCAGCAGGCCGACAACGGCAGCCAGCAGCACGGCGGCAAAGTAGATGGGGATCTGGTTTTGTTCGAGGGTGTCGCGGGTCATGGGCTGGCTCTAAGGGTGCGCAAGGGCCCAAGCCTAGGCATCCGAGCCGCTCAGGTCGAGCATCAGAAAAATCATCGGGATTTCAATAGCGGAAATTTGTTAGCTTCGACCTCCTATAAAACTGCGCACGGGCCTTTGATGCCCCATCGAAAGCGCGATGATTGAGCCCGCCCATGAACCTGCCAGCCCGACCTCAAGCCGAAGCATTCCGCGAGCCCGCAGCCGACGGGTATTCCATCTGCGGCTTCACCTGGCGCCACGTCAGGACCGACATCGAACGCCCGGTCGTCATCATCAACGCCGCCACCTCCGTGCGCTGCCGACACTATTCACGCTTTGCCGACTACCTGTTTGCCAATGGCTTCGACGTCATCACCTACGACTACCGGGGCATCGGCGAATCCCGCAGCGGCTCGCTGAAGGGGTTCAAGGCGTCGTGGTCGGATTGGGGCGTGCTGGACTTCGAGGCGATCCTGCAGCGGGCGCAGCGGGAGTTTGCGGGGCAGCCGATTGATGTGGTCGGGCACAGCTTTGGTGGCTGCGCAGCAGGCCTTGGGGCCTCCGGCGCGGTGATTCGGCGACTGGTCACGGTGGGCGCGCAGTTCGCCTATTGGCGCGACTACGAGGCCAGCGGGCGCTGGCGGATGTTTGCCAAGTGGCATGTGGTAATGCCGTTGGTGACGGCGGTTTTTGGCTACTTCCCGGGCAAGCGCATGGGCTGGCTGGAGGATACGCCAGCAGGTGTGGTGCGCGATTGGAGTACGCCGACGCCGGGTTACGGAAAACGCCCCAGCGGGAAGGCGCTGGGTGAGCTGCCGTTTTCTCGGGTGAAGGCCCAGGTATTGGCGATCAGCATTACCGATGATCCGTTTGGCACCGTCGCGGCCATTGAGCGCCTGCTACGTTACTTCGACGGCAGCGAGCGCACGCACCTGCGGATCGCCCCTAAAGATATCGGCGAAGAAGAAGTCGGACATTTCGCATTCTTTCGCAGCCAGTATCAGGACCGGTTGTGGCCGATCGCTTTGGCCTGGCTACAGCGAGGCCAATTGGCCGAAGGCACCCCGGGCCGGCAAGTGACGGATCGCGCCTAGAAACCCTTGGGATTTTCCCAAACCTGCGCTTCAATACCCGATTCCCAGATCCTGACACCAAGGACGTGAGCCCATGGCTTCGCCGAACAAGCAGCAAAAACGCGCCCACCGGGCAAAAGCCAAGGCCAAGCAGAACCGCACCCAACGCGCCGTCGCCGTCAAGCCGGACGCCTTTGCCGGCGATGACAGCCGCATTGATCTTGAGTCGGTGGATTTGACCGAGTTGTTCCTGGAGATGCGCACCGCTGGCGAAACCAGCCAACTGGCGCTGTGCACGGTGTTCCTGGCGCATCCGCTGCTGGCCGTGGTGCTGGAGCAGGAAGGCGAAGAAGACGCGACCGACTTTATCCTCGCGGCGCTGATCGAGTATCGCCAGTGGGCCACGGATACCGAGGACGAGGCCGCCGCCCTGGCGTGGATTGAGTCGCCGGAATTCCAGGCCGATTACGTCGCAGCCTCACAGGCGCTGGTCAATTCCGAAGACTGATACAAAACAAAATGTGGGAGCCGGGCTTGCCCGGCTCCCACAGTTTTTTGCAGTGTTTGATGAATCGTATTTCAATCCATCAATTCAACACCGCAGCCCCAACCTTGCGGCCCTTGCGCCGGCGCGACACCATCAGCCCCGCCACCACCACCAGCAAGCTCAGAATCCCGGTAGCAATGATCTCCACCCGGTGCGCTTCCTGGAACAGCATGATCGTCAGCACGCCCACGATGAACACGATCACCGCATACGTCAGACCCGGGAACAGCCACATTTTGAAGGCGATCTTCTCGCCCGCTTCGGTGCGCTTCTGGCGCATGCGCAGTTGCGATACCGCGATCACCAGGTACACCAGCAACGCGATGGCGCCGGAGCTGGCCAGCAGGAATTCAAACACCGCCGCCGGGGCCACGTAGTTGGCAAACACCGCCAGGAACGCCGCGCCGGTAGACAGCAACACTGCCCAGTAAGGCGTGCCGCTTTTGTTGGTGATCTTCGATACCGCCGGCGCATCACCGCGACGACCCAGCGAGAACATCATGCGTGAAGCGGTGTAGAGCGCTGAGTTAAGGCAACTGGTCACGGCCACCAACACCACCAGGTCAACGATCAGCTTGGCATTCGGGATGCCCATGCGCTCGAGCACGGTCTGGTAGGAACCCACCGCGGCCAGCGCAGGGTCATTCCAAGGCACCAGGGCCACGACGATGAAGATCGACACGAGGTAGAACAAGCCGATCCGCCAGATCACCGAGTTGGTGGCCTTGGAGATCTGCTGGCCAGGGTTCTTCGATTCAGCGGCCGCGATGGTCACGATCTCGGTGCCCATGAACGAGAACATGGTGGTCAGGATCGCCGCCAACACCGCGCCCATGCCGTTGGGCAGGAAGCCTTGGGTGTCGAACAGGTGCGAAACACCACTGACCTGGCTGCCCGGCAGGAAGCCGAAAATCGCCAGGATGCCGAGGATCACAAAACCAATGATCGCCACCACCTTGACTAACGCAAACCAGAACTCGAACTCGCCGTAGTTCTTCACGCTGAACAGGTTGGTCGCGGTCAGCAGCAAGGTGATGATCAGGGTAAAGGCCCAGATCGCCACGCCGGGGAACCAGGCGTGGAGAATGGTCGCGGCAGCGTTGGCTTCCAACGGAATCACCAACACCCAGAACCACCAGTACAGCCAGCCAATCGTGAAACCGGCCCAGTGACCAATCGCACGGTCGGCATAGGTCGAGAACGAACCGGTATCCGGCGATGCCACGGCCATTTCGGCCAGCATGCGCATCACCAACACCACCAGGGTACCGGCGGCGGCATACGCCAGCAGCACGGCCGGGCCTGCGGCAGCAATCGCGTGGCCGGAGCCGACAAACAACCCGGCACCGATAACGCCGGCAATCGACAGCATGGTGACGTGACGCGGTTTGAGCCCCTGTTCGAGGTCATTGGAGCTTTGCGTACTACTCATTGACACACCTTTGCGAGGAATTGCGAATACGGTCCACCCGGTCTGAGGTCTTTCTCGTGAAAAGAAACCAACAGGGCGTTCTTTATTTTTTACGCAAGATTTGCGCCAAAATGTTACAGGGCCGCGATTGTCGCGGGCTGCAGCGCTGCTGAAAAGCAATCGCAAGTCATTGAGATTAATGGCATTCCGCTATAGCGTTACCGTGCGACTCACTTAACAGACGGATGAGCGCACCAAAAACACACACAAATTGTGCGTGACGCTCCATTAAAGGGCTGATAAGGACCGTTCGCCGGTTTAACCCTTCCAACACCCGGCCAAAGCTGGCACCATCGCGCCCTTTTTTACGCGAAGCCTGTAGGAATCAGGGATCAAACGGCTGTTCGGTTGTTGATGGCGCGACACACTGCTGTGCCGATGCGACACCCTGCCGCACACCGTCTGTTAACCCTGCGCAGGGCTGTTGGCTGTCTCCGGACCCTATGCTAGCTTGGCGCCTCGCCAGGAAGGCGGGCCAACAGCAGGAGCGCAATGAACACAATGAGGACCGCACATGGCTGAGGCCACGCCCGCGCTTGAAATCCGCAACTTGCATAAACGCTATGGTGAGCTGGAGGTGCTTAAAGGCATCTCGCTGACCGCCCGCGACGGCGATGTGATCTCGATCCTGGGTTCCTCCGGTTCCGGCAAGTCCACGTTCCTGCGCTGCATCAACCTGCTGGAAAACCCGCATCAGGGGCAAATTCTGGTGGCCGGCGAAGAGCTCAAGCTCAAGGCTGCGAAAAACGGTGAACTGGTGGCCGCCGACGGCAAACAGATCAACCGCCTGCGCAGCGAGATCGGTTTTGTGTTTCAAAACTTTAACCTGTGGCCGCACATGAGCGTCCTCGACAACATCATCGAGGCCCCGCGCCGCGTGCTCGGCCAGAGCAAAGCCGAAGCCATCGAAGTCGCCGAAGCCTTGCTGGCCAAGGTCGGCATCAGTGACAAGCGCCACGCCTACCCCGCGCAATTGTCCGGCGGCCAGCAACAACGTGCCGCGATCGCCCGCACCCTGGCCATGCAACCCAAAGTCATCCTGTTCGACGAGCCCACATCGGCCCTTGACCCGGAAATGGTTCAAGAAGTACTTAATGTGATCCGCGCACTGGCCGAAGAGGGCCGCACCATGCTGCTGGTCACCCATGAAATGGGCTTCGCCCGCCAGGTGTCCAGTGAAGTGGTGTTCCTGCATCAGGGCCTGGTCGAAGAGCAAGGATCGCCACAGCAGGTGTTTGAAAACCCGCTTTCGGCGCGCTGCAAACAATTCATGTCGAGCAACCGCTAACGGAGCAACATGCATGCAGAACTACAAAAAATTCCTCCTGGCTGCCGCCGTTTCGATGGCGTTCAGCGCCACGGCGATGGCCGAGACCTTGAAAATGGGGATCGAGGCGGCTTACCCGCCGTTCAACAATAAAGATGCCAGCGGCAACGTCGTGGGCTTCGACAAAGACATCGGCGACGCCCTGTGCGCCAAGATGAAAGTCGAGAAGTGTGAAGTGTATGTCTCGGACTGGGACGGCATCATTCCGGCCCTGAACGCCAAGAAGTTCGACTTCCTGGTCTCCTCGCTGTCCATCACCGATGAACGCAAGCAGGCCGTCGACTTCACTGACCCGTACTACTCCAACAAGCTGCAGTTCATCGCGCCTAAAGCCACCAAGGATTTCAAGACCGACGCGGACTACCTGAAGGGCAAGATCATCGGTGCACAGCGCGCAACGCTGGCCGGTACCTACCTGGAAGACAAGCTGCCGGACACCACCGCCAAGCTCTACGACACCCAGGAAAACGCCTACCTCGACCTGACATCCGGCCGCCTGGACGGGATGCTCGCCGATAAGTACGTGCAGTACGAGTGGCTGAAAAGCAAAGACGGTTCTGCCTACGAATTCAAAGGCGACCCGGTGGTTGAGAGCGACAAGATCGGTATCGCCGTACGCAAAGGCGACCCACTGCGCGAGCGCCTGAACAAAGCCCTGGCTGAAATCAAGGCCGACGGCACCTACAAGAAGATCAACGACAAGTACTTCCCTTTCAGTATCGAGTGATCCTGAACGGCCTGCCCGGCGCGCTCACTTGAGTGCGCCGGTCCTGAGCTTTGCCTTGCGAAACGACTAAACCATGAATTTCGACCTCTACGGATTCGGCCCGGCGCTCGCCGCTGGCGCGCTGATGACCGTCAAGCTGGCGCTCACCGCCCTGTGCCTCGGGCTGGTGCTCGGCCTGGCCGGCGCCCTGGCCAAGACATCCCCGTACAAGCCGCTGCAATGGCTTGGCGGCGCCTACTCCACCCTGGTGCGCGGCATTCCGGAACTGCTGTGGGTGCTGCTGATCTACTTCGGCACGGTCAACCTGATGCGCTCCCTTGGGGAGTTTTTCGGCGACCCCGACCTGTCCCTCAGCGCCTTCGCCGCCGGGGTTATCGCCTTGGGCCTGTGCTTCGGCGCCTACGCCACGGAAGTGTTTCGCGGCGCGATCCTGGCAATCCCCAAGGGCCACCGTGAAGCCGGTGTGGCACTGGGCCTGTCGAAGGTGCGGATCTTCACCCGGTTGATCATGCCGCAGATGTGGCGCATCGCCCTGCCCGGCCTGGGCAACCTGTTCATGATTCTGATGAAGGACACCGCGCTGGTCTCGGTGATCGGCCTGGAAGAAATCATGCGCCACGCGCAAATCGGCGTGACCGTCACCAAGCAGCCCTTCACCTTCTTTATGGTCGCGGCCTTCATGTACCTGGGCCTCACGGTCCTGGCGATGACCGGCATGTACTTCCTGGAAAAACGTGCCGCGCGCGGCTTTGCGAGGAGCACGCAATGAGTGGCGACTACAGTTGGCTGTCGCATTTTGACCTGGGCCTGAACTGGGCCGTGATCATCAAATGGTTGCCCCGGTTGGCCCAGGGCGCGACCCTGACCCTGGAACTGGTGGCCATCGCCGTGATCGCCGGCCTGCTGCTGGCGATCCCGCTGGGCATCGCCCGCTCTTCGCGCCTGTGGTACGTGCGCACCCTGCCCTACTGCTACATTTTCTTCTTCCGGGGCACGCCGCTGCTGGTGCAGTTGTTCCTGGTGTATTACGGGCTGGCGCAGTTCGATGCGGTGCGTGAAAGCTTCATGTGGCCGTACCTGCGAGACCCTTTCTGGTGCGCCACCGCCACCATGACCCTGCACACCGCCGCCTACATCGCCGAGATTTTGCGCGGCGCGATCCAGGCCATTCCGCCGGGTGAAATCGAAGCGGCGCGAGCGCTCGGCATGTCCAAGCCCAAGGCGCTGTTCTACATCATCCTGCCGCGCGCGGCGCGCATCGGCCTGCCGGCCTACAGCAACGAAGTGATCCTGATGCTCAAGGCCAGCGCCCTGGCCAGTACCGTGACCTTGCTGGAACTGACCGGCATGGCCCGCACGATCATTGCCCGCACCTACCTGCCGGTGGAAATCTTCTTTGCCGCCGGCTTGTTCTACCTGCTGATGTCCTACGTGCTGGTGCGCTTCTTCAAGCTGCTGGAACGCTGGTTGCGGGTTGATGCCTGCCAGGGGCGCTGACGCCATGTTGACGGGTGAGCCGTTGCTCGCCCGCTTCCGGGCGCTGGATGCGTTCCTTACCGAGCATCAAGGGCTGTGGCGACCACGGCCCTTTACCCATCTGCAATTGGCGTGGGAAGCCCGGCTTCCCGAGCTGGCCCATTGGCTGCGCCAACGCTCGCTGGCCGAGGCGGAAAGCAGCCATAACCTGCCTTACACTCTGCCGGCGCCCGCGCCGTTTCCCGAGCTGGCCGCCGAGTCGTTGCGTCTCGGTGCTGTGGATAACTTGCCGTCCAGCGCGCTGCCGGCTGCCCGTCACCGTTTAAACGTCGATGTACCCGGCCGCAAATGGCAGCAGATCGAAGCCTTTGGCGCCGCCCTGAACTTCTCTAGAACTCCCCAGCACTGGCTCGACTGGTGCGCCGGTAAAGGCCACCTCGGCCGGCGTCTGATGCAACCCGGGCAGCAACTGACGTGCCTGGAATACGACCCCGCCCTGATCGCCTCGGGGCAAACGCTCAGTGAACACCATCGATTGCCCGTCACCCATCGCCTGCAAGACGTGATGGGCGACGTGCAGATCAGCCGTGATCAAACCCCGGTCGCCCTGCACGCCTGTGGCGACTTACATGTGCGGCTGATCCAGATGGCCAGCGCTGCCGGCTGCCAACAACTGGCCGTAGCGCCCTGCTGCTACAACCGCATCCACGCCGAGCAGTACCAGCCGCTGTCGATTGCCGCCCAGGCTTCATCACTGCAGTTGTCGGTGGAGGATCTGGGCCTGCCGTTGAGCGAAACCGTCACCGCAGGCGCGCGGGTACGCCAGCAGCGGGATACGTCGATGGCCAGGCGCTTGGGTTTTGATGGGCTGCAGCGGCAACTGCGCGGCAGCGATGAGTACCTGCCCACCCCATCGCTGCCCACAAGCTGGCTGGCCAAGCCGTTCGCCGACTACTGCCGCGAACTGGCTGCGCTCAAGCAATTATCCACAGGTGAACAGGACTGGCCGGCCCTGGAAGCCCAAGGCTGGCGGCGCTTGGCCGAAGTACGAAACCTGGAATTACTGCGTAGCCTGTTTCGGCGCCCGCTGGAATTGTGGCTGGTGCTGGATCGGGCACTTTTTCTCATGGAGAACGGCTACACCGTTCAAATAGGCAGCTTCTGTGAAACGTCGTTGACCCCGCGCAACCTGATGTTGCTTGCCGAGCGCAATTAAAGGGCATTTTTGTCGCAGCCTGCCCTGTGGATAACTCTGTTGATGGAATCCTGGCGCAGGCGCTGGCGGCAAGCTTTACAGGGAAAATTGCTGACTGATCATTTTTTGTTCACAAAATAAAACGCACGTAAAACAGGCAGTTGCGGCGTGATGAGAACCGCTCCGCAAAATTGCCGTTTCATGACAGTGCCAACCAACCGATTGTGCATAAGCATCTGGCGTCAGCGGCATAACCCGGGCGTTTCAGCGGGCAATCAACAGGCGACAAAGCTCGCTGATATCGTCACAGGCCATGCTCGCCGCTTCGTTATCCAGCGGGTCACTGCCAAAGGCCAGTGCTTCGCTGATCGCCGCGTCCCGGTGTACCACCTCCAGCAAACCATCCCCCAGGCGCTTGCGAAACACCTCGAGCATGTCGAGGCTGAAGCCAGAGGTTTCGTCGAGCTGGTTGATCACAAAATGGCAGCGCGGCGCAGGCAGGCGATCGAGATGGGGTGCCAGCAACTGCTCCATCTGTTCCAGGGTACCAAGGGAGGCGGCATCCGCCTGGGCGATCACCAGCACCACATCGGCCACGTTCAGCGCCTGATGCAGGTAGACGTTATTGCCCGCCGGGGTGTCGATGATCACCGTGTCCTGCTCGCTCAAGCCCAGGGCCGACAGGTGCTGCGCCAGCCAATCCGGTTCCTGCTTCAGCCAGCGCTGCAGGTCTTCTTGCTGGCGGATATCGGTTTCGCCAAAGGTGATCACCTGGCAACCGGCAAAACCCGCGTGAAGGATCTGGCTCCAGCGCTCGTTATGCAGGCTGGTGCGCCCGATGCCGGGCAAGGTGTGGCTCAGGCCAAAGTGGTGATAAAGGGCGTTTTGCGGGTCCAGGTCCAGCGCCACCACCGGCTGCGCCAGGCGCTGCAAACCGCTGCTCAACGCCGTTGCGAGGGTGCTGCGGCCTACGCCGCCGTTGACCGACACCAGCGCCACCACGTTCGCACGAATGGTCGCGGCTTCGCGTGGCGGCTCATTGGCACAAGGGGAATGCAGGGAGAACGACGCGCCGCTGCCCATGTTGAGGCTGGCGCTGTCGTCGACGGGAATGTCTTCGAAAAACTGCAGCATCGAATCCATTCCTTGTACATCACTGGCAGTTGTCTTAGTAAACAACTCAAAAAGATCATCAGTACGGCTCATCACCAACACTCCGTCACGACGCATCGTAAAGACGTGAAAGGTCAGCTGTACTGATGCTTACCGCAGGTCTTTTTGTGGGCGCCTTTGTGTACGCATTCTGTGACAAAGGAATGAAAGTGTCATTATTTTGGTGTTTCTGAAGAAATCTTTAAGACGAGTGGTAAATGGTCAATTTACTGACTTATTTTTATCAAGTCATAAGGCGTTTGCAGATCCCGCTCCGGAATTTCCCAGATCAGCAGCTTGGGCGGCGTTTGCTTGAACGCCGGGCTATCGAAATAAGCCTTCGCCGCGCCAGAAAATTCGCCCCCGTCCTTACTGAAGTTGCCCACGGGCGCATTCAACGCTTTTTGCAGGAAACCCACGAAGTTCGAATTGCGCGAGAACGAGGTGCCAATCAGCGCCACGTTCGGCAGGCCCGCGTCGCCGAACAAATCGTCGGGGTCGCTGGACGCCGCCGGGGCATTCTCGTGTGCCGTGCTGGCAGCGACCTGCTCGCCCACCGGCTGCAATTTCGGCGGCAACCAGTCGAGACCGGCCAGGCGCACCAGGTCACCCGGGCGCGGTGCAAGCGGCGCCTGGGTAATATCGAAGGCTTGTTCCGGTGTAGCCTTGATACCCCTTTGCTGAATACGCTGGGCCACCGCACGGGCGCCGGCATTCGCGCCGATTTCACTCCAGTGGGTATCGGTGCGCAGGTAAGCATCCGGGCCAAGAGGTTTGAGGGTGTCGGTCAAATCCACTACTTGCACGCCCGCCGCTTGTAACAGCGTGGTCCATTGCTGAACCCGGCCATCCAGCACGGCCGGGCGATACAGGCCGCAACGTTGGGCGGCGGCGATGCGGGTCTTGTCCGGCACCACCACCACTTGCAGATCAATCCCGCGTTGGCCGAGCTGTTTTTGCAGGTCGATCACCGCGTCGGCCTTGGTGCGCGCATTGTCTTCGGCGTGCCGGTTGAGCTTCAGTTCATCGCTGATAAACAGCCAGCCCGGGCAACCCTGGCGCACCCGCGGCCCGGTGTCGCTGAACACCAGCCAACTGGCGCCGCGCTCCAGGTTGGCCGCTTCGATGGCCATCGGCGCCTTGGACAGTTCCTTGGCAAACCGGTGGGTCACCTCGCCATGCAGCAGCATGTCGCTGTCGACCTTGGGCGGCAGGAAACTCACCGGCCCCTTGACCATCAGCCAGGCGCAAGACAACAGCCCTGCCGCCAGGAAAGGCACCAGCACCCAGCCCGCCAGGGGGCTGGTGCGTATCGCCAATTCACTCGGTGGGGTCGGCGCGGTAGGGGCGGGCATCGTCAGGCTTCCTTAAAACTGAAAGTACAGAAACGGTACGGCATCGCGGCTGGCAATCAGCGCGAACGACAACACAAACCCGGCCACCGGCCACAGCGATGCCGCCACCACAAACCAGGGCTGCGCACCAAAGCGCTGCTCGCAGCGGGCCTGCCAGATCGGCGCGATGATGCACACCAACCCAAGCAACGCAGCCATGCCATGGGCCGGGCGCATGGCCACGGCCAACGCATCACCCAGCGCCATGCCATGCATACCGAACTGGCCGGCGTACATGGTCAGTGCCGAATGGAAGTCCGGTGCGCGGAACAGCGTCCAGGCCAGGCACACAAACAGCAGCGTCAAAATGTGCGACAGCGCCAAAGGGATGCGCGGCAATGTCGAGCGCGACCACGCCCGGTCGATGCACAACGCAATACCGTGGGCCGAGCCCCACAACAGGTAGTTCCAGCTGTCGCCGCCGTGCCACAACCCGGCAATCGCCATGGTCAGGAACAGGTTGCGGTAGGTGCGCCACACGCCGTCGCGGTTACCGCCGAGGGCGATGTACAGGTAGTCCCGCAGCCAGCTGGACAACGACAAATGCCAACGCCGCCAGAAGTCCTGGATGCTGCTGGCCAGGTACGGCCGGTTGAAGTTTTCCGGAAAGTGAAAGCCCAGCATCAAGCCCAGGCCGATGGCCATGGCACTGTAGCCGGCGAAGTCGAAAAACAGTTGCAGCGAGTACGCCAGGCAACCGATCCAGGCATCCACCAGGCTTGGGTTTTCCAGGTGGAAGGCAATGTCTACCAGCGGCGACAAGGTGTCGGCCACCAGCACTTTCATGCCCATGCCGATCATGAAGCGCCGGGCGCCGAGGGTGAAATTCGGCCAGTTGAAATAGCGCTGGTTCAGCTCGCGCCGCACCCAGTCGTACCGGATGATCGGGCCCGCAATCGAGTGGCCGAACATCGAAATGTAAGTTGCGTAGTTGATGAAGCTGCGCTCCACCGGCACCGTGTGCCGATGCACATCCACCAGGTACGAGATCGCCTGCAACACGATAAACGACAGCCCCGCCGGCAACGCCACGCGCTGCCAGTCCAGCGGCATGGCGCCATACCAGGTGATCACCTCACTCACGGTGCCCGCGACGATGTTGGCGTACTTGTACCAACACAGCACGGCGGTGTTGAAGACGATCAACGCGATCAACAAACGCACCCGGCCCTTGCCGTCTTCACGGGAACGGTCCACCAGCAAACCGCCGACCCACGCCACCACGGTTAACACCATGTGCAGGAACAAAAACAGCGGGCTCAACCAGCCGTAGAATAGCCAGCTGCCGATCAACAGGATGACGTTGCGCCAGCCCGGACGGGCCAGCGCATAAATCAACAGAAAGGCCGGCAGGAACAGCGTGAGGAATTCCAGTGAGGCAAAGACCATGGTGGTGTCGGGCCCGATCAGTTAGCGAGCGTGTCGGAGGTAAACAGCAACCTCGAACCGGCGGCCGATGGCAGTGCGAGCACGCTGTAGCGTTCGCCGGCCTTGAGGGTGAAGGTCAGCGGTTGGCCGACCGGCGCATTGGCGCACTTGAGCTGCACCGACAGTTCCACCGGGTTGATCATGCGGCGCGAAATCGAACCTTCAGCGACCTTCTTGAACAGCTCGGCTTTTTGCGCCACGGCTTCCAGGCTCGCGTCGGCACAGGCGGCGTCGGCGTTGATAAAGGCCAGCGAGGCCTTCAGCGCGTTGAAGTCGTCCGGCTGCTCGTGGATCACCAACTGGCGAGTGCCGCCCTTGGCGTCAGGCACGGCCACCACCGTGGCGAACTCGCCGGGTGCCACGGTCACGGCCAGCTCGGAATCCTTGCCGCCCTGGCTTAACACGCCCTTGATCGGCGTCGTGCCGCCCGATACCGGCAGGTAGTCGGAAACCTGCTTTTGGCCACCCAGTACCAGGCTGGCCTTGGAACCTTGCGGCAGCAATTTCAGCTCGCCGTCGGTGCCGTTGGCCAGGCGCAGGAACGCCGAATCTTTCTCCGGGCCGGTGGGGTAAAGCGGAATGTCGGCGCTGTAGGCGCTGATGCTGGCGAGCAAGGTCGCCAGGCCCAGGGTGATGCGTTTCATTATTGCGCTCCTTTGGCCACAGCGGCTGGTGGCAACGTGGCCAGCGACTCGCCGATTGCCTTGGCCCACTTCTGGTAGCCGTCGATGGTGAAGTGCTGGCCGTCGGTGGTGATCCATTGGCCCGGCTTGGAGAAGGTCAGCGAGTCGACGTAGGTGCACGGCGCCACGTTGGTCGCGAGGAACTGCGACATCACCTTGGTGCGCGCGTCATCCTTCTTGTACTGCGAACCGACCTTGCCCCACGCCGGCCCGACCCACACGCACTTGGTGCCGGTTTCGGTGATGGCCTTGGTCAGGGAGGTCACGCTTTTCCAGGCCCAGACTTTCGGGAACTGCGGCTCGGGGTACGAGGCCATGGTGTCGGCGATGATGATCACCACCAGGTCGGGCTTGTCCTTGGCGATCAGGTCTTTGATCGGGGTGGTGCTCATGCCGTTCTTGCCGAAAATCTCGGCCTTGCCGCCGGGCAGGCGCTCGGCACCGCACTCGACTTTTTTCGGCACGATCCAGTCGGCTGCACCGGCGCCGCACGCGCCGATGGAGTGAACCTTGGCGCCCTGAGCGGTGAGGTTGTCCTGCAGCGGGTTGAGCAGTGAATCAGGAAAGCTCATGTGACTTTCGCCCAATACCAGCAGGGTCAGGCCGGCAATAGCAGAAGCGGAAACAGGCATGGATGACTCCTATCAATCAATTCGAATAAGGGGAACGGTACGGACTGACCGGCAAGGGCATAGGCCCGCTCAGGTCTTCAAACAGGTAGCGCAGGTAGGCGTTGCCGACGTACTGGCGATAGTCCTGGGCGTTGTCGAGACCGACTTCGCCACCCAGGTAAAAGCGCGAGCTGAGGCGGTATTCGGCGGCGGCGTTGAAGCTGTAGCCGATGCCGGTCTTGCTGTCCTTGGCGTATTTCGGATCGCCCCGGTCACTCTGGAGCTGGTCATGCCCCGGGAAATAATCGACCGCATCTTGCTCGATATGCTGGATGCCCACCGAACTTTTTATCTGGTAGCTGAAGCGATCAAAACTCTGCGCCCAGCGCACCGGCACACCCAGGGAGAAGAAGCGCTGCGGGCTGAAGTAACCGCCCTGGCCGTAGGTGTAGTAACCCTGGTTCTCCTTGAAGCCCATGACCGAACCGCTGATACCGAGGGTCAGGGTGTCGGTCGGGGTATTGCGCAGGTACCAGTAGATGCCGCTGCCCAGTTCCAGGCGGGTGTTGTCTTCGACGTTGTTGCCCAGCATCTCGTGCAACGAGGCGTAGCCATACACACCCAGCTTCTGGTTGTCGTAGCTCAGGTCGCCACGCCCGCCGTTGGCGGTCACACCGCCCCATTTCTCGCCGGTACGCTTGTCTTCAGAACCGGCAAAGGAGGTCACGCTGTCGGTGACCGGGCGCCGGGAAACGTTGACGCCGTAGCGGAAGTTCGAACCTTGAGAGAACGGCCGCGAGACGCTGGCGCCACCGACGATGGTGTCGTACAGAAAGCCCAGCGGGCTGACGCCGATATCGGCCTTGAGGCCTTCATCCGGGTTCTCCACGGCAATGGCCAGGCCGACGCCGGTGTCGCTTTGCGAGCCAGCCGGGTCATTGGTGCCACCACCAAACCGAGTGGCGGAGTTGGTTTTCACGCTGCCCGAACTCAAGTGCACTGGCGTCACGCGCGCGGCAACATTGAGATCACCCACCGGAATCCGAACCTCGAACGGCGCCTCAACATCCGTGATTTTGCTCAGGCCGCTTTCACCGTTGTTGCTACGAACGCTCAAGCCCTGCACCACGTAACCGGTACGATCCCGCAGGATCGTATCCAGCGCACGACGTGCCGGGCTCAGGTTGGCAGTGTCGAGCGAAGCAATGCTCGACGGCGCCTCAAACGGCTCATTCAAGTTGTTCGGCACCGAACGTCCGGAGGTCGCCAAGGCATTTTCCGGCACGACATTGGCCGGTGCATCAATCGGCGGCGGAACCGCACCGGCGACGGTCAGGTCGGTGACTTGGCGACGCTGGCCCGGCAAGCCCACGAAGGGGTTGTAAGCCACGCCTTGGGAACCGGCCTGGGCCAATTGGGTTTGGCTCTTCTGGCTGTTCTCAATCGCCAGCGCCTTGCGCAGCAACGCAGACGCTTCGTTGTTTTTGCCCAGCCCTTGATAGATGCGTGCCGCCGACGTGAGGATCTCAGGGTTACCCGGCTCCAGCGCCAGCGCCTTGTCACTGGCGCTTTCTGCCAGGCCACGGTCACGGCCTTGCAAGGCGATATCCGCCAGGCCCAGTTGCAGACGGGCGTTGTTCGGGTTCTGCTGGATCAGCGGTGCGTAAAGCTCCATGGCTTTTTTGCTGTTGCCGCTGGCCGCGTACATCCGCGCCAGGGCACCTACCGCCATTGCATCATTGGGGCGCTGCGCAAGGGCCGGCGACAGCATGTCGTAGGCCGCCACCAGGTCGTTTTTCTCACGCAAGGCGTCAGCCTGTTTGACCCGGTACAGGTAGATCAAATCGTCGTAGCGCTGACGGCCTGTTTCACTTAGAGGTTGGCCCTGCACTTCGCGCAGGATGTCGCCCGCCTCGGTGTAGTGGTTGGCCTTGAGGAGCACGTTGGCGTACAGCAGTTTCTGGTCGATGGTCGGGTTCGGATTGTTATCCAGAACCTTTTGCATGATATCCAGGCCTTGCTGCGTCGCCCCGACTTCCACATAAGCGGCCGCCAGAATCGCCAGGCGCTCAGGCTTCTGCCGGGTCATGGCTTCACTGCGGCCCAGCAGCGCGAGGGCTTCCGGGCGCTGGCCACGGCGGGCGGTTTCGATGGCGATGTCGGTCTGCTTGTGCAGCGCGATATCGATGCCCAGCTCGTTCATGTCCGCGGTACGTTGCCCGGCCGGGATACGCGCCAGGGTCTCTTCGGCTTTCTTCCACTCGCCCAACTCGGCCGACAACAGCGTGCTGGTGTACAGCGCGTCCGGCTGGTTGGGTTGCTTGGCCAGCAGGCCGTCGATCAAGGCTCGGGCGTTGCGAATCTGGCCGTCGCGCAGGTAAATGCGCGCCAGGGCGAAGCGCGTCCACGGGTTTTCCGGGTCGGCATCAAGGGCTTGTTTGTAGGCGGCTTGCGCGGCTTTCAAATCGCCCCGTTGCTCGGCCAGTTTGCCGACTTGGGTAGCACGCAATGCGGTAATTTTCACACTCGGCGCGAACTTGGCGCGCTCGGCGGGCGATACCGAATCGATCAGCTTCAAGGCTTCTTCCGGCTGCCCCGATTGGGACAGCACGTTGATCAAACCACTCAGGGCATCCGGGTCGCCAGGATGGCGCGCCAGCACTTTGCGGTAGCCGGCTTCGGCCGCGTCGAACTGATTGTCCTGAGCCTGGAAACCCGACAGCGCCACAGCAGCGCCGGGCTGGCCAGGGTTCAGGCGTTCGGCCTGGGCCACCAGCTCGCGAGCCTGGCTGGTGCGGCCGCCACGCTGGGCGTCACGGGCCTGGTTGAGCAGGTTCCAGTAGCGCACATCATTGAGCGCCGACTGCCACGCCGCGCCACCCGGCAAGCGGGTGGCCTGCACCAGGTAGCTTTCGGCCTCGGTGAAGCGCTGCTGCTGTTGACGCAGAACGCCCATGCCGCCAAGGGCATCGACGTCGTTGGATTTTTGGTTGAGGCGCGCTGCCAAGAGCGGTTCGGCGGTTTTCAGGTCGCCGTCATCCAGCGCCTTGAATGCCTTGGTCATCTGCGGATCACGCTGCCAAGCGGCGCCGCCCTTGCCTTGGGCAATGCCCTTGTTCATCAGCGCGCGGATCTCGGTGTCGTCCGGGTGCGCCGCAAGAAACTGCTGGAACAGCGACACCTGGTCACTCTTCGGCGGGCCGAGCCAGATCAGCGCAAAGCGCCAGGTTTCATCGGCGTTGCCGCCCACGTCGTTGTTCGGTGCCAGCTTGGCCAGGGCACGAATGCCGTCGGCACGGGTGGCCGGGTTACGCGCCAAGTGCTTGGCCAGAAACAGCGCCACAATCGGGTCATTCGGCCGCTCGCGGGACAAGCGCTGCAAACCGGCGATGGCCTCGTTCGTGCCCTTGGATGTAAAGCCGAGGGTGTTGTAATACTCGCGGGCAATCAAGCCCTGAGGCTCGCGCCCCTGGAAGATCTGGCGATATAACGCCACCGCTTGTTCGCGCTCTTCTTCGGGCTCGCCCAACTCGCGGGCCTGTTCCAGCAGCTTGGCGTTGGCCGGAATGTTAACGGTGATGTCCTGCTCCAGCAGCAAGGCCTGGCGCGGCACCGGGCTCAACGCCTGCAGGCGGGCCAGGTACTTTTGCGCTTCGGCCGGGCGCTGTTGCTGCACCGAAATCAGCCCGATGCCGTACAGCGCATCCGGTTGGTCGGGGCTCAGGCGCAGCAGTTTCTGCCAGGTCTCGAGGGCGCGTTCCGGGTTCTTTTTCGACTGCCAGTAATAGCCCTGCTCGATCAGCAGGCTTTGCGGGTCAGTGGTTTCGGCAAAACTGGCGCTGGAAGCCAGGGCGGCCAGAATCGCAATGGCTAGCGTGTGACGGCGCATGCTGACTCCCAGGATAATTTCACCGTGCCGTCTTGTTCGAAACGGTACTTTTGATCAGCAAAGCCCTGGCCGAACAGGCTGAGCATGTAGTCGTAGTAAATCGGTTGGGCACTGTCCGGTGCCGAAGGCGCGAGGGCTTTGGCGAGGGCGTCATCGACCTTCTGCTTTTGCAGTTGCGCCAGGGCGGTTTCACCCCGGGCCTGGAAGAACGCCACGGTGGAAGCCGAGAAACCCATCGGCGTGTAGCCGTTGTTTTTCTCCACTTCGCCGGTCAGCACGTGGACTTTCTCTGGCGGCAAACCGCTGACCGACGAAGCGGTGGCGCGGGAAATACCGCCCAACGCCTTGAGCATCGGCGCGGCCAGCGGGTCGCTCTTGGCGGTCATGCCGGCCCAGAGGTAAGTGCGGATCGCATCGTAGCTGCCCAGGTCATCGGAAAACGGATCAACGATAAACAGCCCGGTGGTCGCGCTGGTCGCGCGATAAGCCACCCAGTTAGCCGCCAGACCGTGGGGATTGCTCGGCAGGTCGGCGAGCATCTTTGCGTTGCTCTCGGCCACTTCGTTCCACCCGGCGTTCGGGCGCTCTTTGGCAAAGCGGCGCAGTTGTGGCAACACTTGATAGCTTGGGTTAAAGCGCCACAGGCCACCTGCATGCACATAGCCCACCGGCCCCGGCAACAGCATCTTGCCCAGGCCCGGCACACGCACGATCAGGTTGCGTTCAACATTGGCCAACACCAGTTGCGCGTCGCTGCGGTACTGCGGTGCATTCCACACCCGCGCCGCTTCGAGCAAGGCGTAAGCCATCCACAAATCGGCGTCGCTGGCGGAGTTGGGGTCGATTGCGCCCCACTTGCCGTCGTCGCGCTTGCCCCACAACCAGGCCGGCAGGTTCTGGCCGATATCGGCGCCCGCCATGTTGGCCTTGGTCCAGGTCCAGAGCTTGTCGAAGGTCGCCCGGTCGTTGCCGACCAAGGCAAAGAACATCGCGTACGACTGCCCTTCGGAGCTGCTTTCCGTCGGTTTCATGGACGAGTTCAGCACCCGGCCATCGTCCTGGATAAAGCGCTTGGCGTAGTTCTGCCACAGCGGCCAATCACAGGTCTGCGCCTGGGCTGCACCGGCAAACATTGCCGTACCCATCACAGCCAGAATCGCGCTACGCAAAGGGCTCATGCCAACCGCCGTTTTGCACGGGCACGCAGTGCCAGGTAGATCAGGCAGGTCAGCACCAACAAGCCGAGGAAGGTAATCGCCAGCATCCAGCCCAGGTTCTGGGACAGCTGCCATTGCATGAATTTGAAGTAGTTCAGGTTGCCGACGTAGTACTGCTGGTCTGCAACCAGCGAGCTGATCTGGGTGCCCTGCACCACCGCCAGGCTGCCCTGGATCGAATCTTTGTAGTCGTCACCGCCAATCAGCGCCGAGGTCGCTTCAAGCAGGCCCTGAGGCTGGTTGCTGGCGATCAGCACCACACTGCGCCCGGCCTTGAGCGGCGATTGGAAACCGGCGAACCAGGTGCTGCTGCTCAAGCCGCTGAAGGTGATGCCGGCGTTGGCCGGGTGCTGGTTGGCTGCGGCGTCGGGGCTGATCCAGCTGCGTACATAACGTGGCAGGTCAGACAGCAGGAAGTGGTGCTGCGGGCCGTCACTGGTGGCCGGCAGGTACTGCTGCCATTGCTGCAACAGCGGCTGGTTGCCGCCGGTGGCGAGCACCAGCAAGTCTTTATCGGCAACGCTTTGCACGTCCTTGGCCTGCACCACTTTGACGGCGGTGGCCGGGTAGCCGGTGGACTCGCCGAAGCGACCCATCACGGTCAGGTAAGCGCTCAGTTCATCGGTGCCAACGTTGTCCGGCATCACCACGGCAGATTCCGAAAGGTCAGCCAGGCGGGTGAACGGGAAGCCGGAGTCGTTGAACACGCCCAGGTTCGGCATGGCAATAAAGTGCTGGTAGCGGCTCAGGTCCAGGCTCGAATCCGGGTCAATCGCGCCGCGCATGTTGTCGACGATGATGTCCCGGCATTCGCCTTCCTTGATGTAGTCATACATGAAGCGCAGTTGCAGCTTGGACTTGGGCGAAGCCGAGCTGATCGGCAACAGGGTCGTCACTTCACGGGGCAGGGTTTCGTCTTTCTTGAGCTGGTCGAGCAGGCTTTGCCCGCCGCCCAGGTTGGTCACCGAAGGCAGCGCGACGGACTTCATGAACTGGTCGTTCAGGCCAATCAGCAAGGAGGAGTTGGTGGACACCTGCTGCGGCGTGTAGCGGTATTTGACGGTGAGCGGCACGCCCTCTTCACGCCAGTTGAACAGGTCGGGCGGCAGGCGCAGGTCGACGCTGATCGGGCCCGGGTTGTAGCCCGAGACGTTGAGTTTTTTCAGCTCCACCAGCTCGCCAAGGCGCACCGGGCGGTTGCTGGGCAACCAGTTCGGCGCGTCGTACGGCGTGCGTGGGGCCAGGGTGTCGAGCTTGGTGATGACCACACTGTTGCCAGTCAGCACCGGGTTGCCCAGCACCACGGCGGTGGCGGCACGCTTGAGTTCAGCGCCGTCACGGCCGGAGACGATCAGCAGCTTGCCATTCGGGTCGTTGGGGTTGGCGATCAGGGTCAGGGTCGGCCCTTTAGGCTCAGGCACGGCCACACCGTGCACGTCCACGGCCTGGGTGCTTTGCACCAGCACGATGGCATTGCCCTTGGCCGGGATCTCGCCGAGGGTAGTGGGGAATGTCGCGCCGCGATAGCTGGCCATGCCGCCGACCCACGACGACAGTGCACCGGCGGCTTCCAGCGCGGCGTTGTCGGGCGCGGTGGCAAACACGAACGGCAGGCTGACCTGGCGCGCGTCACGCTTGTCGAAGAACGGCAGCGGCAGCACCGACAGGTCGTCTTTCAAGACGATCGGTTGCACCTGCACTTTCAGCTCACTGTTGTTGCTGATTTTGGCCCACAGGCTGCTGTGCAGCGGGTCTTCACAGGACATGGTGTAGTGGCCGATGAACTGCAGGCTCAAGCGGTTGAATTCGGTGATCAGGTGCGCCGGAATTTGCACCAGCTTTTCCTGCTGGATGCCCGCGCCGTCTTTGGGCAGCGGCAGGCTGGCGGCGACTTCGTCGTTGACCAGCACGTTGATCTGCGACAGGTCCGCCAGCAGCGCCGGCGAGTAGCTGTACTTGAGCAACAGTTGCGCGCCCTTCACCACCTCATCGGCACGGATGTCGAAGTTGACGCTGTCGGACGCTTCCACGCCTTGCAGGTTCATGGTGTCGCGACGGCCCAATTGCTTGAGGGTCAGGCTGTAGCCGTCATCAGTGCTCTGCACCGCAACGGCGGGTGCAGCGGCCTGCGCCTGCGAGCCCAGGCCCAGCAGCGAAGCGATCATCAGCGCGAGCACACCGCGCGACTGCGGGCGGGCAAATAGTGTGGAAGTCATGGCTTGTCCATCAGCGTATCGAGCGGTTGTGAGGGAGTGCGGCGCAGGGCCAGACGCAATTCATGCAGCGTGGCGCGGCCCAGGGTAAACAGGCCGCCGATGCCGATGGCACCGACTTCACGCAGGGCAGACAACGGTGTATCGGGTTGGCCGGCGCCCCAACTGGCGGCCCAGGTGTCGGCGCGGGAAAACGTCAGGCGTACCAGTTCGCTTTGTTGGCGCAGCGACAATGCATCGAATTGCGCGCCAATCTGCGCGCCCTTGCTGAACACCACCCGCGCCTGGAACAGGCTGTCTTGGCCGTTGCGCGACAGCACCAGCTGCACCGCTTCGCCCTGGGCAATTTCGTGCCCGTCGGCGAGGATCAGGCCGAAGCCGTTTTGTGAGAAATCCTGGGTCATGCCCTGGAGCACACGACCATCGGCGCAGATCACGCTGACCGGCAATTTAGCGCTGACCCGCGGCTCGGAACGCACTTGCCGCGCCTCGGAAGCCACCGCCACCGCAGCACTGGTGATGATCAGGTTGTAGAGGGTCCAGGTCAGGTTGATCGCCACGGTAACCGCGGTGGACTCATCGCCCCAGATCAACTGATAGAGACCGAAGCCCAGGCCGACCAGATTCACCGCGAGCAGTACCAGGTATGGCCTTGCAAGTTTCCAGTCGAAGAACTGCTTGTCGATGATCCCGCCCTTGTCGGTGACGTTGAAGCCACCGGCCTTCGGGTTGACCAGCGCGACCAATACCGGCGGCAGGATGTACCAGGCCAGCACGGTCTCGTAGACCTCGTTCCAGAACGAGTGGCGAAAACGCCCCTGGATTCGTGAGTTGGTGAGGCTTGAATGCACCAAGTGCGGCAACACATACGCGACGATCATCAGCGCCGAAGCGTGGAAGATCTGCGCGCCAAAAATCAGGTAGGCCAGCGGTGCGGTCAGGAACACAAGGCGCGGCAAACCATAGAAGAAGTGCAGCATGGCGTTGGCGTAGCAGATGCGCTGGCCCCACTTCAGGCCTTTGCCCAGCAGCGGGTTGTCGGTGCGGAAAATCTGCGCCATGCCCCGCGCCCAGCGGATGCGCTGGTTGATGTGGCGCGACAGGCTCTCGGTGGCCAGGCCCGCCGCCTGCGGGATCGCCAGGTAGGCGGTGTTATAGCCCAGGCGGTTAAGCTTGAGGGCGGTGTGGGCGTCTTCGGTCACGGTCTCGACGGCCACGCCGCCGATTTCCAGCAACGGCTTACGGCGGATCACCGCACACGAGCCACAGAAGAAAGTCGCGTTCCACAGGTCGTTGCCGTCCTGCACCAGGCCGTAGAACAGCTCGCCCTCGTTGGGCACGGCGCGGAAGGTGTCGAGGTTCTTTTCAAACGGGTCGGGCGAAAAGAAGAAGTGCGGCGTTTGCAACATCGCAAGCTTGGGGTCCTTGAGGAACCAGCCGAGACTGACCTGCAAAAAGGAACGGGTCGGCACGTGGTCGGCGTCGAACAGCGCGATGTATTCGCCGTCGGTGACCTTCAACGCCTCATTGAGGTTGCCGGCCTTGGCGTGGAAGTTGTTATCGCGACGGATGTAGTTCACGCCGATCTTGCGGCAGAAATCGCGAAAATCATCGCGACGGCCATCGTCGAGGACGTGCACGCGCAGCTTGTCCTTGGGCCAATCCATCGCCTGAGCGGCGAAGATGGTCAATTTAACGATGCTCAATGCCTCGTTATAGGTCGGGATGAACACGTCGACGGTGGGCCACTCGGACGGTTCTGTCTTGAGCCACACCGGCTCGCGGCGCAGCGGCCAGGCGGTTTGCACGTAGCCGAAGATCAGCACCACCAGCGCGTACAGCTCGGCGAGCACCAGGCCGTAGCCGAAGAGCATGTCCAGCCAGGTTTCAAAGCCCAGGGTAGAGGTCAACCGCCAGTACATGTAGCGCAGCGACGCCACCAGCGACAACACCACCAGCGCGAGGATCGCCATGCGCCCGGGAATCTTGCGCAGCACCAGCACCGCAAGGAAGCACACGGCGGCAAACAGGCATTGGCTGTAGAGGTCCAGCGGGGCGCTGACAATGCTCACCAACAGCATGGTCCCGATCACGCAACTGACCACCACCAGCACTTTGCGCAGCGCGTCGGGCCAGCGGTTGAAGCGCGAAATGGCGGCATCTAGGCGCTGTTCAGCGCGCCCCGGAGTGTGAGGCGTGGAGGACGTAGTGTCGGTCATGGAAGGTCCGAATCGATGCGTTCGAGCAGCGTGCGGCACAGGGCATGAATGTCCTGGCAGCCGAGACTGTTGACGGTAGGGTCGAGAGGATCGCGGCCACAGGCCTGGGCTTCGCTGAACGCCGGGTCACGGTGCACCGTGCCGAGCAGAGCATTGCCGAGGCGGGCCTTGAACACTTCGGCCATGTCCAGGCTGAAGCGGTGGGCGCCGTCGAGTTGGTTGATCACGTAGTAACGCTGTGGCGGTTTTTCGCGCTCAAGGTACGGCGCCAGCACACTGTCCATCTGGGCCAGGGTGCTGAACGAGGCGACATCCGCCTGCACGGCCACCAACACCACATCGGCCAGGGCCATGGCCTGACGCAGGTACACCGTATTGCCAGCCGGCACGTCGATCACCACGGTGTCCTGCCCGTTCAGGCGCAGGCCGGCAAGGTGCTTGGGCAGCCACTCGACGTCCTGCCCCAGCCAGCGGTTGAGGTTCTGTTGCTGGTCGTTGTCGGTGTCACCGAACGCTACCAAGCGGCAACCCGCGAAGCCGCGCTCTACCAGGCCATCCCAGGGCTCATTGCTCAAGCTCGTCGCGCCGAGGCCGGGTAAATTCAGGCCCAGGCACAAGTGATGACGCAGGGCGTTTTGCGGGTCCAGGTCCAGCGCCAGTGCAGGGCGACCTTGACGCTGCAAGCCGCTGGCGATGGCGGCAGTCAGCATACTGCGACCGACACCACCCTTGAGCGAGACCACCACGATCACCTTGGGCGACGATTGATCCGAGTACACCTCACCGGTCGGCCCCTCCACCACTTCGGGCGGTTGCACATGATCGGCTTCGGCATGGGTCAGCTCTTCGAGCAAGCGCAGCAAAGGCGCCGACGGCGGCTCATCGAGTACGACCGCAGATGCGGCCTGGGTTGGGATGGGCAAGGCGTCGAAACGCTCAACGACCACGTCATCTTCAAGATAATCGTGGACGGCCTGCATCTCCCGGTAGCCATTTGGATTGGCGCCCAGCTTATTGAATAGTTTTGAAATATCGTCTGCGCGACTCACCCACGGCCCTCCCACTTAATACGCTTTAAAGGCGATAAAAAGGTCAGCGCGTTGGCTGACCTTGGTTTTTCTAGTTATGTGTTGGCAGGCGGCATTCTGTGATATCAAAGTGATGGTGTCAGTATTTTGATGCTTTTAGACTAATTCTTTCCGACGAGTGGCATGGCGTCGTTTTTTTGACTGTTTTTTGGCGTTTTTGATATTAACTTACAGATCAAAAGGTTAAGATATTTCTGTCGCTATTTTCCTGGCCTACCAGACAGGAAATGCGCTCGACTGACGAACCCAATATCAACTAACTAATTAATCCTTATTGCTCCCTGACAAAGGGCTTAAACGATTCCGCTATTAATATGACGCTTAATATTTCGAAACAGAATACGGCAAGAATCGCCTTATTCAAGGTAAAAACGATGACCGTTATGTCGATAAAATCTAAGTAAGTCGATCTCGCTCACTAAACCCTCTAATGGTCCTATTTGCGTATCAAGTTGTATGCAATTCCCCTTTCAACACATCCCGAGGCAAAAAGCCGGGGTGCATGACACAGGCCGGATACCTTCTGGTCGCTCAATAGGCTCCAACGAAACACACCGCCTATTGACCCCCGAGGACACCACCATGAACCGCAAACCCTTCATCGCCAGTTGCCTGCTTGCCTTGCTCAACGTTGCCGCTTTTTCGGCTCAGGCCGAGGCCCGCCAAAAGCCGGATGTGCAGCGAGTGCTGTCGACCGTGGACGATGGTGGCGCGGCCTGCGGCGTGGTAAATGCGCGGCTGACCTACCTCGATTCCCAAGGGCATAAGCGAGTGTTTGACTACATGAAGTTTGCAGATTCATGCAACGAAGGCAGCTAATAAGGCGAACGACAAACCTGTGGCGAGGGAGCTTGCTCCCGCTGGGCTGCGAAGCAGCCCCAAAAACAGAGGGAGCGCTGCGCACTCCAGCGGGAGCAAGCTCCCTGACCACAAAATCTCATCTGCAGCTAAATGGCTTTAACCGCGAATACGGTGCTCGGTGAACTCATACTCTTCCTGGCAATCGCCAGCCGGGTCCGCCGCCACACTCACGTAATGAACGGTGTCAGTGTCGACCATCTTGTAGGTGTAGATATCCGGCGTACGCACGCCATCGGTTCTCAACTCATTCTTGCCATTGGCCGCGGACCAGGTGCCGTTCTCGGTTTGAATCGGCTGGGTTTGCTGCGCATCACGGAAAAACGTGATGGTGAAGCGGCCGTCGGGCTTGAGGTTGTTGTTCCAGGACAGGAACTGACATTTGGCGCTTTCTGCACGCAGGCCTTTCCATTGGCCGACCAAGGCGGGGTCATTGACTGGCTTGTTGGCGGCGCAGCCACTGAGGGTGGCGGCTAGGACCAAAAGGGCCAGGGAGATAATCCGTTTCACGTGGTGCTTCCTTCTATTTCATCCTTGGGACGCCCTAACAAGGGCCCGCAATGGATGGCATGTTGCCACTAGGCGAAGGGTATTTCCAGTGATCCAGCGCACGGGATTTGCAGGGTTGGGGTGGTTGAAACGAGGCCAAGCAAAGAAAACCCGGGCGATTGCAAAAATAGTCAGAATTCAGGGGTTTACAGATGCTTTCCAATCGCTATAATCGTCGCCCTAACACGCCGGTATAGCTCAGTTGGTAGAGCAACTGACTTGTAATCAGTAGGTCCCGGGTTCGACTCCTGGTGCCGGCACCATACAAGGTTCCAGAGAAGGCTTTCAAAATCTCTGGATCCCCCGAAAAACCCGCCTTCTGGCGGGTTTTTTCGTTTTGGCGTTCCGTCGGATTCCGGTGAATCCTTGTGGATTCCAACCGGTTTAAGGGTAGAGTTTGGGGTAAAGGTCACTTCGATAAAAGGGAGTACCCTTATGTCGCGCACCACTGCTCCACTCTCTGATTCGGCTTGCCGCTCAGCCAAGCCCACCGACCGCGCCTACAAGCTTTTCGACGGCGACGGCCTCTACCTTCTAGTCCAACCCAATGGCCGTAAAGGCTGGCGGCTCCGTTACGTCAAACCTGACGGACGGGAAGGACTGACCTCGTTCGGCAACTATCCCATCATTGGCCTCGCCGACGCGCGCCGCAAGCGCTTGGAGGTCAAGCGAATGCTGGCGGATGGCATTGATCCCATAGAGACCAAGCACCAAACCAAGGCGGAAGCTGTGATCAAAGGCAAAACCTTTGAAAGCGTTGCGCTGGACTGGCACACGGAAATGTCGGCCAAGTGGGCACCAGGCCACTCCAAGACTGTGATGAGCCGCCTCAAAACCCACGTGTTCCCGCTGATCGGCGCCCGCGCCATTGTCGACCTCGACACCCATGACCTCATGCAGCCCTTGGAAGCGATCAAGAAGCGCGGAACGATAGACGTTGCTTTAAGGGTACAAAACTACCTGCAGAGCATCATGCGCGAGGCAAAGCGCCTCCGGCTTATCACCATAAACCCTGCTTACGACCTCGAAGGCTCGATCAAGGCCCCGCGGGTGATCCATCGCCCCGCCCTACCCTTATCGCGACTACCGGAACTGCAGGAGCGGATCGACACCTATAAAGGCCGGGCACTTACCCGTCTGACGGTGATGCTGTCACTGCATGTGTTTGTACGATCCAGCGAACTGCGTTTCGCACGCTGGAGCGAGTTCGACCTCAAGCGCGGCACCTGGGAGATACCGGACACTCGACCCGCGTTGGAGGGAGTACCCTTTTCCACAAGGGGTACGAAGATGGCAGGGGATATCCATTTAGTACCCTTATCGCCGCAAGCGGTGACTCTGCTTGAACAGATCCACGCCCTCACCGGTAAATTCGACCTGGTGTTTGCAGGCGATGCCAAGCCCTGGAAACCTATGTCCGAAAATACCGTGAACAATGCGCTACGGACGATGGGGTACGACACCAAAACCGATATCTGCGGACATGGGTTTCGTTCGATGGCCTGCAGCGCACTGATCGAGTCAGGATTGTGGTCGGAGACAGCTATTGAACGGCAGATGAGCCACAAGGAGCGCAACAACGTCCGCGCCGCTTACATCCACAAGGCCGAGTTCATCGAGGAGCGCAGGCTGATCATGAACTGGTGGAGCCGGTACCTGGAGGCCAACCGGCAGGAGCATGTCACTCCACACGAATTCGCGAACCAGACCGGAGTGAACGTCACTCGCCTAAAAGCAAAACGTGGCGCAACTGAGTAAGCGCTCGATCTTCATATCTCAGCGATCCGCTTGTCCACGCGGGTCCATCCAAACAGGGCTGCAAAGCCGCCCTGCTTGGATGGACCTCACTTAAAAAATCTAAAGCCCACACAACTGTCTGTGGAAAACCACTGATTTCCACCGGTGGATAATTTCATCCACAGCCGCAGAACTCCCGAAAATTGGAGTCTTGACCCGAATTATCCACAGGCGTAGAAAAGATCGGGCAAAGCGCTGTCGTTGACAGCAACCCAGGTAGCCAGAACCTTTAAGGCTACGCCACACCGTGGTGGTTCTCCCCAAAGTGCGATTAGCGTCCGGTAGCTCGCACGGTCACATCGATGTGATGGATGCCTACTTTTACCAGTGCGCCCACTGCGGCAACTCACCCCCTTTCATAGCTGCCCTGCAGCAACCTATCCGCTTGGCCATTTCCTTGCGCCAACCTGCGCCCGTCTCTTTCCTCCGGAAAGAGACGGGCGCTCCTACCGCTGCTGCAGCCCAACTCGTACAAGGCTTTGCGGCATTTCCCCTCGTGACAATCGGCGTGACAAACACCGAAGTCACCAGCAACAGCGATGCAGATGATGGTGCCGCAGCCCACGGAATGGACTACACCTGACTGACAGTCAGGTATGCCCCGGTCATCGCCTCACTGCCTTCACTCGACTCAGGATCTCGCGGCATTGGCCCCGTCAGCCAATGCAGCCTCCACCCGCCCACCGGTATTCGGTGTTCAGGAGGCCAGATCATGAGATGCCCAAGCTCCCGGTCGTAAAGAGCCGCCAGTCCCGCGTTAGTGGACAATCCTCACAGGTCGCAGGGGCCTTGATCCCTGATAACACTCAACATTCTTGGCGGGATGACGTGGGGAAGGTTTTAAAAGTTTTGGCTTCGAGAGGAGTTCGATCATGGCATTGGTCGGTAGACGAGACGGGCGAAATTTTGGCTATGGCCGGCAACTGAGCTATGCCGGATCGCAAGCATTGAAAGATCTGTTTGGCGGTGGGCATTACGGGACCGTCAAAGCACACAGTGATCGGTGGCAGGCATTTGTGCGCTGGTGTCGGTCAGAGGATGGGCCAGGGTTCAACGATGCGCGGCAGATTAACCAGCAGACGTTACTGGACTACGCAGGGCATCTGCGTCACCAAGTTGAACAAGGTGACCTCGCCATCGCCACCGCGCAAAACCGGTTGTCCAGCGTAAACCGAACCATGGTCGCGCTTCGCGGTGATCGGTACATAAAAGTGCCGAGCCCGAGCAAGGCGCTAGGAATGCAGCGCACTACCATCCGCACAATCGCCCCGCAAGGCCAGGATAGTGATCAGGTGAGGCGGATCGTCGACGCGCTCCGTGAACAGCATCCACGTGCCGCGGCCATCGCGCAGTTGGCGCGAGCGACCGGAATGCGATTGCGCGAGGCCATTTTGGCCGATCTTCCACGCCTAAAGCGCGAGGCCGAACAATACGGCAAGATCAATATTCAGGACGGCACCAAAGGTGGCCGCTCAGGCGCAACAGCGCCTCGTTGGATCACCGTCGACAAAGAAATCCTTAGAGCACTGAGCTTTGCCTACCTGACCTCACCTCACGGTAGTAGCAATCTGTTGTTCCCGCAGGAACACTACCGTGATTTCCTCCGTGGAGTCATAGCTCCCGCTCGGGACATACTTCACGATCACGGATTAAAAGGCTTTCATGAGTTGCGAGCAGCGTATGCCTGCAATCGCTATGAAAAAATCACCAATCATCCTTCCCCTATCAACAATGGCAATTGCTACCAGCTTGACCGAAAACTAGACTTAGTTGCGCGAGCTAAGATTAGCTATGAGTTAGGGCACAGCCGTACCGATGTCGTTGGCGCCTACATTGGAGGTCGCCAATGAATGCACCTTTCGATATGGAAATCTTTCTAAGCAGTACTCTCAAAGGGTCTCAGGCCACACGCATCCGACACCTGCGACAAGCCGAAAAAATTCAGGCAGCCATCTGCGAACGTTGGGGACGTAGCAACCCATGGACATGGCAAAAAAAACACCTCACATGGTTTCTTAATTCATCTGCCATATACCACTCCCCTGCTACTCACTACTACTACAAATTAACAGCTCGACTAATTGAATCTCGTTCAAACAAAACCTGGCTATAGTCTAAATATATTTATTCACTAATCCAACTAAAAAAACTAAATGTCAACTTAACAGTAGTAACTTGTAATAAAGCACCCCCTATGAGTTCTCTATACTTTAAAAACCTATGCCGCTATATTTGGCGCTACGAGACTTAACATCCTAAGAAGCAACCGTCCCCTCATAAACACCCGACTATATGACACAATTAGAAAACCCATAGCTGAGACGTTAAAAAAGTTGCAGATACATGCCGATATATCTACTCCTCAAAGCTAAACATCACAAACCAATGCAGCATGAGCGTATATGCCACATATAAAGACAACTATTCACATCATTAAAACCGTTCACAGGTAAAACCATACACCGAAATATAGCTTACCTCGAATTATACATAAGCCCCCACACTATTAGCGACATGATTAGCATTCAGCAGTTTAGTTGACAAGGCGAAATAGCGAGCCAAGTAATAGGAAACTCAAAAAAATGTTTATCGATAACGTGGATTTTTTGAGCCGATGACGCTAAAATGCCATCACTTAATTTTAAAGCATGGTTTAGAAACATAAATAAAGTATGGAATGCACATTCGTGCAGAATGCGATCGAGTTAAGCGCGAACAAAACATGGATATGCCAGATGAAACAAAAAAAAGGTTTAAACAACAAAAAAAGAATCAGCAATGACCCCAATATTTATATTAGACGACACGGGGAAACCTTGGGGAACGTTGGCCACCGGATACTCACACAGCTTAAAGCACTAAGTGATGCAAGGCTGACCACCAACATTGTCAACTTATCCCGTAGCAAATTACTTCCTAAAATATGTAAACCGCTGTACAACAAAGACACTCACTATCAAATTCTTAGTACGAAAAATTTCGTCAACAGTAACCACTATGTGTACTGGGCGCTCGGATTATTTTTTAACTGCGCGAAAGAATTGAAAATTTTCAATACAGCCAGAATCGAATTTAATCTATCCTTACTGTCATCTGACTTACCAAGAGCCAATGCTGCATTAAATACAGTAGAATCTGTCAGTCATTGTTGGTGGGCAATTTCCAACAGAATTCATGTGATAAAAGAGCTAGACAAAGCACCTACTAAAGAAATTATAAATCGTATCCAAGACAATTTCCCCAACCATGATGTTTCGAGCAAAATCCGTGACATCTTGCTTATGTCAGAAAGCAATAATATATCTGTCTTCGCGAGCATACTTGAAGCCCAGCTAAAAGAATATCGAGCCTCTGGCCTTAAAGGAATAATATCATACGGTGCAGTATTATCCTGCATGCAACTGCCTATTGCATTTGACAAAAACAGAAAAGTATCTCTGGAAGATCTGAATAACTATAGAATGGAGTCCATAGTAGATCAATACCTTCTCTTCAAAACCATACTTTCGGAAATATACGTTCGAGGGGAGTCGTTAGATCCGACGATAGAGAAGCTATCGCTAGAACTCGCTGAAATTCTTCAGGATGAAGAGCTCTTCAACCTTCTGAATAAAAATCATGATGTTGATGTTGCTACGATGGCGATCGTTGATGATTATACTCGTGGCAACTATAACTCCGTGATTGAAGCTGTCTCCAAAGCTATATCAGGCGGCTTAGAGTTAACGTTCGGACTAATAGAAATTTACGCCAGAGCCAAGGTCTATGTTGGCAGCACTACTGACAAACATTTATATGACCACATAGCAAATAGCCTCAGTAGCATTTTTATGCTTCAACCAAATAGTGACGAGTGCATAGCCTATTTGCGAAAACTCTGCGTTAAATTCAGAAGCGAAGTTTGGGCTAAATCCTTGATGTTTCATTTGACTCACATTCTTTCAGAGGTTGAAGAGGATCAAGTTATAGAGCTTAGCCGTAGAGCTACACTTGCATTAGGTCGCTGGAACACACCTAAAGCCTTCACATCAATACAGAAGCGCGCCCTATTTACAGACGTTGAAATCAGTAGAATTCCGTCAGAAAGGGCAATACGCCACGGATATGAAGACTCTGAAAAACTACACCTAACACCTTCGCACTTTCCGATACTAGCCGACTATTTAAAAGTTCAGTCAGCCCGATACATACAAAAACAAGACTGGATGAGCCTTATAAACTTTTCCATTGACAGTTATTTTAAAAACAGATTTGCTTCATATTACTTACCAATGGCAACAATATGTGGCGAAATAGCTGATTTGGATAAGCCTGATAACGCCACCTTTATCTCATGCCTGATAACACTAGACATATATAATAGAGAACAGAACGGGGCATATGAAGAGCTAAAAACCGAACTCTTTATTGACTTGCTTGGTGCAAAAAAAACTCATAAGCCAACGATATTATTCCCCGGGGAAACTTTAGAAGAAAACGAGAAATACTTCTTGCGATATATTTGCGTACCTTTCCAACTAGACAATATAGGCGCATTCAAAAACAACGATCAAGTTATTCATGAACGTGTCGCAATTTTAGACAGGCTGATATTAGCATCTCCGGAAATAGCAGAAGCACTGAAAATAGAAAAAGATAAAGTTCTCGAAACATTATTTTCAGATAAATTACGAGCTAAAATTGAGACTGGCAAACTTTTTGTAGACATTCAGGCTCTGGAAACCCATCGCAAGCACTACTATAAAAAATTATTTGATCAAGCAAAGTCAATTGAGGGAGGCACAGCACTTGCCCCTCTTAACTTAAAAGATTTTGACAAAAGCTCTACAGACATACTCGAAATTGAATCAGGTGATACAGGACTACCCCTTGCTGTTTCATCAAATGAAAAAACAAGTTTGCTATATAAAATTTTCACTGCAGCAGCGCGAGACTTTGCTTTAAACGAAAACTATGGGTTAGATAAGTACCTCAGCGCAGAGATAAGGCATACTGTTTTTGTGACGCAATTGCGCGCATGCTTTGAAAAGGCGAAACTAATTACTGTTGAAAAAAACGGTGAGTATTTGCCAAATACATATTGGGAAGAAAAGTATTCTTATTTAACAGCAGGAATAAAAGAAGAAATTGATATAATATTTAGAGGATTCTCGCGGAAAGTTGATACTACCCTGAAAGACATCAATAATCATTTTAGAGTACATGTCGATGGCGCTGAAAAAAATAATTATATCTTTGATTTCTCGGCCTATTATTCCCGACTAGTTCATATTTCTAAGATACTAGATAATCACGACAAATTTGATAGCTTCTTCGACTCACTGATTGAATATATGTGGCAGTTAGCTGCCGAGCATGCAAAAAAAGCTCAGAACCTTATAAATGATACATTGCATTCGCTCATACTGAACGATATCCATAATTTAGAAAGTGAGATCACTACCTCAAAGGCAAGAGCGCCTATGGGTGAGTTGATGCAAGAGATAAGAAATTGCAGATCTAGTTTTAGTAAAGAGATAGAGCTTGTGCTCAACTGGTTCAAATTCGTTGGTTCTGATGGAGTTGAAAGCTTTGAGCCTCTAGGTGTTGTGTTGGAGGCATCAGTAACGTCTTTCCAATCCATTTACGGTCATAAAGGAGCTGAGATAACTTTCAGCCAACAAAAAAGCGATCTAATTTTAAACTATCGAGAATCAAGATCACTGTTCATTGCACTTTTCACGGCAATAGAAAATGCTGTGAAGTATCGGAAATTTGAGTCAGCAGTGCAAATAGCTCACTCTACACAGAATAATACAGATACAGTAACTGTTCAAAATTTAATAGACGTAGAAAGTTTCGGCGATAAACAAGTCTTCATATCACACCATAAAGCTCGCTGGAACGATAGCAACTCCAATCTAAGTAGAGAAGAAGGGGGTAGCGGAATTTACAAAATATATAATCTGCTTCACAACTCATCTCCAGGTTTTTCGTACAACATCGAGGCAACCGACGACAATTTTATATCCACCATAGGACTTAAGCATGAAAATTTTAGTAATCGAAGATAATCATTTGAAGCGTGAAAAAGTCGTTGACTTTTTGAAGTCAGAACACGGCGCAGAAGTATTTGAGGCTGCAGCCTATAATAGCGGCCTAACTATCGCCAGTGAAAGCCACTTTGACTTCATCGTGCTCGACATGAGCATGCCAACATTTGACCGTACAGAAACTGATCGCGGTGGAAGATTCCGAACTCTCGCAGGAAAAGAAATTGCCACCCGCCTTAAGAAGCTAAACCGTTTAAGTCCATTTGCTGTGTTAACTGGATACACCGACTTCAGTGATGACACTAGAAATCTCAGCATTGATCAGATTAGAGATCTGTTAACTGTCATGGGGGATTACTACAAAGGCACTATTTTCTTTGACTCTGCTAACTCGAAGTGGAAAGAAACTTTGTCCGAGATTATAGAGAACTTATAAATTGATAAAAATATTAATCGTAGATGACAGTTCGACCCGAGTGGGAGTAATCGAGGAATTACTAGGTGCAGAGCATCTTGCCTCTGAAGTATCGGTTCACTCATGTGACTCATCTGATTGGGCACGGGAAGAACTAAAAACGCATTTTGACCTGCTTATTCTTGATGTACTGATACCGAAGAAAAGCGATGGAACTGCTAGCGCAGTGAATAGTACAAAATTGCTGGCCGATATTTGTAATCCTAGTAAGAATTATATACGCCCCAGTCTAACCATTGGGCTAACCGCAGACATTGAATATTTACGAGAGCACCAAGGCGAATTTCAAAAAAATGCTATTGTAGTCTTGGATGGATCTCTATCGAACATTGATTGGTTAGATACACTTGAAGCCCAAGTTAAAAGTATAATAGGAGCCAAAAGAAAAATAGTCCAACAGAATACTGACCGCGTATTAATCACCATACATGGGATCAGAACATATGGACAGTGGCAAGAAAGTCTTCGCCAGGAGATGAAATCGTATTCAAGGGAGTTTGAATACGTCGAGGTTAATTATGGTTTTTTTGATCTAATATCATTCTCAATACCATTTTTACGCTCAAGAAAGGCAAAGCAGGTTTCAGGGCAAGTATTAGCCGCTTTTGAAGCAAACCCTGACAAGCAAATATATATTGTTGCTCATAGCTTTGGGACCTATGTGCTTTCTGAAGCACTCAAGAACCATAAGGGCGACGCAGGAATCAAGTGTGTTGTCATGTGTGGGAGTCCAATGCCACATGGTTACGATATAAATCACATCGTAAACAAATCTGAACTAACAATAAACGACTGCGGAATAAGCGATGGTGTTCTTCTTGCTGCCAGATTTTTACTTTTGCGACTAGGTGACGCTGGCAGAATTGGATTTAGAAGATCGAACACAAGAAAATTTATAAACCGTTATTTTAAAGGCGGTCACTCACTTTATTTTTCCGAGTACAACGAAAGCTCTTTTTATAGTCGTTTTTGGACTCCATCTCTAGCAAAAGATATTCCTCCCTCCGCTAACGATGAACGCAGAGACTATTTCGGCCAAGACATTGTAGATTTAGGCATTAAACTTCTTACACTGCTGAAACCAATTGCCTATATATCCATCCCAATAATTATCATTAACAAGATCATCACTGTGATTCATTCATCTTAGAGGACGATATTAGGTGAAGCTGACAATACCGTTATTTTAATCATGCACCTCAAGTGTGAGGGTTACGAGAACGTTAAAATAACGTTGCTAAATGCCAAGCTTTCTATCACACGTTATTTGATACCTGCATGTGAAGACTCACGGACGACAGCTACGCGGGGAGAATTCTGAGGTTGGACGTCATAGCAGCCGAGGCGTCTACCTTGGCCAAGGAATAGGATAAATGATGAGGTAGAAATTATTATACCCAAAAAAAAATGTCGAAATTACGGGCAGATAGGGTCTGATTCGACTCCTGGTGCCGCACCATTTAAAAACAAAGGCTTGCAGCGATGCAGGCCTTTGTTTTTTGTGTCACACGTAACAACCCACGTAACAAGAGCCTGCTTTTGGAGTGTGACCATGGATTGGATGCAGTTTGTTTCAGCTCTAGTTTCCGCCGTCGCCTGGCCGGCAGCGGTTGTTACGGTCGTCTGTCTCCTTAAAGGCCCTATCCTCGGCCTCATACCCAAGATTCGAAGCTTCAAGTACGGCGAGCTCCATGTTGACCTCACCGAAGCTTTGCAATCACTCCAGGAAGAGCTGCCAGCTGCAGCAAACGAGCCGGACGCGCCACCGCCCAAACTTTCTGTACCACTCCAAATTGCCGCCGTCTCACCTAGAGCAGGGATGATCGCCGCGTGGCTCGAAGTTGAAGGTGCTTTGAACGCGGTGCTAAAGCGCGAGGGGCTGGATTCAAACACCCACGCGTTACCGCGACAGAAATTGGACCTGCTTCGCGATGCGGGCCACGTAAACGGGCCAACGTATCGGGCCGTACTACGAACATTCAAACTTCGCAACGAAGCGGTGCACATGCTGGATCGAGAAATACCCTACGACGATGCGGTCGCAATGGCAGATGTCTGCGCGCGATTGGTAGAGAGCATCAGCACCTATAGTAAGGCGCAGAGTGATTTCATCAGTGGTTGATCAACTGTTGCGCAGGATGCGGTATGCACTGATGGCCATGCGTGAAGGTGTGAGTATCTGCAGTATCGCGGTGTGATAGGCCGAGTTTTTTGGGCCTGTGCGATGTGTACGCGTATGACCAAACACCCCTTATGCGAAGCGAAAAAAAATTAAGGTTGACCCCTTAAAAGCCTGTCAGATTTGTCAGATTTATATTCATCTACTCTATAACCCTTGTATTTCAAGCCTTTCAGCGTTTTGCATCACTGTCAGAAAGCTGTCAGCGACCTGTCAAAACCTGACGAAACAGCAGTGTCAGATTTGCTGTTTTCAACTGCTTGATTTACAAGGGTTTTTTATTTTTGAGGGAGAAACTGACACAAACATCCAACCCCGCTGTCAGAGCTGAACCCCAGTAAACACGGGGCCTGCAGGGCACTCCCTGACAGATATCCATGATCTGACAGGGATTTGGGGGTCAACCTAAATAAACATTAATGCGGACGCCTCGAAGCTAATGCTCAGAATGCTCAGCCGCGCACTGATCAAAGGAAGCAAGCATGCGTAAGCCAGCGTCCCAGGCAGCGGAACCCATCATCGAAATTAAGAAGAACAGTTCGACCTGGGAGGTTCATTGGGATTACCAGGAAGCCCCCGAAAGCTCCGTACTGTTCAAACGGCAGGAATACTTGGCCGGCTACATTGACGGTTCCATGGATGCGTTGGGCATTCTCCCCGCTAACGTCCTCTGCGCCAGCAGCGTGACCGGCTCGGTTAAAAAGTTGACCGAGGAGCAGGCAACAAAGCTGCGTGACGCGCTGGAACGCCTGCTGATCCCTGTTGTGCAGAATGAATTCACGCGCCTGCAGAAGCTGAATGAGCTGCCCCACCTTCGCTTGGCCGCCTCCGAATCGGTGTGAAACTCCCTGTAATGGAGCGCATCGGCTACAGCCCACAGTATTCGGGGACTCCAGAGCAAAAGGGCGTTTCGGCCATCGATCAGCGAGGCGCCTTCAAAAGAGCCCATCCAAGAATGAAAACCCACAAATTACGGTGTTTTTCATTTTTTCGCCCAATGAAGCCGGGGGCTTAGGCTGTCCGCTGCTGAAGCACTCCCATAGCACTGGTGTGCAGCCGCACTGCATTTCTCTTCAAAACTTTGCAATCTGTGAAATTGCCGATCGCCTGCAGAGCCCCACGGCCCGCTTGGGCTGCAGCTTCGTTTGCACTACTTCCGACTTTGCACAAAAAAAGGACACAAACCCCGTCGGCGGGAGGGGGATAAGTGCTTTTTCATCGAATTTTTCTTATTGCAGCTCCTTTCTGGCGTGTCATAAGGATTCCGACGCTTGACTTGCCTAACGTCCTGCTCAGGACAAAAAGTGCTTGATCAAATTTGATGAGTTGGCCCATACTTTGACTGTAGCCACAACGTAGCTACATTTTTTGTGAGGGAGTGATATCATGTCCGCATTACTGAAAACCACTGACGTGCGTTGCCGCATCGACGAGGATTTGAAGGATCGCGCCACTGCTGTGCTGAATGCTTGTGGGTTGAGCCTCAGTGACGCTATGCGTCTTTTCCTCCGTCAGGTAGTGACAACGCAAGGGCTGCCTTTTGAAGTTCGTGTCCCTTCGGAGAAAACCGCTCGTGCGATGGCGCAAGCGCGTGAAATTCGTCGCCAGTTTGACTCGATCGACGACATGCTAAGGGATACTGATGGCGAAGCCGGAGAAGAAGCAAAAGCGGGCAGATCTGCCAAAGCAGTGCTCGCAGACGCCGGAATTTAAAAAGTCCTGGGAGCGCTATAAGCGTGCAGGCCGTCGGGATATGAATGAAGTCCGTGCTGTGATGACGACGCTTTTCTTGGGAGATCAACTACCAGCGGAATATCGTGATCATGCGTTGACAGGTAATTGGGATGGTTTCAGAGAGTGCCATATTGGAGGTGACTTCCTGATGATTTACGAACACTCGCGGGCTGACCTAGTGACTTTTGTAGACCTGGGCAGCCATGCCGAACTGTTTGAATGATGGCCGATGTAACACTTATCGGCCAAAAGGTTTCGGAGGGAGTGATACCCCCTGAATGCGGCCTCTCTAGCCGCTAAAGGTGAAGTAGTCTGAGCCCGTTCCTGGCTGTGCCACTCGGATAACTCAGGCTCCGGAGCTGCTGCTTGCGGTGATTCGCGGTTAACCAATAGCAAGCGCCTGGCAAGGCGCTATATAAATGCCAACCATTAAAAGTTGGCAGCGCTGCCAGCACGAAACAGGGCTACTGCCATGTTTAGGCTGCGTTTAAAAGTGGTAGAGGTGGAAATTGATCTTTGGGTCATAGTGTTTTTTGCATGCTGGCTCATCGATCGATTTATTTCCTAGGCATAAGGGGGCAGGGATACCTGCCCCCTCATCCTGATTACTAAGGACTGTTCAGATGCTTAAGCGAAACTACTCACCAGAAACAGAAGAAATACTTTACCATTACTGTACTGCAGAAACTTTTTTAGCGATTTGCACTGGAAAGAAGCTTAGATTTAGCGACATTAACTCCATGAATGACTCTCAAGAAATGCAGTGGGGATATAGCGTATGGGAGGACGTCGCTACTGAACTTCAGAGTGAAGTGGGTATTGCTTTCTTGGATGACATAGATGCAATTATCCATCTGCAAGCTCCCGCGGCTTGGGACTAGCCACCTGCTTCTCGAAAGCTGGCGATGTACTCAGCCAGTGGCGAGCCTATGCAGATGATGGTCAAGGCTATGCTATCGGTTTTGATTCAAAACTATTGAAAAAATATGGCTTCGATGCCGCTGGAAGTCCTTTATGATTGAAAAAAGCAATTTGAAGAAGTCAGAGATGCAATAAGAGCAATTTATCACGTTCAAAAAAGTCAAGGCCATACTCGTGACGTTGATTTCGAAACGATTTGCTTTCACCTTTACACTGAGCTTGCCGCATTAAAAAATCCCGCTTTTTATGAAGAAAATGAAGTCAGGTTACTTCATATGATTATCACGGAAATCAGTAACAATAGTTAAAGCTCGGGGACTCAGGCGGCACTGCATTCGGCCAAGAAATCCCGCCAGCAAATATATCTTTTGTGATGCGAGACAACTGCCCGGTGCCTTATATTGATTTAAGCTTCATCAGCGAAAAATTTCCAAATCCAATAAAAGAAGTTATCTTAGGCCCTAGAAATCCAGCTCTTGGCCTTGGCGTATCAATATTCTTAGAAACAGTTGGGCTTCCCTCCGTTGCAGTGAAAAAGTCTGTGGCTCCTTATCGCTAAAACCAACATCCTTCGGAGTCCATTCATGCCGCCAAAGACACTAAAAAGTCCATGCTCTAACTGCAAGATCGAAACCAACCATACTATAAACTCCGAACACCGTGAGGAGGGTGACCCTTCTGAATATCATTACACCCGACGACACCAAATTGTTAAATGCGACGGATGCGATAATCTTTCTTTTAGAAAAGTCTTTATTGATTACGAAAATGCTTGGCCTACTGGTGATAACGAATGGGAAACACCTACCGAAATTGATATATTCCCTCCGATAAGCGTAGCTAAGATAGATTATTACTTTCTTCCGCACATTGTAGGAAGTATCTACAGGGAGACTTGCGACGCATACTCTCAGGGATCATTGACTTTGACCGGCATAGGTCTTAGAACAACACTTGAGGCAATATGTAACGACCAAGCGATTGCTGGAAAAGAATTAAGCACAAGAATTACAAACCTTGCTACTAAAGGGCTTATATCAAAGAAAGACTCTACACGTTTGCACGCAATTCGGTTTATGGGAAATGATGCAGCGCATGACATCAAAAAACCCATCAAGAAAAATTTAGACGCTGCTTTAATTATTGTTGAGCATCTTCTCACGACGGTATACTTATTAGATCTTGAGACAAGCGGACTTGATGGAATGATTGATGAGTACGACGATTTCGAAAAACTACTCATAAAAAAGATTGCAGACTTTAAGGCTGGCGATTCCTACCCCATCTCAAAATTCTTTGGAAAAGACATTCGAAAAATAAGCGGCTCAACAAAAAAATTTGAAGACGAACTTAACAAACGAATTGCAAAAAAAGATTTTTTACTTTTAGGCATGGGTACAAAAGGCAAATTTCAGGGTTCTAAAGATGATCTACAACATTACACATTGCTAACGCCAGCATCGTCAAAATAATGTAGAGCACATATCCCCTATTGCTGCCTCTTACAATGTTACTTGTTCTAACTTTATTTTAATCAATGCCGCACTCTCAGCTTTCGCCGTGAATTCAGATACATCATACGGCGTTGGCCCAGGGCCTGGAAGATGGGTGTGAGCTGCGAGTTGAGCATTCATTTGTTGCACTAACTCAAGCAATTCACAGAGCACTTGCAATACATTTACGCCTTCTGAGCCCAACCAAGTTTTAGGCGCCACCAGTCGCTGACTGCCCCCCGCCACGCTCTTGCGCAGCCCCTCAATCCTTTCCTCCATGTCGCCACCAACCGTGGCGTTGTGCTTCTGCCCCACCACCAGGCTCAAGTCCCGCCCGGTCGCCTGGTGCAAGTCATCCACCGCCGCCAGGCTCGCAGATCCACCCGACAACAGCTTGAGCGCGCCCAGGGCTTCAAGGGTCTTGATGCCCCCTACCGACTCGGTTGAATGGTCGTCCACGGTCCTTGTGTGGCTCTGGTAACGCTCAGTGTTGCCCATCGCCTCCACTTCCCGCTCGATCGCCTTGTCCAGGATCTTTCCGTCAGTCTGGCGCAGCCAGTTGCCGTCCGCGTCGACGCGTTGCTGACAGGCCTCGCTGTGCTGCCACACCTGGTCCCCCTTCGGCACGCTGGGCATGCTCAAGCCGTGAGGCAGAATGGTTTGGATATACGGCTTGTGCGGCAGGCCGTAGGCAAAGCACACCACAACCTGGGTGCCTTCCTCGGGGAACGCATAGATGCCCATTTCCTCGCCTCCGGTGGGCAGCGGCAAGGATACGCCAGCCAGGATCGGCAGCTTGGTGTCTGGCTCGCCATCCGGTCCCATGACCTCGATGTCGACCGCGTAGCGCGGCCGGAAGTCGTCACAGATCCCGGCGCCGGCAGGGGCGTCGGCCACGGCGACAACCCGGGCAAAGCGTGGCAGGTGGTAACCGCCGGTGAGTTCGGGGAATTGTCGTTCTACGCTGCGGCGGATTGCGTCGTCCACCGGATGGCCATCTGGTTGTCGATGAGCGCCACACTAGTGATGCGCTCGCTGTGGTTGATCGTTGCACCTGGTCGCAACCCGGGAAGGGCTGCAATCATCGCGCTCTGGTTGCCCTGGTAGTCGTCGAACAGTTCCACCGGCAGCTGCAGCGGCGAGCGAACGCCGAAGAAGCTGTCGGCCCAACTGCCCACGAACACTTCTCCGTCACCCTGTTGCTGCCAGATGAAGTCGGGGATGTTGAAAACCCGGGCCAGGCTGTCCATGGCTTGATAGCCGGCGGCCAGGCTGTAGAAAACGGCGCCTTGACGCTGGCATACGGCTGTTCCGGGACGCGGAAGCGCAAACCGGTGTGCTGGCCGATCTCGACCAGGACGGCGCGCAGGTCGACGTGACGCAGGTTCAGCGGCAGCGGGTTGGCCAGAATCGCGGCCAGCTCGCGACAGAACAGCACTTGCTGGGTGCTGCTGGCCGTGGTGGAGCGCTCGACGTAGCCGATAAAGTGCCGTTGCAGCGTGCTGTCGTTGTAGCCGATATCGAGCGTTACCAGGCCTTTAACCGGGGCCTTTGGCCAGGTCGGAGAGAGCGTTCGAAAGGTCTTCCGGCAGGTTCAGAGATATCCCGGTCATGGCAGCCTCGATGGTGAGTGATCGTTGAGCATGTTACACCGGCAAGCACTCACTTGAATTAGCAGGTCGTCGCGACGATATTTCGCAGGGGCAGGAAGATTGGTGATCTCAACGCGCGTTTTGTGCTCAAGCGGGCGACCTACTGATTACAAGTCAGTTGCTCCCCTTAACTCCCATCACTCTGCCCAGTTGCACCCAATCCACCACCACGCTACCCTCCCCCCGTCGCTGCCAATTCAGCGACCGGGCCTGATAACCCGGCAAGATGCAGGCGCAACAGCGCCCCACAACCACGATGTGCAGGCGTTTTTTACGCCCACCATTTCGTGCAATGGCGGCTGTGCGTGGGAGGCCTTCGGGCCTGCCGGGTTCCTGTATCTCCGGTTTATCAGCCTGCGCACAGCTGCCACCCATTCGCCTGATAACGAACGTGGTAGCTCTCACTTGATATGGGAGTTTTACCGATGAACGCTCCAAATCCGTCTGGCCTCACTACCCTCGGCGTTACCCCTTTCTCGTTTCATTCCGATCAGCCTTTGTTTCGCGTTAACAGCGGGGTTTCCCTGCGGGAAGCGCTGTCTCACGTTTCTGATTTGCTGCATGTGGCCAAGCTGTTGGCAGAGGACGCTGCCATGATTCGGGATACAGACCGGTACGCCTGGGCTTCGCACTATCTGCTAGAGATGAGCAAGGCGGTGATTGATGATGTGGTGAAGGTGTTGGAGTCGCCGGGCAATAATCTGTAGGTGTGGCAGGTTGTGGATGTGTTGGCTGGGCCGTCGCCATCGCGGGCAAGCCCGGCTCCCACATTTGATCGTTGTTGTTTGTTTTAGAGTGCCTGGCTTGAAGCCGTCACCCACAAAAACGCCCCGAACCGTAAGGGCCCGGGGCGTTTTTGTTCAACCGCGCAGCTTAGTGCCCAGCACTCTGCCCACCGTCCACATGCAGAATTTCACCCGTCACAAACCCAGCCGATTCCAGGTACACAATCGCCTGCGCAATATCCCGCGCCTCCCCCATATGCCCCACCGGATGCAGGCTGCCCAACGCCGCATGCGTCTCTTCACCATGCATCGGGGTCTTGATAATCCCAGGGCTCACCGCATTCACCCGAATGCCGCGCTTGGCGTATTCAATCGCCAGGGATTTGGTGGCCGAGTTCAGCCCGCCTTTGGTCAGCGAGGCCAGCACCGATGGCACGCCATCAATCGCGTGGTCCACCAGGCTGGTGGTGATGTTGACGATGTGCCCGGCGCCCTGTTTCAGCATCTCGGTGATCGCCAGTTGGGTGATGTAGAAGAACCCGTTGAGGTTCACCGCCAACACGCTTACGTAGTCTTCGTGGGTGTAGCTGGTGAAGGGTTTGGCGACGAACACCCCGGCGTTGTTGATCAGGCTGTCGATGCGGCCAAAACGCGCCACGCCTTCGCGGATGACGCGCTCGGCGGTGGCCGGGTCGGCGATGTCGCCCGCCACGGTAAGGATGTCTGGGTCGGTCGATGGTTTGATCGACCGGGAGGTGGCAACCACGCGGTAATCCAGCTCGCGGTAAGCCTTTACCGCAGCAGCGCCGAGGCCTTGGGATGCGCCGGTAATCACAACGACTTTTTTCGAATTGCTCATGATGAAACCTCTATAGGGAAAATGGGATGGTTCAAGCAGCCACGGCGGACATTTCCCGCAGCATCTGTTCGTAGTAACTGACCGATTGCGACCCGGAGACCAACTGGCGGCCATTTAGGACCATGGCCGGTACGGAGTTGATGCCGTGCTCGCGGTAGAACGCTTGTAGTTCGCGCACTTCGTTGGCGTAGGCGGTAGAGCCCAGCACCTGTCGTGCGCCTTCAATTTGCAGCCCGGCTTCGGCGGCTAAACGCGCCAGGGTTTCGTGGTCGCTGACGTTCTGGCCAGCGGTGAAATACCCGTGCAACAGCGCCCTTTTCAGCTCCACTTGCCGCCCTTGTTGCAGCGCCCACAGCAACAACCGATGTGCGTCGAAGGTGTTGTAGAAGTGGCTGCGCTTTTCCAGGTCGAAGGTGAAGCCGATGGCCTCGCCGCGCTCCATCAGCATCCTTTTGCCGCTGGCGACTTCTTCAGCGCTGCGCCCGTATTTGCGCATCATGTGGGCCACGGCGTTTTCGCCTTCGGCGGGCATGTCGGGGTTGAGCTCGAAGGGTTTGAAGGTGAGTTCAACCTTTACTTCGCCCGCCAGGTTGGCGATGGCTTGTTCCAGCGCGGTGGCGCCAAGGGCGCACCACGGGCACACCACGTCAGAAATGAAGTCGATGGTGACGGGCGTGCTCATGAGGGGTTTTCCGCGAGCTGTTTGCGGTATTGGGTGGTGGTGATACCCGCGTAGCCCCAGTTATCGGTGTCGACTTCTTCGATGACGATGTGGGTCAGCTCGGGGCGTTTGTTGAGGACGCGCTCGAGGGTTTCGGTGATCTCGGCAATGACCTGGGCTTTCTGCTCCGAGGTAACGCCGTCGCGGGTGATACGTACGCTGACAAATGGCATGGCAAGGCTCCAGTGACTTGCCCATCGGTAGGGTGGGCAGGCAGTGGGGCCAATTTAAGAGGTTGCTTGAGGTGGATAAAGGTGGGGCGGCGTACTTCATTAGTGATGCGATGTAATCAATCAGGCCTGATGGCAGGCATAAAAAAACCCCGAACCAGTCGGGGTTTTTTATCGCCTTGATTCAGGCGCGACGAGCGATCAATCAGAAAACGTTGATCGGGTAGTCGGCGAACAGACGGATCTCGTTACCGCCAACGTTGTAATTGCTGGCGTTGTTGGAAACGCGCAACCACGACGCACGGGCACGCAGGCTCAGGTCTTTGGCCGGGCCGCTCTGTACCACGTATTTGAACTGGTTGAAGATCTCACGCTCGGTGCCACTGCCGCGGTTGGAACCGTCGTCAATGTTGGTGCCGCGCACGTAGGCGATGTTGTAGGTCAGGCCAGGCACGCCGAACGCGCTGAAGTCCAGGCCGTAGCCTGCTTGCCAGGAGCGCTCGTCCTTGCCGTTGAAGTCAGACCAGTAGGAGTTGGCCAGCAGGATGGTGTTGCCACCGTCGCCGATGCCGCTGTCCTTGGTGTTGTTGCGGTAGCCGCCGTACAGGTAACCAGTGTCACCGGTGCTGCGCTGGTGGGCCAGGGTGAAGCTGTGCGGGCCAACCGCCCACGTGGCGCCCAGGCTCCAGATTTTGTTGTCGCGGGCGTCGGCATCACCTTGGGTCAGCTGGGCGAAGCTCTTGTCCAGCTTGGTTTTGTAGCCGTTGAAGTCAAAGGTCAACGATTGTTTCTCTGGCAGGGCCAGCACGTAGTTGACGTTGACGTATTGCTTCTTCAGCACGTCTTGCATGTCGGAGGCGTACAGCGCGGCCGACAGGCTTTCGGTGAATTTGTAGCTACCGCCCAGGTAGCTGATGCTTTTCAGGTTGCCGCTGTCGGTGCCTTCGGCGCCTTTTTGGGCTTCCTTGGTGAAGTGACCCGCGTCCAGTTGCAGGCCTTCGATCTCTTTGGAAACGATCGAGGTACCGGTGTAGGTTTCCGACAACAGGCGGGAGTTGTCGTATTCCAGTACCGGCACGGCTGGCATCTGGTCACCGTACTTCAGCACGGTGTTGGAGATGCGCGCCTTGACGGCTGCGCCGCCCTTGGCCAGGTCGCTTGCCGCTTCGCCGCTGTCGCCTTGCTTGAAGAAGTTGATGCCGCCGGCGCCGCTGCGACCTTTACCACCGTCCAGGCGAATGGCGTATTGGCCGATCACGTCCACACCCACACCGACGGTGCCTTGGGTGAAGCCGGATTCGAACTTGCCGATGAAGCCCTGGCCCCATTCGGCTTTGTCTTGCCTGCCGTTTTTGTAGTCGCGGCTGATGTACGCGTTGCGTGCCGCGATGTTCAGGTGGCTGTCTTCAACAAAACCCTTTGATTGGGCCTGGTCGTCAGCCATTGCTTGCGTAGCGCTCAAAATCCCCAGAGCGATCAGCCCCATCCGTTGCTTCAACATTTTCTTATATTCCTTATTACTGGTTGAGTACGCGCTGTGACACCAGGCTCCGTGTTGCTTTTTCTGGTGTCGGCTTACCCGGATAAAAAAAGGCCCGCAGACGACTGAATATGCCGCGGGCCTTTTTTTATTGGGGAAGTCATGGCGGTTAGCCACAGGCGTTGGGGCGAATCCTATCCGCGCCCTTTACTGTGTGTCAATTTCGTGAATCTTCTGTATTTAGGCAAAAAAAGTCTAAGCAGCATTAAATAGCCATCAGTACACAAGGCTCTATCCTGCACTTCTCGGATCTTCGCAACCCTGCTGGCCACACATTGGTGCACTCGATGGCGTGGATTGAATCGAAATTGCGACTGATTGTCTCAGCCACTCGGCGAAGGCTTCGGGCTTGCCCAGCCAAGGGCTGATGTCGAGCAATTGAAGTTGGCCATCCTGCTCCAGCGCTAGCGTGGGAAAGCCCTGGCCGCCGATTTTTGCCAGCCATTGGCGGCTGTCCTTGATGTGCGCTTGAGTCTCATCACCCAGGATTTTATCGAAGGCGGCGTTAAAGACCTGAGGGTCCAGACCGATGGATTCGGCCAGATTCAGCAGCACATCGTTATCGGCGATTCGGCGACCTTCGACGTAGTGAGCCGTTTGCAAACGCGCCAGCAGTTCCTGGCCTCGACCGGCGATTTTTTCGGCGGCCAGCACAGCGGTGATGGGCGCAGCGGAGTCGAACACCGCAGTGTGGTCGCGCAGCAGGCCGTCGAAATAGGCCTGCCCGAACGGTTGCCCGGTGTATTCGGCAATGCGCCGGTCATGGGGCATCACGTAGTCGCGCAACTGCGGTGAGACAGATTGACGATTGGCACCGGTCATCATGCCGCCACCGTGCAACTGGATCGGTAACACGCTCCGGGCGGCATGCAGCAGCGGCTCCGCGCCATAACACCAGCCGCACAGCGGGTCGTAAATATAGTGAAGCGTGGCTGCCGACATGACGGGCTCCAATAGACGTTGATATTTGCAGATTAATCTTACGAACAGCTGGGAAAAACCCCGGATTGGCGTTCAGACTGTTTCGAAAATCGGACGAATACCCCTGAAAAACATACGCCGTTACAGATTTTACCCGCGCGTCAAGGAAACCAGCACCGCCACCCACACGGCCCCCCGTGCGTTATGTGCCCCAGTCCCTGCGTTCCCGGCTTGCCTACGAGTTGAACGACAGTTGGCAGGTGCGCCATACGTTGGGCGTGTTCACCCTCGACAGCGACTTCGATAACACCTGCGCCGTCAGCTACGACCCAAAAACCAACAAGGTCGGGCGCCAGCGCTGGCAGCAGCAGATGGGGTGGTACGCGGAGACCGGCTTGACGCTGGTGGGTGAGCGTTATGCCGATAACGCCAACACGGTGGCGTTGCCGGGTTATGGGCGTTGGGACGCACTGGCCGGGTTCCGGCAGAAGGAATGGGATGTGCGGGCGGCGCTGAACAATATCAGCGACAAGACGTACTACGCGTCAGCGACGAGTGCGGCGCAGATTCAGTTCGGCGACCCGCGTAGTCTGGTGGTGACCGGAACCTACAGTTTCTAAAAGGCTTGTGTGGTGAGGAGCTTGCTCCCTCACCACATGGTCCAGTGCAACATTGAAAACAACCGTCAGCCTTGCATCAATTCACACAACGCCTGCACCTCATCCTCGCTGAACAGCCCCACCGGGTACCGTTCGCTCATGACCCGGCGCGGGTCGGCCGTCCTGATCTGCCGGGAACCGTTTGCCTTCAACCAGAGCGCCAACGCTTGGACTGCGTCACTGTTCACCCGCAAGGGGTGGAACGTGCGCGTGTACATCAGGTTGATATCGGCATTCATTTCAGCGTTCTCTCCGACTGCATGAGCGGCTAACTTACTCAAGGTTTATGACAGAACCACTTAGTCATATACCGTGCTCTATGTGGCAACAACGATACAAGAGCTATGCCAAGTGCCCGGTTTGTCAGCAGTCGCACACAAAAAAGCCCACGCCCCAGAGGGGACGTGGGCTTGCTGTGCGCACGCTAATCGCAACCTACCCAATTACCGTGCGAATCGGCATCAGGCTGTTACAAGTGCACTCAGTTTTTGTGCGGGGCCGGTTGCTGCTGGGTCAAGCAGTGAATGTTGCCGCCGCCCAGTAACAGTTCGCGGCCAGGTACCATCACCACTTCGTGCTGCGGGAACAGACTCTGCAGAATCTCCTTGGCACGGCTGTCCAGCGGGTCGTCGAAGCTCGGCGCGATGATGCCGCCGTTGACGATCAGGAAGTTGACGTAGGAGCCCGCCAACCGCACGGTGGGATTGCGCTCCTGGGTGCCGTCGACCGGGTCCACGCCTGCGCATTCTTCCTCGGTGGCATACAGCGGCGCCGGGATCGGCATTTTATGCACTGTGAACGAGCGGCCCTGGGCGTCGGTGCTGCTTTGCAGTACGTCCATGGCAGCGTGGCAGCGTGCGTAGTTCGGGTCTTGCGGGTCGTCGGTCCAGGCCAACAGCACTTCGCCCGGGCGCACGTAGCAGCAGAAGTTATCCACATGCCCGTCGGTTTCATCGTTGAACAGGCCATCTGGCAGCCAGATGATCTTATCCACAGCCAGGTTGGCACTGAGCACCGCTTCGATTTCCTCGCGGCCGAGGTGCGGGTTGCGATTGCGGTTGAGCAGGCATTCTTCGGTGGTGATCAGGGTGCCTTCACCGTCGACGTGAATCGAGCCGCCTTCCAGCACAAAACCTTCGGTGCGATAACGCGGGCTGCGCTCGATCTCGAGGATCTTGCCGCCCACCTGGGCATCGCGGTTCCATGGCGAGTACAGCCCGCCGTCGAAGCCGCCCCAGGCGTTGAAGTCCCAGTTCACGCCACGCACTTCACCGCTGTTGTTGATCACGAAGGTCGGCCCGGTGTCGCGCACCCAGGCATCATCGCTGGACATTTCCACCAGGCGAATATTCGGCACGTCCAGGCGCGCACGGGCGTTTTCGTACTGGCCGGCCGAGACCGCCACGGTTACCGGCTCAAAGCGTGCAATGGCCTTGGCCACCGCCACGTGGGCGGCCTGCGCCGGCTTGCCGCCCAGGCGCCAGTTGTCCGGGCGCTCGGGCCAGATCATCCAGGTTTGGGTTTGTGGCGCCCATTCGGCAGGCATATGGAAGCCGTCGGCGCGGGGGGTGCTGTGCAAAGTGGTCATGGCGATTCAGGACTCCAGGGAACCGTCGAGGGTTTTAAGCGCACCATACAGGTTCGGACGGCGGTCGCGGAACGAACCCCAGGCGCTGCGAATGTGTTCAAGTTCGTCGAGGTCGAAGCTGTGCACCAGGATGCCTGCTTCGGTTTCGTTAAGTTCTTCTACTTTCTCGCCGAACTGGTTGGCGATGAACGAGGAGCCGTAGAAGGTAATGTCGTAGCCGTCCTGCTGTTCGTTGCCGATGCGGTTGCTGGCGACCAGCGGCATCAGGTTGGCACCGGCGTGGCCTTGTTGCACGCGTTGCCAATGGTCACGGGACGAGATGCGCTTGTCATGGGGCTCGCTGCCGATGGCGGTCGGGTAAAACAGGATCTCTGCGCCTTGCAGCGCCATGCTGCGGGCGGCCTCCGGGAACCACTGGTCCCAGCAGATGCCTACGCCAATCTTCGCGTAGCGGGTGTTCCACACCTTGAAGCCGGTGTCGCCCGGGTTGAAGTAATACTTTTCATGGTAGCCCGGGCCGTCCGGAATATGGCTTTTCCGATAAATCCCGAGGTTGGCGCCGTCGGCGTCGATGATCGCGATGCTGTTGAAACGTGCACGGCCGGCCAGTTCGTAAAAGCTGATGGGCAGCACCACTTGCAGTTCCCGGGCGACTTTCTGGAAGTGCTTGATCGCGACGTTATCTTCCACCGTAGTCGCCAGTTGCAGGTAGTCGGGGTTCGGCTTCTGGCAGAAGTACGGGGCCTCGAACAGCTCCTGGATCAGGATGATCTGCGCGCCCTTGGCCGCGGCCTCGCGCACGCGCTTTTCAGCGGTTGCAAGATTTGCTTCAAGGTCCCAGGAACAGGCCATCTGGGTCGCGGCAACGGTAACGATACGGCTCATGAATCATCTCCTCGGCGGCGGGCAAGTGCACGTCTTTATAGCGGATAAAAATCGGCTTTCAAAGCAAATAATTATCCAGCCATCGAAAAATCATCATATTTTACCGATAACAATCGAACTTACTGTTACAGATCTTCTTTCAACACCTTCGCCAGCATGTCCACGAAGAAATCCACACTGCGCCGCGAAGTGACCATCGGCGGCTTGATCTTGAGGATGTTCAGATAATCGCCAGTGGGCTGCATGAAGATCCCCAGTTCCCGCAGCCGATCACACAACAGCGCGGTCTCTTCGGTGGCCGGTTCCAGGGTTTGCCGATCGCGGACAAGTTCCAGCCCCAGGTAAAACCCGGAACCGTGCACCGCCCCCACTAATGGATGGTGCTCGACCAGCGCCTCCAGCCGCGCCTTGAAATAACCGCCCACCACTTGGGCGTTTTCCCAGAGTTTTTCTTCCTCCATCACGTCCAGCACCGCCATGCCGATTTGGCAACTCACCGGGCTGCCTCCCGACGACGAGAAGAAGTAACCCTCGGCCTCCAGCGCCTCGGCGATTTCCCGGCGGGTAATTACCGCGCCCAACGGCTGCCCGTTGCCCATGCCTTTGGCCATGGTGATGATGTCCGGCACCACGCCCTGCTCTTCAAACCCCCAGAAAAAATCGCCCATGCGGCCGTAGCCCACCTGCACTTCATCGGCGATGCACACGCCGCCCTGTTCCCGCACCAAGGCGTACACCTGCTGCAAATAGCCGGGTGGCAGGGAAATCCCGCCGGCATTGCCGTACACCGGCTCACAAATAAAGCCTGCCAACTGACGTTGCTGCGCGGCGATTTTCGCCAGGTTGTGTTCCACGCTGCGCACGTAGTCGGGCGCACTGTCTGGCCCGCGAAACTCACCGCGATAGGTATTGGGTGCGGTGACCGGGTGCACCCAGTCCGGGCGGCTGCTCAAGGCCTGGGGGTTGTCGGCGATCGAGGTGGACACCGCATCTGCCGCCACCGACCAGCCGTGGTACGCCTCCAGCACGCTGAGCATGTCGCGCCCGCCGCTGTAGGCCCATGCCAGGCGAATCGCCAGGTCGTTGGCTTCGGTGCCGCTGTTGACCAGGAACACCCGGTCCATGGAGCCCGGCGCCAAGGCCAGCAAGCGCTCGGAGAATTCGGCAATCGCCGCATAGTGAAAGCGCGAGTTGGTGTTGAGCAGCGACCATTGCCGCGCCGCCACCTGCGCCATGCGCGGGTGGCCGTGGCCCAGCACCGCGACGTTGTTGAGCATGTCGAGGTAGGAGCGGCCCTGCATGTCGATCAGGTGGTTGCGCCAGCCGCGCTCGATGCGTGGCGGGTCGAGGTAATAGTGCTTCTGCGAACGGGCGAAGCTGGCGTCGCGGCGGGCCAGCAGGGCTTTGGGGTCCAACTCCGGCTCGGCGTCGCAGGCCAGTCCCAGCAAAGTAGCCGGGGATGGGCACACAGCTTGCCATGCCGCTGCCCGGGAAGGCGCGCAGAACAGGGGCGGCTCAAGCTCGGCGCGGCACAGTTGTACCGTCAGCGGCGCAGCAACCTCGCCAAGCACTTGGCCTTTTACCACCGCGGCACCGTGCTGCAACAAGGCTTTCACGCCCCACAACCGAACGCTCAACTGCGCGCTGTGCAGGCATAGCAGACCATCGGCGGCGTAGTGCACGGTGCCGCCAAACGGTGCTTCCACCGCAGCGCCCAGTGGCATGTGCAGTTCTACGTGAAGCGCGAAGGTGTCCGGCTCGCTTGAGCTGTCGGGCTGGGTGCGAGACAGTCGATATTGGCCATAACGGCTGGCCGCCAGCCCATGTACCAGAGCCGCCTCCTCTAATATCCGCCGATCAATCCCTTCCTGCTGCCAATTTCCCGCTTCGAAATGCGGGCTGAGTACGCCCAGGTCGATCAGCGCGAACTCCCGTCCCACCAACCCCGGCAACAACGGTGCAAAGCCCGCCCCGGCAATCGGCGGTAACTCGGCACCCACACACCCCAAGATCGCCGCCTCCATCAGTTCAAAAGGCACCGAGGTGGCCACCTGGAAAATTTCCCACTCATGCGCGGCGTTCTTCAACAGGTAGGCGTTATCCGGATCCAGGCTCTGTTGCTGTTCGCTGCTCAGGACCAACACCGCAGCCCGTGCCACGATCAAAGGCCACAACACCTGCAACTCTGCCGGCTGCATCGGGGTGACCGCGTGGCAAGCCTGGATCGCCGGCAAAATGGCGAACGGATCGCCCTGGGCATGGTGCAACAGCGCCGCGCAAGTCACCGACAGGTCGGCAATGCGCCAAGTGCGTACCAGGTCGCCAAAGTCGATCACACCCTGGACCTGCCAATGCCGCCGGGCGTCACGCTGCCAGACGACATTGTCATCGGTGATGTCCATGTGCACGGCTTGCCACGGCAATTGGTCCGCCAAGGGCCGCACACGACTTCCGACCTGTTCCACCACGCGCTCAAGCGCGGCCCGCTGCGGAAGGTTTTCGAGGGTCGACAGCAAATGCGTGATCAGCTCAAGGGCATGACGCGGGTCCCATTGCAGGGTACGTTCCAGGCCCGGATGCTCGAAGCCGGCCAACGCCAGGCTCATGCGCCCGCAAAGCTCGCCGAACCCTGCGATGATTTCGCGTCCCAGATGCGGCAGATGGGTCAGCGGCTGGCCGTCGATATACTCCAGTAGCCGCAGATGCACCGTTTGCCCAGCGACCCTTTCGGTCAGTATCGCTTGGCCGTTAAGCGCCGCGATCACCCTGGGCACCCGCACATCCGAATGTGCCTGCAAGTGCTTGAGGGCGGCGTGCTGGGCCTGCAGCTCGACGGCGGCGTAGTCGCCCCGGCAGATCTTCAGCACACACCGTCCACGGTCACTGTCGACGCGGTAATTGAGGTCTTGCTGGCTGCCCAGGGAATGCAACGCCCCACCGAGGCCGTAATGCTGCTCAAGTAGCTGCGCCGCAGGCACAGGCCCCACCTGCGGGCATGGCAGGCTGGCGCGATGAATCAACGTGGCGAGCAACATGTGACGACCTCGGCTTTTTATCAGGCGCTTATATCGCCATTGTGCCGAACGTTACGCAACCCCTTCGAATCAGGTGTTTTGGCACGCAAAATGCTCTCCCCCCTTGCACCGCCCGGCGTCACAACTCAAGCTATGCTCCATTCGCTTATTGTCCGTCTAAGGAAAAGGGCTTCAGACATGCGCATTCTCATCACCGGCGGCGCCGGATTTATCGGTTCCGCTCTGATCCGGCACCTGATTCAACACACCGAGCACCAAGTGCTCAACCTGGACAAACTGACCTACGCAGGCAACCTCGAGTCGCTGTCCAGCATCGCGACCGACAGCCGCTATGAGTTCGTCCAGGCAGACATCATCGACCAGGCCACCGTCAGCGCCGTGCTGGCGCGCTTTGAGCCGCACGCGATCATGCACCTGGCGGCCGAATCCCACGTGGACCGTTCCATCGACGGCCCGTCGGATTTTATCCAGACCAACATCGTCGGCACCTACAGCCTGCTGGAGGCCGCACGCGCCTATTGGCAGACGCTGGAAGAACCGGCCAAAAGCGCCTTCCGGTTCCACCACATCTCCACCGATGAAGTGTATGGCGACCTGCATGGCGTCGATGACCTGTTCACCGAGACCACGCCTTACGCGCCAAGCTCGCCGTATTCCGCCAGCAAGGCTGCTTCCGACCACCTGGTCCGCGCCTGGCAGCGTACCTATGGCCTGCCGGTGCTGCTGACCAACTGCTCGAATAACTACGGGCCGTTCCACTTCCCCGAGAAGCTGATCCCGCTGGTGATCCTCAACGCCCTGGCCGGCAAACCTTTGCCGGTGTATGGCGATGGCCTGCAAGTGCGTGACTGGCTGTTCGTCGAAGACCACGCCCGCGCGCTGTTCAAAGTGGTGACTGAAGGCGTAGTGGGCGAGACCTACAACATCGGCGGTCACAACGAACAGAAGAACATCGACGTGGTGCGCAGCATCTGCACCCTGCTGGAAGAGCTGGCGCCGCAGCGCCCGGCGGGCGTCGAGAAATTCACTGACCTGATCACCTTCGTCAAGGATCGCCCGGGCCACGATCAGCGCTACGCGATCGACGCCGGCAAGATTGAACGCGAACTGGGCTGGGTTCCCGAAGAAACCTTCGAGACCGGCCTGCGCAAAACCGTGCAGTGGTACCTCGATAACCTCGAATGGTGCCGCAGGGTCCAGGACGGCAGTTATCAGGGCGAACGACTAGGCAACACCGACTTTAAGGATCTGATCGCATGATGAAGGGCATCGTATTGGCCGGCGGCTCCGGCACCCGTTTGCACCCTATTACCCTGGGCGTCTCCAAACAGCTGTTGCCGGTGTATGACAAGCCGATGATCTACTACCCGATCTCCGTGCTGATGCTGGCCGGGATCAAGGACATCCTGCTGATCTCCACTCCGCTGGACCTGCCGCAATACCGTAACCTGCTGGGCGATGGCAGCCAGTTTGGCGTGCGTTTCACCTACGCCGAACAACCGTCTCCGGATGGCCTGGCCCAGGCATTTTTGATTGGCGAAGAGTTTATCGGTGATGACCCGGTGTGCCTGATCCTGGGCGACAACATCTTCCACGGCCAGCACTTCGGCGACCAATTGCGCACTGCTGCCGAACGCCCGTCCGGGGCCACGGTGTTCGGTTACTGGGTCAAGGACCCGGAGCGTTTCGGCGTGATCGATTTCGACAGCCAGGGCCGCGCACTTTCCATCGAGGAAAAACCCGCCAAGCCAAAGTCGAGCTACGCGGTGACCGGCCTGTATTTTTACGACAACGACGTGATCAAGATTGCCAAGGCAGTCAAACCCTCGCCACGCGGCGAACTGGAGATCACCGACGTCAACAACGCCTACCTGCAGCGTGGCGACTTGCACGTGGAACGCTTCGGCCGTGGCTTCGCCTGGCTCGACACCGGCACCCACGACAGCCTGCTGGAAGCCTCGACGTATGTACAAACCATCGAGCACCGCCAAGGGTTAAAAGTGGCGTGCCTGGAGGAAATCGCTTACGAGAACGGCTGGATCGACCGAGATCATTTATTGGAGCGGGCCAAATATTTTGGCAAAACCGGCTATGGTCAATACTTGTTCACTCTTGCTGGGGAAACTAAATGAATGTGACCGCCACTGAACTGCCCGGTGTATTGATCATCGAGCCGAAGGTTTTTGGCGACGAGCGCGGTTTTTTTTATGAAAGTTTCAACGCCCGGGCTTTTGCCCAGGCGACCGGTTTGCAACAGGAGTTTGTGCAGGACAACCACTCGCGCTCGCAACAGGGTGTGCTGCGTGGCCTGCACTATCAGGTAGAGCACGCCCAGGGCAAACTGGTGCGTGTAATCGCGGGAGAAGTGCTGGACGTTGCGGTGGATATCCGTCGCAGCTCAACGCACTTCGGCAAGTGGGCGAGCGTGCGCTTGTCCGCGCAGAATAATCGCCAATTGTGGATCCCACCGGGATTTGCCCATGGTTTTGTAGTACTCAGCGACCACGCCGAATTCCTCTACAAAACCACGGACTACTACACGCCCTCAGCCGAACGGTGCATTCGGTGGGACGATTCAGAGCTCAAGATTGACTGGCAACTGACTGGCATGCCGACCTTGTCCGCCAAGGACCAGGCCGGGAGTAGCCTGCAAGAGGCCGACCTGTTCCCATGAGCGCCCCCCTGAAGATCCTCATCAGCGGCCAACACGGCCAGGTCTCGCGGGAGCTGCAACAGCGCCTCCAGGGCCTGGGCGAGCTGATTGTGCTGGGCCGCGACCAGCTTGACCTGGCCCGTCCCGAGCAGATCCGCGAGCAAGTGCGCGCCCATCGCCCGGGACTGATCATCAACGCAGCCGCCCATACGGCCGTCGATCAAGCCGAGAGCGAACCGGACGTGGCCTTTGCCATCAACGCGAGCGCACCCGGGATCTTCGCCGAAGAAGCCAAGGCACTGGGCATTCCGTTGATCCACTACTCCACCGACTATGTGTTCGACGGCAGCAAGGCCGCGCCCTACAACGAAGGCGACGCAACCAACCCGTTGGGCGTCTATGGCGCAAGCAAGCTGGCCGGTGAACAGGCGATCGCCGCCGTCGGCGGTGAGCACCTGATTCTGCGCACCAGTTGGGTCTACTCGGCCCACGGCAAGAACTTCCTGCTGACCATGCAACGCCTGCTGCAGGAAAAGCCGCAGATGCGCATCGTCGCCGACCAGATCGGTGCACCCACGTGGGCCGGAACCATCGCCAACAGCACCCGCGCCCTCATCGAGCGCTGGCAGGCTGGCCAGGCCGGAGATTGGGGTGTCTATCACCTGACCGCTCAGGGCGAGACCTCTTGGTTCGGCTTTGCCCAGGCCATCGGCGAGCAACTGCGCGCCAGCGGCCGTGCCTGCGCCGAGCTGGAAGCGATCCCCTCCAGCGCCTATCCAACGCCGGCCAGGCGCCCGCTGAACTCGCGCCTCGATTGCAGCCGCCTGCAACAACAATGGCACGTCTCGCAGCCGCAGTGGCACGACGCATTACGCGAGTGTCTTGCCGAGCAGCACTAGGCATAATGCGCCTGTACCCACAGGCGCACGACTCCCATGACTCCACCCCTTCCGCGAAGACCCCGCTGGCGCAGCCTGGCGTTGCTGGCACTGTGCCTGGCACCGCTGTTGTGGCCGCTGGAGCACTTGGCCGAACGCTATTACCGCAGCGAACTGGCCGGGCAGAACCGCCAGACGCTGGACCTGTACGTCGCCAACCTGCTGGGCACCCTGCACCGCTACGAAATCCTGCCGCAAATACTCGGCGACCTGCCAGCACTGCGCACTGCCATCGACGCGCCCCACATCAGCACCAACCTGGTCAACGCCAACCACCTGCTCAAGGACGTCGCCGCCCAGGCCGGGGTAGAAGTGATGTACCTGATGGACACCACCGGCAAAACGCTTGCCGCGTCCAACTGGGACAAGCAGGACAGCTTTGTCGGGCGTAATTTTTCCTTTCGCCCGTATTTCAGCGAAGCCATGGCCGGGCGCCTCGGGCGCTTCTTCGGCCTGGGCACCACCTCGGCCAAGCGCGGCTACTTCTTCGCCGCCGCGGTGCGCGATGGCGACAAGATCATCGGCGTGCTGGTGGTGAAGGTCGACCTGGACCACACCGAAAGCCTGTGGGGCAACACGCCCGAACAACTGCTGGTGACCGACCACAACGGCGTGGTAATCCTCACCTCGCGGCCACAATGGCGCTTTCGTGCCACCCGGCCGCTGACGGACGAAGAACGCCAGGCCATCATCGCCATCCAGCCTTATCCGACCCGCGACCCGCAGCCGCTGAACCTCAGCTCCACGGCCTGGGTGCGCCAGGCCAGCGACATCGCAGAGACCGGCTGGAAGGTCGAGATCCTCGCCCCGCGCACGTTAATCAATCGCCCGGTGCGCACCGTGGTTGCCGTGGGGGGCGCCACCTTGCTGGTGCTGATGCTGTTGCTCGGCCTGATGATGCAGCGCCGCCGCCACTACCTGGAGCGCATCGCCTTCGAAGCCAAGGCCCGCCGCGAGCTGGAAATGCGTGTGATCGAACGGACCAGCGACCTGGAAGGCCTCAACCGGCGCCTGAAACAGGAAGTGCTGGAGCGTGAACAGGCCCAACAGGAATTGGTGCGCGCACAGGATGACCTGGTGCAGGCGGGCAAATTGTCGGCGCTGGGCACCATGTCGGCGAGTATCAGCCATGAACTCAACCAGCCACTGGCGGCGATTCGCAGCTATGCGGAAAACGCCGAGATTTTGCTCGACCATGAGCGCACCGACGACGCCCGTGGCAACCTCAAGCTGATCAGTGAATTGACCGGGCGCATGGCCTCGATCATCGCCCACTTGCGCGCCTTCGCGCGGCGCGACCGCCACGCGCCGGAAAGCGTGGCCCTGCAACCGGCGCTGGACGATGCGCTGGCGCTGCTGGCCAAGCGCAGGCGGGCGATGGAAGTGGAGCTGATCCGCGATTTGCCCGAGGCCACCTTGTGGGTCGCCGCCGGCGAAACGCGCCTGCGCCAGGTGCTGGGCAACCTGCTGGCCAACGCCCTGGACGCCCTGACCGAAAAAGGCCCGCCACGCAAACTGTGGTTGAGTGCCCAAACCACCGAACAGGGCGTCAACCTGTACATTCGCGACAACGGCCCGGGTTTCTGCATGGAAGCCTTGGGCCGCGCCAGCGAGCCTTTCTACACCACCAAGACCCGCACCCAGGGCCTGGGGTTGGGCCTGGCGATCTGCGACACCCTGATGCGCGCCTTTGGCGGTGAACTGTTGTTTGCCAACCACAAGGAAGGTGGCGCGCTGTTAACCTTGAAACTGCGCGCCGGAGCACCGGGCGTCAGTCTGCAACCGTCCGAGGACCGCAGTGTATGAGTATCGATAACCAGATTCAGGTGGTGTTGATCGACGATGATCCACACCTGCGTCAGGCCCTGTGCCAGACCCTGGACCTGGCCGGGCTGAAAGTCCTCACCCTCGGCGAAGCCCAGGGCCTGACCTCACGCTTGTCCCGGGATTGGCCGGGCGTGGTGGTGAGCGACATCCGCATGCCCGGCATGGACGGCCTGGAACTGTTGAAGGAACTCCATGCCCAGGACCCGGAGTTGCCGGTGCTGCTGATCACCGGCCACGGCGATGTGCCGCTGGCGGTGCAGGCGATGCGTGCCGGTGCTTATGACTTCCTCGAAAAACCCTTCGCCAGCGACGCCCTGCTCGACAGCGTACGCCGCGCCCTGGCCCTGCGCCGCCTGGTGCTGGACAACCGCAGCCTGCGCCTGGCCTTGAGCGACCGCCAACAACTGAGCACCCGGCTGGTGGGGCACTCACCGCAGATGTTGCGCCTGCGCGAGCAGATTGGTGCACTGGCGGCGACCAAGGCAGACGTGCTGATACTTGGCGAAACCGGCGCCGGCAAGGAAGTGGTGGCACGGGCGCTGCACGACCTGTCAAACCGCCGCACCGGCCCGTTTGTGGCGATCAACGCGGGCGCCCTGGCCGAGTCGGTGGTAGAAAGCGAGTTGTTCGGGCATGAGCCGGGAGCCTTTACCGGCGCCCAGAAGCGGCGCATCGGCAAGTTCGAATTTGCCAACGGCGGCACGCTGTTTCTCGACGAAATCGAAAGCATGAGCCTGGACGTGCAGGTCAAGCTGCTGCGGCTGTTGCAGGAGCGCGTGGTGGAGCGCCTCGGGGGCAATCAACTGATCCCGCTGGATATCCGCATCATCGCCGCCACCAAGGAAGACCTGCGCCAGTCTGCCGACCAGGGGCGCTTCCGGGCCGACTTGTATTACCGCCTCAATGTCGCGCCGCTGCGTATTCCGCCGCTGCGCGAACGGGGCGAAGATGCGCTGATGCTGTTCCAGCACTTTGCCGACGAAGCCAGCACCCGCCACGGGCTACCGATGAAAGAGCTGCAACCGGGCCAACGTGCGCTGCTGTTGCGTCATAGCTGGCCGGGCAATGTGCGCGAACTGCAAAACGCCGCCGAACGTTTCGCCCTGGGCCTGGAACTGGCGCTGGACAGCACCCCGGACAGCCCGACGGCCGGCGTGTTAACCAGCACGCCCGGCGGTTTGAGCGAGCAGGTCGAGCAATTTGAAAAAAGCCTGATTGCTGCCGAACTGGCGCGCACCCACAACTCCATGCGCAGCCTCGCCGAGGCTCTGGGCGTGCCGCGTAAAACCCTGCACGACAAACTGCGCAAGCACGGTCTGAACTTCGCCGACAGCGCCAACAGCCACGCTGACGACGAATGACCCTCTCCCATCTGCCACGAGGCCACCATGAGTCGCGATAGCCGTTACCTGGAATCGATCCTTCACCACGACATTCCCCTGACCCGGGAAATGGGCCTCAAGGTGCTCGACTGGCAGGGCCGGCAACTGCAACTGCGTTTGCCGCTCGACGCCAACATCAACCACAAGAGCACCATGTTTGGCGGCAGCCTGTACTGCGGCGCGGTGCTGGCGGGTTGGGGCTGGCTGCATTTGCAGTTACGGGAAGAAGGGATTGAAGACGGGCACATCGTGATTCAGGAAGGGCAGATCAGTTATCCGCTACCGGTAACCACCGATGCGACTGCGATTTGCCGGGCACCTGATGACAAGGTGTGGAAGCGATTCCTGGCGACCTATAAACGGTATGGCCGGGCGCGGTTGGCGCTGGAGACGTGGATTGTCAACGAAGGCAGTGAAGAGCGGGCGGTAGCCTTTACTGGCCAGTACGTCCTGCACCGCTAACAATCATAACCCCCGCCCCGTATAACCCCCGCCCCGTAGCAGCTGTCGAGCGCCAGCGAGGCTGCGTCGGGCGCAACTCGGTCCTGCGCCAGCCGTGATTACAGCGGGGCTGCCACCGCAGCCTCGCTGCGCTCGACAGCTGCTACGGGGCGCCTGGCATCAGGAACGAGCCAGGGTCAGCAGACGCTCGCGCCACTCCGCTTTAGCCGGCAATGCCAGAAAGAACGGGTTCAACAACGACGCCCGCGCCGGGTAGCTGAACGGCTGCCCATCCAGCTCCAGCACTTCACCGCCCGCCCCTTCCAGCACACCCTGTGCCGCAGCGGTGTCCCACTGCGAGGTCGGCGCCAGGCGCGGGTAGCAATCGGCGCTGCCTTCAGCCAACAGGCAGAACTTCAACGAGCTGCCGATATTGGCCAGCTTCAACTCGCCCAATCCGGCACTCAAGCCCGCGAGCAAGCGGTCTTGCTCAGGGCTGGTATGGCGACGACTGGCAACCACGGTAAACGCTTCACCGCTCGCCGGGGTCTGGCGCACTTGGATTTGCTTGGGCGCAGCACCTACATCGGAACGCCAGGCACCCAGCCCGGCACCGCCGAAGTAGCACCGACCGCTGGTAGGCATCGACACCACACCGAACACCACGCGGCCTTTTTCGATCAAGGCAATATTGACGGTGAACTCCTCGCTGCCAGAGATGAACTCCTTGGTGCCATCCAGCGGGTCCACCAGCCACCAGCGCTGCCAACCGGCGCGCACGCTTTGGTCGATATCGGCGTCTTCTTCAGACAGCACCGGGATACTTGGGTCCAGCGCGGTAAGCCCGGCGAGGATCAGGTGGTGTGCGGCGAGGTCGGCAGCCGTGACCGGCGAATCATCGGTCTTGGTAGTGACGGCCACATCGGCGCGCCAATACGGCAGGATAACCTCACCGGCCTGGCGGGCCAATTCGATCACAGGGGCAATGAACGGGTGACCCAGGAACAGTTCACTCATGGCTGGAACGCTCCACGTTGAGTCAATAAGTCACGTACCAGGTACAGCGCCGCCAAGGCGCGGCCCTCGCTGAACTGCTCGTTTTGCGCCAATTGCGAGAGCTCCCGCAGGTTGACCCGGTCGACGCGCATCGGCTCCGGCTCATCGCCTTCCAGGCGTTCTTCATACAATTCGGTGGCCAGCACTACCTGGATTTTCTGGCTCATGTAGCCGGGGGACAGTGAAAGCTCGGTGATATGTTCCAACTGTCGGGCGCCGTAGCCGGCTTCTTCCTTGAGCTCCCGGTCTGCCGCCGCCAACACGTCTTCGCCCGGCTCGATCAAGCCCTTGGGCAATGACAGTTCGTACTCATCGGTGCCGCCGCAATATTCTTCTATCAGCAGCGCATGGTCCGCGTCGATCATCGCCACGATCATCACCGCGCCATAACCGGCGCCTCGGCCCACCAGGCGCTCGTAGGTCCGCTCCACGCCATTGGAAAAGCGCAATTGCACTTCCTCCACGCGGAACAAACGGCTACTGGCGACTATTTCGCGGGCGAGGACGGTGGGTTTCTGGCGCATGAGCGGCTCCTTGGCGTGATCGGGTTACTATACCGTGGCTTTTCCGATTGTCTGTGTCGGATATCTTTTCTTACATGAGTGTTCTTTATGCCTCCATTGCCCTGGCACGCCATCGACACCGTCCTGCTGGACATGGACGGCACCTTGCTCGACCTGCACTTCGACAACCACTTCTGGATGGAGCACCTGCCCCAGCGCTATGCCGAGCTGCATGGCGTGAGCCGGGCCATGGCCGAGATGGAACTGCAGCCGCTGTTTGAGCGCAACGCTGGCCAGTTGCAATGGTATTGCCTGGATTTCTGGAGTGCCGAACTGAAGATCCCGGTGCGTGAACTCAAGCTGGAAACCGCGCACCTGATCGCCTTGCGCCCGGATGCCGACACCTTCCTGGCGGCGATCAAACAGGCGGGCAAGCGGGTGATCCTGATCACCAACGCCCATCGGGATTCGCTGTCGTTGAAGCTGGAACGCATCGAACTGGCGCCTTATTTCGAGCGACTGATCAGTTCCCATGACTATGGGTTCGCCAAGGAAAACCCGCAGTTCTGGGACGCCCTGCACGCCGACATTGCCTTCGACCCGGCCCGCAGCCTGTTTATCGATGACACCTTGCCGATCCTGCGCAGTGCCCGGGATTTTGGCGTGGGGCATTTGCTGGCGGTGAAAGAACCAGACAGCCGCAAGGGGCCAAAGGACACGGCGGAGTTTGCGGCGGTTGGGGATTATCGGGAGTTGATTGTCGGGCTTTAGATCGCATCGCGGGCAAGCCCGCTCCCACACGAGAATGCATTCCAAATGTGGGAGCGGGCTTGCCCGCGATTGCCATCACTCAATATGAAGCCTTACTCAGGAATACGCAGTGTCTGCCCTGGGTAGATTTTGTTCACATCTTTAAGCAGCGGCTTGTTGGCCTCGAAGATTTTGTTGTACTGGTTGGCGTTGCCATACACCGCCAGTGAAATCGCGCTCAAGGTGTCGCCTTTTTTCACTACAACAAAGCGGGCGGCAGCGACAACAGGTGCGCCGGCAGCCACAGTGATTTGGTCATCAACGCTGCCAACACCGGCAATATTGCCAGCGGCCAGAATGATCTTTTCTTTCTCTTCCTGGCTGCCCACTTCACCTTTGACGGTGACCTTATCGCCATCAACCGTCGCGGTAATATTGGGATTGCCCAACCCGACTTCCTGTATGTGCTTCTTCAGCTCATCACTGGCGTTGGCATTACCCGGCGTCAACAGATCAATCAACTTCTCGCCTGCTTCCTTAACAAAGCTAAAAATACTCATGGTGCGCTCTCCTTGGGATATGAATTCCAGATGCCAAAGACTAGACCAGTCCTACAGAATTGGGTTCCAGGCTGCCCAAAGACCCAAACGCGCTAGAATCACCCCGCATTGGAATAAGCCCGGAGCGAAGATGGACATCAAACAGCTGAAATTCCTCATCGCCCTCGACGAAACCCGTCACTTCGGCCAGGCGGCCGCGCGCTGCCACATCACCCAGCCGACCCTGTCGATGCGCCTGCGCAGCCTGGAAGAAGAGCTGCAATTGCCGCTGGTCAATCGTGGCCAGCGTTTCGAAGGTTTTACCGCTCCGGGCGAGCGCGTACTGGCCTGGGCGCGCACGGTGCTGGCGGCGTATGACGGTTTGCAGGCAGAGGCGGCTGCCTGTCGCGGCAACCTGGTGGGTACGTTGCGCCTGGGCGTAGTGCCGTTGTCGAGTTTCGATCCGCTGGCGTTGATGCAGAAGCTGCATAAAGAACACCCGAGCCTGCGCTTTGAGCTGTCCGCATTAAGCTCCGAGCAAATCCTCGAGCAGCTCGCCAGCAACCGCCTGGACCTCGGCGTGTCGTACCTCGAGCGCCTGGACGCCGAGCGCTTCGACTCCCTGGCCCTGGGCGAAACCCGCATGGGCCTGCTGTACGACCAACGGTTCTTCAGCTTCGGCGACAAACCCCTGAGCTGGGAAGCGCTGATCGAACTGCCTCTGGGCATGCTCACCAGCGGCATGCACTTTCGCCAGTCCATCGACCACAATTTCCACAGCCGCGGCCTGAACCCACAGCCGCTGTTGCAGACCGACGCCGTCCATCAATTGTTACAAGCCGTGCACGGCGGCCTGTGTTGCGCGGTAATGCCACTGGACGGCGGTCTCGATGCCCTCACCGAGCATCTGCGCCTGCAACCCATTGAAGACGCACACACTCTGGCCCGCCTGGGGCTGATCATGCGTCGCAGCGCACCGCGTTCAGCGCTGGCAGAAGCCTGTTTTGCGCTGTATCAGAAATCGCTGCTGGAGCCTTGATCGACGTCATCTATCGGTAGATCAGTACTGACGATTAGACGCAACCCTTTGTCGCGCCTAGTCTTACAGCTGAATACTCCCGGTGGTAATGCCCAATGAACGCCCAGCGCCCAGTCTGCGCGGCGCCCGCCCTCGAAACGCCCGCGCCCGCCGCCAGCCAGAGCTACCAGTTTTGTAATCTTGAACACACGGAATCGGCCAGCACCGCGCTCGCCGAGGAAGTCGCGTTGGCGATTGCCTATAACGACATCAGCCAGGCGGTGATGCTGGTGACGCCCACCGACCTTGAAGACTTTATCGTCGGCTTCAGCATCGGTAGTGGCATTATCGAAGACGTTAGCGACATTTATGACCTGAAAATCAGCGGTTCGGGCTCGACGCAATACGCCCAGGTACAGATTTCCAGTCGCGCGTTCTGGAATATGAAGCAGCAGCGCCGGCAACTCGCCGGCACCAGCGGCTGTGGGCTGTGCGGTGTAGAAGCCGTGGAACAAGCGTTGCCAAACCTCAAGGTGTTGCCCGGGGCGCCTTTGCCGCCCGCGCAATGGCTGGACGGCCTGCGCCAGCGCATCAGCGCGTTCCAACCGCTGGGCCAATACAGCGGCGCGGTGCATGCGGCGGTGTTCATGAACAACCAGGGCGAATTGCTGCTGGGCCGTGAAGACATCGGCCGGCATAACGCCCTCGACAAGCTGATCGGCGCGCTGATCCGCCAAAAGATTCCGACCGACGGCGGCCTGGCAATTGTCACCAGCCGCTGCAGCCTCGAACTGATCCAGAAAGTATTGCGCGCAGGCATCCAGACTCTGGTCAGCCTGTCGTCGCCCACCGGCCTGGCCCTGCAATGGGCCCGCCGGCACAACCTCAATCTCATCCACCTGCCGCAGAAAAGTGCGCCGCGGGTCTATAGCCCTGCGATGGAGAATCAAGCGTGAGCACTCATCATCAAGCCGACGACAAACCCACCCCGCGCTACAAGCCCTACAAAGGCCCGGCCGGTGGTTGGGGTGCACTGATCAGCGTGGCGCAGGCCTGGCTGACCAGCGACAACGCGCTGAAAAACATCCGCATGATGCTCAAGACCAACCAGAACGGCGGCTTCGACTGCCCGGGCTGCGCTTGGGGCGACTCGCCGGAAAGCGGCATGGTCAAGTTCTGCGAGAACGGCGCCAAGGCGGTCAACTGGGAAGCCACCAAGCGCCGCGTTGACGCGGCGTTCTTTGCCAAGCACAGCGTCAGCGCGCTGATTGAGCAGAGTGACTATTGGCTGGAATATCAGGGCCGCCTGACCGAGCCAATGAGCTACGACGCAGAAACCGACCGCTACAAGCCCATCAGCTGGGAGTCGGCTTTCGACCTGATCGGCAAGCACCTCAATGCGCTGCCAAACCCGGACATGGCCGAGTTCTATACCTCGGGCCGGGCCAGCAACGAAGCGGCTTACCTGTATCAACTGTTCGTGCGCTCCTACGGCACCAACAACTTCCCGGACTGCTCGAACATGTGCCACGAAGCCAGCGGCGTGGCCCTGGCGCAAAGCGTGGGCGTGGGCAAAGGCACCGTGACCTTCGATGACTTCGAACATGCAGACGCCATTTTCGTCTGGGGCCAGAACCCCGGCACCAACCACCCACGGATGCTGGAGCCACTGCGCGAAGCGGTAAAACGCGGCGCTCAGGTGGTGTGCATCAACCCGCTCAAAGAGCGCGGCCTGGAACGCTTCCAGCACCCGCAACACCCGCTGGAAATGCTCACCAACGGCGACAAGCCGACCAACACCGCCTACTTCCGCCCGGCGCTGGGTGGCGACATGGCCATCCTGCGCGGCATGGCCAAGTTCCTGCTGCTGTGGGAACGCCAGGCCCAGGCCGAAGGCAAAGAGGCCGTGTTCGACCACGACTTCCTCAACGAACACACCGCCAACGTGCTGGATTACCTGGGCAAGATCGACGACACCTCATGGGATGAAATCGTCGAGCAGTCCGGCCTGACCCTGGTAGAGATCGAGCAAGCGGCGCGCATGTACGCCAAAGGCAAGAACGTGATCATGTGCTGGGCGATGGGTATCACCCAACACCGCCACTCGGTGCCGACCATCCAGGAAATCGCCAACCTGATGCTGCTGCGCGGCAACATTGGCCGCCCGGGTGCGGGCCTGTGCCCGGTGCGTGGCCACAGTAACGTGCAGGGCGACCGCACCATGGGCATCAACGAACGGCCACCAGTGGCGTTCCTCGATTCCCTGGAGCGGCGCTTCCAGTTCCAGGTACCGCGCGACAACGGCCACAACGTGGTGGAAGCGATTCACGCCATGCTCGAAGGCCGCTCCAAGGTATTTATCGGCCTGGGCGGCAACTTCGCCCAAGCCACGCCGGACAGCCCGCGCACCTTTGAAGCGCTGCGCAATTGCGACCTGACCGTGCAGATCAGCACCAAGCTCAACCGCAGCCACCTGATGCACGGCAAGGACGCACTGATCCTGCCATGCCTGGGCCGCACCGACATCGACATCCAGGCCGAAGGCCCGCAAGCAGTGACCGTGGAAGACTCCTTCAGCATGGTCCACGCCTCCAATGGCCAGTTGCAGCCGCTGTCGAAACAGATGAAATCGGAGCCGGCGATCCTGGCAGGTATTGCTGCTGCGACATTGGGCAGCAAGCCGGTGGACTGGAACTGGCTGGTGGCCGATTACGACCGCATTCGCGACCTGATCGCCGACACCATTCCGGGCTTCAAGGGCTTCAACGAACGCCTGAAAAACCCGGGTGGTTTCTACCTGGGCAACTCGGCCGGCGCACGCCGCTGGAACACCCCATCGGGCCGCGCCAACTTCCGCGCGAACATCCTGCCCAAGGACCTGGTGCACGAACGCACCCGCAACACCGGGCAATTGCCGGACCTGATCATGCAGTCAATGCGCTCCCACGATCAGTACAACACCACGATTTATGGCCTGGATGACCGCTATCGCGGGGTCAAGGGCCAGCGCGATGTGTTGTTCGTCAACGAAGCCGACATCATCCGCCTGGGCTTCAAGCCGGGGCAGAAGGCCGACATCGTGTCGATCTGGGATGACGGGCGTGAGCGACGAGTGAAGGGCTTCACCTTGCTGGCGTTTGATATTCCGGCGGGGCAGGCTGCAGCGTATTACCCGGAAGTGAACCCGTTGGTGCCGCTGGAGAGCACCGGCGATGGCAGCCATACGCCAACCTCGAAGTTCGTGGCGATTCGCTTGGAAGCGGCGAGTGCGACCGGGTTGATCATGGCGAAGTCGGCCTAAGCGACACCTCGCCACAGGAAGCATCCCGAGCTTTTCTACAGGCACAAAAAAAGGCCGCTTTTGCATAAAAGCGGCCGTTGCGAAGTAACTAAAGACTCGCAAAAATCACTTAAGTTCCCCATACAAAACAGCAACTTAGAGAATTGTATACAACCTGTACCACTGGTCGGTTTTCGATTGTTTCCGTCTCGATACAACCTCAGGATCGCGCCGTCATCCTCTTGAGGTTCCTCTATGAAGTTCTCCTCGATTCTCTTGTTGTCCCTTGGCCTGGTCAGTGGCGCAGCCATGGCCGGTGGCACCACCGAAGCCGGTGTGGGCGGCGCATTGGGCGGGGTTCTGGGTTCAGTCGTAGGTCAGCAGTTGGGCGGTAACACCGGCTCGGCCATTGGTGCAGCACTTGGCGGCGCGGGCGGCAGTGCGGTCGGCGCAGACAAGCGCAGCCGTGGCGAAGCAGCCATTGGTGGCGCATTGGGCGCAGCCGGTGGCAACGTGGTGGGCCGCAGCGTTGGCGGCAGCACCGGCAGCCTGATCGGCGCTGCAGCCGGCGGTGGCGCCGGTGGCGCGCTGGGCAACTACATGGGCAACAAGAGCGATGACGATGATCGTCGTTACCGTGGGCGTGATAACCGCCGGTATGACCGCGATGACCATCGCGGTCGCGGCCATGCTTATGGGCATCGCAATAAGCATCACTACCGCCACCATCGGTAAGACTTGAAATACCGTCGAGAAAACGCAGCAAAATACTGTGGGAGCTGGCTTGCCTGCGATAGCGGTGTATCAGTCACCACCGCTATCGCAGGCAAGCCAGCTTCCACATTTGATGTTCATTGTTTCTCAGATAGAAATCAGATCACCAAGCGCTGCAACGCCTCGCGCAGCGCCTGCGGAATCGCTACCGGCTGGTTCGATGCCCGATCTACGAACACATGCACGAACCTCCCCGCAGCACAGGCCTCCTCTTCGCCCGCCTTGAACACCGCCAACTCGTACTGCACCGAACTGTTGCCCAACTTGCCCACGTGCAGGCCGATCTCGATACGGTCCGGAAAGGCGATCGAGGCGAAGTAGTCGCACGCCGAACTCACCACAAACCCAACCACCTCACCGTCATGAATATCCAACCCGCCCTGCTCGATCAGGTAGGTGTTCACCGCTGTGTCGAAGAAGCTGTAGTAGGTGACGTTGTTCACATGCCCATACACATCATTGTCGTGCCAGCGCGTGATGATCGGCTGGAAGTGAAGGTAATCGGCGCGCTGTGGCATAGCGTTGGTCATTGGTATGGCCCGGGCAAGAGGAGGCTCCTTGATACGGGGTTCAGGCCTCACCCGCAAGCTCAGGTTGGACTTTGCTCAACCGTTTCCTGGACGCAGGCCATACGCTTGAGGGCGTGGTCTGTCTCGACGGATTGCTCCAGGCACTGGCGATAGGCAGTGATATACACCTCGATTGCAGCGCTGGCCTGCTGCGTAGTCAAACGCGCCAGATACTCCACGAACGAACGCCGGCCGATCTGGAAATGTTGGTAATCCAGTGGGAAATCCCAATAACCACCCCAGGTCAGAAACCCGTGTTCGGCAAACAGATCAATCACCTCTTCTGCCCGGCCAGGACGCATCGGCTTGCAGGGGCGAGCATCCATGCGGTTAACGGCAGCCCCCGTACTCGCCTTGGGCTCAACGGTGGCCTGGCCGGTGAACTCACCCCGCAGGTTACGCCCGAACAGCACGAACGGGTTTTGCAGCGGGTTGAGATCAATCGCGGCGCCGTAGGCATGTAGCGACCACCCCGAGGCACCACTGACCTGCCGCCCGTTAAAACCACTGGTATTGTTTCGCGCCATCGAGACCTTGTCATTGCCCCGGTAGGTTTCCAGCGGGACCGCCTGTTGCACCGGGAACCGGCGTTGCAGCAACTGCTTGAAGATCTCTTCCACGTGGGGCGCGATCGCATCCAGCACCACGAGCTGCCCGTTGTTATGCAGCACCCCGTCAAAGTCCACGTAGCTGAACGTGACGCGCGCCAGGCGCGCGCAGGGCAGCGGATTGGATGCGGTGATGGTGTTGCGAAGCTGCATCCGCCGACAGTCATTGACGCTCAACGGCGTGACAGACGCCACCGCACTTTGAGCCATCAGCAAACCGACGCACAGCCAGACTCCGCAGACAACGGCACGAGAAAAACTAAAAGCCATGGGCAATTCCTTTGCAGAAGAAGTGGTGCATCAAACCTTCTCACCTGCAGGCAAGGTATAGCTGTCGGCGGCGTCTGCCATTGGAAGGGAAAGCACGACCTTCCAGCCCGGAAACTAGAGTGCCGCCAAACCCGCCCCCGCCCAATCACGCACCTCGGCGTAGGCATATTCCTCCAACACAGCAAAACCTGGAATACCTCGTGCCTTGAGCTTCGTAAACAACGGTACGCTGATGCCACATAAAAACCGCGTCAACTGTTCAGCACTGGGCAGACTGCCGCTGTAGTCATGGTGCCTGTGGATAAATTCGCCGCACAGCGCCTGGAAGTTTTTATCCACAAGCGGCGGCAAGCCTGGCGGCGCCGGCAAGTGGGCCACGTTACCGTGGCACACCGAACAATGCCCGCATTGCCGGGGTGCGTTTTCATCACCGAAATAGTGCGCCAGGCGGTAACCCAGGCACTCCTCGGTGGCGAACAAATCCAGCATGGCGTGAATCCGCGCCACTTCCGTCACCTCGTGTTGCTTGAAGCCTGTGTATAACTCGGTGCTCAACACCTGTGGGTCAAAGTCGGTATCCAGCAGGCCGTAAACTTCGGTCATCTGCTTGCTTTCCATCTCGATCAGGCCCTGTTCCTGGAAGTAATCCAGGGCCTTCACCACCCGGCTGCGCTCGGCTTGATGTTGTTGATACAGCCCGTCGAAATCCACCGTCGCCCAGGTTCTTGAGCGTTTGCAGACCTGGATAATCGCCGCGACAAACTGCTGTCGCTCGCCGGAAAACCGCGCCAGCAATGCCTCTGGTTCAATCAGGTACTTGAAGCGGTACTCGGCGTAATACGCATAGCGCGGCGCAATCACGCCCTTGAGCTCAAGTTGCACCAACAGGGTCTTCAGCGGCAGCTCACGTATGTTGCTGTGGTCCGAAAGTGAGCGAAGCAAAAACTCCCATTGCCCATCACTACGCACCGCCTGTATTTCCGCCAGGACGCGGCGAATACCTTCTTGCTCCGGTGTGTCGCCGTACACAAAGTTTTCGAGCACATTCAGGCTGTCGCGGTTAGCCAAAACCAGGCAGTCAGACGGCTGCCCATCGCGCCCGGCACGGCCGATTTCCTGGCTGTAGTTCTCGATGGATTTGGGCAGGTCAAAATGCACCACATTGCGGATATCGCTCTTGTCGATGCCCATGCCAAAGGCAATGGTGGCAACGATGCAATTGGACTGGCCGCCCATAAACCGTTTCTGGATGCCCTCGCGCTTATCGTGGGCCAACCCCGCGTGATAAGCCTCGGCCTGGATGCCGTTGCGATTCAAATGCTCGGCAATGTGTTCGGCGGTTTTCTGCAGGGTGACGTAGACGATGCTCGGCTGATTGGCCCGTTCGTTCATCCACGCCACCAGGCGTCGACGCTTGTCCTGGCCGGCGACAGGCTCCACCAGCAGGTTGAGGTTGGCGCGGTAGAAACCCGTGGTGATCACATCGTTTGGCGCAATGGCGAACTTGGCCTGCATGTCGGCGATCACCTTGGGCGTCGCCGTGGCAGTCAGCAGCAGCGCCTGGGGGATACGGAACTGGCGCTGGTAGTCGGGCAGCTTCAGGTAATCCGGGCGAAAGTTATGGCCCCATTCGGAAATACAGTGAGCCTCGTCCACCACCAGCAGCGAGATCGGCACGCTTTGCAGGAAATTGCGAAAGCGCTCATTCTTCAAGCGCTCCACGGAGACCATCAGGATCTTCAGCTCGCCCGAACGTGCGCGGGCCATGACGTCATTGGCGTCGTCACGGCTCTGGGCCGAGTCGATGCTGCCCGCCGAGATACCGTGGCGCTGCAAGAAGCCCAACTGGTCCTGCATCAATGCCAGCAACGGCGACACGACCAGCGTCAGGTGCGGCAGCAACACGGCGGACAGTTGATAACAAAGGGACTTGCCGGAGCCGGTGGGGAAAATCGCCGCCGCCGAACGACCGGCCAGCACGGCACTGACCGCCGCCTCCTGGCCCAAACGAAACTGTGGATAACCAAAGACCTGTTGGAGGGTGTTGTGCATAAGCTGTCACTCCATTGACCGCTGAACGAGCCCAAAACATAGACCAGCGCATTCAGCGAATCGAGAAAGGTCGCAAGGAAAAAAGAGACAGGATGATACACAGCCTGGGCAATGGAGTAGGCACCAGTAGGAAACGTTCCAACCTCGCGCAGGACGCATCTGCAAACCCATTGCGCTACAATCAAACTTCGCACCGAGAGGACGCTGTCATGGCCGAACTGACGTTTGAGCAAAAGCAGGATCACTACGACAAGATCCGCCGTTCCAACTACCTGGCCAGCCTGCGCCTGGAAGGGTTTGACACCCGGCCCGCCGACGTCGACAAACCCCTGCCGACCCGCGAAGCCGTCCTCGCCAAGTACCGCAACACTGAACGCTGATGCTCGACAAATACGGCGTGGGCCAGGACCCGTACTGCTACCCCGGTAGCAGCGTCCTGCGTAACCGCCTCGATTTGTTCGACGAAGAACGCCTGCACCAGGCCGAGCGGGAACTGTCTGAAATTGCCGTCGGCAGCCTTCCGCTGTATCCCCCGCCCTACGACCTTGAACGCCTGCAACACATCCACCGCACCCTGTTCGGGGACATCTACGAATGGGCCGGGGAACTGCGTACGGTCAACATCCAGAAAGGCGACACACTGTTCTGCACACCGGAACGTATTCCGCCTGAAGCGGCCAAGATCATCCAGCACATGGCGCAGGCCAACTGGTTTGTCGGGGTGACGCAGGCAGAGTTGGTGACGCACATTGCCGAGGCCTACGGCGACCTCAACGTGATCCACCCGTTTCGCGAAGGGAACGGCCGTGCGCAGCGGATTCTGTTCGAGCAGATCATCGTCAACGCCGGGTTTTCGGTGAATTGGTGGCTGGTGAAGAATGCGGCGTGGATACCGGCGAATATTGATGCGGTGGCGTGTGATTATCGGGGATTGGAGGCAATTTTTGAGCGGTGTATCAGTACACCTACCAGTATCTGAGTATTAACCTCTTACAACCAACTTTACCGAGACATATCCGCTTCTCATCGACGCCGCTGCCGCTGCCGAAGACATCCAATACGCAATGATGCAACTCACCACCGCCGACGCCGTAGAGCGAACACCCCCGACCCTCTGAGCAGCCACACAGCTCAAAATGTGGGAGCTGGCTTGCCTGCGATAGCGGTGTGTCAGACAACACTGCTGCCACTGACACGCCGCCATCGCGGGCAAGCCCGGCTCCCACATTTGACCTGTTTCGTTTGAAGGATCACGGTTCGATCGATAAAGTCAGTCGCCCCGCCCACTCACGCGTGCCCACCATGAACCTGGCCCCCAACTTTCCTGAAGACCTTGCCATGCAACAGCTCTTGCAACTGCTGCACGAAGAAATTGGCCTGCCTGAACATAAGACGCTGCGCCTTGAAACGGCCATCAACCTGGACCTGGGTTGTGACGGCGCCGAAGCCAATCAATTCATGGAAGCGCTGGAACAAGACTTCGCCGTCGACCTGAACGACTACGACGCTTATCGTTACTTCCAACCTCCCGTCTTCGACGTCTTCCTGAAACACCGAGCCAAAGGCCGCGGCGACAAAATCCCGCTGACCATCGGCATGCTTTACCTGGCTATCAAGGCCCAACGCTGGGACACGCAAGCCCTGGAAACCCCGAGCGAACACAGCCCTCAAACACGCTAAAGATCGAATGTGGGAGCCGAGCTTGCTCGCGATGAGGCCCGAACAGCCGACACACCTATAAGCCGATACACCGCTGCCCTCAAAAAACAACAAGGACCTTACATGGACGTACTAATGGGCCTGCTGGCCGCCCTGCTCTGGGGCGGCACGGACTTCCTCGTCGGCCTCAACGCCCGAGCTGTCGGCGTGAAACGCGCGGTGTACTTCGGCCAGGCGCTGGGCTTTCTGATCATGACCTTGCTGCTGATCATCTTCCCAGCCTTCCTCGTCAAATCCCTAGCAGCGCCTTTGAGTGTCTGGCTCCTGGGCGCCGCCGCAGCCCTGCTGACCGTCTCCGGCGCCCTCGCACTGTCCAAGGCCTTCGCCTTGGGCAAGGCGGCCATCGTCGCGCCTCTGGTGACGTCCTACGGCGTCGTGACTACTTTGCTGTCATGGGCCAGCGGCGAACACATCAGCCTGATCCAGCTCGGCTGTATCGCCTTGTGCGTGGTGGGTGTGATCCTGTCCAGCATCCACAAGGACAATGGCGTTCCTCACAACAGCTCCAGCCGCTCAATCGCCTACGCGATGCTCGCCGCGTTGCTCTACGGCACCAGCTTTTGGGTGCAGGGCCGTTACACGCTGCCGACGCTTGGACCGGTCACGATGCTTTGGCTCGGCTATCTAGTCGGCCTGTGTGTGCTGGTGGTGATGGTGCTTAAAGTCAAAGAGGGCCTGAAGATTCCGCCACTGAAAAACTGCGCAACGCTGACCGGGGCGAGCCTGATGAACCTCGGTGGGTTCTCGGCTTTCTCGTGGGGTGCAATGGCGGGCTCGGTTTCGGTGGTGACCGTGATCAGTACTTTATCCGGCGGGATTGCGGCGATCCTCGGGTTTGTGTTTTTCAAGGAACGACTGTCAGCAGTGCAAGTAATCGGTGTGGTGCTGGTGTTGGTCGGCGCCGTGGTTCTGCACCTCGTCGACTGATCCTTCGCCCACAAAAAAGCCGCCCTCAAGGGGCGGCTTTTTCACAACGGCCGAATCTTACAACTTCGGGCCCGCAGCCTTGATCGCGTCGCTCACTTCAAACTTCTTGAAGTTTTCGATGAACAGACCTGCCAGCGCTTTCGCCGCTTCATCGTAGGCAGCCTTGTCAGCCCAGGTGTTACGTGGGTTCAACAGGCCAGTCTCGACGCCCGGTACAGCCAATGGCACGTCCAGGTTGATGGTGCCCAGGTGCTCGGTTTCGGCACCAATCAACGCACCGCTCTGGATCGCTGCAATCACGCCACGGGTGGTCGGGATGTTGAAGCGCTTGCCAACGCCGTAGCCGCCGCCGGTCCAGCCGGTGTTGACCAGGTAAACCTTGGAGCCGAAGCCGCGCACGCGCTTGATCAGCAGTTCTGCGTATTCACCAGCCGGGCGTGGGAAGAATGGCGCGCCGAAGCAGGTGGAGAAGGTCGACTTGATGCCGCCGCCCGAACCCATTTCGGTCGAGCCCACCAGAGCGGTGTAGCCGGACAGGAAGTGGTAGGCCGCTTGTTCTTCGCTGAGGATCGACACGGGCGGCAGTACGCCAGTCAGGTCGCAGGTCAGGAAGATCACAGCGTTGGGCTCGCCACCGAGGTTTTGCTCGGAGCGCTTGGCCACGTGCTCCAGCGGGTAGGCGGCGCGGCTGTTCTGGGTCAGGCTGACGTTGGTGTAGTCGGCGTGCTTGGCGTCGTCGATCACCACGTTTTCGAGCACGGTGCCGTGCTTGATGGCTTTCCAGATAACCGGCTCGTTCTTCTCGGAAAGGTCGATGCACTTGGCATAGCAACCACCTTCGATGTTGAACACAACACCTTCGCCCCAGCCGTGTTCGTCGTCGCCGATCAGGTAGCGGCTTTCGTCGGCAGACAGGGTGGTTTTACCCGTGCCCGACAGGCCGAAGAACAGGGTCACGTCGCCCGCTTCGCCGATGTTGGCGGCGCAGTGCATAGGCAGCACGTCGGCAGCCGGCAGCAGGAAGTTCTGTACCGAGAACATGGCTTTTTTCATTTCGCCGGCGTAACGCATGCCAGCAATCAGCACTTTCTTCTGGGCGAAGTTGAGGATCACGCAACCGTCGGAGTTGGTGCCGTCACGCTCTGGCACGCATTCGAAGTTGGCCACGTTAAGCACTTGCCACTCTTCACGACCGGCCGGGTTGTACTGGGCCGGGTTGATGAACAGGCAACGACCGAACAGGTTCTGCCAGGCAGTCTGGGTGGTCATTTTCACGGCCAGGTAGTGGTCTTCTGCAGCCCCTACGTGAACGTGGGAAACGAAATGCTCTTGCGCGTTGTTGAATGCCTCGACGCGAGCCCACAGGGCATCGAACTTGTCGGCCGGGAACTTGCGGTTGATCGGGCCCCAGGCAATGGCAGCCTGGGTGGAAGGCTCTTCAACGATGAAACGGTCGACTGGCGAACGGCCGGTACGGTGACCGGTTTCTACGACCAGCGCGCCAGTATCGGCAAGCACGCCTTCACCGCGCTGCAGGGCTTCTTTGACCAGATCGTCAACACTCAGGTCAGTGTATACGGCGTTGTTGGCTTGCGTCATGAGGTTCCCCGTCGGCCTATGGCCGAGTGCTCCAAACGTTTTGTAGTAGAAAGTTGCGCACTACTACCGCGAAAAAAGTGGGCCGGATTATGCCAGAAAAGCCCAAAAAGAGTAGAGCCCTCCGGTCAGAACGGCGGAAATCCGGCGTTTGTCAGGTGAATTACCTGTGCTTAAACGTTTTAGTGGCGGGTGCCTGATGGGGTGTCTACGCCTGCGCCAGCGAATAACTGAGCAATATCGGCGGCGTCGAACAGGTAGCGCTGGTTGCAGAACTGGCAGTCGATCTCGATGTTGCCACCGTGTTCCACCACCAGGTCCTGGGCATCTTCCAGGCCCAGGCTGACCAGGGCCGTGGCCGAGCGCTCGCGCGAGCAACTGCAGTGGAAGCGCAGGGATTGCACGTCGAACAGGCGCACAGCGTCTTCGTGGTAAAGGCGGTGCAGGATGGTTTCGTTGTCCAGGCCCAGCAGTTCTTCGGCTTTCAAGGTGCCAGCCAGAGCGGTGATGTGTGCCCAGCTTTCGGCGCGGTCATCTTCATCCTTGATGCGGTCGGCCGGCAGTTGTTGCAGCAGCAGGCCACGGGCGCGCTTGCCATCGGCATTGAGCCAGAAGCGGGTGCCCACTTGCTGGGACATCACGAAATAGTTGGTGAAGCAGTCGGACAGGGTTTCGCCGTCGAGGTCGACAATGCCCTGGTAACGCTGGCCGACAGTTGGGTCGACGGTCAGTGCCAACACGCCGTCAGGCATCAGGTCGGCCAGGGTTGCGTCGGGGGCGATGCGGTCGGCGTCGTAGCGGGCCAGGCCACGGATTTCGCGGGCGCTGGAGCATTCGATCATCAGCAGCGGGATCGGGCCTTCGGAACGAGCCTGCAGGATCAGCAAGCCATCGAATTTCAGGGTGCCCACCAGCAGCGAGGCAGCCGCCATCAGCTCGCCGAGCAATTGCGCAACCGGCTCCGGATAGGGGTGCTTGGCGAGGACTTCGGCATAGCTGCGCTCCAGGGCGACCAGTTCGCCGCGGGCGTCGCTGTCGTCGAAGATGAAGCGTTGGGTGAAGTCGGTATCCGGTAGATCAGTCATAGGTCTGGGTATCTGAATTGATGACAAAAAGATGACAAGGTTTATAGAATTACACGCTTTAGCACCAATTTGGTGCGGCCTTCTACGGAAAAAACGAAGCGCTTTAAAGCCAAGAGGAAACAGTTTATGAACAATCCGGGTTTGTTCCAAGCCAAGTGGAACCTCGGGCGATTGGCCCTGTGTAATTTACTCGCTGTGGGACTGCTGTGTTTTTGGCTCTGGCCGGCGGGCCAGGCGCTCTGCGTGGTTTTCGACGAGTGGCTGTTTCATCTGCTCAACGACCCCTTGGCGAGCAGCTCGACGTGGTTGCATGTGTGGGCGGTGGCCAGTTTGCGACCGTTTGATGCGGTGGTCGGGGTAATTCTGCTGGCGCTGTTGATCCGCGGCGACTGGGTGTTCAAGGCGATGGAGGTGCGCCAGGCGTTTTTCGGGTTCCTGGGCATTCTGCTGCTGTTGTTGTTTATCCGCATGCTGTTTTCCAAGCTGGCGGCGCAGATGGGCTGGCAACACCATAGCCCGTCGATGGTGATCAGCGGGGCGATTCAGATGAGTGACTATTTCCCGGGCCTTGAGAAGACATGGGAGTTGAAAGACCGCTCCAGCCAGAGTTTCCCGGGGGATCACGCATCGGTGTTGTTGATCTGGGGCATGTTCATGACGGTGTTTGCCAAGCGGATCGGGCAGGTGTCAGTGATCTGGGGCTTGGCGCTGCTGTTCATGATGCCGCGGCTGGTGGCCGGCGCGCATTGGGGGCAGGACGACTATATCGGCGGGGTTTTGCTGGCGCTGTTGGCGTTGGGCTGGGGTTACTACACGCCGTTTGCGGCGAAGGTTTCGCGAGGGTTGGTACAGATTACCGCGCCGGTGTTTGGTTGGTTTCAGCGGGTACCATTGGTCAATCGCTTGAGCGTTATCCGCAGCGCTTGAGTTGAAGTGCAGGAGCCGGCCTGGCTCCTGCGGTTTTCCGATTAATCATCATTGCCGCTGCCGCGAAACTTGAACAGGTCGCGCCGTTGTTTCTTGCTCGGCTTGCCGTCGGTGGTCATGCCCAGGGAGCCGGCCTTGCGCATGGCCGCCGCGTTTTCGCGCTTGGCGATGCTGGCTTCGGTTTCGGTGTATAACGCCTGCGCCTCGGGAGCGCCTTTTCGCACAATTGAAAGCGCCTGGACCACGACGGTTCGCTCATCAAAACCGGCACGAATCTGGAACTCATCGCCAATGCGCGGTTCCTTGCCTGGCTTGCAGCGCTCACCACGCCAATGCACCTTGCCACTCTCGATGGCCGCCTTGGCCAAGGCGCGGGTCTTGAAGAAGCGCGCCGCCCACAACCACTTGTCCAAACGGACTTTGTCTTCCTCTTCCTGCTTTTGAGCCACTTGAATTCCTCGCTCTGAAAAATGTCGCAAACTAACAGCCAAATCTCGTCGACGCATAAACCCTGAGGCTCACCTAAGATACGCCAGGTGCCAGGCAGTTTTTATGAGTTTCCCTTTAACCGACTGATTTCTGAAGTCCGAGAGATATCTGTCGCCATTTGGTGAATATTCTGCGTGAATACCGCGAATTCGGCACCGAGCCCCGGCATTCTTTCGGGGACTGTCACAATCCGTGAGCAGTGGGGCGCTACTGTCATTGCCGACTACGAAACATTTCTGATTGCCGGTTACCCATATTGAAGACATTTGACCATTTGACCGTTGTGGGTCTGCGTGAGTGGGTGGCACTTCCCGACTTGGGAGTGGCTGGCCTGCGCGCAAAGATCGACACCGGCGCCAGTACCTCAAGCCTGCATGCCACCGAGATCGAGCCGTTTGAGCGCGACGGTGCAAAGTGGGTGCGCTTCACCGCGCACCTGGGCAGCGTGGTGCAACTGCGTCACCGGCGCTGCGAAGCGCCGCTGGTGGCGATGAAAACCATTAAAAGCTCCAACGGCCAGGCCCAGGTGCGGTACGTGATCAGTACTACCCTGGCGCTGGGTGATCGGGTATGGCGGGTGGAGTTCACTCTCGCCTGCCGCAAAGCCATGCGTTACCGCCTGTTGCTGGGTTCCAAGGCGCTGATTGATGGCCAACTGGTGGTCAGCCCCGGCGTCAAATACGTTCAAGACAAGCCGGTGTTCCCGGTCTCTACTACCTCTGCCACAGGTGTTGCATGAAGATCGCTGTGCTGTCGCGTAACCCGCGTCTGTATTCCACCCGTCGCCTGGTCGAGGCCGGCACCGAACGTGGCCATGAGATGGTGGTGATCGATACGTTGCGTGCCTATATGAACATTGCCAGTCATAAGCCGCAGATCCACTACCGGGGCAAACCGCTGGAAGGTTTCGATGCGGTGATCCCGCGTATCGGTGCCTCAGTCACATTTTATGGCTGCGCGGTGTTGCGCCAGTTTGAAATGATGGGGGTGTCTCCCCTGAACGAGTCAGTGGCCATCGCCCGTTCCCGGGACAAGCTGCGTTCGCTGCAATTGCTGTCGCGCCGTGGCATTGGCTTGCCGGTTACCGGTTTTGCGCACTCCCCGGATGACATCCCCGACCTGATCGAAATGGTCAACGGCGCCCCGCTGGTGATCAAGGTGCTGGAAGGCACCCAGGGCATCGGCGTGGTGTTGTGTGAAACGGCCACGGCGGCCGAGTCGGTGATCGAGGCGTTCATGGGCCTCAAGCAGAACATCATGGTGCAGGAGTACATCAAGGAAGCCGGCGGTGCCGATATTCGCTGCTTCGTGGTGGGCGACAAGGTGATTGCCGCGATGAAGCGCCAGGCCAAGCCGGGGGAATTCCGCTCCAACCTGCACCGTGGTGGCAGCGCCAGCCTGATCAAGATCACCCCGGAGGAGCGCATGACTGCGCTGCGGGCTGCCAAGGTGATGGGGTTGAGCGTGGCGGGTGTGGATATCTTGCGTTCCAACCACGGGCCGCTGGTGATGGAGGTGAACTCTTCACCGGGCCTGGAAGGCATCGAAACCACCACCGGCAAGGATGTGGCGGGGATCATCATTCAGCATCTGGAAAAAAGTGGTGGGCCGAATATGACGCGCACCAAAGGCAAGGGCTAAACACCCCTGTAGGAGCTGGCTTGCCTGCGATACAGGCACCTCGGCTTTTCTGGCGAACCGCGGCGATGCCATCGCGGGCAAGCCCGGCTCCCACACAAGCCCTCTCCCATATTTAATCTGTGTTGGGTGTTAGACCGCGTCCCTGGGCAACATCAGCCCCAACGGCAAGCGAACTCGCGCTTCCAGGCCGCCATCCGGCCGGTTGCGCAACTCAACATTGCCGCCATGCATCGAAGCAATCCGCCGCACAATCGCCAGCCCCAGGCCTGTACCTTTGCCACCCCGGGCACGATCACCACGGGTGAACGGGTTGAAGATGCCTTCCAGCTCCGCCGGATCGATACCGGCGCCCCGGTCCATGACACTCAGCACCACGTAAGGCGCGCTGGTATCCCCGGAGACATACGCCGCCACTTCCACATCGGAACCGGCGTGATGCAGGGCGTTGCCAATCAGGTTGTTCAGCAAGCGCTTCATCGATACCCGACGCAACGCGAATGGCTGGATCGGCTCCAGGCGCATACGCACCTGCTCACCGTTCTGGTTGTAGGGCGCCACCACCTCACGCACCAGGTCCGTCAGGTCGACCTCTTCAACCACCTCATCGCGACCATCGCGGATAAACGCCAGGAACTGGTCGAGAATCGCGTCCATGTCTTCGATGTCGCGGACCATGTCATCGGTCAGGTCGGTGTGGTTACCCATCAGCTCCAGTGAAAGCCGCAAGCGCGTCAGCGGCGTGCGCAGGTCATGGGAAACCCCCGCCAGCATCAGCTCGCGCTCGCGCCCCGCCTGTTCGACATCCTCGGCCATCTGGTTGAACGCGCTGTACACCTCGGTCATTTCGCTCGGCGTGTCGCTGATGGGCAGGCGCACACTGCGGCCCTGGCCCAGTTGCCTTGCTGCAAACACCAGGCGTTTGAGTGGCTGGTTGAGTTGGCGCACAAAAATCCAGGCAGACGCGGTGGACAGCAATCCGATCGCCAGGAACCAGCCCAGCACGTTCCAGATCTTCTGCCCGCGCAATGGATGCGGATACAGTGGCACTTTCAGCCAGTCCTCGCCCAGGCTCGGCGCCCTCACCCAGAGCGCTGGCGACACATGCATACGCAGCCGCACCTCGGTGTCTTCACCCAGTTCGGCCTGCATCTGTCGCTGGTAGATTTCGCTGTAGGGCCAATGTTGCTCGCCCTCGGGCACACCTGCACCCGCCACCCGCACCAGAGTGGCGGCCTTGGCGATCTTCTCGCGGTTCTCGGGGTCTGCGGCCCAATAGGCGCGCAAGGTCAGGGCCACACCGTGGCTGTACTGCCGGTCCACCAGCACGTCTTCGTTCATCAACAGATAAACCAGTGTCAGCGCCTTGGAAAACAGTACGACGATGAGCACCAGCCAAAGGGTGCGTGAGAAGAAACTCTGCGGGAACCACAACGGGGTTTTCATAAAAGACAGCTAGACACCTTGCAGGAGCGAGCGAGGCTCGCAGAATTGCAAACGCCGGGCAACCGGCTGACGCTTATCGAGTCAACGCCGGCAGGCCCGCTTTTGCAAATCATTGGTCACTTGGTAGCAGTGCCATCCGGCACAAACACGTAACCCACACCCCACACCGTCTGGATATAACGCGGTTTGGATGGATCAGGCTCGATCATCCGGCGCAGACGGGAGATTTGTACGTCGATGGAACGCTCCAGGGCGTCCCACTCGCGACCACGGGCCAGGTTCATCAGCTTGTCGCGGGTCAGCGGCTGGCGAGCGTTCATCACCAGTGCCTTGAGCACGGCGAATTCGCCGGTGGTGAGCATGTGCACTTCATCGCCACGCTTGAGCTCACGGGTGGCCAGCGACAGCTCGTAGTCACCGAAGGTCACGCTTTCGTCTTCGCTGCCTGGTGCGCCCGGTACCGGGGCAGCCTGGCGACGCAATACGGCCTTGACCCGCGCCATCAGCTCGTCCGGGTTGAACGGCTTGGCCAGGTAATCGTCGGCGCCCAGTTCCAGGCCCTTGATGCGGCTCAGTTCGTCGCCCTTGGCGGTCAGCATGATGATCGGGATCTGATTGTTGGCGCCGCGCAGGCGTTTGCAGGCGGTCAGGCCGTCTTCGCCAGGCAGCATCAGGTCCAGCACCACCAGGTTGAAGACTTCACGTCCCAACAGGCGGTCCATCTGTTCGGTGTTTGGCACCGCGCGGGCACGGTAGCCCTTGGAGTTGAAGAAACGCTCCAGCAGGCTACTCAGCCCCGGATCATCATCAACGATGAGAATTTTTTCGCCTTCAGCAGTTTGTGCAGTGCTGCTCATTAGATGCTCCTCTTATCTCGGCGCGCATTATGGCGTAGCTGCCGTTATACGCACCGTGTGCATTGTTAGCAGATTTTTCCTCTACCGCCAGCGAACCCGCGCCCTACAACCATTGGCGCAATCCCCCCAAGCCCGGAACGCTGGTTATAATGCGGCGCCTTTGTGCAGGGCAACGTTAGTTCGTTACCGTCTACGGCCACGGGATTTTTTTCACCCGCTTGTAGTGATTTTTTCGATTTCGAGGGTCAATAGGCTGCCTCTTGACCCAGGCAGCGGCGCCAGTCGGGCCGCTCAACCAGCCTTGCAAGCCTTGTTTTACGGGCCTGCAAGCCTGCTTTCAGAATTTCAGGTGGTTTTATGGACAGCATCAACAGCCGCATCGCCGAGGAACTCGGTGTACGCCCACAACAGGTCGAAGCGGCCGTCGCTCTACTGGATGAAGGCTCCACAGTGCCCTTCATCGCCCGTTACCGTAAAGAAGTCACCGGCAGCCTCGATGATATCCAGTTGCGGCATCTGGAAGAGCGCCTGCGCTACCTGCGAGAACTCGACGAACGGCGTATCAGCATCCTCGCCAGCATCCAAGAGCAAGGCAAGCTGACCCCACAACTGGAACGCGACATCAAGCTCGCCGACACCAAGACCCGCCTTGAAGACTTGTACCTGCCGTACAAACAGAAGCGCCGCACCAAGGGCCAGATCGCCCTGGAAGCCGGCCTCGGCGAGCTGGCCGACGGCCTGTTCAACGACCCGGCCCTGGCCCCGGAAAGCGAAGCTGCACGCTTTGTCGATGCCGAAAAAGGCGTCGCCGACGTCAAGGCTGCCCTGGAAGGCGCCAAGTACATCCTCATGGAGCGCTTCGCCGAAGACGCCAACCTGCTGGAAAAACTGCGCAGCTACCTGAAACAGGAAGCCACCCTGAGTGCCCGCGTCATCGCTGGCAAGGAAGAGGAAGGCGCCAAGTTCCGCGATTACTTCGAACACGACGAGCCGCTGAAAAGCATGCCGTCCCACCGCGCCCTCGCGATTTTCCGCGGTCGCAACGAAGGAATCCTGAGCTCCGCGCTGAAAGTCGGCGACGAGCTGCCGGGCACCATGCACCCGTGCGAAGGCATGATCGGTCAACAATTCGGCATCCAGAATCAGAATCGTCCTGCGGACAAGTGGCTCGGTGAAGTCGTGCGCTGGACCTGGAAGGTCAAGCTCTACACCCACCTGGAAACCGACCTGCTGGGCGAGTTGCGCGACGGCGCCGAAACCGAAGCCATCAGCGTGTTCGCCCACAACCTGCACGACCTGTTGCTGGCTGCACCCGCCGGCCCGCGTGCCACTTTGGGCCTCGACCCGGGCCTGCGTACCGGCTGCAAGGTTGCCGTGGTCGACGCCACCGGCAAGATGCTCGACCACGCCACGGTTTACCCGCACGTGCCGCACAACAAGTGGGACCAGACCATCGCGATCCTGGCCGCCCTGTGCGCCAAGCACTCGGTAGACCTGATCGCCATCGGCAACGGCACCGCCAGCCGTGAAACCGACAAGCTGGCCGCCGAGCTGATCAAAAAATACCCAGGCATGCAGATGACCAAGGTGATGGTCTCCGAGGCCGGTGCTTCGGTGTACTCCGCCTCGGAACTGGCTTCCAAGGAATTCCCGGACCTCGACGTGTCGATCCGTGGCGCCGTTTCGATCGCTCGCCGCTTGCAGGACCCACTGGCCGAACTGGTGAAGATCGATCCGAAATCCATCGGTGTCGGCCAGTACCAGCACGACGTGTCGCAGCTGAAACTGGCGCGCGGCCTGGATGCGGTGGTGGAAGACTGTGTGAACAAGGTCGGTGTTGACGTGAACACCGCCTCGGTCGCGCTGCTGGCCCGAATCTCCGGCCTCAACGCTACCCTGGCGCAGAACATCGTGGCTCACCGCGACGAAAACGGCGCGTTCAAAACCCGTGCAGCGCTGAAAAAAGTCGCACGTCTTGGCGAAAAAACCTTCGAACAAGCCGCCGGCTTCCTGCGCGTCATGAACGGTGACAACCCGCTGGATTCCTCGGCCGTCCACCCGGAAGCCTACCCTTTGGTGCAACGCATTGCCGCTGAAACCGACCGCGACATCCGCTCGCTGATCGGTGACGCCGCGTTCCTAAAGCGCCTGGACCCGAAGAAGTACACCGACGAAACCTTCGGCGTGCCGACCATCACCGACATCCTGCAAGAGCTGGAAAAACCTGGCCGCGACCCGCGCCCCGAGTTCAAGACCGCCGAGTTTCAGGAAGGCGTCGAAGACCTCAAGGACCTGCAACTGGGGATGATCCTCGAAGGCGTGGTCACCAACGTGACCAACTTCGGCGCGTTTGTGGATATCGGCGTGCATCAGGACGGTTTGGTGCACATCTCTGCGCTTTCGGAGAAGTTCATCAAGGACCCGCGTGAAGCGGTGAAAGCCGGTGACGTGGTCAAGGTGAAAGTCATGGAAATTGATATCCCGCGCAAACGCGTCGGCCTGTCGATGCGCATGAGCGACACCCCGGGCGAGAAAATCGACGGTGCCCGTGGCGCCCGCCCCGGCTCGGCGCCACGCCAGTCGCAAGGTGCTGCACCCCGCAAGGAAACCGCTGCGCCAGCCCCGGCCAATAACGCCATGGCTTCGCTGTTCGCCAACGCCAAACAACTGAAGAAACGTTAATGGAACTGCCAGCCGGCTTGACCCACAGCGCTTTCAGCGACCTCATTGGCTGCCGCCTGCAACGCCTGGAAACAGGGGTTGCCGAGGTGGCCATGACCCTGGAACCGCAACTGCGCAACCGCGCTGGCAAGCTCCATGGCGGGGCGATCTTCAGCCTGGTGGACATTGCCATGGGGCTGGCCTGTTCCAGCTCCCATGGTTTCGACCAGCAGAGCGCGACCATCGAATGCAAAATCAACTACATCCGCGCCGTTTCCGATGGCGATGTGCTGTGCACCGCACGGGTGATCCACCCCGGCCGGCGTACGTTGGTGGTCGAGGCTGACGTGTACCAGGACGAAAAACTGGTCGCAAAAGCACAAGGCACCTTCGCTGTCCTATAGCTCCCTGTCATCGATTTGAGTTAATTTCGGCGCTGCGAAAGTTGCGCCGAACTTTTCTTCGTGCGCGATAGCCAGATTCAGGGATGAGGGCGGCTCTTTTCAGAGTGGGTCAATCCGGCTCAAAAACCAGGCGATAACGCCAGTTTCCACTTCACCCTTGTAGACCGTCCTGACCACCCCCATATTGGGGCGACTGACGCGTGAAGGAATCCAACTTGAGCGAACTTCTCAACCGCCGCCTGGCCCTGCTCGGCAAGCACGAACACCTCTCTTTGCTTGAGCAATGCCTGCACGGCATCGAGCGCGAATGCCTGCGCGTCACCGGCGAGGGTCGGCTGGCACAAACGCCGCATCCCGAGGCCCTGGGCGCGGCACTGACCCACGAACAAATCACCACCGACTATTCCGAGTCGCTGCTTGAGTTCATCACGCCGGCGCTGCCTAACCCGGCCGACACCCTGAGCAGCCTCGACAAGATCCACCGCTTTGCCTACAGCAAGCTCGGCAACGAGTACCTGTGGAGTCCGTCGATGCCGTGCCCGTTGCCGGCCGAGGAAGATATTCCGATTGCCTACTACGGCACCTCCAACATCGGACAGCTCAAGTACGTGTACCGCAAGGGCCTGGCCTTGCGTTACGGCAAGACCATGCAGTGCATCGCCGGGATCCACTACAACTTTTCCCTGCCGGAAGACCTCTGGCCGTTGCTCAAGGAAGCCGAAGGCTTTGTGGGTACCGACCGAGATTACCAGTCCACGGCCTATATCGCGCTTATCCGTAACTTCCGCCGCTACAGCTGGCTGCTGATGTACCTGTTCGGTGCCTCGCCGGCCCTGGACGCGGGTTTCCTGCGCGGTCGCTCGCACCAGCTTGAAGTGCTGGATGCCGATACGCTCTACCTGCCGTACGCCACCAGCCTGCGCATGAGCGACCTGGGTTACCAGAGCAACGCCCAGGCCGGCCTGACGCCGTGCTACAACGACCTGGCGAGCTACACCGACAGCCTGCGCGAAGCGGTAGCAACGCCCTACGCGCCGTATGTCGAAGTCGGCACCCACAAGGACGGTGAGTGGGTACAGCTCAACACCAACATCCTGCAGATCGAAAACGAGTACTACTCCAATATCCGCCCCAAGCGCGTGACCTACACCGGCGAACGGCCGATCCAGGCGCTGGTGGCCCGTGGCATCCAGTACATCGAAGTGCGCTGCCTGGACATCAACCCGTTCCTGCCGATGGGCATCGACTTGCAAGAGTCGCGCTTCCTCGACGCGTTTTTACTGTACTGCGCGCTGAATGACAGCCCACTGTTCGCCGACAACGAATGCGGCAATGCCAGCGCCAACTTCCTCAGCGTGGTCAAGGAAGGCCGCCGTCCGGGCCTGCAATTGCAGCGCCGTGGCGAGCCGGTAGACATGAAGGAATGGGCCGCCGAGTTGCTGGAGCAGATTGCGCCGCTGGCCGCCTTGCTGGACCAGAGCCAGGGCATTAATGAACACAGCCAGGCACTGGACGCCCAGCTGGCGAAGGTCAAGGACTCGTCCCTGACCCCGTCGGCCCAGGTGCTGGCGACGATGAGCGAGCGTAAAGAGAGCTTTGCGCAGTTTTCGCTGCATCAGAGCCAGGTGCATGCCGAATACTTCCGCAGCGAGCCGTTGAGCGCTGAAGAACAGGCACGCTTTGAGACGCTGGCGCGCAACTCGCTGGCGCAGCAGGCGGAGCTTGAGCAGAACGAAGTGGGCGACTTCGACGTGTTTGTCGGCTCGTACCAGGCAAGTATTCTGGCGATCAGCAACTAAAAGCCTTACACAAAACCCTGTGGGGGCCGGGCTTTTGTGGGAGCCGGGCTTGCCCGCGATGCAGGCGCCGAAGTATTTAATTAGTACCGAGTCGATGCTATCGCAGGCAAGCCAGCTCCCACATTTGACCTACGCGCCCTCTAGCCTAGTGCTCGCGTTTCTTCTCATAAGCTAATTCGAAAATGTTATTTATTTTCGGATTCTTAGATCATTTAGTCTTCTCACAAGCCGACCTCCGGCCGCCTGATGAGGACTTCCCCCTTGAAACTGCACTTCCCCCTTCGCCTCTTGGCGGCGTTGTCCCTGGCCGGTGCCAGCCTGTTTGCCCAGGCTGCCGACGTCACCATCGCTTACCAGACCACCGTTGACCCGGCGAAAGTCGCCCAGGCCGACGGCGCCTACGAAAAAGCCACCAATGCCAAGATCGACTGGCGCAAATTCGACAACGGTGCCGACATCATCGCCGCCATTGCTTCCGGCGACGTGCAGATCGGCTACCTCGGTTCCAGCCCGCTGACCGCTGCGGTTACCCGCAAGGTCCCGGTAGAAACCTTCCTGATCGCGACCCAGATCGGCGGCGCCGAAGCCTTGGTGGCGCGCAACGGTTCCGGGATCAACAGCCCGCAGGATTTGATCGGCAAGAAAGTCGCCGTGCCATTCGTTTCTACCGGCCACTACAGCCTGTTGGCCGCGTTGAAGCACTGGAACATCGACCCTTCGAAAGTGACCATCCTCAACCTCGCCCCGCCGGCCATCATCGCCGCCTGGAAGCGTGGTGATATCGACGCCACCTACGTGTGGGACCCAGCGTTGGGCGTAGCCAAGGAAAACGGCAAGGTACTGATCACCTCCGGCGAACTCGCCAAGTTCGGCGCGCCGACGTTCGACGCCTGGATCGTGCGTAAGGATTTCGCCGAGAAGCACCCGGAAATCGTCACGGCTTTTGCCAAAGTCACCCTGGATGCCTACGCCGCTTACCGCAAAGACCCACAAGCCTGGCTAGCGGACAAAGGTAACGTCGACAAACTGGTGAAGCTCTCCGGGGCCAAGGCCAGCGACATCCCGCTGCTGCTGCAAGGCAACGTCTACCCGCTGGCGGCAGACCAGGTCACCCTGCTGGGCGCACCGACCACCAAGGCTGTCACCGATACCGCCGCGTTCCTCAAGGAGCAGGGCAAGGTCGACGCCGTACTGCCGGACTACGCCCCGTACGTCAGCCCGAAGTTCATCACTAACTGATACCAGGAGTTAACCGCGATGGCCTTGCTACAACTGGAGCGCATCAGCGCACAGTACCCAGGCAGCCCGGAGCCCGTACTGGCAGATATTTCCCTGAGCCTTGGGCCCCAGCAATTGCTGGTGGCCCTCGGCCCTTCCGGCAGTGGCAAGACCTCGCTGTTGAACCTGATTGCCGGCTTTGTCGAGCCCAGCGCCGGGCGCATCACCCTTGACGGTGTGCCGGTGAAAGGCCCGAGCGCCGAACGCGGCGTGGTGTTCCAGGACGACGCCCTGCTGCCCTGGCAGGACGTGCTGGCTAACGTCGGCTTCGGCCTGGAGTTGGCCGGCGTGCCCAAGGCCAAGCGCGAAATCCGCGCCAGGGAAATGCTCGCCCTGGTGGACCTCGCCGGTTTCGACAGTCGTCGCATCTGGCAACTCTCCGGCGGCCAGAAGCAACGTGTGGGCCTGGCCCGTGCGTTGGCCGCAGACCCGCGCGTATTGTTGATGGACGAACCCTTCGGCGCCCTTGATGCTTTCACCCGCGAACAGATGCAGGAGCTGTTGCTGCAAGTCTGGCGGCGTACGGCCAAGCCGGTGTTCCTGATTACCCACGACATCGAAGAAGCGGTGTTCCTCGCCACGGACCTGATTCTGTTGGCGCCCAACCCCGGCCAGATCGTCGAGCGCCTGAGTCTGGACTTCGGCCAGCGCTACGCCGCCGGCGAATCGGCACGGGCGATCAAATCCGACCCGCGCTTTATCGAAACCCGCGAACACGTGCTGGGCAAGGTGTTCTCCCAACGGCAGGTGTCTGCATGAGCAGTTACGAATTACCGGCAACCCACACCGCGCAAACCCCGGCGGTGCCGGCGCGTCGCAGCCTGAGCACCCGCTGGATCAGCGCGCTGACCCTGCTCACCCTGGTCGCTATCTGGTGGGCCGTGACCGCCAGCGGGCTGATCGAGCCGCTGTTCCTGCCACCGCCTTCGGCCGTGTTGCAAAAAGGCTGGCTGCTGGCGACCACCGGCTATATGGACTCCACCCTGTGGCAGCACTTGGGCGCGAGCCTCAAGCGCATCGGCCTGGGCCTCGGTTTTGCCGTGCTCACCGCCGTGCCAGTGGGGATTGCCATCGGCTCCAATCGCATCGCCCGGGGCATTCTCGACCCGCTGATCGAGTTCTACCGGCCGATTCCACCGTTGGCCTACCTGCCGCTGATCGTGATCTGGTGCGGCATCGGCGAGCTGTCCAAGGTGCTGCTGATCTACCTGGCGATTTTTGCGCCGATTGCCATCGCCACTGCCACCGGCGTGCGTACCGTCGACCCGGCCAAATTGCGCGCGGCGCAGTCGTTGGGTGCAACCCGGGCACAACTGATTCGCCATGTGATCCTGCCGAGCGCCCTGCCCGACATCCTCACCGGCGTGCGGATTGGCCTGGGTGTGGGGTGGTCGACCCTGGTAGCGGCAGAATTGATCGCCGCCACCAGCGGCCTGGGCTTCATGGTGCAGTCTGCCGCGCAATTCCTGGTCACCGACGTGGTGGTGCTGGGGATTCTGGTGATCGCGCTAATCGCCTTCGCCATGGAAATGGGCTTGCGTGCCCTGCAGCGTAAACTGGTGCCTTGGCATGGCCAGGCACACTAAGCACATCTTCGACGAGAACCCCATGAGCAGCCTGACCGTAACACCTCTCAGCACCGCCCTTGGCGCCCAGATCAGTGGCGTCGACATCACCCAACCACTGAACACCGAACACCGCGACGCCATCGAACAGGCGCTGCTCAAGCACTCGGTGCTGTTCTTGCGCAACCAGCCGATCACCCCACAGCAACAGGCGCGGTTCGCGGCAAATTTTGGCGACCTGCACATTCACCCGATCTACCCCAACGTGCCGGAACAGCCTGAAGTGCTGATCCTCGACACCGCCGTGACCGACGTGCGCGACAACGCCATCTGGCACACCGACGTGACCTTCCTGCCCACCCCGGCCCTCGGTGCGGTACTCAGCGCCAAGCTGCTGCCGGAGTTTGGTGGCGATACGTTGTGGGCCAGCGGGATCGCGGCGTATGAGGCGCTGTCGAAGCCGTTCAAGAAGCTGTTGGATGGTTTGACGGCAACCCATGACTTCACCCGCTCCTTCCCTCTGGAGCGTTACGGCAATACGCCGCAAGACCTGGCGCGCTGGGAAGAAGCCCGGCGCAAAAACCCGCCGCTGTCGCATCCGGTGATTCGTACGCATCCGGTGAGCGGGCGCAAGTCGCTGTTCGTCAATGAAGGGTTCACCAGCAAGATCAACGAACTGGAGCCGGCGGAAAGCGAAGCGGTGCTGAAGCTGTTGTTTGCCCATGCCACCCGGCCGGAGTTCACCATTCGCTGGCGCTGGCAGGAAAATGACCTGGCGTTTTGGGATAACCGCGTGACCCAGCACTACGCGGTGGATGATTACCGGCCGCAACGGCGAGTGATGCACCGGGCAACGATTCTTGGAGATGTGCCGTTCTAGAAAGAACGCCACAGATCAAATGTGGGAGCTGGCTTGCCTGCGATAGCGGTGGGTCAGCGACATATCCATCGACTGACACTCCGCCATCGCGGGCAAGCCCGGCTCCCACAGTTAATCGGGGTTGATTCGGGAATCGGACGCTACCGCTTATTCAGCCGTCGACGGCTTTTCCCACAAGTTAATCCCGCCTTCCTGGGCAAACCGGTCGATCTCTGCCAGCTCCTGCGCACTGAAGTTCAGGTTCTGCAACGCGCCGACGTTTTCGATGATCTGCTCCGGCCGGCTTGCACCGATCAGGGCACTGGTGACCCGTGGATCGCGCAATGTCCACGCTAACGCCATTTGCGCCAGGCTCTGGCCACGGCGCTTGGCAATTTCATTCAGCGCACGCACGTGGGCGATGTTGGCCTCGGACAAGTGCTTGGCTTGCAACGAACCACCGCCCGGACGGTTCACTCGCGCATCCGCCGGTACGCCGTTGAGGTATTTGTCGGTCAGCAAACCCTGGGCAAGCGGCGTGAACGCAATCACCCCGGCACCGAGTTCTTCGGTGACGTCCAGCAGGTCTTTTTCCACCCAACGGTTGAGCAGGTTGTAGGCCGGTTGGTGGATCAGCAGTGGGACTTTCCACTCTTGAAGCAGTGCGGCAACCTCGCGGGTTTTCACGCCGGAGTAGGACGAAATCCCGATGTACAGCGCCTTGCCCTGTTGCACGGCGGTGGCCAGTGCGCTGGCGGTTTCTTCCAGTGGGGTGTCGGCATCAAAGCGGTGGGAATAGAAGATATCCACGTAGTCGACGCCCAGGCGTTGCAGGCTCTGGTCGAGGCTCGCCAGTACGTACTTGCGCGAACCACCGCCCTGGCCATATGGGCCCGGCCACATGTCCCAACCCGCCTTGCTGGAGATGATCAGTTCGTCGCGGTATTGCTTGAAGTCTTCGCGCAGCAACCGGCCGAAATTGATCTCGGCGCTGCCGTACGGTGGGCCGTAGTTGTTGGCCAGGTCGAAGTGGTTGATCCCAAGGTCAAACGCGGTGCGCAGCAGTGCGCGCTGGGTGTCGATCGGGGTGCTGTCGCCAAAGTTGTGCCACAGCCCCAGGGACAGGGCGGGCAGCACTAGTCCACTGCGACCAACGCGGCGATAAGGAATAGATTCATAGCGGTTTTCGGCAGCAATGTAAGTCATCGAATCCTCTCTGGTCTTATGAGCAAATAAGGCCTGGGAATAACGCTATTCCCAAGCCTTTTAAGCAGCTGAATCGCTTAAGTGTGCTTGCTCTTTGTACAGCAATTTCCTACCAGAGTGGAACGACGTAGCTCAGATAGAGACGGTTTTCATCTTGCACGGTGGCACCGGTAATGTCCGGGCTGGCGTGGGCATTTCGCCAGGTCACACCCAGGCCTTTGAGGGTGCCGGTTGGCACCTGGTAGGCCAGGGTGATGTTACGTTCCCATTCGCTGGTAGTGCCCTGGCTCGTGCGGATGTCATCGCCGTGTGCGTAGGAAGTGGCGAACGTCAGGCCATCAAGGCCCAATTTGCCGAAGTCATATTTGTACTGCGCCAGCCAGGTGCGCTCGCCGGCGTGCTGGAACTTGTTCAGTTGCATGTTGGTGAGTGCCGGGGTGTCGGCGCCCGAGCCCGGGCCCTGGTTGCTGGCACCGCTGTTCAGGCCGGAATCCAGGTACGGGAAGTCGCTGTCGCCGCTGTTTTTCTGGATGCCCAGGCCGACGGTATGGCCATCCAGGCTGTAGCTTTCCAGCAGGCTGACGGTGGACTGGTTGATGCGACCCTTGGAGGTGCCGTCGCCGTAGAGGCCGGCGGCGGAGAAGTCTTTATCACCCGCAGCGTTTTCACCCACACCGAGGCTGCGGTACAGGCGCACGTCGGTGTCGATAGCGCCCACAGGCAAGGCATCGTGGCGCTTGGCGCCTAGGAAGAACTGCTGGTAGTAATCCTCAAGGTTGGAATACCACAGGCTAACCGTAGTGTTCGGCAAGCCTTTGTAGTCCGCGCCGCCGTAGAGGAAGCGATCGCTCTGTTTGGTGCCGCCGGCGGTGATCATGCCCTGGTCGCCGGTTTCGTTGCGGATCTTGGTCTTGAGGATGTCACCGGCGGTAAAGGTAAAATCGGTCAAGTCCTTGGAAACCAGCTGCACGCCGGTGTTGGTCTGCTGGTACAGGCGCCCGTCAGTGTTGGCCAGTACCGGGTTGTTGCCGTACAGCGTGCCCACGCGCAGTTCATCCTGGGCGAAGCGCATCTTGAAAGTCGGGCTGAGCACGCCGAACTGGTCGGCGGACTTGCCGTTATCCAGCGGGAACATGCTGCCGGGGTAGCGGCCCTGGTGATCCTTGTCACCCAGATCGCCACCAGAATCCAGTTTCAAACCGTAGAACGCCTGCAAGTCCAGACCAAAGCCAACCGGGCCATCGGTGTAGCCGGACTTGAAGTTGAACTCAAAACCCTGGCCCCAATCACGGATGCTGTGAGCCTTGTTATTGCTGTTCACCACATCGCGCCCCTGCTGATTGAGGTAGCGGTTGAGCAGGGTCACATCGGCGTGGCTGTCATCGATAAAATCGGCGTGGGCGGACAGCATAAAGCTCGCCATGGCGGCACCCACCATGGGGCTTAATAACGTCTTCATTGGTACCGGTCTCCGTCACTGTTCTGAAATGAAAGCGTCAAACGCTTCACACAATTAGGCGATGGCCATGTGACAGTTCGGAGTCAAAGCACCCTTTACCCGGATGAAATTAAATTTAAGAAACCCAGCAATTACGCGGGTTAGCGGGCGGTGGAGAAGATTTCGGCGAGCCAATCGACGAACACCCGCACCCTCGGCGACATGTGTCGGTTTTGTGGGTAAAGCACCGAAACCGGCATCGGCGGCGGCGGTGTATGGGTGAGGATTTCCCGCATCGCGCCCTGGTTGATCAGCTCGGCCATGCGGTAGTGCGGGCACTGGATAATGCCGAGTCCAGCAACCGCGCTGGCGGAATAAATCTCTGCGCCGAACACTGACAGTGCACCCTCGATCGTCACTTCCTGGAGTTGGCCGTCGACCAGGAATTCGAACGGGAACAGCTTCGCGGTGGTGCGCGAAACGTAATTCACTGCACGGTGTTCACTGAGGTCGGCGAGGCTTTTCGGCTCGCCGTATTTGCGCAGGTACGCCGGGCTCGCACAGGTCACCTGGCGCAACGTTGCAACACGCCGGCCGATCAACGCCGAGTCCTCCAGGGTGCCCGCCCGCAGCACGCAATCCACGCCTTCGGCGATCAGGTCGACAAAGCGGTCTGCCTCGCTGATGGACAGTTCGATTTCCGGGTAGCGCGCCATGAACTGCGGCAGCGCCGGGATCACGAAGTACTTGGCCAGGGTGCCGTGCAAATCCACCCGCAGGCGGCCCTTGGGTGCCACCGAACGGAAGGCCAGCTCCGCTTCTTCCAACTCGGCCAGCAGTTGCACGCAACGCAGGTAGTACGCCTCGCCATCGAGGGTCGGGCGTACGCGGCGAGTGCTGCGCTCCAGCAGGCGCGTGCCGAGCCAGGCTTCGAACTGGTTCAGGGTGTGGGTCAGGGTGGCGCGTGGCAGGTTCAGGTCATCGGCCGCTAGAGTGAAGCTGCAGCGTTCGTAAATTCGCACGAACACCTTCATCGCTTTGACTTGGTCCACAGCGCGTCTCCATTGTTGGCGATTATTGAACAGTCAAGGCAACTTTGGCGCATTTATCCGCTTGGGTAAACATGTGAACCTGCTTCCACACCCAGCCAACGCCCCAAGGAAACCTGATCATGACCCCTCAAGTTGCTATCGTTACCGGCGCTTCCCGCGGCATCGGCGCCGTGGTTGCCAAACAACTGGCCGCCGACGGTTACGCCGTCGCCATCAACTACGCCAACAGTGCCACCGAAGCTTCAAAACTGGTGGTGGAACTGCGCCAGGCCGGCCACCAAGCCATAGCGATACAGGGCGACGTTTCAAGCGCGGCCGACGTAAAGCGCCTGTTCGACCAGACCGAAGCCCAACTCGGCAAGGTCGACGTGCTGATCAACAACGCCGGTATTCTCAAGGCACTGCCACTGGCCCAACACAGCGACGAGCTGTACAACCAGAACTTCGACATCCACACCCGCGGCACCTTCAACGCCCTGCGTGAAGCCGCCACGCGCATGAATGACGGCGGGCGCATCGTCAACTTTTCCAGCAGCACCGTAGGCCTCAACTTCCCGGGTTATGCGGTGTACATCGCCAGCAAGGCAGCGGTGGAATCCTTGACCCAAGTGTTCGCCAAGGAAATGCGCGGCCGGCGCATCACCGTCAACGCCGTGGCCCCGGGCCCGGTGGCGACCGAACTGTTCCTGCATGGCAAAAGCGAAGAGCAGATCCAGGGCCTGGCCAAGATGGCGCCGCTGGAACGCCTTGGCCAACCGGAAGATATCGCCCGCGTGGTGTCGTTTCTGGTGAGCCCGGCCGGTGGCTGGGTGAATGGGCAAATCCTGCGCGCCAATGGCGGTTTGGTCTGAAGACCGGCAAACGCTCGTTCAACGGCAAACTACTATTGTGGCGAGGGAGCTTGCTCCCGCTGGAGTGCGTAGCGCTCCCAGGATTTTGGGGCCGCTTCGCAACCCAGCGGGAGCAAGCTCCCTCGCCACAGGTTTGGTGTTCACGGAAAATCAGCGGGTATCAGGAGACTTCAGATATGCACACCGCCCTCGTCATCACCGCCGGCCTGATCCTGCTCGCGCTGATGCTGTTTATCGGCCAAAAGCTGGGCGTCAGCCGGCACATTCTGGCTTACAGCTTTGTCGGGATCTGGCTGGTGGTGGCGGTGGTGAACGGCGCGCTGGGCGTAGTCACTGCCGGCCAGCCCCTGGTCTCGGAGCTGGTGATCGGCAGTGCGGTGTTCGGCGCGCCGTTGGTGGCACTGGCCCTGTTTATCAGGGCCTGAGCCTTAGCGAACCAGGTGCAGGAACTGCATGTGCCGTTCGTACTGGTCGAGGATGTCGTTGATGATCTGCTCTTTGGTGTAGCCCACCAAGTCGTAGTCCTGGCTGCCCTCACTCAAGTGCACTTCCGCACGGTAATAGCGGCGGTTGTTGAGCTGCTTGGAACCCATGCCGCCGCGCGCAAATGACGGCGTGAAATAGCCGCGCATCTGCACCTGGTACACAAACGGATGCTGCTCACCGTGGCCGATTTCCAGGCTGACGCTGTCGTTGGACGGGTCAGGCTGGGTGACCACGTTGAGGCCTTTTTCGACAAACACCGCCGTCACTTCTTCGATCGCCGGGCGCACCGTGGTCTCGAGGAAACGGTACACCTCATCCCGTGACGGGAAATGCACCGCCTGGCTCAAGCGCTGGCGCCAACCGCCCGTGCCCTTGCGTGAGCCCGATACCGGCGCCAGGGAATGCATCTGCGCGATCTGCTTTTGCGACTCAAGGTAGAACGCCTTGTGCAGCCCCCACATCATCAGCAGCAAAATCATCGAGAACGGCAGCGAGGTCAGCACCACGGCAGATTTGAGCGAGTCGATACTGCCGGCAAACAGCAGCGCGCTGGTTACCAATGCCGTCATTGCGCCCCAGAACACCCGCAGCCACTTCGGCCCGTCTTCATCGGGATTCCCGCCTTTGGCCGACAACGTGGAAAGCACCACGGTGCCGGAGTCGGCCGAGGTGACGAAGAACACGAAGCTGATAAACACCGTGACCGCGATCACCGTCTTGCTCCACGGGTAGGTTTCCAGCAGCAGGTAGAGGCTCATCGACGGATCATCAATGGCCGACTGGCCAAGCGCGGTGAGGCCGTGGTTGAGCACCTGGTCGATGGCGCTGTTGCCGAAGATCGACATCCACGCCAGGGTGAAACCAAGCGGAATCAACAGCACGCCAAAGACGAACTCACGGATGGTGCGGCCACGGGAAATACGCGCGATAAACAGCCCCACGAACGGCGACCATGCGATCCACCAGGCCCAGTAAAACACGGTCCAGCCGCCCAACCAGTCGCTGGGTTTGTCGTAGGCGTAGAGGTCGAAACTCTTGGTCGGCAAGGCGCCGAGATAATCGCCGATGTTCTGGATCAGGGTGTTGAGCAAGTGCTGGGTAGGCCCGGCGAACAACACGAACAGCAGCAGCGCACAGGCCAACAACATGTTGATGTCGGACATCACCCGCACGCCCTTGTCGACGCCGGAGACGGCCACCAGGATCGCCGCGCCCATCATCAAGGTGATGAGGCCGACCTGGATCCACTGGGTGTGGGCCACGCCGAACAAATAGTCCAGCCCGGAGTTGAGGTGCAACACGCCAAAGCCCATGTCGGCACCCAGGCCGAACACCGTGGCGATGATGCCGAAACCATCCACCGCGTAGCCGATGGGGCCGTTGATGCGCTTACCGATCAGCGGGTACAGCGCCGAGCGCAGCGCCAGCGGCAGGTTATGCCGGTAGGCGAAGTACGCCAGGGCCATGCCGACGAAGGCGAACACGCCCCAGCCATGCAGACCCCAGTGCAGAAACAGGATCTGCATGGCCTGGCGCGCCGCGTCACCGTTCAAAGCCTCGCCCTGGGGCGGTTGCACCAGGTGCGTCAACGGTTCGGACACGCAGAAGAAGAACAGCGTGATGCTGATCCCAGCGGCGAACAGCATGCCGGCCCAGGACAGGTAACTGAATTCGGGCTCGTCGTGGTCGGCACCGAGTTTGATCTTGCCGTAGCCCGATAACGCGGTGACCACCACGAAGACCAGATACAGGGTCATCGCCAGCATGTAGTACCAGCCGACCGTGTTGGCCGCCCAGTTTTGTGCCGCCAGCAACCAGGCGCCGGCTTGTTCCGGGATAGCGATGACGGTCAGGCCGAACAGCAGGATGACACTCGCGGCGAAGTAAAACACCGGCGGGTTCATCCGAACCTGGCCGCTTGACGGTGTGGACGATGCACTCATGAAGGGCGCACCTCAAGGGTAAGGGATGTGGCTGTAAAAAACGGACTCAGCAAAGGTAAGCCTCCTGTTGTGAGCGGGCAGCGAACCACCGATTTAACTTGAACGAACAGTCAAGTTAAACATGGATAGGGGTTTGAGGACTAATCGCAGGGCCGAGTGGTAGGTGTTTCCTACACTAGCTCAAGGACAGGTATGACGTATGGGGATGACGAAACGTTCAGCGATTGCTGAACGAAAAAGCGGCCAGAACTGGAATACGGTCTCCTGTGGGAGCTGGCTTGCCTGCGATGGCGGTGGGTCAGCCATACCTCTGTCGCTGATACACCGCTATCGCAGGCAAGCCAGCTCCCACATTTGATCTGTGTGATCGTTAGAGAGAGCAGTGTTTTACTTCTGCGTGCCGTCGTCATGCTGCAAATTCGCCTGGGTCAGGTTCGCCCCCGCCGGCACACTGCGCGTCAGCCACACGTTGCCGCCAATGGTCGAGCCCTTGCCAATCGTAATCCGCCCCAGAATCGTCGCCCCGGCGTAGATCACCACATCATCCTCAACAATCGGATGCCGCGGATGGCCCTTTTGCAATTGCCCATCCTCATCCGCCGGGAACCGCTTGGCGCCCAGGGTCACGGCCTGGTAGATACGCACCCGCTCGCCGATGATCGCGGTCTCGCCAATCACCACACCCGTCCCGTGGTCGATAAAGAAGCTCGGGCCGATCTGCGCCCCCGGGTGAATATCAATCCCGGTCGCCGAGTGCGCGATTTCCGCGCTGATGCGCGCCAGCAACGGCAAGCCCGCCCGATACAAATGGTGAGCCAGGCGATGGTGAATCACCGCCAGAATCCCCGGGTAGCACAACAGCACTTCATCCACACTGCGCGCCGCCGGGTCGCCGTGGTAGGCGGCGAGTACGTCGGTGTCCAACAGGCTGCGCAAGGCCGGCAATGCCAGGGCGAAATCCTGGATCAGGTGGATGGCATGGGCGTGCACCTCACTGTCATCCTGGCCGCCTTGCCGCGCGGCATATCGCAGCTCCAGCCGCGCCTGGGCGAGCAATGCATTGAGCGCCACATCCAGGGTGTGGCCAACGTAGAAGTCTTCACTTTCTTCACGCAGGTCCACCGGCCCCAAACGCATGGGGAACAGCGCACCGCACAACGCTTCCAGAATCTGCGCCACGGCTTCCCGCGAAGGCAGCTCGCGCCCGCCTTGCTCGCCGCTGACCCGGCCGTTGCGGGTGCGCCACTGGTCCCGGGCGCTGCGCAGCTGGCTGACGATGGTCTGTAATTGCCAATGACTGGAACGCTCACTCACGGTCTTCACTCCTGACGAAATGCCCATCACTTTACGGCAAGGAACCTGAGCGACCTTAAGAACCAATAGTGCAATGCTAATAACCCACCGACATAAGCGATTGCCGGTTGCCCACTGAAAAGTGCCTGCCTATAGTCGGTGCATCTCTGACCACCCGTGCGTAGCCATGATCAAACAACAGCTCGACCGCTTTAACCGTCTGGAACTGCTGGGCGGCGCCACCGCCCTGGAAAAACTCGAGCGGCTGTCGGCCTGGCTGGGGCGTGACGTCTACGTCAAACGCGATGACACCACGCCACTGGCGATGGGCGGCAACAAGCTGCGCAAACTCGAATACCTCGCCGCCGACGCCCTGGCCCAAGGCGCCGATACGCTGGTAACCGCCGGCGCGATCCAGTCCAACCATGTGCGCCAAACCGCCGCGCTGGCAGCCAAGTTGGGCCTGGGCTGCGTCGCGTTGCTGGAAAACCCCACGGGCACCGAAGACCCAAACTACCTGGCCAACGGCAACCGCCTGTTGCTGGAGCTGTTCGACGCCAAGGTCGAGCTGGTAGAGAACCTGGACAACGTCGACGCCCAACTCGACGCCCTTGCCGACCGCCTGCGCAGCAACGGCAAAAAGCCCTACCTGGTGCCCATCGGCGGCTCCAACGCCCTCGGTGCACTGGGTTATGTGCGCGCCGGGTTGGAGTTGGCCGGGCAGATTGAAGACAGCGGCATCAAGTTCTCCACCGTGGTGCTGGCTTCCGGCAGCGCCGGCACCCACAGCGGCCTGGCATTGGCATTGAGCGAAGTGCTGCCCGACCTGCAAGTGATTGGCGTAACGGTCTCTCGCACCGACGAAGCCCAGCGCCCCAAGGTGCAGGGCCTGGCCGAACGCACTGCCCAATTGCTCGGCGTACCACTGCCGGACGCGTTCAAGGTGATCCTGTGGGACGAGTACTTCGCCCCCCGTTATGGCGAGCCCAGCGCCGGCACGCTGGCGGCGATCAAGCTGATGGCCAGCCAGGAAGGCCTGCTGCTGGACCCGGTCTACACCGGCAAGGCCATGGCCGGCTTGCTGGATGGCATCGGGCGCCAGCGCTTCGAAGAGGGGCCGATCATTTTCCTGCATACCGGTGGCGCACCGGCGTTGTTTGCTTACAACTCGGCGTTCTGACTGACTGACTGCAATTCCTGTAGGAGCCGGCTTGCTGGCGATTCGGGCTTGAGGTTGGGGCAAGGCAAGAGGCCCCATCGCCGGCAAGCCAGCTCCTACGTTGAATTGCCTGATATTCCAAATAGAAATAACAAAGTTAATTTATATTATTTTCAAGTCTTAAAACTCGGCTTTATAGTCGCGCCGTAGGCGAGCTTGAGGGCGATACGCATGACTGGGCAGATCCAAAACACCGAGTTGATGCAATCGCGGGCAAGCCCGGCTCCCACACACGGCGCTTTTAAGGCAGGATACGACTACCGCGTCACCTGCATCGCTCAACATAAAAAACACAGGGGCTCTTCATGACTATTTCCGTATTCCGTCGCACGTTACTGGTTGGTACGTTGGGGCTGGCGCTTGGCGCCGGGTGGCTCGGTCAGGCAGTTGCCGGCGAGCAGTTGGCCAACATCAAGAAAGCCGGCGAAATCAAGATTGGCCTGGAAGGCACCTACCCGCCGTTCAGCTTCGTCGATGAAAGCGGCAAGCTCAGTGGTTTCGAGGTCGAGTTGTCTGAAGCACTGGCCAACAAGTTGGGCGTCAAGGTCAAGCTGCAGGCCACTCCTTGGGATGGCATCCTCGCCGCCCTGGAATCCAAGCGCTTGGACGCGGTCGTCAACCAGGTGACCATCTCCGACGCGCGCAAGGAAAAGTATGACTTCTCCACGCCGTACACCGTTTCCGGTATCCAGGCGCTGACCCTGGCGAAGAACGTCGACACCATCAAGACCGCCGACGACCTGGCCGGCAAGAAAATCGGTGTGGGCCTGGGCACCAACTACGAACAATGGCTCAAGGAAAACCAACCGAAAGCCATCGTCAAAACCTACAACGATGACCCAACCAAGTTCCAGGACCTGCGCATCGGCCGTGTCGACGCCATCCTGATCGACCGCCTGGCCGCGCTGGAATACGCCAAGAAAGCCAAGGACACCGCCGCTGCCGGTGCTGCCTTCTCCCGCCAGGAAGCCGGTATTGCCCTGCGCAAAGGCGAGCCTGAACTGCTGGCCGCGGTGAACAAGGCCCTCGACGAACTGCGCGCCGACGGCACCTTGAAGAAGCTGTCCGAGAAGTACTTCAACGCTGACGTTACTCAATAATGGAAGCAGGTTTCCAACTCGCGCTGGACTCCGCGCCCTTTCTGCTCAAGGGCGCGTATTTCACAGTAATCCTTAGCCTGGGCGGGATGTTTTTCGGCTTGCTGCTGGGCTTCGGCCTGGCCCTGATGCGCCTGTCGCGCTTCAAGCTGTTGAGCTGGACCGCCCGAGTCTATGTGTCGTTCTTTCGCGGCACGCCCTTGCTGGTACAGCTGTTCTTGATCTACTACGGCTTGCCGCAAGTGGGCATCGAGCTGGATCCGATCCCGGCGGCCATGATCGGCTTCTCGCTGAACATGGCCGCTTATGCCTGTGAAATCCTGCGTGCCGCCATCGGTTCCATCGAGCGCGGCCAGTGGGAAGCTGCGGCCAGTATCGGCATGACCCGTGCGCAGACCCTGCGCCGGGCCATCCTGCCGCAGGCCATGCGCACGGCCTTGCCGCCGTTGGGCAACAGCTTTATTTCCCTGGTCAAGGACACTGCCCTGGCCGCCACCATCCAGGTGCCGGAGCTGTTCCGCCAGGCGCAACTGGTCTCGGCCCGTACCTTCGAAATTTTCACCATGTACCTGTCCGCCGCCTTGATCTACTGGATTCTTGCCAGCGTTCTGGCGCACGTGCAAAACCGCCTGGAAGCACGAGTCAACCGGCATGACCTGGAGTCTTGAAGCATGATCGTGGTTGAAAAACTGACCAAACAATTCAAGGGTCAGGTGGTGCTTAACGGGATCGACCTTGAGGTCAAGGAAGGCGAAGTCGTCGCCATCATCGGCCCCAGCGGTTCCGGCAAGACTACCTTCCTGCGCTGCCTGAATTTCCTCGAAGAACCCACCAGTGGCCGGATCAAGGTGGGTGACATCGAGATCGACAGCAGCCGCCCGCTCAACCAACAGCAAGGCCTGGTGCGGCGCCTGCGCCAGCACGTGGGTTTTGTGTTCCAGAACTTCAACCTGTTCCCGCACCGCACCGCCCTGGAGAACGTCATCGAAGGCCCGATCGTGGTCAAGAAGATGCCCCGGGCCGCCGCGGATGCTCTCGGTCGCAAGCTACTGGCCAGGGTTGGCCTGGCGGGCAAGGAAGACGCCTACCCACGGCGCCTGTCCGGTGGGCAGCAGCAACGGGTAGCGATTGCCCGGGCCTTGGCGATGGAGCCGGAGGTGATCCTGTTCGATGAACCCACCTCTGCCCTGGACCCGGAGCTGGTAGGCGAAGTGCTGGCGACCATCCGCAGCCTCGCTGAAGAAAACCGCACCATGGTCATCGTGACCCACGAAATGAGTTTTGCCCGGGATGTTGCCAACCGGGTGATCTTCTTCGATAAGGGCGTGATTGTTGAACAGGGCGAAGCCAAGGCGCTGTTTGCCCACCCGAAAGAAGAGCGCACCCGGCAGTTTCTCAGCAAGTTCATCAACAACTAACGCGCGCTCATTGAGTGTAAGAAACTTCGCTTTATAGAGTTGCCGAAAGGCAACTCACCTCTTCGGCACTTTTGGCGAAAAGCCCTTTATTCATTGGGTAAAAGTCATCTTTAAACACCCACTTGCAGCGCCTCCCCAGTAAGACCCTTCTGAATATTCCATAACTCCCGGTTTGCGCCGCCCAGCCTCTTGACGCCAACTAATCCAGCCTCTTATCTAACGCCAAGAGGATTGGATCCATTCTGGTTTTTCATTAAATCGTTGCTTTCGGACTACGCCGCCTGCCCGCGCCTGATGTCCGGAACGATTGCTGCTGGCTGCACCAAGGAGATTATTTATGAAGCGTATTTCCACCCAGGCGCTGCTCACTGCCCCGGCCCTGCCCCAGGGCCACCGAGAAGGCATCAATGCCCTCGCCGCGACTAACCTGCAGGTTGATATCGCACCTTACTGCGGCATGGATGAGGGCGACCTGATCGAGCTGTTCTGGAACAACTGCTTTGCCGCCTCCCGACGCATCACCGCCGGCAAAATCGGCACGTTCACCCGCCTGCGGGTGCCGGAAAGTTTTGTGCAAAACGGCCCCGCACGGCTGCATTACCGGGTCATGCAGGTCGGCCACGGCCCGGCGCGTTCGGCCATCACCCGGGTGCAGGTCAAGACCGACCACCCCGGTGGCATGCCCCCGACACTGAGCCTTGATGAAAACCAGAATCTGGCGCCCGTAAGCCTGCCCGAGACCATCCGCCGCCACGGCGTCAACAGCAGCCAGATTCGCCGTGGCGTGCCCCTGAGCATCGAGCCCTACCTGAACATGACGATTGACGACGAGATCACCTTGCGCTGGGGCGACGTGCGCCTGGACCTGCCGAAAATCCAGGCCGGCGATGTCGGCAAGGCGGTGCAGGTGTGGGTGCCGTCGGCAATCATTGTCGAGGCCGGGGATGACCATCGCCTCGAAGTGACCTACTGCATTCTCGACCGGGTCGGCAACAATTCACGCTGGGCGCCAGCCCGCATCCTGCGCATCGCCGCGCTGGCGCCACTGGCCCCGAGCAGCCCCACCAAGGCCCGGCTGGCCTACCAGCCCCGTCGGCCCGGTTCGCCGTGTGAGCCCGGGTGACAGACCTTCTATGCATATTCCTAAAAGTTAGTTTATTTAAAAATTTAACACGCTTAGGGTATATGCACCGGACCACCGGACATTCCTGATTTTTTTATCTTTTCAACGGATGTGAGGTAGGTATGGTCAAAATTACCCCGGTGCGTAACGCCAGGGCATTGCGTGCAGCCAAGGAGCGGCGCTGATGTCTAACTTGGCACAAACACCCCCCCAGAGTGATCTGGACGTCGCCCCGCTGTTGTTGCCCGCCAAGGTGCTGCGCAACGACGCCGAGGCCCTGAGCGCGGCTCATACGCTTGCCCAGGCTGCGCGCCTGCAAGCGGCCAGGCGCGATCAGCAACGCAAGCTGCCCTGGGCTGAAATCGAACACTTCACCCGCAGCGGCCTGGGCAGTATTTCCATTCCTCGCGAGTACGGCGGCCCGCAAGTGTCTTTCGTGACCCTGGCCGAAGTGTTCGCGATCATCAGCGCCGCCGACCCGGCGCTGGGGCAAATCCCGCAGAACCATTTCGGCATCCTGCATGTGCTGCAAGGTGCGGCCAGCGAGCGCCAGAAAAAGCAGCTATTCCAGAGCGTGCTGGACGGTTGGCGCATCGGCAACGGCGGCCCGGAACGCGGCACCAAGAACACCCTGGACCTCAAGGCACGCATCACCGTCGAAGGTGACGGCTACGTCATCAGCGGCCAGAAGTTCTACTCCACCGGCGCGCTGTTCGCCCACTGGGTGGCGGTCAAGGCGCTGAACGATGACGGCAAAGTCGTCATGGCGTTCGTGCGGCGTGGTACCGAAGGGCTGCGCATCGTCGATGACTGGTCCGGTTTTGGCCAACGCACCACGGCCAGCGGCACGGTGCTGCTCGATCAGGTGGCGGTAGACGCCGAACTGGTGGTGGAGACCTGGAGGCTGGGCGAATCGCCAGGCATTCAGGGCGCGGTTTCGCAACTGATCCAGGCCGCCATCGATGCCGGCATCGCCCGTGGTGCAATCGACGACACCATCAGTTTTGTGCGCGAACGCTCGCGGCCATGGATCGACGCCAAGGTCGAGCGGGCCAGTGATGACCTGTATGTGATCGCCGATATCGGCAAGCTGAAAATCGAACTGCACGCTGCCGAAGCCCTGCTGCGCAAGGCCGGCCAGGTGCTGGACCAGGTCAGCGCCGCGCCGATCACCGCGCAGTCCGCCGCACGCGCCTCGATTGCCGTGGCCGAAGCCAAAGTGCTGACCACCGAAATTTCCCTGCTCGCCAGCGAAAAGCTGTTCGAACTGGCCGGCAGCCGCGCCACCCTCGCCGAATTCAACCTCGACCGCCACTGGCGCAACGCCCGGGTGCACACCCTGCACGACCCGGTGCGCTGGAAGTACCACGCGGTGGGCGCCTATCACCTGAACGGCACTTTGCCTGCCCGGCATTCCTGGATTTAACCGACCAGAACACTTTTTCCACAAGCTTCTGGAGAATACACATGACCCATTCTCACCACGTCGCGGTTATCACCAGCGATGAACAAGCCCTTATTGTCGCCAGCGACCTGGCCGAAGACTTGCGCCGCGACAGCGCCCTGCGCGACCGCGAACGCCGCCTGCCTTTGCCCGAGCTGGAGGTGTTTTCCCGCTCCGGCCTGTGGGGCATCAGCGTACCCAGGGAGTTCGGCGGCGCCGGCGTCTCCAACGTCACCCTGGCCAAGGTCACGGCCCTGATTGCCCAGGCGGATGCGTCCCTGGGGCAGATCCCGCAGAACCATTTTTATGCCCTCGAAGTGCTGCGGGTGAACGGCAGCCCGGCGCAGCAAAAACGCCTGTACGCCGAAGTGCTCGCCGGCCAGCGCTTCGGCAATGCGCTGGCAGAGCTGGGCACCAAGACGGCCCACGACCGCATCACGAAAATTACCCGCGACGGCGACGGTTTCCGTATCACCGGCCGCAAGTTCTATTCGACCGGCGCGATCTACGCCCAACGTATTCCCACCTCCGTGGTCGATGAACACGGCGTGCAACAGCTGGCCTTTGTCACCCGTGACAGCCAGGGCCTGACGGTGATCGACGACTGGAGCGGCTTTGGCCAGCGCACCACCGGCAGCGGCTCAGTGGTATTCGATAACGTGTGGGTCGCGGCGCAGGATGTGATCCCGTTCCAGAGCGCCTTCGAACGCCCGACTACAGTTGGCCCGCTGGCGCAGATCCTTCACGCCGCCATCGACACCGGCATCGCCCGTGCGGCCTACGAGGATGCCCTGCATTTTGTGCGTACCAAAACCCGGCCATGGATCGACGCTACCAGCGATAAGGCCACCGAAGACCCGCTGACCCTGAAAAGCTTCGGCCACCTGAGCATCCGCCTGCACGCCACTGAGGCGTTGCTGGAACGCTCCGGTGAATTCCTCGACCGCGCCCAGGCCGACAGCAACGCCGACACCGTCGCGGCCGCGTCCATCGCAGTCGCCGAAGTGCGCGCCTTGAGCACCGAGATTTCCCTGGCCGCCGGCAGCACCCTGTTCGAGCTTGCCGGCAGCCAGGCGACTCTCGCCGAACACGGCCTGGACCGCCACTGGCGCAACGCCCGGGTGCATACCCTGCACGACCCGGTGCGCTGGAAGTACTTTGCTGTGGGCAACTACTACCTCAACGATGAAAACCCGCCACTGCGGGGGACGATCTGATGGCTAAGAAAAAGATCCTGCTCAACGCCTTCAACATGAACTGCATCGGGCATATCAACCACGGCCTGTGGACCCATCCACGGGACAATTCGACCCAATACAAAACCATCGAATACTGGACCGAGCTTGCGCAGTTGCTGGAACGCGGGCTGTTCGATGGGCTGTTCATCGCCGACATCGTCGGGGTGTACGACGTCTACCAGAACTCGGTCGACGTGCCGCTAAAAGAGGCGATCCAGCTGCCGGTCAACGACCCGTTGCTGCTGGTTTCGGCCATGGCCGCCGTGACCAGAAACCTCGGCTTCGGGCTCACCGCCAACCTTACCTACGAGCCGCCGTATCTGTTCGCCCGGCGCATGTCCACGCTGGATCACCTGAGCCGTGGCCGGGTGGGCTGGAACATCGTCACCGGCTACCTCGACAGCGCCGCCAAGGCCATGGGCCTCACCGAACAGGTCGAGCATGACCGGCGCTACGACCAGGCCGACGAATACCTGGAAGTGCTCTACAAACTCTGGGAAGGCAGCTGGGAAAACGACGCGGTGGTCAACGATCCGCAGGCGCGGGTGTATGCCCAGCCGGAGAAAGTGCACAAGGTCGAGCACAAGGGCGAGTTCTATCAGGTGGAGGGTTATCACCTGTGCGAGCCGTCGCCACAACGCACACCGGTGCTGTTCCAGGCGGGCAGCTCGGACCGTGGCTTGCTGTTTGCCGGGCGCCATGCCGAGTGCGTGTTCATCAGCGGGCAGAGCAAGGCCTCGACCAAAATCCAGGTGGACAAGGTACGTGCCAGCGCCGTGGAAGCCGGGCGCAACCCGGATGACATCAAGGTGTTCATGGGGCTGAACGTGATTGTCGGCACCACTGAAGAGGCTGCGTGGGCCAAGCACGCCGAGTACCTGAGCTACGCCAGTGCGGAAGCCGGCGTGGCGCATTTCTCGGCGTCCACGGCGATTGATTTTTCACAGTACGAAATCGATGAACCGATCCAGTACGTCAAGAGCAACGCCATCCAGTCTGCGACCAAGAACCTGCAAAACAACGACTGGACCCGGCGCAAATTGCTTGAGCAACACGCCCTGGGCGGGCGCTACATCACCCTGGTGGGTTCGCCGGCACAGGTGGCGGATGAACTTGAGTCTTGGATCAGCGAAACCGGCCTGGACGGCTTCAACCTGACGCGCATCGTCACCCCGGAAAGCTACGTCGACTTTATCGAGCTGGTAATACCCGAGCTGCAGCGCCGTGGCTCGTACAAGACCGCGTATGAGGCCGGGACGCTGCGGGAAAAAGTGTTCCACGGTACAGCGCACCTACCTGAACAACACACCGGTTCCACCTACCGCCACTGACCCCGAACTGTAGGAGCTGGCTTGCCGGCGATCGCGGTGGGTCAGCGAAATCTTCTTCAACTGACACACCGCAATCGCCGGCAAGCCGGCTCCTACGGTTGGCCGAGTTGCTCACACAAATTTCTTATGACTGGAAACCCTTTATGAAAAAAACATTACTCAGCCACCCAGTCAAAGCACTGGCGCTCGCCCTCGGACTGTTCAGCTCGGCGGTGTTCGCCGCCGATGCCCCCTTGAAAGTCGGCACCACCGCCGCGTTCGCGATTCCCCTGGAAGCCGCCGTCGAAGAAGCCGGTAAACAGGGCTTGAAAGTCGAACTGATCGAGTTCACCGACTGGATCGCACCCAATGTCAGCCTGGCGGCTGGCGATATCGACGTGAACTACTTCCAGCACATTCCGTTCCTGGAAAATGCCAAGGCTGCCGCCGGGTTTGACCTGGTGCCGTTCGCCCCGGGCATCATCAACAACGTCGGCCTGTATTCGAAGAAGTACAAAAACTTCAACGACCTGCCTCAAGGCGCCACGGTCGCCATTGCCAACGACCCGATCAATAGCGGTCGCGGCCTGCAACTGCTGGCCAAGGCGGGCTTGATCACTCTCAAGCCAGGCGTGGGCTACAAGGCCACCGAAGAAGACATCGTGACCAACCCGAAAAAGATCAAGATCCTGCAAGTGGAAGCCGTGCAACTGGTACGCGCCTATGACGACGCCGACCTGGTGCAGGGCTACCCGGCGTATATCCGCCTGTCCAAGACCTTCGATCCCGAGTCGGCGTTGCTGTTCGACGGCATCGACCACAAGGAATACGTGATCCAGTTCGTGATCCAGCCGAAAAGCAAAACCGACCCGCGCCTGATCAAGTTCATCGACATCTACCAGCACTCGCCGGTCGTACGCGCGGCTCTGGATAAATCCCTTGGCAAGCTCTACCAAGTCGGCTGGGAAGGCTGATCATGAGCGCCGCCACAGCACAACGACGCGAGTCGCAACCACCGCACCTGGACGCGCAGCAGACCGAGCTGCATCCGGCGCTGAACCATGCCCATGTGCGTTTTATCAACCTGGGCAAGACCTATGAAGGCCAGGCCGTGCCCGCGCTGCAAGGCATTGACCTGACGATCCAGCGCGGCGAAGTATTCGGCATCATCGGCCGCAGCGGCGCCGGCAAGTCGTCGCTGATCCGCACCATCAACCGCCTGGAACAACCAAGCAGCGGCCGGGTCTTGATCGACCAGGTCGACATCGGCGACTTCGACGAAGACCGCCTGGTCGCGCTGCGCCGGCGCATCGGCATGATCTTTCAGCACTTCAACCTGATGTCCGCCAAGACCGTGTGGCAGAACGTCGAACTGCCGCTGAGAGTCGCGGGCGTGCCCAGGGAGCAGCGCGAGAAAAAGGTGCGCGAGCTGTTGGAGTTGGTGGGTTTGCAGGACAAACACAAGGCATACCCGGCGCAGTTGTCGGGCGGGCAGAAACAGCGGGTGGGCATTGCCCGGTCCCTGGTGCATGACCCGCAAATTCTATTGTGCGATGAAGCCACCTCGGCGCTTGATCCCGAAACCACCCAATCGATCCTCGGCCTGCTGCGCGAGATCAACAAGCGCCTGGGCCTGACCATCGTATTGATCACCCATGAAATGGCGGTGATTCGCGAAATCTGCGACCGCGTGGTGGTGCTGGAACACGGCCACGTGGTCGAGCAAGGCCCGGTGTGGGAAGTGTTTGGCAACCCGCAGCACGAGGTCAGCAAAACCCTGTTGGCCCCATTGCAACATGGCCTGCCCGAAGAATTGCAAAGCCGCTTGCACGCCAACCCGGCATCCAGGGACGCCGCCGTGGTGCTGCGTTTGCAATTGACCGGCAGTGCCGAAGACGAGCCGGATTTGGCCGCCTTGTTCAGCGCCCTCGGCGGGCGCGTGCGCTTGTTGCAAGGCGGCGTGGAACGCATCCAGGGCCACGCGTTGGGGCAATTGCTGCTGGCGGTGAGCGGCTCGGCCCTGACCGCCGAAGAGCTGCGTACCCGCGCCGGGCGCTGGGCACAACAGGTGGAGGTGCTGGGCTATGTGGTTTGATCGTTTATTGCAGGGAGCCATCGACACGCTGTTGATGGTCGGGGTGTCGTCGTTGATCGCGTTGCTGGTGGGGATTCCGCTGGCGGTGTTCCTGGTGACCAGCGACAAGGGCGGCATCTATCAGGCGCCCGCCTTGAACCGGGTGCTGGGGGCATTCGTTAACCTGTTTCGCTCGATTCCGTTTTTGATTCTGATGGTGGCGTTGATTCCATTCACCCGGCTGATCGTCGGCACCACCTATGGCGTGTGGGCAGCGGTGGTGCCGTTGACCATTGCGGCTACGCCGTTCTTCGCGCGGATCGCCGAGGTGAGCTTGCGTGAGGTCGACCACGGCTTGATCGAAGCGGCGCAGGCCATGGGTTGCCGACGCTGGCATATCGTCTGGCATGTGCTGTTGCCGGAGGCGCTGCCGGGGATTGTCGGGGGCTTCACGATCACCCTCGTGACCATGATCAACTCCTCGGCCATGGCCGGGGCGATTGGCGCCGGTGGGCTGGGAGACATTGCCTATCGCTATGGCTACCAGCGCTTTGATACGCAGATCATGCTCACGGTGATTGTGCTGCTGGTGATCCTGGTGGCGGTGATTCAGTTGGGCGGCGATCGGTTGGCCAGGGTCCTGAACAAGAGGTGAGGTATAGTCGAGCCATCTCAGCGCCCGGTATTACCCGCCATGAAACTCGCCCCCGACGACCTCGACCAGATCACCTCCACCACCCTCGGCCATTACAACAAAGTGGCCGAGGACTTTCGTGAAGGTACCCGTGACCACGATGTGAGCCAGAACATTGATGCGCTGTTACGGCATATCCAGGGTGATGCGCCGTTTACCGTGCTGGATTTCGGCTGCGGGCCGGGCCGGGATTTGCAGACGTTTACCCGCTTGGGGCATATCGCGGTGGGGCTCGATGGTTCGCAGCGGTTCGCGCAGATGGCCCGGGAAGACAGCGGCTGTGAAGTGCTGCAACAGGACTTCCTGAAGCTCGATTTGCCCGCCGCACGTTTCGACGGGATCTTCGCCAATGCAGTGCTGTTTCATATTCCCAAGCAGGAATTGCCACGCATTCTTGGGCAATTGCATGGGGCGTTGAAGGTCGGTGGGGTGTTGTTCAGCTCAAACCCTCGGGGTGAAAACCAGGAGGGCTGGAACGGGCCGCGGTATGGCTCGTATCACGACTTGCAGGCGTGGCAGGAACTGCTGACGGCGGCGGGGTTTGTGGAATTGGAGCATTACTACCGGCCGGCGGGATTGCCTCGGGAACAGCAGCCGTGGCTGGCGAGTGCGTGGCGAAAAACCTAACCCCCCGTAGCAGCTGTCGAGCCCTGGCGAGGCTGCGTCAAGCGCACCTCGGTCACCGTGCCTGGCTCAAACTCGGCAGCGCGGCCAACGCAGCCTCGCCAGGGCTCGACAGCTGCTACGGAATAAATCGTCGGTGATTCATCGGAAACTAATACCGTCGAGCTGGTTGAAGGTCGGTCCCTCGGGGTAAAAACCAGGAGGGCTGGAATGGGCCGCGGTATGGCTCGTATCACGACTTGCAGCCGTGGCTGGCGAGTGCGTGGCGAAAAACCTAACCCCCCGTAGCAGCTGTCGAGCCCTGGCGAGGCTGCGTCAGGCGCACCTCGGTCCCGTGCCTGGCTCAAACTCGGCAGCGCGGCCAACGCAGCCTCGCCAGGGCTCGACAGCTGCTACGGAATAAATCGTCGGTGATTCATCGGAAACTAATACCGTCGAGCTGGTTGAAGGTCGGTCCCTCGGGGTAAAAACCAGGAGGGCTGGAATGGGCCGCGGTATGGCTCGTATCACGACTTGCAGCCGTGGCTGGCGAGTGTGTGGCGAAAAACCTAACCCCCCGTAGCAGCTGTCGAGCCCTGGCGAGGCTGCGTCAAGCGCACTTCGGTCACCGTGCCTGGCTCAAACTCGGCAGCGCGGCCAACGCAGCCTCGCCAGGGCTCGACAGCTGCTACGGAATAAATCGTCGGTGATTCGTCGGAAACTAATACCGTCGAGCTGGTTGAAGGTCGGTCCCTCGGGGTAAAAACCAGGAGGGCTGGAATGGGCCGCGGTATGGCTCGTATCACGACTTGCAGCCGTGGCTGGCGAGTGTGTGGCGAAAAACCTAACCCCCCGTAGCAGCTGTCGAGCCCTGGCGAGGCTGCGTCAGGCGCACCTCGGTCCCGTGCCTGGCTCAAACTCGGCAGCGCGGCCAACGCAGCCTCGCCAGGGCTCGACAGCTGCTACGGAATAAATCGTCGGTGATTCGTCGGAAACTAATACCGTCGAGCTGGTTGAAGGTCGGTCCCTGGGGTAAAAACCAGGAGGGCTGGAATGGGCCGCGGTATGGCTCGTATCACGACTTGCAGCCGTGGTTGGCGAGTGTGTGGCGAAAAACCTGACCCCCCGTAGCAGCTGTCGAGCCCTGGCGAGGCTGCGTCAGGCGCGCCTCGGTCCCGCGCCTGGCTCAAACTCGGCAGCGCGGCCAACGCAGCCTCGCCAGGGCTCGACAGCTGCTACGGAATAAATCGTCGGTGATTCGTCGGAAACTAATACCGTCGAGCTGGTTGAAGGTCGGTCCCTCGGGGTAAAAACCAGGAGGGCTGGAATGGGCCGCGGTATGGCTCGTATCACGACTTGCAGCCGTGGCTGGCGCGTGTGTGGCGAAAAACCTGACCCCCCGTAGCAGCTGTCGAGCCCTGGCGAGGCTGCGTCAGGCGCACCTCGGTCCCGCGCCTGGCTCAAACTCGGCAGCGCGGCCAACGCAGCCTCGCTAGGGCTCGACAGCTGCTACGGAATAAATTGTGGGTGATGCGCCGGATATGAACGCCGTTACGCTGCTCGCCGCATAACCTTCTCTCACCTCCCCGGAAAAATTCGCCACCAACCGCGTCCCATCGGCAAACGTGGTCTGCTGCACCTGTTTATCTTCCGTCAACCAGCGAAAATCGGTCATCGCCTGAGTCGCCAACCGCTCATGCAGCGGCCGGAAGAATCCATCCTGGCGCTGAATCACCGGCAAGCGCTGCTTCACCGTCGCCGCACTCAGGTGATACAGCGGCGGCACGTTGTAGAGCAGTTGCGTCAGTTCATTCTCGCGCCGCACATTGCTCAGTTTCAGGCTGTCGAATAGCCAGTGGTGCGTGGTGATAACCGAGCCGTGGAACACCGCCTGATACAACGGCAGGCGCATCGCCGGGTCGAAATAAACCGTGCGAAACGGCTCCTTCAACGGCACCGACTTGAAGAACACCGCCGGCTGTTCCGGCGGGTACCAGGCGCCAACGAAGTACGGCGACTGCTTGTCCTTAGTCATCTGCCGATCACCCCAGCCCAGCACCGGCGTTTGCATGCCGTGGGCAAACAGAATGCCCCGTGCGGTAATCGCATTACCGTCCTCCGAGCCTGCCGGCAACTTGAGCACGCTACTGATCCAGTGGGACGCGTCGATATTGCCTTCGGCATTCTGTGCCTGGGTCATGCTGGCGCCGGTGCGATAACTGTCGAACAGCATGCTGGTGGCGTAGGCGTCGAGGAACCACGCGTTGAACCCGGATTTGGCTTGCACCGCCTGGACCCGCGCTTCCAGCAACGGTCGCACGCAGCGCGGGTCGGTGTAGTGGCCAGACTTCTGGAAACCGGTCTTGAGCTGGCCACCCTTCAATACGATCGCGCACTCGTGGTAGGCCTTGCTGCCCAGGTGTGCGGTGATCCAGTCGGGGTTTTCAGTGGCGGACAGTGCCGTTTCATAAGAGTCGTAGGGCGCCATCAAGTAACCGGCGTCCACCCCGGCCTTGACCGCTTCAGGATGCCAAAGCCCGCCTTCCCAGCCTTCGCCCTGGGTTACCAGCAGCCGTTTGAGGCCGGCGTCTTTCAATGCGTTGGAGACCGACAAGGTGTTGCCCCAGGTCTGCGGCGTGGCGCTCAAGGCGCCGGCAAAGGCCACGGCCAACTCGCTGCGCAGTGCCCCATAGCCCTCAGCGAGTGCGGTCATGCCCGGCTCGGTGGAGCGCTGCCAGCCCTGCCGGGCTTTTTTGTTGATTGCTGCGTTCAATCCCCGCAGGAGCACGGCTTGCTCATACGGTTGCTTGACCTGCCGGACCTGCGCAGCCTCTTTGTCCAGCACGCCATTCAATTGCGCCGCCAACCCTTTGCCGCTGCGCAGCAATTTGAGCAGTTGCGGCCAATCGCGCACATCCTCCGGGGCCAGCAGGTCGTTGCCCCACAGGTAGATATGGCTGGCACCCAGCAATTTTCCCGCTTCCGGGGTTTGCCGCAGTTTGTCCGCCAGCGGCTCATAACGCCCCTGTGCTACCAGCCACTGGCGATAACGCTTGGCGCCGGCCAGCGGGTCGCTTTCGCCCAGGTGCAACAGCAGGGTCATCGGTGCCGCAGGGTCCAGCGTGGTGAACTCATGGGCCGCGGATAACGCCAACCCCGCACCATCTGCCCGCCAGTTCAGGCGGTTGTTGTAGGGGTTGGTCATCAGCCAGTTAAGGCTGAACGTGCCGTGATCAACCCCCCACAGCGGCAGGCTGAGGTCTTGCGTGGTGTTGACGTCGCCCTGCTCCAGCAGGAATTTTTGCCATACGCCATTGCCGGCCGGCACGTAATGCCCCTCGGCCAGGGGCCAGATCAGGCCGCGGCCCATCGCGCTGGCCGGCTGTCGCAAGATCGCCAACTCACCGGCACCACGGGCGGTGATCGTCAGGGCCAGGTCGCGTTGATCAAGGGTAGCGCTCAGGCGATAAGCCCCATCGTCCCATTGCCAGCTGGCGTGTTTGGCGCTTTGCGTCAGTTGGCCAACCGTGTGCGCGTCGACTCCATCGCTGGCTTGCACGGCATCGTGGTCAGCAGGCTTGGCACGAATCGCCAGGGTGGCCGGGTCGAGTTCGATGCGCCACAGGTTGTTTTCCAGTACGGTCGTGGCGCCCGCAAGGGGCGATAAAACCAGGCTGCCAATCAGCAGCCCGTGGCGCAACCAGTGGGTCATATTCAGGCCTGTTCGTGCTTCGGCTCCCGAATCTTGTACCAGGCCACATACAGCGCCGGCAAAAACAGCAGCGTCAGCAACGTCGCAATGATGATGCCGCCGATCATCGCATAAGCCATCGGGCCCCAGAACACCTCCCGGGCGATAGGGATCATGCCCAGGCTGGCCGCCGCCGCGGTCAGCAGGATTGGCCGGCGCCGGTGTTCGGTGGCTTCCACCACCGCATCCCACGGCGTGTAGCCGTCGCGTTCGTAGGCGTCGATCTGCGTCACCAGAATCACCGAGTTACGAATAATGATGCCGATCAACGCGAGAATCCCCAGGATCGCCACAAAGCCCATGGGCGTACCCGTGGGAATCAGCGCCAGTACCACGCCAATCAGCCCCAGCGGCGCAACGCTGGCCACCAGGAACATCTTCTGCACACTGTGCAACTGGATCATCAGGAAGGTCGCCATCAAGAACAGCATCAGCGGCACCACCTTGGCGATCGGGCCCTGGGCCTTGCCGCTTTCTTCCACGGTGCCGCCGGTGGCGACCTTGTAGCCCACCGGCAACCCAGCACTGAACTTGTCGATGTCCGGCTTGAGCTGTTTCACCAGGTCGGTCGGTTGCATGTCGTCGCGTACCGCCGCCTTGATGGTGATGGTCGGTTTGCGATCCCGGCGCCACACCAACGGCTGTTCAAGCTCATAGCGCACGGTGGCGAATGCCAGCAGCGGAATCGAGGTGCCGTTGGGCGTGACGATCTGCAGGTTCTGCAAAGTCTCCGGCGTACCGCGCTCGGCATCTTCGGCGCGGCCGACCACGTTGATCAGGTAGATATCGTCATGCACCTGGGTCACCGACGCACCACTGACCACGCTGTTCATCAACTGCGCCACGTCTTCCGACGACAGCCCCAGTTGCCGCGCCTTGTCCTGGGCGATGTCCACCCGCAGGACTTTGCCCGGCTCGTTCCAGTCGTAGATGATCTCGCCCATGTGGGTGTTCTTATCGAGCATCGTCGCCAGTTCGATCGCGTGTTTGCGCACCTGGTCGATGTCCTTGCCAGACACCCGGTACTGGATCGGACGCCCCACCGGCGGGCCCATTTCCAGTGGCTGCACAAAGCTGCCGACGCCGACAAAATCTTCCCGCAGGCGTTTTTGCAGGCGCGCAATCAGCGCGCCACGCTCTTCCAGGCCCTTGCTGACAATCACCAACTGCGCGTAGTACGGGTTCTCCAGTTGCTGGTCCAGCGGCAGGTAGAAACGGATCGCGCCCTGGCCGATGTAGGTGCTCCAGCGCGCGATGTCCGGGTCGTCCTTGATGATCGCTTCAAGGCGGTCGACGGCCTTGCGGGTCTCGTTGATCGAGGCGTTTTGCGGCAGGTTCAGGTCGACGAGGATTTCCGGACGGTCCGAAGACGGGAAAAACTGGTTCTGCACGAACTGCATGGAAAACACCGACGCCACGAACAACAGCACGGTAATGCCGATGGCCCACCAGCGGTTGCGCATGGCCCAGAGCATGCCGCCATTGAAGGCCCGGCCCACCCGGCCCGGCTCGGCGCTGTGGGGTTTGACCTTGCTGCTGAGGATATGCACCCCCAGCACCGGCGCGAACAATACGGCGACCACCCACGACACCAGCATCGCCACGGCAATCACCGCGAACAAGGTGAAGGTGTATTCACCCGCCGAACTGGCGTTAAGGCCGATCGGTACAAAGCCGGCGACGGTTACCAGCGTGCCGGTCAACATCGGGAACGCCGTGGAGGTATAGGCAAAGGTTGCCGCCTGCTCCTTGGTTTCGCCTTTTTCCAGGCGTGTGATCATCATCTCCACGGTGATCATCGCGTCGTCCACCAACAGGCCGAGGGCGATGATCAACGCACCCAGCGACACCCGTTGCATGGTGATGCCGCTGTATTCCATAAACACAAATACCAGCGCCAGCACCAACGGAATCGAACACGCCACCACCAAGCCCGCGCGCACACCGAGGCTGATAAAGCTCACCACCAGCACGATGATCACCGCTTCAAACAGCGCACTGGTGAAGCCGCCCACGGCCTCTTCCACCACTTCGGCCTGGTCGGACACCTTGTGCACGCCCACACCCACCGGCAGGTCGGCCGTCAGCTCATCCATGCGTTTGTGCAGGGCCTTGCCGAAGTCCTGGATATTGCCGCCCTTTTGCATGGCGATGGCCAAGCCGATGGCAGGCTTGCCGTTGAACCGGAACATCGGCGTCGACGGGTCGACATAGCCACGGGTGATTTGCGCCACATCCGCCAGTCGATAAAAACGGTCGTTGAGCCGCAGGTTGACGTTGGCCAGGTCCTTCTCCGAGGCGAATTGCCCGGAGGTGCGCACCGAAATCCGCTCCGGCCCGGCCTCGATTACCCCGGCCGGCGTCACCGCATTCTGCGATTGCAGGCTTTGCACCACCTGGCGCTGATCAATCCCCAGCGCCGCAAGTTTGCGGGTGGAGAAGTTCAGGTAAATCACTTCATCCTGCTGGCCGATCATCTCGACCTTGCCCAACCCCGGCACCGAACGAATCTCGGCGCGCGCTTGCTCGACGTAATCGCGCAACTGGCGCATCGACAAGCCATCGGCGGTAAACGCATACACCGAGCCGAACACATCACCGAACTCGTCGTTGAACGATGGCCCCTGCAATCCCTGGGGAAAGCTGCCGCGGATGTCGTCGATTTTCTTGCGTACCTGGTACCAGATCTCCGGGATCGCCTTGGCACTGGTGGTGTCCCGCAGGAACACAAACACCGTGGACTCACCCGGCCGGGTGTAGCTTTTTACGTAGTCGAGGGAGTCGAGCTCTTCGAGTTTTTTCTCGATGCGGTCGGTGACCTGCTTGAGGGTTTCTTCCTGAGTCGCGCCGGGCCAGCGGGTTTGGATCACCATGGTCTTGATGGTGAAAGACGGGTCTTCCTCGCGGCCAAGGTTCATGTACGAGAACACGCCCATCAACAGCGCGACGAACATCAGGTACCAGACGAAGGACTGATGCTTGAGGGCCCAGTCGGATAAGTTGAAGCTCCCTTTCATCGCGGGCTGTCCTCGTCGATTTTGACTTTTTGCCCAGGCTTCAGGCTGTTCACACCGGCACTCACCACGCGCTCGCCGGGTTTGACGCCGGCGTTGAGCAAGGCGCTGTCGGCGTCACGGCTGACGATGCTGACATCACGCGGTTGCACGGTCTGGCTTTGGGTGTCGATAACCCAGATGCGGGTCTTGCCGTCGGCTTCCTGCAAGGCGCTCAGGGGCAGCTCGATGCGCGGGGCGATGGCCGAACTCAGGGTCACGCTGATGGCGGTGCCGAGGCGAAACGCGGGCGGCGTTTCGGCCAGGGTCAGGCGCGCACGTCGGGTGCGGGTCGCGCTTTGGGCCTGGGGTTCGATCTCACGCACGGTGGCGGTGGTGCTGACGGTTGGGTCCATTTGCCCGGCGACCAGGAACACCACGTCGGGCGGCAGGCGCTCGGCGAGACCCGCAGGCAAATCGATGACGGCCTCCTTGATGTCCGGACGCGCCAGGGTCACCACTTGCTGCCCGGCGGCAACCACCTGGCCGGCCTCGGCATTCCACGCGGTAACGATGCCCGCGTGGTCAGTGCGCAGCTCGCTGTAGTTGAGCTGGTCCTTGGCCTGGTTGACCGAGGCCTTGGCTTGGTCAAGGGAGGCCTGGGTGGTTTTAAGGTCGGTCTGGGCGATGTCCAGTTGGGCCTGGGCGCCGACGCCCCGGCTGAACAACTCTTGTTGTCGACGTGCGTTGGCCTGGGCGTTGATCCACTGGGCCTCAACACGGGCCAGGTCGCCCTGGGCGGCACGCAACTGGTTCTGTTGATCGGTGGGGTCGAGCACGGCCAGCAACGCGCCCTGCTCCACTTCAGCGCCCACGTCGACCGCGCGCCGGGCGATACGGCCGGGCACACGGAAACCGAGGTTGCTTTCATAACGGGCCTGGATGGTACCGGCGAAGCGGCCGAGGTTTTCCTGGTCTTCGGATTTCACTTCAATCGACAGCACCGGGCGCACCGGTTCCGGCGCCGGTTCTTCCTTGGAGCACGCCATCAACAGCAGGCTGGCGGCAAGCATACACGTCAGCCGCTTCATGGCTGCACCCCTTGGGCCTGGGCCTGATCCGGCGGCTGGGCGATTTCCACGAGCATGCCGGGGTGCAGCAATTGCCCGCCGGCCACCACGACTTTTTCGCCACCCTTGAGGCCGTCGCTGATGATCACCTTGCCGGTTAGATAGCGCGCCACGGTGACCTTGTGCAGCTGCGCCTTGCCGTCGCCGTCAATCAACCAAACTGCCGGCGCACTGATGTCTTTGGTCAACGCGGCCCATGGCAACTCGATACTGGCCTTGGCCGGGCCATTGGCGGTGGCGCTGACCACCGAGCCCAATTGCATGCCCTTGGGCAGTGCATCAAGGGCGATCTTGACTTGCACCGTGCCGGTATTCGCAGCCACCGCCGGGGTGACTTCGCGCACCTTGCCCACGGCGGTAATCTGCGGGTTTTCCAGCAGGCTGACGGTGATCGGTTTGTCCGGTGGCGGCTCCACCAGCAGTGATTCATAGACGTTGAACACCGCGTCGCGCTCGCCATCCCGGGCCAGGCTGAAAATCGGCACGGTGGCCTGCACCACTTGGCCCACCTCGGCCTGGCGGGCCGTGATGATGCCCGGCGCATCGGCGATCAGCGAGGTGTAGCCCAACTGTTCACGGGCGTTGGCCAACTGCGCCTGGGCGGCGGTCAGCGCGCTTTGGCTGCTGCGCAACGCGGCTTGGGCGGAGTCGTATTCGCTGCGGCTGGTGTAGCCCTTAGGCAGGAGTTTCTCCTGGCGCACAAACGCGGCTGCGGTCTGTTTGACCCGCGCCTGCTCGGCGACCACCTGGGCCTGGGCGGAATCGACATTGGTCTGCAAGTCTTTCGGATCGAGCTTGGCCAACACCTGCCTGGCGCTGACGCCGTCACCGACATCCACCATGCGCTGGATGATCTTGCCGCCCACGCGGAATGACAGATCGGTCTGCACCCGCGCCTGGATATCGCCGGTCAAGGTCACGGCGGCCGCAAAGTCGGAAGACTTCACGGTCTGCACAAACACCCGGGAATGTTCTTTGGGTTCGGCTTTTTCCTGGCCGCAACCGCTCAACAGCGCCAGCAGGCCAAGGCCGAGGATAAATGTGGAGGTGGGACCGCCCATGCAGGCTCCTTTTGCGTGATGCCGCCGTGCCAGTGTCTATGCGACTGTGAGCTTAGAACAGGGTTCCTTATCTGCATGGAGAATCCCATACTCCAATGGTTCCCACGCCGATAATTTTTCCCATGCTCAAGACCCTCGCGGTGGCCAATTACCGCTCAATCAACAAATTGGTGGTGCCGCTGGATCGGTTGAACCTGATCACCGGCCCCAATGGCAGCGGCAAGTCCAACCTGTATCGCGCCCTGCGGTTGCTGGCGGAGACGGCCCAGGGCGGGGTGATCAACGCATTGGCCCGTGAGGGCGGGCTGGATTCAACCTTCTGGGCCGGGCCGGAAAACATCAGCCGGCGCATGCTCAATGGCGAGGTGGCGGTGGAGGCGAGCGTGTCGAAGGGAGCCAAGCGCTTGCGCCTGGGGTTTGCCGGGGAAGATTTCAGCTATGCGATCTCTCTCGGGTTGCCGGAGCCCGACAAACAGTCGTTCTTTACCCTGGACCCGCAGATCAAGAAGGAATGCATCTGGGCCGGCCACGTGTACCGCCCGGCGAGCCTGCTGGTACAGCGCTCCGGCCCGATGGTGCGAGCCCGGGATGGCCGCGCCTGGGATGTATTGGCCCAGCACACGCCGGACTACCACAGCCTGTTCGATCAGGTCGGCAGCCTGCGGGGTTCGCCGGAAGTGCTGCTGCTGCGCGAAAGCATTCGCGGCTGGCGCTTTTATGATCACTTTCGCAGCGACGTCGACGCCCCGGTGCGCCAACCGCAACTGGGCACGCGTACGCCGGTGTTGCATCACGACGGTCGGGACCTGGCAGCGGCGTTGCAGACCATCCGCGAGATTGGCGACCCCGAGGCATTGCAGCGGGCGATCAGCGATGCGTTTCCCGGGGCACGGTTGAATATCACGCCCTTGCAGGGTGGCCGCTTTGCCATCGAATTTTATCAGGAAGGGTTGCTGCGGCCATTGTCGGCGGCAGAGTTGTCGGACGGAACCTTGCGCTATCTGCTGCTGGTGGCGGCGCTGCTGACGCCGAGGCCGCCAACGATGATGGTACTCAACGAACCGGAAACCAGTTTGCACCCGGACCTGTTGCCGGCGTTGGCGCGTTTGATCATCCAGGTGTCGCAGCAGTGTCAGGTGTGGGTGGTGTCGCATGCCAGCCGCTTGATTGCGGCGTTGCAGCAGGATCACGGGTGCAACTCGATTGTGCTGGAGAAGGTGATGGGGCAGACGCAGGTGGTGGGGCAGCGGGTGCTGGATGAGCCGGCGTGGCATTGGCCGAGTTAGGCGGTGCCTGACATGGCCTCATCGCGGGCAAGCCCGCTCCCACATTTTGATTTGTGAATACATTCAAAGGTGGGAGCTGGCTTGCCTGCGATAGCGGTAGAACAGTTACCGCATAGTCAACCCTGCCACTTGCCGCCTTCAACAATCACGCTTTCCGGCTTGGTGTCATCGCTCAGTTCCTTGCGAACATACTGGTCATACAGCTTGAGCAAATACTTCTCTTCGCCCAGCTTGGCCAACTCGGTATTCACCCAGTCACGCAGTTCGATGTTGCCCTTCTTCACCGCCGGCGCAATCGGCGCTTCATCGCCCAATTTCTGCTCCAGCACACGGTAGCCCGGGTTCTGCTTGGCCCAGCTGAACAACACCAGGTTGTCTTGCGCATACGCATCACCACGGCCGGCCGACAGCGCTTGCAGCGACTCGGAGTTTTTCTCGAACTTCAGCAGTTTCCAGTCCGGGTGGTTCTTGGTCAGCCAGATATCAGCCGTGGTGCCGGTGGTGACGATGGTGGTGCGGGTCGCCAGGTCGTCCAGGTTTTTCACTTCGCTGGCGTTGGCCACCAGTGCCTGCACCGCCACTTTCAGGTTCGGGTTGGTGAAGTCCACCGCTTCCTTGCGCTCAGGTGTCACGGTCATGTTGGCGAGGATCAGGTCGACCTTGTCGCTTTGCAGGAATGGAATGCGGCTCGCCGGTTCCACGGCGACGAATTCAACCTTGTTCTCGTCGCCCAGCAGGTCCTTGGCAAAACGGCGGCCGATGTCGGTATCGAAGCCGACGTAGCGACCGGACTCGTCCACAAAACCAAACGGCGGCTTGTCGGTAAACACGCCGACGATCAGCTTGTCCCGCGCCTTGATCTTGTCGATGTAGCTCACCGCAGCCGGAGCCGGGGTGGCAGCAGCCGTCTTGGCGGGCTCTTCGGATTTGTTGCAGCCGGCCAGCAGAGCGAGGCCGAACAGGGGGAATAACAACGTGGCAGTTTTCATAGCAGCTCCAATTCCTTGGTTCTTTTGGGCAGTGTTGAAACGAAGGAGAACTTCTCCAGGAACTGCTGCGCGCGTGCGGTTTGCGGGTTCGTAAAGAATGCCTCAGGGGTGTTTTGTTCGAGAATGCGGCCGGCTTCCATAAACACCACGCGGTCGGCGACGGCGCGGGCGAAGGCCATTTCATGGGTGACGATCAGCAGGGTCATGCCGTCCCGGGCCAGGCCCTGGATCACTTCCAATACTTCCTTGACCATTTCCGGGTCGAGGGCGGCGGTGACTTCGTCAAACAGCATGACCTGTGGGTTCATGCACAACGAGCGGACGATGGCGATGCGTTGTTGCTGGCCGCCCGAGAGCTGGCGCGGGTAAGCGTCGCGTTTGTCGCAAAGGCCCACCCGCTCCAGCAGCTTTTCAGCCTGGGCACGGGCTTCGCGGGGCTCGCGTTTTTGTACTTTCAACGGGCCGAGCAAAATATTCTCGAGCACGCTCATGTGCGGGAACAGGTGGTAACTCTGGAACACCATGCCCACGTCCTGGCGTACCTGGCGCCAGTCGGTGGCCTTGTCCAGCAGCTCTTTACCGGCAAAACGCAGGCTGCCGCTGTGGGCCACTTCCAGGCCATTGAGGCAACGTAGCAAGGTGCTTTTGCCGCAGCCGCTGGGGCCGAGAATCACCACCACTTCGCCGCTTTGCACGCTCAGGTCGATGCCCTTGAGCACCTGCTGGTCGCCGAAAAATTTATTGAAACCCTGGAACTCGATCAATGCGCTCATGCGTGGGCCCAGCGCCGTTCCAGCACCTTGGAGGCGGCCGACAACGGGTAGCAGATAAAGAAGAAAAACAGGAACAGCGCGCCGTAGATCAACACCGACTCGTAGGTGCGCTCGATGATTTGCTGGCCGACCTTGATCACGTCCACCACACCGATCAGCACTGCCAGCGAGCTGGTCTTGATAATGCGGGTGTAGACGTTGATGGTCGGCGGGGTCATGCGCTTCAAGGCCTGGGGCAGCAGCACGTAGCCGTACAGCTGCGGGTCCGACAGGCCAATCGACAGGCCGGCTTCACGCTGGCCGCGGGGCAATGAATGCAGGGCGCCGCGCACCACTTCGCCCACTTCACTGGCGCCCCACAGCGACAACACCAGCACCGCGCACCAGAAGCTTGGGATGCTCAGGCCGAAGAAAATCGGCAGGCCGAAGAACAGCAGGTACAACCACACCAGCACCGGGATGGCGCGGAACAGCTCCAGGTAAATGCGCAGCACCAGGTTGATGGCTTTCGAACTCAGCGTGCGCAATACGCCATACACCACGCCACCAACGGTGCTGAAGGCGATGCTCAAGAATGAGATCGACAGGGTTTGCGCAGCGCCCTTGCCCAGTTGCGGCAACGACACCCAGAGTAATTCAAGACCCGAACTGGCCATGCTGGAGCCTCCTTTCAAGGCGGTTGAGCAGCAGCGACAGCGGCAGGAATAACAGCACGCAGATCAGCGTCAGCACGGCGAGCATTTCGTAGGTTTTGTAGTAGAGGGCGATGTAGCTTTTGGTGGTGTAGAGAATCTCTGGCACCGCCACGGCTGACACGATCGTGGTTTCCTTGAGCAGGAAAATGAAGTTCGCAAACAGTGCCGGCAGGCTGAGGATCCCGGCCTGGGGCAGGATCACATGACGCAGTAGCTGCCAGTGGGACAGGCCGATGGACTTGCCCGACTCGATCTGTGCCAGCGGCACCGCCTCGACACCGGCGCGCAGCACTTCGGTGAGGTAGGCGCCGCCAAGAAAGGTCATGGTGATGATCGCCGCCCAGAACCCGGAGATATTCAGCCCCAGGGCCGGCAACGCGAAGTAGACGAAAAACAGCTGGATCAGCAGCGGTGTGTTGCGCGCCAGCTCGACGTACAGCGCCACCAGGCGCCACACGTAAGGCGTGCGAAATACCAGCAGCGCGGCGTTGATCAAGGCCACCAGCATGGAGGTGCCAATGGCGATCAGGCCGACTTGCAAGGTCACGCCCACGGCCTTGAGAAACGCCGGCAGCGTGCTGAGGATAAATGCGTAATCGAAGGTCATCTCAAATCCCTGACGCCACAAGGGTAATGCGGCGTTGGTGCGGTCCGGTTCAGCGTGGGTAACGCTGAGTAGCGCCGACTTTAAAGGTATAAAAAATAAAATTTAAATACCGAAATAGCATATTGATATCACCCAAATAGATAACCTGCGGATTCGCGGTGCAGGCGGATGACAGCTACTGTTCTGCGCAAGGTAGGAACATTCTGTTTATCGGTGCTGCACTACAGGGATGAGCGGCGCAAGGCCAGACTGAAGGCCAATCACAAGCGAGAGAATCAGCGATGACAGAGGCAAAACCGATTGATCCGCAGGAACTGGTGAAGTGGCTGGTGGCGTTGCGCAGGGCCATTAACAGCCGAAATATCTGAGCTGACACAGTCCCAATGTGGGAGCTGGCTTGCCTGCTCCCACAGTTTTGACCGCATTCCAACCATAAAAAACGCCGACGCTGTAGAAGCCGTCGGCGTTTAAACCTTGAAGGAGGTTTTGGGGCTCGATCAGAACGCCGGCACGACAGCGCCGTTGTATTTCTTCTCGATGAAGGCTTTGACTTCAGGGCTGGTCAGGGCTTTGGCCAGCTTCTGGATCGCATCGCTGTCCTTGTTGTCCGGGCGGGCAACCAGGAAGTTCACGTACGGCGACTTGGCGTCTTCGATGATCAACGCGTCCTTGGCCGGGTTCAGGCCAGCTTCCAGGGCGTAGTTGGTGTTGATCAGGTCCAGGTCAACCTGGTCCAGGACACGTGGCAGCAGGGCCGATTCCAGCTCTTTGAATTTCAGGTTTTTGGGGTTGCTGGCGATGTCTTTCGGCGTGGCCAGGGCGTTGGTTGGATCTTTCAGGGTGATCACGCCAGCTTTCTGCAGCAGCAGCAGGGCACGGCCGGAGTTGCTGCCTTCGTTCGGGATGGCCACGGTGGCGCCGTCTTTGAGCTCAGAGATGTTTTTGATTTTTTTCGAGTAACCGCCGAAGGGTTCTACGTGCACACCGACCACGGTGACCAGGTTGGTGCCTTTACCCTTGTTGAAGTTTTCCAGGTACGGCAGGGTCTGGAAGTAGTTGGCGTCCAGACGCTTCTCGGCAACCTGCACGTTTGGCTGTACGTAGTCGGTGAAGACTTTGATTTCCAGGTCCACGCCTTCTTTGGCCAGGGTCGGCTTGACCAGCTCAAGGATCTCGGCGTGCGGGATCGGCGTAGCGGCTACCACCAGTTTCTCGTTGGCCTGGGCGAAGCTTGCAGTCAGGGCAGCCGCCAGTGCGGTAAACAACAGAACCTTTTTCATGCAGTGTCCTTATCGAAAATCTGGGTCGTCTCTGACGGCCGCTTTTTAGTTGAGTGCCAGCGAAGTGCTATCGCGGCGTGAAGCGGACAATACCGAGGTTTTTTATTCCAGAACAATACTTTTTATTCACTTTGATATTCCATTTTGTTCATGTAGGTGCCCGGCTTGCCGGCGATGGCGGTCTTGAGCCTTGCGATGCTCCTGAGGACGCCATCGCCGGCAAGCCGGGCTCCTACAAAACAGCGTGTTCTTTCAGATAGCTTTTCAGGGCTTCAACCTCGGCAGCGCTGGCGTGGCCAAGAATTCGCCGCACCTGCTCCACAGGCGAACCCGCCACGGGCAGGTTCAAATGCGCCGGCAAAATCTCGTCGCCACTGCTGACCAGCAGGGCAAAGTGAATCACGTTCTCCAACTCCCGCGTGTTGCCCGGCCAGCTGTGATGCTCCAGTACGCGTTGGGCTTCGTCGCTGATCAGCGGTACCGGCAAGTCGAGGCGCTGGCTGTAGATGCCGAGGAAATACTCGGCCAGTGACAGAATGTCGCCCACCCGCTCGCGCAGTGCCGGCAGCTCCAGCTGGCCTTCGCTTAGGTAATGAAACAAGCGCTCGTGAAACTTGCCGGCCGCCACGGCCTGGGCGAGGTCGATGCTGGTGGCGGCCACCAGCCGCACATCGACCGGGCTTGGCTGATGGGCACCGACACGGGTGACTTCGTGGTTTTCCAACGCCGCCAGGAGTTTGACCTGGATTGGCAACGGCAAGTCGCCGATTTCATCCAGGTACAGCGTGCCGCCGTTGGCCGAGCCAAACCAGCCGGCGCGGCTGCTGGCTGCGCCGCTGTGGGCGCCTGCGGCATAGCCGAACAATTCGGCGTCGGCGTAAGTCGGGCTGATGGCGCCGCAATTGACCGAGACAAACAAGCCGGTGCGGTCGCTGCCACGGTGGATGTGACGCGCGAGCAATTCCTTGCCGCTGCCGGTTTCGCCACGGATCAGCACGGGCAAGGCGCGGGGGGCGAGGTTTTCGAGGTCTTCACGCAGTTGGCGCGAACGCGGGTCGACAAACACCAGCGCCTTGGCGCGAATGCTCAGGGGGCTTTTTTCGGCGTCGGGGAAGGTCAACAGTGGCTGACCGAAGGTTTCATGCAGGCTCATGGCAGACTCCCGCCCCATCCACGAAGGGGAAGGGGCGTTTAAAAAATTTTATGCACGGCGCCGGGAGTGATGTTCCAGGCGATTTTGCAGGCGGTAGAGGTAGGCGAAGCCTTGTTCCCAGCGTTGATGGCCGGACTTCACATTGATGTGCCCGGCACCCGCGAGAATTCCCGATTCGGCGCCCCAGTTACGTGCCAGTTCCAGCGCACGAGGTGCGCTGACGGCGCTGTCGTTGTCGGAGCTGACGACCTGGCTTGGGAACGGCAACAGGTGGTTGGGGATTGGCGCGAAATTACGCAGGGCGGGGGCGCAGGCGGGGCGTTCGACATCTGCCGGGGCCACCAGCAAGGCGCCGCGGACCTGACGCAGAAACTGCGCTGGGGCGGTGGCGGCCCAATGGGCAACGGTGATGCAGCCCAGGCTGTGGGCAATCAAAATCACCGGGGTGCTGTCGGCGGCGATGGCTTCGGCCAGGGCTGCTACCCAGTCTTCACGGCGTGGGGTGAGCCAGTCGGCCTGCTCCACGCGGGCGCTGTTGGGCAGGCTGTTCTGCCAATGACTTTGCCAATGATCTTCTGGCGATCCTTGCCAGCCCGGCACGATCAGATAACGAATCGACTCGCTGTGCATGGGTGTGCCCTCCTGCAGCGTTTAACGTTGTGGGTCAGTATAGGCACGGGGTATATATTCGTTAAGGAATAAGAAGCTATTTGTTAATAACCAAAATGACGGACTGAGGGAGGTGTGGGGGTTTAGGGTACATATCCGTTATTTAGGTAAGGGCTGCTATTGGTTCCGCTCTTACAGCGGGTCACTTTTGAAAAGCGCAAAAGTAACCAAAACGCTCTGCCCCGCCTGTCGGCACCTCGCTTAGGCTCGGTGTGCCCTCACTCCGGCATTGCTCCGCGGGCCGCCGCGACGGCCCGTCCCTGGCCCGTCGCGGCTAAACCGGCGTCCTGCCGGTTTACCCGCTCCTCAATCCCTGCGTTCGGCCTCGGGCTGAATGGGGCAGTCAGATCAAGATCAAGAGCAAGAGCACGGCGGCCTGAAAGCCGACCTGAGTGTTAAAAGCCAAGGCAAAAGCTGTAGGAGCTGGCTTGCCGGCGATGCAGGCGACTCGGTCTTTCAGATACACCGAGTTGATGCCATCGCAGGCAAGCCAGCTCCCACATTGGAACCGTGCCCGCTGTTGATTTTGCTGTTGCTTTTAACACTCAAGCCGGCCTGTAGGCCGCTGTGTTTTTGATCTGCTTGTGATCTTGATCTTAGGCGCCCCGTCAACCACGCTGGCCGAACGCAGGCTTTGGAGCGTGGGTAACCCGGCAGGACGCCGGGTTAGCCGTCCTGGGCCAAGGATGGCCCATGACGGCGGCCCACGCTCCAAAGCCGGAGTGAGGGCACACCGAGCCTAAGCGAGGTGCCGAGTGGTGGGGCAAGAGCGTTTTGCTTACTTTTGCGCTGTTCAAAAGTGAGCCGCTGTAAGAGCGGAACCCATCTAAGCCATCACCCAAATAACGGATATGTACCCCCGACCCGCAGGCAAAAAAAAGGCCGCACCCTGCCAAGGAAACGGCCAAAAAAATTGTCGAGGCATTTGAACCTAACGCGCAGTAATCACCGACAGCTTGGTAATCCCCGCCCGTTCGATAGACGCCATGGCTCGCGCCACTTCGCCGTAATTCACTCCATCGTCAGCCTGCAGTTGCACCCGAACATCCGGGTCCTTGGCCTTGGCCGACTGCAGGTTGAATTCCAGCAAATCCGGCTGGATTTCATCCTTGTTGATAAACAGTTTGCCGGCCGCATCAATACTCACCACCAGCGGGTCTTTCTGCTCCACCGGAGCCACCGCCTCAGTCTTGGGCAAGTTGATCGGAATCGCGTTGGTCAACAGCGGCGCGGTGACGATAAACACCACCAGCAGCACCAGCATCACGTCCACCAGCGGCGTGACGTTGATCTCGCTCAACACCTCATCACTGTCTTGCGTGGAGAAGGCCATCTCAGGACGCCTCCTTCACTTTTTGCGCGCCGCCCTGGGCACCCGCTTTGTTCAGCGTCGGGTGCAGCAGCACACGGAAGGAGTTCTTCTGCGCCAGGCTGTAGAAGTCGTGAGCGAAGTCATCAAGGTCAGCGGCGGTGAGTTTCAGGCGACGCAGGAAGTAGTTGTAGACCAGCACCGCCGGTACTGCGACCGCAATACCCACGCCAGTGGCGACCAGCGCCGCACCGATCGGGCCGGCCACGGTTTCGAGGCTGGCGGAGCCGGCGGCGCTGATGCCCTTGAGGGCTTCCATGATGCCCCACACAGTGCCGAACAGGCCGATAAACGGCGAAGTGCTGCCGATACTCGCAACCACGGCCAGGCCGGTTTCCAGAGAACGACGCTCACGTACGATCTGTTGGCGCAGTGCTCGTTCGAGGCGGTCCTGGTGGTTGATCGCCTGGCTCAAGTCAGCAGCATGGGGCGCCTCACCGACCTGGATCGCCGCGTAACCGGCCTGGGCCACACGGGCAGCCGCGCCGGGCCTGGTTTCAGCGAGTTCGGCGGCCGAGTCCAGACTGGATGCGGCCCAAAACTGTTTGTGGAACTTGCGATCCTGGGACTTGAGGCGGCCGAACTGCACGCCCTTGAGCAGGGCCAGGCCCCAGGTGGCGACCGAAAAGACCACCAGCAGCCAGATGACCGCGCTTTCGATGGATTCAGTTGGAGATGCTAATGCCATGATGTTTTCCCTCTGTGCAGGTCGCGATGTGTCCAACACACCGCCTCCCAATAATTAATGAATCTTGAAATCGATCGGTACGCTGACCCAGCCGTCCTGGGCCACATCGCCCTGCTTGGCCGGTACAAAACTCCAGCGCTTCACGGCAGCCAACGCGGCTTCGTCGAGTTGCTGGCGACCACTGCTTTTCTGAATCTGGATCTCACCCGGCTTGCCGGTGGCCAATACATGCACCCGCAACAACACCGTGCCTTCCCAACCCCGGCGCTGGGCCAGTGACGGGTATTCGGGCGCCGGGTTCTTCAGGTAGGCGGCGTTGGCCGAGGCCGGTGTGACTGGCGCTGGTGCAGGCGGTGCTGGTGCCGGAGCCGGCGGCGCTGGTACCGGCGGCGCGGGCGGCTGCTCGGCGACAGGCTTGGGCGCCGGCTTGGGCACGGTTTTTTGTACCGGCTTGGGTTTCGGAATCTTTTTCGGCGCCGGCTTGGCGGCCAACTCATCGACCACCGGTGGCGGTGGCTCCACAACAGGTGGCGGCGGTGGCGGCGGCACGGGGGTGGCGGCTCTACAACCGGCGGGGCCGGCTGGGAAAACTCGATCGTCATTGGCGGGATTTCCGGCGGCACAATCGGCAACGCCGGGGTTGGCTTCTGGCTGACCCAATAGATCACCGCACCATGCAAGGCCAACGCGAGAATCCCCAACAGGATCGCTTCACGCCGGCTTAACACACCCTTGGGGGTTTTCTGCGTACGCAACTGCCCCAACGGCGCGCGATGCGGCCGGCCAAGGTCGACCAACTCACCACCCGGTGCCTGGCGCCACTGCGCCTCTTGTGCACTGGCGGCGGTCTGGACATTGCCCATTGATTAACTCCCCTGCGGTCTTAAGCAAAAAAACCGACGGGCCTGCCTTGGCGGCCGTCGAGGGCTGAATCATCGGGGCCAGACGCTTATCTCTTAAAGTAATCTTTAAAGTTATACATAGATCCAAATTGAATAAACGAAACATCCAGATACGCCGAGGCCACGTCCTGCGCGGCCTGGCGCCGAGGGGCAAAATCCGAATGCTTTTAAGGCATACAAAATATTCACTGAAGGCATGAATCAGCGAGGATTACCGGCACATAAATCCAGCAATTGATGCAACAACGCCTGCCCCGCCGCGCCCAGGCCATTGCGGCCATACAGCGCCAGCCGCACGCCCTGCACCGCCGGCAAACCGCTGTCTGCGCCCAACACCACATGCCCGGGCTGCACCACCCGCACCGGCAGCAAGCTGATCCCGAGCCCCGCCGCCACCGCCGAACACACGCTGGCCAGGCTCGCACTGGAGTAACCGATGCGCCAGCGCCAGCCGCCCACCTCCAGGTGATGCAGCATTTCATTGCGGTACAGGCCACCTGCGGGGAATGCCACCAGCGGCAGCGGATCACGCGCCAGGGACGGCGCGCTGCGGCTGTCGACCCAGCACAACGGCTCCGGCCAGGAGGCCAGGCAGTCATCGCTGTTGCCCATTTGCTTGACCAGCAGCACGTCGAATTCACCGCCGCGATAATCGCGCAGCAACTCCGGGCCCAACCCGCTGGTGACCTCCAGGCGCACCCGTGGATAAGCCTGCACAAACGCCGACAGCAGCGGCATCAAGCGTTCAGCTGCAAAATCCTCGGGCACCGCCAGGCGCAACACGCCGTCGCTCTGCTGATTGATCAGCACATCGGCAGCCTCTTCGTGCAGCGCCAGAATGCGCCGCGCGTAGGCCAGCAAGCGTTCGCCCTCGACCGTGGCCACCACGCGGCGCTGGTCGCGGTCCAGCACCTGGCTGCCCAAGGCGTCTTCGAGGCGGCGGATCTGCTGGCTGACCGTGGACTGGGTCAAATGCAGGCGTTCGGCGGCGCGGGTGAAATTGCCGCAATCGACGACGGCGACAAAGCTGCGCAATAACACGGGATCGAACATGGGCCTCACCATTGCATTTGCCACTGATTGGCATGGTTATATTTAATTTCAGAATACCCTTGTAGCTGCCCATACTTCACGCCTCATTGCGCACGAGGGGTTTGGCATGACTGACGATCAACGGCATCTGCATCAGGCGGTGCAACTGGCCCAGGCCAACGTAGCCGCTGGAGGCCGCCCGTTTGGTGCGGTCCTGGTGCGCGACGGCGAGGTGCTGGCGGAGGCTGTCAACGAAATCCACCTCAGCCAGGACCCGACCGCCCACGCCGAAATGCTCGCCATCCGCGCAGCCAGTCAACAACTTGGCCCGCGCCTGGAAGGCTGCGTGATCTACGCCAGCGGCCAACCCTGCCCGATGTGCCTGAGTGCGATATACCTGTGCGGCGTGTCCCGCGTGGTATTCGCTGCCAGCAATGAAGTGGCGACGCCCTTTGGCCTGTCGACAGCAGCGATTTACCAGCAAGTGGCGTTGCCACTGGCGGAGCAAAAATTGCCTGTGCAGCACTTGCCGCAAGCGGCGATGCAGACCCTTTACGCGCAATGGCAGGCCCTGCATGACACTGAATAATTCGTTCGCCGGCAAACTCGCCGGCTGGGGCTTGCTGGTGGTGCTGGGCCTGAACCTGCGGCCGATCCTCAGTTCCATCAGCCCGCTGCTCGGGGAGATCCGCCTGGCCACCGGCCTGAGCTTCCAGAGCAGCGCCCTGCTCACCAGCCTGCCGGTGATTTGCATGGGCCTGGTGGCGCTGGTGGGCGTGCGCCTGGAGGCAAAGCTGGGGGAACGTCGCGGGATCGCCCTGGGGTTGATGATGATTCTGCTGGCGTGCCTCGCGCGCTGGCTGTTTGGCCAGGCGCCGGCACTGCTGGCCACCGCATTGTTCGGCGGCGCGGGTGTGGCGCTGATCCAGGCGTTGGTGCCGGCGATGATCAAGCGTCAGTTTCACCAGCGTGTGCCGTTGGCAATGGGGGTTTATTCGGCGGCGCTGATGGGCGGAGGTGGTTTGGCGGCGTTGTTAAGCCCGTTGGTGGCAGGGCATTTCCAGCATTGGCAAGCCGGCCTCGGGATCTGGCTGCTACCGGCACTGGGAGCGTTGTTGCTGTGGGCGTGGCTGCCATTGGGCGCGGCGAAAAACCCGCAGGTGACGGCGCCGTTCCAGGGCCTGCGCAACCGTCGGGCGTGGTTGTTGGCGCTGTATTTCGGCCTGGTGAATTGCGGCTACATGAGCATGGTCGCGTGGCTGCCGGCCTACTATCAGCAACTGGGTTGGGACGTGCTGCCCAGTGGTTCACTGCTGGCGTTCATGACGATCTTCCAGGTGATCGCCGCGCTGTTGATGCCAGCACTGGCGCAACGAGGCATTGATCGTCGACCGTTATTGAGCATCAGCCTGCTGGCCCAGACCGCGGGCTATATCGGCCTGCTGACAGCCCCGCTGCAATTCCCGCACTTGTGGGTAGCGCTGATCGGTTTTGGCCTGGGTGCGTGTTTTGCCCTGAGCCTGCTGCTGACCCTGGATCACCGCCGCGACCCTCGGGAAGCCGGCCAGTTGGCGGCGTTCGTCCAGGGCGTGGGCTTTTTGATCAACGCTATCTCACCCTGGCTGACCGGCTGGCTGCGGGAGCTGACCGGCAGTTTCGTCAGCGCCTGGATAGTGCTGACGCTGACGGTGGTGGCGATGCTGATACTCACGCGGGTATTCAGCCCCGCGACTTATCGTACCGGCTCTATAGATATGCATTTTGAGTCTAGATAAAGCAATAAAGCTTCGTTGACGGAATAAGTAAGGCTATTAGAATCCCGGTTCCCTCCAGGACGCCGGGAAGCCCCATGGACCTTCGCCAACTGCGCTACTTCATTGCTTTGAACGAGTACCGCAGTTTCGTGCGCGCCGCCGACGCCATGGGCATTACCCAGCCAGCGTTCAGCCGCAGTATCCAAAGCCTGGAACAAGCGTTCGGTTGCATACTGGTGGACCGGGCGCACAAGGACCTGCGCCCTACCCCCGAAGGCCAGGTGGTGTTGCAACACGCATTGTCACTGGTACAGGGCGCGGCGCGCCTGAGCCATGAAGTCACGCGCATGACCAAGCTCGACGCCGGCGAATTGCCCTTTGGCTGCGATGCAGTGGCGGCGGTGAACCTGGTACCCGAAGCGATCGCGCAATTTGTCGGCGCCCATCCCAGAATACGCTGCGGTTTACAGGTGGATAACTGGGAAAAACTCGGCCGCAGTTTAAGCCGCGAGGAGATCGAGTTTTTCGTCGCGGATGTGCGCCACTTCGAGGCCGATCCGAACTTCCAGACCCAAGCCCTGACGCCCCGGCGCAATGTGTTTTTTTGCCGCGCCGGGCATCCGCTGCTGGCCAAGGACAGCCTCTCCACAAACGACTTGTTTGACTACCCATTGGCTACGCCCTTGATAGCTGCGGGGGTACGCAAGCTGCTGGCCAACCTGAGCGGGCGTATCGACTTTTCTCCCGCTATTGAGCTTGAGCAGTTTGCGGCGCTGGCAGCCATTGTGCGCCGCTCCAATGCAATTGGGCTGGGGGCGCAAGAGGCGTTTTCCAACGAATTTGCCAACGGTGAGCTGGCCGTATTGCATTGGCGTAATGTGCCCCACAGCCTCGACAGCTTAAACAATCGCTGCGGGATCGTCAGCCGCACCGGCTTTCGCTTGTCGCCGGCGGCCAAGGCGATGATTGAGACGCTGGTGCAGGTGGATAAGCAAACACTGGAGGTTGCCGTTCAACTCGCCACAGTGTGAGGTTTGAAGCGGTTAGCCCGGGCAAAGGTGCCGAAGTCATTGAAGCGCACGCCCATTTCAGCCATCACCTTGTGCGCCGTTTTCACCGTCATTTGGCGAATGTAGAACGGTTCCTTGACCACGAAATGATGAATCCCGTGGGTGCTGCCGAAGTTGAAGCAGAACGCCTGCAACGGCCACAGCCACCAGGGGTTGAGCACCTGGGTTTGCTGGACCACATTGCCCGGCTCGATATCACCGTAGTAGTGCATGTTGGAGCTGACAAAGTGCAGGCAGAAGGTACGCAGCACATTGGGCCCGATGATCACCACCGCAGCGATGTCGATGACGTGCATCACCGCCAACGTATTCGCCGACCAGTCGATCGGCGCGCCCAGCAGGCTGGCAATGCCGTTGATGGCATGGAAGCCGAGAAACACATACCACGCGCCCCAATGCAGCAACGCCAGCGGTGCGTAGACCAGCGCCGTGCGCTTGAGAATGCTCAACTTGTGCTTCCAGGACGGTGCGCGCAGCACCCGGATCAGCGCCGACATGATGTTGTCGCCGACCATCAGCAACCGCGCCAGGCCCCACGGTTCACCGTTGGTAATCGCCCGCTCCTCAATGTCGGTTTCAGTGCCGGACACCTTGTGGTGGTTGAGGTGGATATGGCGGCGCACCCAAGGGTTGATGGTGCTGGGCCGAGCCAGCCACACCAGGCCCATCATCAGGTTGTGAGGCAGGCGCTGCTTGCGAAAGTACATGCTGTGGATCAGGTCGTGCTCCAGCTCGTGGGTCAATGAGGCGAGGAACGCATTGAGCAGCAGGCACGCCCACCACACCATGTGCCCGGTGATATAAAGCGCCGCCGAACCCAGCATGCCCACCAGCGCAAAGGCCAGGATGCCCGCGCCCAACGCGTCCTGATGCAGCAGCCACGGATGGCGCTGGCGCAATAACAGGCCCTCGGCAAGTACCACTTCACGAATATGCGCTGAACGCTGTAGTGCGTTCATCTGCTGGGGACTTGCACAAGTACCTTGCATGCTTCCATCCTCTTGTTTATTGATGCGTACATCCTGCCCTATGCGATCTGGCGGGACGCTAGCCCCACACGCCAACCTGTTGACCGCAAGCGCCAATCAACATGACCGAACCGACCTCCCTCGCCAGTTGGACCCGCGCCCTGCGCAAGCAGCTCGACGTGCTGGGCCTCGACAGCGCGGCGCTGTGCGTGCAGGCCGGGCTCGACCCACAGCTGATGGATGACCCCAACGCGCGCTATCCGTTGTCCGCTACCACGCGCCTGTGGGAACTGGCGGTGCAGGCCAGTGGCGATCCGGCGATTGGCCTGCGGGTGTCGCGGTTTGTCAGCCCCACCACCTTTCATGCGCTGGGTTACGCGCTGGTGGCCAGCGCCAGCCTGCGGGAAGTGTTCGAACGGATCGTGCGCTATCACCAGGTGGTCAGCGACGCCCTGAGCCTGGAACTTAGCCGGGAGGGCGAGCGTTACCACTTTCGCTTGCAACAGCCTGCCGGCACGTCTGCGCCAGCGTTTGAAGCGATCGATGCGTTTGCCGCGATTTATGTGCGAACCTGCCGTAATCGGCTGGGCCGGGAATACGCGCCGCTGGCGGTGTACCTGCGCCGGCCCGAGCCGGCCGACCCCAAGCCGTGGCACACGGTGTTTCGCGCGCCAGTGTTTTTCGCCGCCGATGAGGACCGTTTGGAGTTTGCCGCCCAGGACTTTGACAGTCACTTGGATGACGCCAATCCAGAGTTGGCCGAACACAATGAAACCGTGCTTAAACGCACCTTGGCGCAATTGCGACCGCTGACCTGGGAGCGCAAGGTGCGTTCTGCCATCGAGGCACAGTTACCCGACGGTGAACCGAGCGCCGAGCGGATCGCCCAGGCGTTGCATTTGAGTTTGCGCAGCTTGCAGCGCCACCTGGCCGATGAGGGATGCCGGTTTGATGCGCTGCTGAATGAATGCCGGGAGAACCTGGCGTTGCTGCATCTGCGCGATCCCGGATGTTCTCTGGCGCAGATCAGTCATTTGTTGGGGTTTGCCGATACCAGCAGTTTTAACCGGGCGTTCAAGCGTTGGACGGGGCTGACGCCCGGGCAGTTTCGGGATGGGTTGAAGTAGCTGGAGCTGGAGTTGCAGTGGGGGCCTCATCGCGGGCAAGCCCGGCTCCCACAGTTGACCGAGTGGTCTTGGGCAACTGTGATCAAGTGTGGGAGCCGGGCTTGCCCGCGATGGCGATGGCCCAGGCACTACAAGCGCCAGATCAGTCAGCGCCCCCGATCGCGCCGCAACACCTTCTTCACCCGTGCCACCAAGGCCCGGGCCTCAAACGGCTTGAGCAAATAATCATCCTCGTGCAATTCCAACCCACGCAGCCGGTCTTCAATCCCGTCGGGCGTGGTCAGGAACAGCATCGGCGTCTCGCCTTTCAGCCGAATCGCCTGTTGCAGCTTCCAGGCATTCAGCCCCGGCAGCATCACATCCAGGATCACCAGGTCGTATTCGGTGCTTTCCACAAAGCGCAGGGCCGCCATGCCATTGGCCGCCACCTCCACCGTGTAACTGGCCTCCTCAAGACTGCGGCCCATCGACTCGGCCGCCTCTGACTCGTGTTCCACTAGCAGGACGCGCATAACACACCTCGAATAATCGTGAGCGCAGGCTAACACCCTCAGGCATGCGCCGCCTCGCGCAAACGCTGTGGGTCGAGGATTTCGATCTCGCCATAGCCCAGGCGCACGATGCCCTGGCCTTGCAGGTCCTTGAGCAACGCGTTGGTGGTCTGGCGCGACAGGCTCAACATCGCAGCGAGGTCTTCCTGGGGCAGTTGCAGCACCTGCCGCGCCTGCTCGATGTCGCCGTAGCCTTCGGCGATCATCAACAAGCGGTGCGCCACCCGCACCGACGCCGGCATCAGGCTCAATTGCTCGATATTGATAAAGGTCAGGCGCAGCTTCTGGCTCATCAACAAGGCCATGTCGCGCCAGTAACGCGGCGCGTCATCGAGGATCTGCAGCAACGCCACATGGGGCACCTGCAACAGCGTGCAAGGCCCGACAGCGCAGGCGTCGTGGGTGCGGGGCAACCCGTCGAACAGGGAAATCTCGCCGAACCAGTACGGCAACTCCGCCAGGCTCAACACCGCTTCCTTGCCCTGCTCGTTCACCGCACTGATGCGCAGGGAGCCTTCCAGCACCGCGTACAACCCGCACGGTGGGTCGCCGCGCTTGAACAGGTACTGCCCCGCCGTCAGCTGCCGCAGCCGGGCGCTGGCCAGCAAGCTATTCTGTAAGTCAGCAGGCAGGTGGCTGTACCAGTGACCGGTGGCCAGCCGTGGGTGCCATTTCTCTACATCCATGAGAACTCCGAGATTGTCGGCCAACTGACAGTCTGCCGCAGGCCTACAGGGCATGATCAAACATCCTACAGGAGGAATAACAATGAAAAGCCTCGTCGACCACCTCAGTCAATACGCCGCCTACCACCGTGACCCACGCAATATCGCCAGCCACTTTATCGGCATTCCGCTGATTGTGGTGGCGGTGGCCGTGCTGCTGTCACGCCCCGAATGGACAGTAGCCGGGTTGTGGCTATCGCCGGCCGTAGTGGTGGCGCTGCTCTCGGCGTGGTTCTACCTGCGCCTGGAATTTGCACTCGGTGTGCTGATGACGGTGCTGATGGGCCTGTCGGTGTGGGCCGGGCATGTGTTGGCAGCGCAAAGTACGCTGGTGTGGCTGGGCAGCGGCATCGGCCTGTTCGTGGTGGGCTGGGTGATCCAGTTTGTGGGGCATTACTACGAGGGCAAAAAACCGGCGTTTGTCGATGACGTGTCCGGGCTGATCGTAGGGCCGTTGTTTGTGGTGGCGGAGTTGGCGTTTCTGCTGGGGCTGCGGCATGACCTCAAGCAGCAGATTGAAGAGCGCTCGGGGCCGGTGGCCGTGCGGCACAAGAACGCCACGGCCTGACAAGCAACACAAACTCAATGTGGGAACCGGTTTTCTGTGGGAGCTGGCTTGCCTGCTCCCACACAAGCCAGCTCCCACATTGGGTTTTGCAGTGTTCTTAGGCTTTCTGCCAGACCTTGGGCTTGAAGAACAACGTCTCGCCCCGCGCCAAACCGGTCAGGCTGTCGTGATCCTTCACCACTTCAGCCTCGATCAGCTCGCTCTGGCCTTCGACTTTCAACGTCACCCGAGTGGTCGCACCCAGCGGGCGAATATCGCGTACTTCAGCCGCGTGGTGGTCTTCCAGCTCATGGCGCGACAGCGACACTTCATGCGGACGGAACAGCACGTGCTTGTCTTCACCCAAATGCAGGCGGTTGGAGTCACCCAGGAAGTGATAAACGAAATCGCTGGCCGGGTTTTCGTAGACTTCACCCGGTGAGCCAATCTGCTCGATCACGCCCTTGTTCATCACCACGATGCGGTCCGCCACTTCCATGGCTTCTTCCTGGTCGTGGGTCACGAACACCGAGGTCAGGTTGATGTCTTCGTGCAGGCGCGCCAGCCAGCGGCGCAGCTCTTTACGGACCTTGGCATCGAGGGCGCCGAACGGCTCATCCAGCAGCAGCACTTTAGGTTCTACCGCCAGGGCGCGAGCCAGGGCGATACGCTGGCGCTGGCCGCCGGAGAGTTGTTCCGGGTAGCGATCCGACAACCAATCAAGCTGCACCATGTTCAGCAGCTCGTGGACTTTTACCGCGATCTGGCTTTCGGTGGGGCGCTGGTTTTTCGGCTTCATGCGCAGGCCGAACGCGACGTTGTCGAACACCGTCATGTGGCGGAACAGCGCGTAGTGCTGGAACACAAAGCCGACGTTGCGATCACGCACATCGTGGCCGGAGACGTCTTCACCGTGGAACACGATGCTGCCGTCATCCGGGGTTTCAAGACCGGCAATGATGCGCAGCAAGGTGGTCTTGCCGCAGCCGGACGGGCCCAGCAACGCCACCAGCTCGCCACTCTGGATGTCCAGATTGATGCTGTTCAGGGCCTTGAAGGCGTTGAAATTCTTGCTGACATTACGGACTTCGATCGACATGACTTATTCCTCACCGGCGCTTTTGCGCAGGCGGTTGATACGGTTCTCGCTCCACTGCTTGAGCAGCAGGATGAAGAGCGCCAGGATCAGCAACAGGCTCGCAACGGCAAACGCGGCGACGTGGTTGTATTCGTTGTAGAGGATCTCGACGTGCAGCGGCAAGGTGTTGGTCACGCCGCGAATGTGGCCGGACACCACCGACACCGCGCCGAACTCACCCATGGCCCGCGCGGTACACAGCACCACGCCGTAGATCAGGCCCCACTTGATGTTGGGCACGGTGACGTGCCAGAACATCTGCCAGCCGTTGGCGCCCAGCAGGCGCGCGGCCTCTTCTTCCTGGGTACCTTGTTCCTGCATCAGCGGGATCAGCTCACGGGCCACGAACGGCACGGTGACGAAGATCGTCGCCAGCACGATGCCCGGCAAGGCGAACACGATCTGGATGTCATGGTCTTGCAGCCACGGGCCAAAGAAGCCCTGGGCGCCGAACATCAACACATAGACCAGGCCGGCGATCACCGGCGATACCGAGAACGGCAGGTCGATCAGGGTCACCAGGATACTTTTGCCACGGAACGAGTACTTGCTCACGCACCACGCGGCGCTGACGCCGAACACCACGTTGAGCGGCACCGAAATTACCACGGCGATCACCGTGAGTTTCAGCGCCGACAGTGCGTCCGGCTCAAGGATCGCGGTGAAGAACGCACCCAGGCCATTCTTCAGGCCTTGGGACACCACGATAAACAGCGGCAGCAGCAAAAACAGCGCAAAAACCAACCAGCCGAGGCTGATCAGGATGCGCCGGGATACGGCACTGCCACGGCGGGCAGCGTTCGCCGACGAGGCGGCGGAAATAGACGATTGGGACATGTTCCGCGCCTCCTTATGGGGTTTCGATGCGCCGCTGCAACAAGTTGATCAGCAGCAGCAGGACAAAGGAAACCACCAGCATCATGACGCCGATGGCGGTAGCGCCGGTGTAGTCGTATTGGTCGAGCTTGACCATGATCAACAGCGGCAGGATCTCGGTTTTCATCGGCATGTTGCCGGCGATGAAAATCACCGAGCCGTACTCACCCACACCTCGTGCGAAGGCCAACGCAAAGCCGGTCAACCAGGCCGGCAGCAGCGCCGGCACCAGGATGTAGCGGAACACTTGCAGGGGCTTGGCGCCGAGGCAGGCGGCGGCTTCTTCGATTTCCCGGGGGATGTCGGCCAATACCGGCTGCACGGTACGCACCACGAATGGCAGCGTGACGAAGGTCAGCGCCAGGGTGATACCCAAGGGGGTGTACGCGATCTTGAAGCCCAGGTCGGCGGCAAACTGGCCGACCAGGCCGGTGGGCGTGTACAGCGCGGTGAGCGCGATACCGGCAACGGCGGTGGGCAGGGCGAATGGCAGGTCGATCATTGCATCAATGATCTTGCGGCCAGGGAAGGTGTAGCGCACCAGCACCCAGGCCAGCAGGGTTCCGATGATGCCGTTGATGATCGCCGCGCAAAACGCGGTGCCGAAGCTCAGTTTCAACGCCGCCAGCACACGGGGTGCGGTGATGATGTTCCAGAACTGATCCCAGGTGAGTTGAGCGGCATGTACAAACATCGCCGCGAGGGGGATGAGTACGATCAGGCTGAGGTACACCACGGTGTAGCCCAGCGTCAGCCCGAAGCCGGGTATGACGGGGGAAATACGACGCGACATAAGAGTCCTTGGTTAGCGGGTAGATACCACTGTAGGAACGAGCTTCTGTGGGAGCCGGCTTTTCTGTGGGAGCCGGGCTTGCCCGCGATAGCATCACCTCGGGGTGTCAGCCACACCGCAGTGATGCTATCGCAGGCAAGCCAGCTCCCACACAAGCCAGCTCCCACAGAAAGGCGCGCTCCTACAGGTAGTTTGGCTTACTGCGCCGAGTAGATCTGGTCGAACACGCCACCGTCATTGAAGAATTTCGGTTGGGCAGTTTTCCAGCCGCCGAAGTCTTTGTCGATAGTCACCAGGTCCAGTTTCGGGAACTGCTGGGCGTATTTGGCGGCGACTTTTTCATCGCGTGGGCGGTAGAAGTTCTTCGCCGCAATCTCCTGGCCAGCCGGGCTGTACAGGTGCTTGAGGTATTCGGTGGCGATCTCGGTATTGCCCTTTTTCTCGGCGTTCTTGTCGACCACGGCCACTGGCGGCTCGGCGAGGATCGACAGCGAAGGCACGACGATGTCGAACTTGTCGGCGCCGCCGTCTTCTTTCAGGGCCAGGAAGGCTTCGTTTTCCCAGGCCAGCAACACGTCACCCTGGCCATTGTTGACGAAGGTGATGGTCGAACCGCGCGCACCGGTGTCGAGGATCGGCACGTGCTTGAACAGCTCTTTTACGTATTCCTGGGCCTTGGCTTCGCTGCCACCGGCTTTCAGGCCATAGGCCCAGGCAGCCAGGAAGTTCCAGCGGGCACCGCCGGAGGTTTTCGGGTTCGGGGTGATCACGGAAACGTCTTTCTTGATCAGGTCGCCCCAATCCTTGATGCCTTTAGGGTTGCCCTTGCGCACCAGGAACACGATGGTCGAGGTGTACGGGGTGCTGGCGTCCGGCAGGCGGGTTTGCCAGTTTTCCGGCAGGGTCTTGCCCAGTTTTGCGATTTCGTCGATGTCGCCGGCCAGCGCCAGGGTCACGACGTCGGCACGCAGGCCGTCGATCACTGCGCGGCCTTGCTTGCCCGAACCACCGTGAGACTGTTGGATCTTGACGGTGTCACCCGGGTGCGACTGCTTCCAGAAGCTGGTGAATTCAGCGTTGTAGTCCTGGTACAGCTCGCGAGTCGGGTCGTAAGACACGTTGAGCAGTTCGTAATCCTTGGCAACAGCGGAACCGGCAAACACGGCACTGGCCAGTGCTGCCAGGGCATAACGGCGAATCGACGACATAGAAGGCTCCTGAAATTCTTGGGTGTTGGCTTTTTTCTTATAGTTGCGGGTCTTGCAATCGAATCGCCGATCTTGTTCAGCTCGGTTTGTTGCCCGGGTTCTGCAAACGGAATTTTTCTTTGCGTTCGATCTGGACTACCTGGGCGTTGTGCACAGTGATTTCCACCGCACCAAACCGCAGATCGCGCAGGGCGCTCTGGATCTCGCGCAAAATGGCTGCTTCGTCCTGGCCGTCAACGCTACGTAGAGATGCGCTCATGGTGGTGCTCCTGAAATGAGAAGTGCCTCGCAGTGGCGGCACTGCTTGCGGCGTGAGGGCGATAGTAGATAAGCGCGGATATTCTTAAAAATACTATTTAAGAATGTTTATATAACCAGAAAGAATTTTCTGACGGGGCGAGGGGTTGCAGCGGTTTTCAGGATCAAAATACTCATGCATGGCTGCACAAAACCCTGTGGGAGCCGGGCTTGCCCGCGATGGCGGTGTATCAGCCAACAGGGATGTCGCCTGTGATGGCCTCATCGCGGGCAAGCCCGGCCCACATTGACCGCGTTGTGTCTAACGAATCGCAGGCGCCTTAGCCCAATCCAGCTCACTGGCCGGCATCGGCCGACCAAACCAGTACCCTTGGCCCAGGTCGCACTGCTGCTCCAGCAGAAACCGCGCCTGCTCAACCTGCTCGATGCCCTCGGCATGCACCTGCATGCCCATGCTTTGCGCCAACGCAATCACCACGCGCACGATTGCCGCGTCATCCTCATCCCACGGCAACCCGGCGACAAACCCCTGGTCGATCTTGAGCTTCTGCACCGGCAAGCGCTTGAGCCGCAGCAGCGATGAATAGCCGGTGCCAAAGTCGTCAATTGCCAGGCGCAGGCCAAGCTCGCGCAAGCGGTGCATTTGCTCCAGGGCCACTTCCGGGTCTTCCATCACCGCGCTTTCGGTAACTTCCAGCTCTAGAAACGCCGGGTCCAGCCCCGTGTCGTGCAGCACCTTGGCCACTTGCTCGTACAGCTCGCGCCGGGCGAACAATCGGCTGGACACATTCACCGCAAGAAACGTAAGCGGCGCGCCGTCGGCCAGCCACTGGCACATCTGGCGACAGGCCTGGTCCATGACCCAGGCGTCGATATCGGCAATCTGCCCGGTACGCTCGGCAATCGGGATGAATTCCGCCGGCGACACCAGCCCGCGCTCCGGGTGCTGCCAGCGCACCAGGGCTTCGACACCGATCAGGCGGCTGTTTTGCAAGTCGTGCACCGGCTGGTAGTACACCCGCAGTTCCTGCTGCTCGAGCGCGCGGCGCAGTTCGCCGGCTATTTCCACCCGGTGCTGGGCGTGGGCAGTCAGTTCTTCGGTGTACAAGGCGTAGCCTTCGCGGCCGGCGCTCTTGGCCTTGAACAGCGCAGAGTCGGCGTTGCGCAACAGTTGTTCGGCGCTCTGGGCATCGCTGGGGAACAGGCTGATGCCAATGCTGGCATTGATAAACAGCTGATGACCATCGAAGATGAACGGCTCTTTCATCGCATCAAGGATTCTTTGCGCCAACGCCGCGGCCTGGACCAGCTGTGGGCAACTTTCCGCCAGCACCGCGAACTCGTCGCCACCCAGGCGCGCCAGGGTCACGCCGGGGCCGAACAGGCCTTGCAGGCGTTCACCGACGGCCTTGAGCAACTGGTCGCCGACGTTATGGCCGAGGCTGTCATTGATGATCTTGAAGTGGTCAAGGTCGAGCAGCAGCAAGGCGCAACCCCGTTTATGGATCTGCGCCGAAGCCAGGGCTTGTTCGGCGCGGTCGGTGAACAGCAGACGGTTAGGCAGGTCCGTCAGCGCGTCGTGGTGGGCCAGGTGCGCCAACTCGTGCTCGGAGTGCTTGATGGCGCTGATGTCGGAGAATACCGCGACGTAGTGACTGAGCTGGTCCTGCTCGTCGCGGATCACCCGGATGGTCTGCCACTGGGGGTATATTTCGCCGCTTTTGCGGCGATTCCAGATTTCGCCGCTCCATTCGCCGTCGCGCTCCAGGGTCTGGAACATCTGCTGATAAAAGCCCGCCGAATGGCGGCCGGACTTGAACAGGCTCGGTTGGCGGCCCATGACGTCTTCGCGCTGGTAACCGGTGATTTCGATAAAGGCCCGGTTAACATGAACAATCAACCCCTTGGCATCCGTGACCAACACCCCTTCGCGGGTGCAATCGAACACGGCAGCCGCCTGGCGCAGACGCTCGCGGTTTTCCTTCAGCGGCTGCTGGATCAGGTTCGCCCGGGCAAAATGCGCGCATAGCAGGTAGATCGCCAGGGCACTGAGGCTGACCCACAGGTAACCGCGCATCTGAAGCCAGCGGCCCAGCTCCACGGGTTCATCGATAAAGTTGATCAATACCTGATGACTGAGCTGAATCCACACAATCGAAACCAGCAGGTACATCAGCCCGACACGCAGGGCACCTCGGTATGAAAACAGCATATGCTCAGTAATCCTTACTAAAAAACCAAATTCGCCCTACAAAGGCTACGGATTATAGAATAAGAAACATCCAGTCACTCCTATCTGAAAGGGCGGCTGGTTTTATCTGTAGGCTTAGTGATAATGCGCAAGCTGGTTTTTTCTATATCTGAGGGCCATACAGCCTATGTGGTACAACGGTTTTCTTGACTTGTCGGCCTGGCAACTGGTTGCAGTCACCCTGTTGATGACCCACGTGACCATTGTCGGGGTCACGGTCTATCTGCACCGCTATTCAGCCCACCGCTCCCTGGAGCTCAATGCTGGCCTGAAACACTTCTTCCGCTTCTGGCTGTGGCTCACCACGGCGCAGAACACCCGCGAGTGGACTGCTATCCACCGCAAACACCACGCCAAATGCGAAACCGTCGACGATCCCCACAGCCCGGTGATCAAAGGCTTGTCCACCGTGCTGCGCAAAGGCGCCGAGCTGTACCGCGCCGAAGCCGAAAACCCCGAGACCCTGCGCATCTACGGCAAGAACTGCCCGGAAGACTGGATCGAGCGCAACCTGTATACCCGCTTCCCGCTGCTGGGTGTGGCGATCATGGGCGTGATCGACCTGCTGCTGTTCGGCACCATCGGCATCACCATCTGGGCGATCCAGATGATGTGGATCCCGTTCTGGGCCGCCGGCGTGATCAACGGCCTGGGCCATGCCATCGGCTACCGCAACTTCGAATGCCGCGACGCGGCGACCAACCTGATCCCGTGGGGCATCATCGTGGGTGGCGAAGAGCTGCATAACAACCATCACACCTACCCCAACTCCGCCAAGCTGTCGGTGAAGAAGTGGGAATTCGACCTGGGCTGGGCCTGGATCAAAGTGTTCAGTTTCCTGCGCCTGGCCAAGGTGCAACGGGTGGCGCCAATCGCCCACCGGGTCGAAGGCAAGGGCCACCTGGACATGGACACCGCCATGGCGATCCTCAACAACCGCTTCCAGATCATGGCCCAGTACCGCAAGTTGGTGATTGGCCCGCTGGTCAAGCAGGAACTGGAGAAGGTCGACCACTCGGTGCGCCACCAATTCCATCGCGCCAAGCGCCTGCTGTCGCGGGAAACCAGCCTGCTGGATGACCGCCATCACGTGCGCATCCAAAGCCTGCTGGAACACAGCCAGGCCCTGAAGGTGATCTACGAGAAGCGCCTGGCGCTGCAACAGATCTGGCTGAAAACCAGCACCAACGGGCATGACATGCTGGCGGCGATCAAGGAATGGGTACACGAGGCCGAGGCCAGCGGGATTCAGTCCCTGCGGGACTTTGCCCATCAGTTGAAGACCTATTCGCTGCGCCCCGCCGCAGTCTGACACGGCTGTAGCGCGCCGATTTTTTGTGGCAGGGGAGCTGCTGTGGGGAGGGAGCTTGCTGTGGCGAGGGAGCTTGCTCCCGCTGGGCTGCGTAGCGGCCCCAAAATCTTGGGAGCGCTGCGCACTCCAGCGGGAGCAAGCTCCCTCGCCACAGCAACCTCCCTCCCCACAGCAACCTCCCTCGCCACAGCAACCTCCCGCCCCACAGCAAGCCCCTCACCCCGATAAGCTCGCGCCTACAGGTTTCTGGCGCCATTTCTTGGTCGCCTCAAATCGACGCCGATAACGGAACTTCGCTGCAAATTCCCCCTCTCAAACAACACTTCGCCATCCCGGCGGCCCTTGTTGTGACCGCTGCCCGACCCTGCGGCACGCCCAGAGAGAATTGTGCCGATGGTCCACGAAAAGACCTTCTCCGATACCCCCGTCCACGACCAGCCACGACCCGCAGCCGCCGCTACGTTGCTGGCGCTGATGCATGCCCAGGGTGAAGTGGAACGCTTGAGTGAACGCGAGCAACTGCTGAGTTCATTGCTGGTCAGTGTGAATGCCGTGCTCTGGGCCATGGAATGGGAGACGCGGCGCGTGCTGTACGTCAGCCCGGCCTATGAACGGGTTTTCGGACGTACGGCGGGCATGCTGCTGGCCGACCACCGGGAATGGCGCAACAGCATTCACCCCGAAGACCTCGACTACGCCGAGCACAGCCTGGCACAGGTGCTGCACAGCGGCGCCGTGGAAGACCGCGAATACCGCATCATCACCGCCGACGGGCAGATCCGCTGGCTCAGCGACAAGTGCTACATCAACCAGCATGCCGAACCCGGCCAGCCGGTAATCGTGGTGGGCATGGCCGAGGACATCACCGAAAAGAAGCAGCTGGAGCTCGAGCTGCATCGCCTCGCCACCACCGACGTACTGACCCGCAGCAGCAACCGCCGTCACTTCTTCGAATGCGCCCACCACGAGTTCGAACGCGCGTGCCTGCAGGGCACGCCGTTGGCATTCCTGCTGCTGGACATCGATGACTTCAAGGTCGTCAACGACACCTACGGCCACCTGGAGGGCGATCAGGTGCTGCAGCGTATCGCCGAATGCGGTCGAGGGGTTCTGCGCCGTGGCGACCTGTTCGGGCGCATTGGCGGCGAAGAATTTGCCGCCGTGCTGCCCGGTTGCGCACCGGGGATGGCAATGCAGGTAGCCGAACGCCTGGGGCACGAGATTGCGCAACTGCGCTTCAGCCATGAAGGTGAGAGCTACGCGGTCACCGTCAGCCAGGGTTTGGCCAGCCTGACCGCCGAGGACGCCCACGTCGACAGCCTGTTCGCCCGCGCCGATGCGGCCATGTACGAGGCCAAGCGCCAGGGCAAAAACCGCGTGCTCGCAGGCTGACGCTACACGACTCCCTGTGGGAGCCGGGCTTGCCCGCGATGCAGGCACCTCGGTGTGTCAGTTGTACCGAGATGACGCTATCGCAGGCAAGCCAGCTCCCACACTGGCCCGCATCGCCTGCTAGGTTTTGCGCATACGGGTCAGTTCCGGCAAACCCACCTTGAGCAAGCGTGCCGTCTTGCCTTTCGCCAACACCTCCACGCCTTCATGCTCGGTCAGCCGCGCCAGTTGCGCCGCCAGGTTCACCACCAGCGCCTCCCGGGAATACACCCCGCCCTCCAGCGAATAAATCGCCGCGATCAACTGGCGTAGCTCCAGCGGCAAGCGCCAGCGGGTGCGCAACGCCGAGCCATAGGCCGCACCGAAGGTGTAGAGGGACTCGCCAATCAGTTCGTCATCCAGTTCGCCGCCGCCCTGCAGCCAGTCTTGCAGGCACCGCAGCAAGGCCAGGTCACCGAGGCGATGGAGGATGCCGGCGCTGTAGCAGCGCTCGTGATCCAGGTCGAGCATCCGCGCCAGGCTGCGGGCGTAGTCGGCGGTGTGCTGCGACAGCTGCCAGTAACGCTCGGCGTAATCCTTGAGGCTCGGGTCGCTCAGTACCACGTTGTGCTTGAGGGCAAGCCCCAGGATCAGGTTCATGCTCTGCCCGGCCGCCAGCTTGTGCAGGGCCATGGGCAGGGTTTGCACCGGCGAGCCGTGATGGCCGGCACTGTTGGCGGCGGCGATCAGCACGGCGGTGATTTGCGGGTCGATGCGCACCTGTTCTTCCAGGCGCTTGAGGTCCAGGCCTTCCGGCTCCAGGCTGTGCTGCACCGCAGCCTTTACGTCGACTCGCAGCGGCGCGCCGTCGGACGCTTCGCGGCGACGCTCCAGAAACACCGCCAAGGTCATGCCCGGCGCCAGGGCCGGGACTTCGCAATACACCGTCTCACCTTCGTTCAGCAGCAAGTCTTGCAGGCGCTGGGTCAGGCTTTCCATGTTCAGGGGCTTGGTCAGGTACGCCGTGGGCGCCAGGGGCAAGGCTTCGCGCACGCTGGCGCTGTCGTTGCGGGTACTCAGCAGGATAAACGGCAACAGTGGCGAACGCCGTTGCTGGCGCACACTGCGCAACAGGCTCAGGCCATCGACGCCGGGAAGCTCCCAGTCGGCGATGATCAGGTCATAGGGTTTCTCGCGCAGCAGCTCGGCGGCACGCTGGCCATCGGCGCACACATCCAGCCGTGCGTCGCAGCGCACATTCAACAGCACCTGCTTGAGCAAATCCCGCGACCAAGGGTCGGCCTCGGCAATCAACACACGGGGTACAGCCGGTAAATCAACAGCAGTCATCCAGCACGCTCCATCGGCAATACCAGCACCTTAGACAAAGGAGCCGCCTGCGTACATGAACAAGCGCTGAATACCGTTCATCGGGCATAAAAAAACCCGCCGAAGCGGGTTTTTTTGTCGATCAGGTCAACATTCGATCACAACTCGCAGAAGCACTCTTCGATGATCGCCAGGCCTTTGTCCAACTGCTCGTCCGGCGAGGTCAGCGGGACCAGCACGCGCAACACGTTGCCGTAGGTGCCGCACGACAGCAGGATCAAGCCTTTGTCGCGTGCCTTGGCCACCACAGAAGCCACTGCTGCAGCGTTCGGCTTGTGGCTGTCGCCATCTTCGAACAGCTCGACCGCGATCATCGCGCCCAGGGCGCGCACTTCGCCAATCACCGGGTACTTGGCCTGGATAGCTTTCAGGCCGGTGACCAGGCGCTCGCCGACAGCTTTGCAGCGGTCCAGCAGGTGTTCTTCTTCAAACACTTCCATCACGGCCAGGGCCGCGGCGCAAGCGATCGGGCTACCGGCGTAGGTGCCGCCCAGGCCACCTGGCGCGATGGCATCCATGTATTCAGCCTTGCCGCACACACCGGCCAGCGGGAAGCCGCCCGCGATGGATTTGGCGAAGGTTGTCAGGTCGGCAGCAACGCCCATCTGTTCCATGGCGAAGAAGGTACCGGTGCGGCCGGCGCCGGTTTGCACTTCGTCGGCGATCAGCAGGATGCCGTGCTTGTCGCACAGTTCGCGCAGGCGCTTCATGAAGGATTTAGGCGCAACGTAGAAACCGCCTTCGCCCTGCACCGGCTCGATGATGATGGCAGCGATATCACGCGGCTCGGCATCGTTTTTGAAGATGCGTTCGATGCTGGCGATGGAGTCATCATCGCTCACACCGTGCAGTTCGTTCGGGAACAGCGCACGGAACACGCCGCCTGGCATCAGGCCCATGCCGGCCGAGTACGGTACGACTTTACCGGTCAGGCCCAGGGTCATCATGGTGCGGCCGTGGTAGGCGCCGGTGAACGCGATTACGCCGGCGCGGCCAGTGGCAGCACGGGCGATCTTCACGGCGTTTTCTACCGCTTCGGAACCGGTGGTGACCAGCAGGGTTTTCTTGGTGAAATCACCTGGCACCTTGGCGTTGATCTTTTCGCACACTTCAACATACGGCTCGTACGCCAGCACCTGGAAGCAGGTGTGGGTCAGCTTGTTGAGTTGCTCGGTCACGGCCGCGATAATTTTCGGGTGTACGTGACCGGTGTTCAGCACAGCGATACCGCCGGCGAAGTCGATGAACTCGCGACCTTCAACGTCGGTCACGGTGGCGTTCTTCGCCGATTCGGCGAAGATCGGGTGAATCTGGCCAACACCGCGCGGTACAGCGGCTTCGCGGCGTTTCATCAGGGATGCGTTGGTCTTGCTCATAAAGTCCTCATTCGCCACTCATCGGGTGGCGTGGTCCAAGGAATACGTGGCGGGGAGGCAACTACGCCAGCATGCGATGATCGACTGCCACAGCTTTCCCGGCCACTACGAATAACGGTGTGAAGCACGCAAAGGGACAGCGCTCTCGTGCCCTTTGCGTTTACTGCAACCTCGCGCCGGGCTTAGATGCCCAGGCAGAGGTATTTGATTTCCAGGTAGTCCTCGATCCCGTACTTGGAACCTTCACGGCCCAGGCCCGACGCCTTGATGCCGCCGAACGGCGCCACTTCGTTGGAGATCAGCCCGGTGTTGACGCCGACCATGCCGTATTCCAGGGCTTCGGCCACACGGAACACACGACCCAAGTCGCGGGCATAGAAGTAGGAAGCCAGGCCGAACTCGGTGTCGTTGGACATCGCGATCACTTCGGCTTCGTCTTTGAAGCGGAACAGCGGCGCCAGCGGGCCGAAGGTTTCTTCCTTGGCCACGGCAGCATTCTTCGGCACGTTGACCAGGATGGTCGGCTCGAAGAAGTTGCCTTCCATCACCTTGCCACCCGCCAACAGGGTTGCGCCTTTGCTCAGGGCATCAGCGATATGCTCCTGAACCTTGGCCACGGCCTTCTCGTCGATCAGCGGGCCGGTGGTGGTGCCTTCTTCCAGACCGTTGCCGATCTTCAGCTTGGCCACCGCCACTTTCAGTTTCTCGGCGAACGCGTCGTACACCGAATCCTGAATGTACAGACGGTTGGCGCAGACGCAGGTCTGACCGTTGTTGCGGTACTTGGAAATGATCGCGCCTTCGACGGCCTTATCCAGGTCGGCGTCGTCGAACACGATGAACGGCGCGTTGCCGCCCAGTTCCAGGGAGACTTTCTTGATGTCCTTGGCGCATTCGGCCATCAGCTGGCGACCGATTTCGGTGGAGCCGGTGAAAGACAATTTACGCACGATCGGGTTGCTGGTCAGCTCGCTGCCGATATCGCCGGCGCTGCCGGAGACCACGCTGAACACGCCTTTCGGGATGCCGGCACGCTGGGCCAGTTCAGCCAGGGCGAACGCGGAGAACGGGGTTTGCGACGCAGGCTTGAGCACCATGGTGCAACCGGCGGCCAGGGCCGGGCCGGCTTTACGGGTAATCATCGCGGCCGGGAAGTTCCACGGCGTGATGGCGGCGGTAACGCCGATCGGTTGCTTGATCACGATCAGGCGCTTGTCCGGCTGGTGGCCGGGAATCACATCACCGTAGACGCGCTTGGCTTCTTCGGCGAACCACTCGATGAACGACGCGGCGTAGACGATTTCGCCCTTGGCTTCGGCCAGCGGCTTGCCTTGCTCCAGGGTCATCAGGCGAGCCAGGTCGTCCTGGTTCTCGATGATCAGTTCGAACCAGCGACGCAGCTTGTTGGCGCGGTCCTTGGCGGTGAGTGCACGCCAGGCCGGAAGGGCCTTGTCAGCTGCTTCAATGGCGCGACGGGTTTCGGCGGCGCCCATTTTTGGCACGGTACCGAGAATTTCGCCGGTAGCGGGGTTATTGACCTTGATCGTTTGACCGTTGTCCGCATCGACCCAAGCGCCATCAATGAAGGCTTGCTGGCGGAACAACTGGGTGTCTTTGAGCTGCATGTCGGCTTTCCTTAACAGCACCGCGCACGCGCGGAGCGAATTAGAGTTGTTGAAAGGCGCCTTTAAGGCTGCCGTCAGGGAAATCATTCACTGGGCGCAAGCACGTAAATGGCGCACGTAAGGGCAAATGTGCGGTTCAGCACCCAGGCAGGAGCGTTTGAAATCTCAAACGAATCCTAGGATCAATGGGGGTTCAGGGCAATAGTCTGTTCGAAAAAAAGAACGAAAACGGCGCATTTGCTCCATTTTTCTGATCAGCGTATTTCGGCCGAGTTCAACCGCATTAAGTCGAGACGCCCGGCACAGGGCGCCGGCGGTACGTATTCCTACTGGCAGGAGGCCGAAAAGCGGCATGGACGCCCAAGGTCGACATGGGTATGATGTCGCCCGCACAAGCATCCGTAGCTCAGCTGGATAGAGTACTGCCCTCCGAAGGCAGGGGTCGTGGGTTCGAATCCCGCCGGGTGCACCATATAGCAGTCTCGGGCTGTCTCAGACAGTCTACGAAACACCCCAAGAAGCCCGCCCTGTGCGGGCTTTCTTGTTTCTAGCTATCCGTCCCTGTCTACCCCTATAACTTCCCGCCGTGTATGCCCACGTGTATGCCTTGAGATTCCTATAACTGGAGGCATACAGGAAAAGCGCACTGAAATCAAACGTCGCCCCTTAGCAGACACCACGCTTGCAGGCCTGGAGCCTGAACAAACAACGTATCGGGAGCAGGACGGGAATGGCCTGTACTTCCGGGTGAAACCTAACGGGCAGAAATCATGGGAGCTGCGCTACAAAAAGCCAGACGGAAAATGGTCTTGGCTGGGTCTCGGCTTGTAATATTCAGAATCTCAACTTACTCACCGCTTCTAACATCGCTTTGGATGTGGCGGACTTTTCCTACCACAGTTCATTTGGTAGGTTTTGGTTCGAAGTACACGCCAGACGGTACGCATGCAAGGAATCCATCAAGCCCTTGTTCGTGCTGGGCGATGATCCACGCAGATTGCTTACGCTCCCGCGCCCTGTCGCACCCATCCGGTCCACTGGCGACGTACAAGCCGTCAAGATGGTTGTACGTCTCGCACTCGGTGGCGTTACACGCCACGGCCACAAGATGCACTGGACGCGTTACCTCCCTATGGCGGTCTATCAGATACACAACGGCAAATGGCAAGTGCAGGCAAGTACAAGAGCGATGGATGACTTATTCATTGGTCGTTTCCGGGGTATCAATACGACGAACAGGTCGTATGGCCATAATCGGTCATGCCGTTGGTGTAGACCGGGTAGGGCGGCACAGTCGCCCATGGTGGTCCTTTCGGGCAGGCCAAGACGGTACCGCCGAAGACGCCCAGCGCCAAGCCCGCTTTGTCGGCCTGGACCATTGCCAACCGGAGTGCTTCTGTTGCCTTGCGCTGCGCAGCGTTCATAGGTCAAACCCCTAATACAAAAAGTCTTTCAGGGAAGTATTATTGACCAAACTTTATTGATGCAAGTGTTTTTTTACCAACAGATTGGTATTCTTTAATATTCTTCTCGGCCATATTAAATGTTGCAATTATTAGGCTATCATCTGATAGCACATATAACTGCATATTGAATATATCAGCATCAAGCCCCTTTGATGTGAATGTTATCAACCATGCTTTGTAACCCTCAACCGTGACCGGTGATGCTTGAGGCGCCAAGTTTCTCATGGAGTTCAACATTCCATCCTTGATTTCATCAATCCCAACTAGCTCTGGTTTTTTAAACCTTGATATACCAAAAGACACTGTGCCGTTTTCATTAGCGTAAATAACCTGAGGTCTTTTTTTTGATGGGTATTTAATTTCAGCTAGCTTTTCAGGTAACAGCGTAAATTTACTTGGAATTTCGACACTTAAATCCAAGGATTGAATATCCTCACTTCTCATGTCCATATTTAATGCTGAAACATTTACCGAGACCATTAATACGAAGACAGATAGCGCTAGATTTTTCCGGAGTTTAATCATATTTTTAATCCTTAATCTTGCCATCATTTATCCGTTTAGGCTTCAATCGTAACGGCTGCAGGGTTGGGGCGCGCGTGCTTTTTCTACGGTATTCGGTAACGAAATTCCGACTTTGGTCAAATTACATCAAATTGATAGAAACAACTTCGACAAATCGAAATTTTTTCCTGGCCGCCTTAGTAGCGTCTTGCTCAACTAGGAGAGTACTCAACGTATCTGCTTCATGGACCATCTCATACGTCTTGCCTTCAAACTCATTGCCCACCCGCAGCGTGACTCTCAGCCTGGGCGTGAAGGCTTTCGCGAATTTCTTTTTATCTGTCGCCTTAGTCGGCTGCGTGTCCAAGATATCTGGGAGAGGCTCATGCTCGGGAGATGTGCTGTACTGCGCAATTTGCTCGGCACCACCGAACAGTGCACGACGCATCTCTTCTTCAGCTAATTTTGGGGCACCAGATACAGATGAAAAAGCCCCAGGTCGAAAGACCTGGGGCTTTTTTGTGGGCGCCGATTCAGGGTTTCTGCAACGCCTCCAACCGCGCCGGCAGGTCCTCCTTGGGAAAGCGCTTATGCAACTCCAGCAGCTTCTCATCCGCCACCTTCGTCTCTCCCGCCTGCCGCAACCGCAGGATTTCCTGCAGCCCTTGCTCCAGCGGCGGCAGCACAACAGCCGCGCGCTTGCTCATCTTCGCCACCGGCTCATCCGCCAGCGAGCCCGCGACTTCTGCCTGCACCTGCGGCGCGCTATCGGCCTGCGGCGCCACGGAGAATCGAGCCATCGGCGCGGCTGCCGGGGCCGGGTGGGCCAGTTCCTGCGGAGCCGCCGCGTAAGTGCCTGTGGATAACTCTGGCTGGGGCACCGGCGAGCGCGTGACCAAGCCAATCATCAGCGCCACACCCGCGACGGTGGCAAATGCCATCTGCCAGCGCGGCCGTTGGCAGGCCTGCAACCAGCGCTGCCACAGGCCGGGTTGCCGCACGGGCGCTTCGCGGTGGGCGGTGGCCAGGATGAAGGCGTCCAGGGAAGCCGGCGGCTCGCCGCTGGTGTGTTGACGGAAATGCTCGATCAGTACGTCGTCGTTCGAGTCCTGGGTAGGTCGGGGATCAGTCATGCGGGTACCTCCTCGGCCAGCAGTCGGCGCAGTTTCTGCTGGGCGTAACGCAAGCGGCTTTTTACCGTTTCCAGTGGGGCGCCGGTGAGCGCGGCGATTTGTGGTACTTCCAGCTCGCCGTGCAGGCGCAGCAGGAACACTTCGCGCTGGTCTTCGGGCAAGTCTTGCAACGCGCTGTCCAGGCGCGCCTGGTCGCGGCTCAGGCTAAGTAGTTGCTCAGGCCCGGCGCTGTCGTCGGGCTGGCCGTGAAGCTGCTCATCGTAGCTGTCGTGCAGCGGGTTGTGGATGCCGTGCTTGCGCCAGTGGTCGATCAGGCGGTTGCGGGCAATCTGGAACAACCAGGTGCGAAAACTCGCCCGGCCCTGTGGCTCACTGGTGCTGCGGATCAGGCTGAGCCAGGTGTCCTGGAACACTTCCTCGGCCAGTTCGGCCTTGTTGCTCAAGGACACGAGAAACCGGTACAGGCCCTGTCGATGCCGCGCGTACAGGGCCTCGAACGCTGCACCGTCGCCGCTGCGGTAGCGGGACAGCAGGGCTTCGTCGCTGGGTGAATCCATCAGGTGGCGCACTCCTTTGAGGTGGGTCAGTGTTTGGCCGGGGCCTGGAGGCTCTGGGCCAATTCGACCAGTTGCACAAATTCGCCGCGCAAACCGAAGGGGTCGTCGCCCCGGGCGGAGCGGGCCAATGCGGCGGTGTCCTTGAAACTCATGCTGCCAGTGTAGCGGCCATCACCCTTGAGTTGCTGGGCGAAGGCGGCCACGGCGGCAGAGAAGCGCAAGTCGTCGCTGGGTTTGTCGCTCTGCTCGCGGCTGATCGGGTGTTCGATCAGTCGGCTATCGCCGCCTTCCGCTGGTTTGTAGCGTACCCGCAACATCGCCAACTCATCAGTTTTACCATCAGCCTTGGCCGCCGATGCGTAGCGCAGTGGCTCCAGCCAACCCTGTTCACCCTTCGGGACAATTTCATACAACGCCGTCACCGTGTGCCCTGCACCGATCTCTCCGGCATCGACTTTGTCGTTGTTGAAATCCTCACGCTTCAAGGCGCGGTTTTCATAGCCCAGCAATCGGTATTCGCTGACCTGTGCCGGGTTGAATTCCACCTGCAGTTTCACATCCCGGGCCACCACCGCGAGGGTCGAACTGAGCTGATCCACCAGCACCTTGCGAGCTTCGCGCAGGTTGTCGATGTAGGCGTAGTTGCCATCACCAGCGTCGGCCAGTTGTTCCATCAGGTGTTCGTTGTAGTTATCCATACCAAAGCCGAGGGTGGTCAGGGACACACCGCTTTTGCGCTGGTCCACCGCCATCTGCTTGAGGCTGTCGAAGTCGCTCACGCCTACGTTGAAGTCACCGTCGGTGGCCAGCAGGATGCGGTTGATGCCTTTGTCGATAAACCCTTCGCGGGCCATTTGGTAGGCCATTTCGATACCCGAAGCGCCGGCGGTGGAGCCACCTGCCGTCAGTTGGTCGATGGCGTTGCGGATCGTGGTTTTGTCCCGGCCCGAGGTGGGCTTGAGTACCACCCGCGACTCGCCGGCATAGACCACCAGCGACACGCGGTCCTGGTCGCGCAATTGGTCCACAAGCAACTTCAGGGTGCTCTTGACCAGCGGCAGGCCTTCGCGGCGATTCATCGAGCCGGACACGTCTACCAGGAACACCAGGTTGGCCGGTGCCAGGTCCGCCACGGCGCGGTCCGAGGCCTTGATGCCGATGCGCAATAGTCGGGTGTGAGGGTTCCACGGCGACGGTGCAACTTCCGTAGTCACGCCAAAGGGCGAGCCGTCGGTAGGCAGGGCGTAGTCGTAGGGAAAATAATTGACCATTTCCTCCAGTCGCACAGCACCTTCGGGCGGCAGGCTGCCTTGATTGAGGAAACGTCGTACGTTGGCATAGCTGCCGGTGTCGACGTCAACGCTGAAGGTGGAAACCGGCGTTTCGGCCACGCTGCGGATCGGGTTCTCCGGGAGGTTCTGATATTGCTCCCGAGGCTGGGCCTGGTATTGCATGGCGACGGCATCGTTCATGACCAACCGCGACGCCATCGGTGCCGGAGCAACCATCCGCTTGACCATGGCCCCCTGAACGCTGGCGGGCTCACTTTGCACCTCCACGACAGGCGCCGACTCAGCGGGCTTGGCCACATCACGGGATGAAGAAAGCCCACACCCGGCAAGCGCCACCAGCAGGGTCACGGCAAAGCCTTGGGCGGCAGGACGCAACAGCAGAATTGGACGGGACATGGTCTGAACCTCGTGAGTGAATGGTCCGTTCACAAGGTCAGACGCAAGGGACTGGTGATTCGGGTTAAAGCAACTTAGCGTGACGGAATATCGCGCAAATCATCGACGATAAAGCGGCTCAACACGCCCGTGTAAAACGGCTCGACGCTGGTGTTGCCGGTATTGCTGACGATCCCGCCGATCGTCTTGTATTGCTGCCATTGGCCAAACAAGCCCGCGGGAACCAGGCTGTCGCGGTCTTTGGCGAAGTGTAATACCTCGGCACCGGCCTTCTTGACCTTGACCAGGTAGTTGAAATCCACACTGGTCAGGACCGTGTTGTCATCAACGAGCACGGTGGCGATCCCGCCCTTCGAATCCTGGAAATGACGGGCGTAGACGACCTTCACATCCAACAGATAGTCGGCGCTTTCCTTGCTGGTGGCGTAGCGCTTGGCCGTGATCAGGCGGTTGACCAGGTCTACACCCAGTTGCTCGCGGACTTTGTCATCAGGCAGGAAGCGTGGGTTCTTGCCCACGACTTCAACATCGAAGGTATCGAGCCAATAGGTGGCGGTCTTGGGGATGTGAACCGGTGCGGGGGAAATGTAGTAAGCCGGCTTAGAGGCGCAGCCAGCCAGAAAGCTGAATGCCAGGAGTAAAGCAACAACGCGCATGTCTGAACTCTTCCCTGAATGATGTCAATTTGACTTCATTTTACGGCGTTGCCGGCGCCTTTTCGAGTCCTGCTTCAATTTGAAGCAATAGCCCCAGCGGCCAGCAAGCCAATACCGGCGTACCACCCCCAAAGGAACGGCCTGGCCTGGCGATCCTTTCTGGCATAAACATACACATAACAAGGGATAAACAGGCACAGCAGCGCATGCACCAGCGAGTTTTTTACGGCCACACAAAAAATGGCCAGCTGCATCAAAATTGCCAGTCCCAGTCCAACCATGACCAATGTCATTACCACGGTATTTCTCCTGCGCGGGTGCGTGTGTTACTTCGAGTGGGGCACGACAGCACTGGCCAACTTATCGCCAAGGCGACGAAGCTAACCCTCCATCAGGCATACAACGCCCAAAAGTCCATGCCATCCACAACCCAATACCTTTGCTCTTTCGGGATCAGCTCCGCGAATGAGCCAGACGGCTGCCCGTCCCAGTCCGAGGGCACATAGGACTCATGAAACCTGTCCCAATCAACATGCCGGAACACCTTGCTATCCAGGTCCACATAAAAGCGGGGCAGCCTCATTCGCATTTTTTCGCATTCATCCAGACGAGGCTTCGTGTTGCCAGATAGAACGGCCTCGATATGGTTATGAAATTCGCCAAGGTAGGCAGCGGAGTAACCGTAGGTGAAGAAACTGACCATCCACTCCAGCGAATAAACGTTGACGCTGTTGCTATCCAGATAGCGCTGAAAGGTATTCACCTCCAGGACCGGAACGCCCCCTCTGAACTCGGAAACGGCCTGGTCATAGAGGCTACTGTCCATGACGCCACTTTCGACATAGCTCCTGTATTCAGGCCTGACATCGATACAGAAATTTCCCTTGTCGTCTGCCAGGTAGTAGTACCTGCCATCAGCGACAAACACCGCCAAATCCTTGCGCCCCTCGAAAATATCTTCAAGCAGGCCATCAACGTCATCTGCAGAAATCATCAGCGCCTCTTCAGTTGCCATGGAGCCCGGCGGTACCCGTCGATACCTGAGCGACTATCGGATTTGCATTGGCGCCAGGCTCTGGCTCACGCCGCAGGAGCCACAGTCGCCACGGGGACACGCTCGTTAGGCGCAGTCACGTCATACACATGCTGCTCACACCCCTTCCCGATAATCACGAACTCCACCAGGTAAACCTTTTGCTTCTCAGGCTTGAAGGTCGAACTCATGGGGCCGCATTCATACACATAGGTTTTGACGAGGCCGACGTAGTTGGCGTTGTAGACCCGTGACTCGCCGATCACTTCAAAGGGCTGCCCCGGGTCAGCCTGCACTTCCAACTGAGGGAAGCGTTTGGCGACGGCGCTGTTGCCCATTTCGTTCATCTTGGCGATCCAGCCGAATACCTTGCCACGGCCGGAATCCACCACCGTCCCGAGGATTTCCGGACGCTGGTCCACATCGGAACTACGGCGTACGGAGAACTGCACCGGATAGGTAAAACCGGTTGCCTTCATGATGACTTTGGCGTGCTCGGCATCCACCTCGACCTTGTTTTGCTGCAACTGGACGCCGTCCTTGAGCAGGGTTGGCGAGGAGTTCCTGGCAGTGGAGTGGCAGCCGGCCAAGGCCAGGGCGAGGATTAGCAGTGAGGTCTTTTTCATTGTTACTTCCTTGAACACAGTTAAAACTCTGGCTCGGGCTACGTGGGAGAACCGCAGCCCGACACCGTTTTCTATCGGCTGTAAAACTTAAAACGCGTACCGCGCCTTGAGCATCACCCCATCGGCATCAAACCCACTGCGGGCCTGGCGGGTGTAGCTGGCACCCACGGTAAAGTCCGACACCTGGTAGTTCACGCCGACACTGGCTTCATAGCTGTCACGCGCCACCGAAGCGCCGGTGACGGTGAACGCAGAACCGCCGAGCACATAGCTGGAGGTTTGTGCGACGCGATCACCGATCAGGTCGTGATACGCCATCAAGGTTGCTTCCGGCTGCAGGCTGCCGGCGCCCATTGGCAAGTTGCCCGCCAAGCGCACACCAGCGCCCAGCTCGCTCACTTCATAGCGTTGCGACTGGGTGCTCAGTGCGGCCGAAGAACCCTTCTCGTCGAAACCGTCCATGCGCACGTTGGCGTAACGCGCTGCCACGCGCGGCTCGATTACCACGGCCTGCGACGGCTTGAAGCTGTAGCCGCCGATCACACTGGCAGACAGCACATTGCTGTCGTAACTGCCCTTGGCTGTGGTGCCGGCGATATGACGTTTGCTGTCGTTGTCGTTATGGCCATAGCTGAGGCTGCCGTCGACAAACCAGTTTTGCAGCGACCAGTTGCCGTACAGCGACAGCGCATGGCCCTCCACATCGGTCTTGTTGCCGAGGTCGGAATGGATGTTGGAGTTAAGGTAGCTGTAAGCCACGCCCAACGTGGTGGTGTCGTTCAAGCGCCCGTCCACACCCACGGCCATGCCGCTGCTGTTGGCCGAGTAGCCGTTGTTGCCGCCACGCCCGTCCTGGTCCATGTTGCTGCTCAGGCCCTGCACCCATACGCCGCCGGTTTGATGGCTTTCGCGCTGGTCGGTGAGGCGGTTGAAGATCGCGCCGTTGATCACGGTTTGACCCGACAGCGCCACGTCCAGCGCGCCGCGGTTGACGTCCGGCTTGAGCTGTTCGCTGACTTGCGCCAGCTGCTGCGCAGTACCGGCGTTGGCCAGGGCCTGGAACACTTGATCGTTCTGGTTGAGGCCGCCGAGCACGTCATTTTTGAAGGTATTGACCGCCGTCGCCGCTGCGGCACTGGCGCCTACTCCGGCCAGCTCTTGCTGCACTTGCTGGTTGTCCTTGACCGCCACCACCGCCTTGACGGTTTGCGCGTCGGCCGAGTAGCTGAGCACGTCGAGCAACGACGACGAACTGGCGACAGACAGGCCGTTGTTCTGCACGCTGGTGGCTTGCAACAAGGTGTATTGGGTGCCGTTGTTAGTGCGCGCGAAGTCGCCTGGCTGCGCGCTCACCGTCAGCTTCGAAGCCTGGGCGAACGTGGCGTTGCCATTCACGTTCAGGTACGGCGTGGTCGGCACGACGCTGTCGGACAGGTGCATATTGATGCCCGCGCCGCTGGCAACGTTAAGGTCGCCGGTGATCGTGGTGCCCGGGGCGGAAAGGTTCAGCGAGCCGGAGTTGATCGAGACCGGCGCGATAATGCGGCTGCCGGTGAAATCGGCTTGGCCTGCGACATTCACCGCGCTCAAGTTGAGCAGGTCGCCGGTGATTTTGCCGCCGGTCCAGTTCAGCGTGGCGAGGTTGGCGGCGTCGATGGCGGTGCCGGAGTTGCTGCGGATCTCGCCGGCTTGCTGGTTGATCTCAAACGCCGAAGCCTGATCGGCAGCGTCCACGTGAATGGCTGTGCCATCGGCGCTGATCGTGCCGCGGTTAACGATGCCGCGCGCGCCGGTCGCGCTGTTCTGGGCAAAGGTTGCCCCGGCAAACTCGAAGGCATTGGCGTTGGTGCCCGTGGCCTCAAGGGTGCCGGTGTTGAGGATGTAGTCGACCTTACCGTTTAGAAACATCACCGTCTTGGCGTCATTGCCGTTGGCGGAAAGCAGGCCGCTGTTTTCAATGCGCAGAGGGTTGGTGTCGGTTTCCACCTCGATGCCCCAGGCGCCCTCGCCCGTCGCTTTGAGCGTGCCGGCGTTGAGGATTTTGCCACCGACGGTGGTGCCCAGATTGTTCTGACGGTCGAGGATCAGGCCGATGGCGTAATCACCGTTCAAGTCGATTACGCCGGTGTTCGAGACGTCGCCGGCGACGGTGGTGCCATGCAGGTAAATGCCTTCGCCGCCATCCACGTAGGAAGGTGAAGCCGGCGGCGTCAGGGGCAGCGTGGAACGGATGGTGCCGGAGTTGATGACACTTCCACCGATGGTCGTCGCGCCGATCTCAAGCCCCTCGTAACCCCCATTCTTCATAAGAATGTTGCCCGCCTGGACCACGTCCCCGGTGACAGTTCCCGGGCTCAGGTTTTGCGGGCCCGACCAGAACAGCGGGTCCAGGGCAATCGCACGGATGGCGGCGCCCTGGGAATCCAGAGTGATGTCGGCACGGTTGATCAACGAACCCTGGATAGTGGTGTTGGCCACACCCAGTCCGGCAGGGTTGGTGGTGGTCGGCACCACTACTTCGGAGAACGTCCCGTTGATAATCAATGACTCATTGAAGGTCTCGCCGACCCAAATGTTCTTGCCCTGCCCCAGGTCGAATTCCACCGCCAGCGCTTGCGCACTGATTGCGCCGACCATGAGTGCCAACAGGCTTTTCTGGAACTGCTTACGCTTCATTTCAAACTCCATGAACTACATTAAAAGCCGCCAATAGGCCCGGCGGCAGTAGGTGTACTGAGAAGGATCAATTGATCCGAATGCATTGCCCCGCGGCGCCTTCCTGAAACGCAGGCGCGCGCCTGTGCACCGCAGCGGGCGGTGACAGAAAAGAGGTTTGGGGGGCAAGGTTCACATTAATCCTTAATGTCATTTGAAAACGCTGCAGTCCATGCAGCCCGACCGGTTGCGGGTGGGCGAGGTAAAGACACTGGGATATACAAAATGTTCAAGGTGCTCGGCGGGTTCTATCAATAACCACCGCGTTGAGATCAGCCACCGCAAGCCACGCGGCAACCTCTCGCTGGTCTACTTGAGCTCCTTCACCAGATAACTCCCGGAGATCTGCGTGATACCCGTCAACGCGCGGCGCAACGCCTCAGGATCAGTGCGATAAGTGAGCGGTGTGTAGCCGTAGACATTCTGACCATTGAACGGCGTGACCGTCTCCACCGTGCGCCAGAGCATCTCGTCACCACGGTCCATGCGCGCCACCACGGTTAGCGTTGGGTAGACCACGCTGCTGAAACCCTGGGTCAGGCGAAAACCCCACTCGCCCACCGTCAGTTGAATCTGCGCATCGGCCGGCTCGTCGTCACCCACCACCTTGAGCGATGACGTCTTACCCAAGGCATCGATAAAGGCCTGCTTGAGCAACACGCCCAAGTCGATATTTTCGGCGTCCATCACCGTGAGGATCGCCGCCGGCGTCGACATCTCGGCCAGTTGCCCCGCCTTCATGCCGGCGGCAAACCCCGCGCCGCTCAAGGCCGCCGTGCCCAGCTTGGACGCGCCGCTGGCCATGCCGACGCCCGCGCCGAGCCCGGCACCCAGGGCTGCACCCCAGGCTTGTTCACGCCCCATGTAGACCATGTTCTTTTCCCATTTTACGGGCAGCACTTTGACCGTCTTGACCTGCGCACGATGCTCGGGCGTGAGGGGCTGGCTGACGCAGCCGCCGAGGATGAGGGTGGAGAGGAGAATCAGGAGAAGGTTTTTCACATCAGTCCTTTAATGTTGGTGGTGGGTGGATGCGTTTAATCATCGCCAGGGTGTCGGCGATGGGGGTGAAGACATGAGGCATTGGGAGTGGGCCAGTACTTTGCTGCCTTGCGTGGGTTTGGGTGCGGGCTTATAGTCCGGGCCGTCGCCCACATGGCGATTCAGGTTTGGCGACCTGACGGTAGAGAATGCGTAAGCTGGTGGCTTTTTGCAGCCACTTGCTCGCCTGCAAAGTCGTTCTATGACGGCTGTGCGCGGGAGACCTTAGGGTCTGCCGGTTTTCTCTACTGCCGGTTCGCCAACCTGCGTACAGCTGTCACCCATTCGTTTGGCGACGTTTGAGTGATTGCCTCAATCACTTAAGTAGAGAGTCAAAGATGAACCAATATATGCCCCTAACGGGCCACGACTGCACCGTCCCCGCCCTGCTTATCGATACCCATGCGCCCCTCGATGTCCTCCACGACGCCGCTGTGTACAGGATTCGCGCCGTCACCCAACTGCTGGAAAACCTGGCCTTCCGCGACCCGCTCAACAGCGATGCCGTGGTGCTTCAAGACTTCGCCCAATTGCTGGCCATTCCGCTGCGCGATGGGTGTGATTTGCTGGATGTCATCAGTCGCCGGCTCACTGCCGATCCCTCCTGAGTAAAAGCCGGGCGGCGGTAGCGCCGCCCCCTTGATGGCCAGGGCGGAGATAAAAACGGGGCTTTGACTGCTTTCATGTTCCACCAAAAAAACGCCTGTAAGCGGATTCAACCCTTACGACCAGTTCGTCAGGTGAGAACACCAAGTGTCTCGATGCCGCCGTTCCCACGTAAAGCAGCGGGTTCGTCACGGTAGGTGATGGCAGGCCAAGCTGTTGGCGCGCCCGGTAAATCGCGCCAACCTCCACCAACAACAAATCAAACGGCGGGCTTTTGAATTCGGGTTTCCAGGCGCCGCCATTGTCCTGCGCATTGGCCAGGTGATACCGACCAAGCTCCTCCAGCACCACTGCCAACTGTTGCTCGTCATTCCAGTTGTCTATCACCGACTGATAAATGCCCAGGTTCATCGACTCGATTTGTGCAACGGCGCCTTGCTGCGAATAAACGGAGTAAAGCCACAACATGAAAGGCTCAAAGTGGCGTGCTTTCATAAAACGCGCATCAACGGCGCCCGGCACAGACAGCATCCCGGCCAACACATCGGCCGTCGATGACGCCAGGTCACGCCGGTCTGCCGCCATGAAGGCCGCGAGCAGACACGCGGCATGGCTCAGATGATTGCTCAGGTCAGGCACCGTCTTGATGCCTTGAAGAAAACGCGTGTTGGAGAAGGACCTGGCTTTTAACATCAGTGCCCAGTAGCGATACATCATCGAACGGGCGACGTTCTCCCAGCCGGTTTCATCGCCGTCGAAAATGGCAACTTCCCCCTGAATGCCATAATGAACCGCAAGCATTCCCAGTGAGTCCGAAACGTTGTCAAACCCCAGCAAAGAATCACTGGCCAAGTCCTCGTCCAGAAACTCAAGCTCTTGAGCAACCACGACAGGCGAACGGGACAGCCAGTGTCGGTGCTTTCCAAGAATGCTGCTTACTTTCTTCACTCTCGTTTTCCTCATGGAAACAGGGAAAATAGGAGTCGGACCACTATTCTACTAACTCTGGTGTTTTTAAAGAGCATCTCTGCCAGCCTTAAACGTGGTCTGACCCCAGTTTTCTGTGATTACAAAATTACTAACTTTGACTCACTAACGTTACCGACGCGCAAAAACTCTTTGAAGCACGAGCAGATAAAAATTATATCTTTCGTCATTGACCTCGCAGGATATCGGTCGCCTAAAATCTCTATCATTTCTGCTCCTGCACGCTGATTACTGATAGTTTTTACATCATGCTCACCATCTTCGAGATATTGGGACAACATGAGGAAAAAGTTTCCAGAATCCGTGTACAGATTTAATTTATATGGACCGTACTCAGGTTCGGGATCGATTACTAAGCTAATAACGCCATCACGAGAAGCATATTGTCGGACAATGGCTTCGACCGCTTCAGCTGTCGGCTGATGGAGGATAGGTATCTGTAGTCTTCCTTGCTCAGGGTCCAAGACATATCCTCCTATCAACATCATTTTTTCTCCTTGATAGATTTCATGCCCGGCTCCCAATAGTATCTTTTCGGCAATCCTGTTATATCATCGACCGAGAAATAGGGGTCAGACCACCATTAATACTTTAATTAGAAAACCGTGGCCTGAACCCTATTTCCCGCGCCCGACTCTCGCTCTAATTCACGCGTTAAACAAAACTTTTCTCAGCAAGGCCTGCCTCTCTGCCTGAGCCCCTACCGCTGTAGTGAAGCACTGGTTATAGGCAGCAATTTTCAAAACGCCGCCCAAATCTTCTACTGCAAAGCAGTCGATATCCATTAACTTTTTTTCGTCGACACCCACTACCTGAAGCAAGGATTTGCTTACCCACATGAAAGCGCCAACCGCCTCAATGTAGCCGTTTCTTAAAACCCAACGCCCAGGATTTTTTGATATATCTACGATCTCTTGGGTTAGCGGAAAAGGCAGCCCATTACTTTTCTTGGGCAGATGAGCGTGTTCAACGCGCTCAACTTCAAAGAGCGTAAGACTCTCGGCATTTTGCCATCGATCATACTCGGCATCGTAAATTCGAGCCTGAACAAAGCCGGGGTCATCAATTAAAGCTTCAATCAAGAGCCGTGCAACTTCAATCGAATTCGCCAAGCGTTTTATATCAAGCCGATAAAACGCTTTATCTGCCACATACGAAAACTCGACAGAACCGTTCGCCAGCTCAATAAAAAAACTCTGGCACTTGTTTTTCTTCAAGTAATTCGAAACATCCGCCAACCCCATTTTGTTGCCGGTAAAGCCATCAATGACGGCATCCTCATTAAAGTTTTTGAGCTGTTGTATCAGCCGCCCCCATACAACTGAAGCGCCATCATGTAGCCTCTCGCTAAAAACAACTTCAATTTCAGCCATATGATTAGCCACCGAACTCTTTAATAATCACAGTAATATTACGTTGCTTTCCATACTCTATAAGCTTGCTCGCATCAGCCATCCCGCCCGGTTGAACTCGGATGTCCAAAACTTTCGTTGCCGGTACGCCATCCACGGTAATTTTTGAACTTTGCAAGGTATCCATATGGGTTCTCATGTCATAAGACCACCCTTTACCTCGGGTATCAATCGTTTTCAAACTCACCACATTAGTGTCGAGCTGGAAGTCAATAACTGGGAAGTTATTGGATTTAAAGGGTTGCCCGGTCTTGGGATTGATGAGGTTGTCCGTTCGGGCCCAGTCCTTATAGTCCGTATCCGTAAGTGTTGTCTCAATCTGCCTACCTCTCGCCCGAGGTTCAAGATCCCAAACATTTTTGCCGTTTTCCGGCGGCATGAGATCCGGCCTTGAAGGTGGCGGGGTCTCTCTCTTGCTGGCCGCAACGGCGCGCTTGTAAGCCAAGGCTCCCGCCGCTGTACCTAACCCAACTGCAAGCGCGATTTTGAGATCGTTCGTAATTTCCTGCGCCTGCGCGTCGCTCAAATTCCATTTTGCTTTAAGCGTATCGACCATCGCCCCGACCGTATGCTCAGTCGTCGCTGTCGCTAACATCTCCTGGAATTCAAAGTTCGAATTGATGAGGTTTTGTACTGCTTCTCGAGCCTTCGGCGAGCCGTACTCCACGATGTCTTTGATTGGGTTGAGATCCGCCATGGTATTGGCGACTTCTTTAGACCGCGCTGCACACGTCGAAGGATCAGCCTTACAGCCGGCGATCGCGTCAATATCTTGTTGAAGACTCAACTCTTTGAATTTACGTGTGGTGTCTTCAATGCAGGAAGTGTCCGTGCACGCCGCTATCTTCTTGGCTGCTCTCTCAAGCTGATTGTGGTTCAGATAGTTATATTGCGTTGCGTTTTGCGCCACCCAACTACCTTTTTCCAGCGTAGCCGCGTCCGCGTCGCCTTGTGCTGCTGCTGCCAGCACGCCGACAATCTGCGAACTCATCGTAAGCAAGTTATCGTCACCTTTAACCAAGCCGTCCAGATGGGTGACCAATGCCTCGCTTGCCCCTGCTGCCAAGGCGCCGGTCTTGAAGTCTCCTCCAGTGGCCTCTGCCAGCAACCCACCGACCATGGCGTGAATCGCAACCTTCGGTGCGGAACCGTCTGCGAACACATTCTTGGTGTAATTACCCAACAAATTGAAACTGGCAGCCGCCAAGGTATTAAACAACGCGTTTTTCAGCGCATCGCTGGCACTGCCACCTTGTCCGAGCGCCTTGCTCAACAGCATGGACGTACCGCTCTGCAGCGTTTGGTTGGCTGCGAATTGACCAACACCGCTCCAGCTATTCAGGATGCCCGGCGTTGTAATTTTCCCAGTCGCCGTGTTTGTTTCGGTTCCAGTCCAATCACCGAAAAACTCTGCCGTCAGACCTGCCGTAACGCCAGAAATGACGTACCCCTTCATCGCATCCGAAGAAGTCACGTCCTTGAGCACCGCGCCAAGATTGCCTCGATTATTAATAACACTGACGGTCGCGTTCGTTGAGGCACCCGCCGCAACTGCACCTGCGACGGCGCCCACCGTACTTCCGCCTGCGGCGACGGCGGCCATAGGCCCGACGACTGCTGCCATCACAATTGCAATGATGATTTGCGAAGCCGGCCCCAACCCCGAGTTGCTGTACTTGAAGCTGTCGTGGATTTCCTTGACCTGACGCCAATCCACATCACCGCGCTTTTCCGCTTCCTTGATCCACGCCAACTGCGGATCCGCCTTGACCATCGCATCAATGGACTGGCTAACGGTTTGCTGGTTAACCTGGTTGATGTCGATTTTCAAACCATCGACGGCCTTGATTGCCACGTTGCCTTCGGCAATCAACTGGCTCTGACGCAGGGTTTCATCTGTATTGCCCTTGCCTTTGGAAGACACCCAAAACGCATTGTTATTGGTCTTCTCGTGGCTTTCCTGATGCAGGTCCTTTACCGCCTCAAAGGTGATGGCACCACCACTGTCCAGGGTGATGTCTTTACCACTCTGAAGCTTGGCGAGCTGGTAAGTCTGATCACCACCACTCTTAAGCACGAGGTCACCACCGGTCTTGATTTCAGTACCGACGTTGGTCACGCGAGTCACTTCGTCACGCTGGGTCTTTTTGTTGCCCCAACCGCTGACCTTTTTCATGTCATACAACGTATGCGTACTGTTCTCAGCCGCCAGCAAATTCAACTTATCCCCGCTATACAGATAAGCCTCATTCCCCGCACTGATCTTGCTCGCCACCAGCGTGGTGTCGCGTCCGGCCTGGCTCTTAAAGTCCCCTCCCGCCGTCAGCACACTGGCCAGCTGCGTGGTTTGCTCGTCCGCCGTCTTGATGCGTTTTTTGCCGTCCTTTTCCTTGCCTTCGACGTTGTGCATTTCGCTGACGGAGGCGACGTTGAGGTCGCGCCCGGCCTGAATGTTCAGGTCCTTGCCCGCGGTGGCGTTGCTGCCGATGATGTTGACGTCTTGCCCCGCCACCATGCTCAGGTTGCCGCCGGCCGTAACCGTGGCCGCTTGGTTTTTCACGTCGGTGGTGATGCTGGATTTGTGCCCGCCGTCGCTGAAGGCGTGGATCTCGCTGGTGTCGCTGACGGCGATCAGGTTGAGGTCGCGCCCGGCTTTCAGGTCGGCATCGCCGCCGGCGGTGAGTGCGCCGTGGTTGGTGAGGTCGCGGCCAGCGTCGATGGCCAGGTTTTCGCGGGCGGTGATGGTGCCGGCGCTGCTGTCGGTGAGGGTGCGCATGCCGGCGCCCTGGCGCACCTGGATGGCGGTGTTGTCGTTGGTGATGTCGCCCTTCAGGGTGGTGAGGCTGACCTGGGTGCCGCGTATCTCGCCAGCCATGGAATTGCGGATGCTGTCCTGGGCCAGCAGGCTGAGGTTGTTGCCGGCCTCGATCAGGCCGCCGGTGTAGAGGCTGCCGCTGCTGGCCACCGAGAGGTTGTTGCTGGCGCGCAGGGTGCCGACGTTGATCAGGTCGCCGCCGGTCATCAGGTTGAGGTCGCGGCCCTGGATCAGGCTGTTGCCGCGCACGTTGCGGGAGTCGGCCTGGGCCAGGTAGAGCACCGGCACGAGCACGGTCTGGCCGTCGACCACGCGGTTTTCCATCCACACGATGTCGTGGGTCAGGGCGCCGACTTGCTGGTCAGTCAGGGACACGCCGACGCTCAGGCGCAAGGCGTCCTTGCTGGCGAGGGCGTTGTCCATCAGGTAGCGGAACTGGTCGTAGTCGCTGGTCAGGCCACCGGCGAGGAAGCGTTGCCCGGTTTGCGCCAGCACCGCATCGCGGATCAGCCGTGACTCGTATTGCCCGTCACCCAGGCGACGCCAGGCGTTGTCGGGGCTGTAGCCGAGCTTGCCGAGCATGTAGTCGGAGCTGAAGAAGCCCGCCACAGTGGTGAGGTTCGGGTTGGTCTCGATCAGGTAGTGGCTGGTGGGGTCGGCGTTTTTGATGAACAGGCCGTAGTCGCCCTTGGGCAACTGGAAGCCGGGCGCGGTGGTGGGGTCGACCGGGGTGAAGGACTCGCCGGTGTAGTCCACGGGTACGTAGCGGCCGTCCGGCGCGATGCTGGTCACCGGCAATACGCTGCTCGGCGCCTGGGCCGTGGCGTCGTTGACGTGCTTGCTCAGGTTGATATTGATGCCGCCGACGGGGACGCCGGTCTGGTCGTCACCGAGGGTGCCGGTCAGTTGCTCCAGGGTATTTGTGTGCAACGTGCCATTTTGCAGGCTACGCGCAACGTTGAGGTTGACCGCGCCACCAGCCTGTATCGTCGCGGTGTAGCCCGGGCCGCCGTTGTCGGTCCAGGTGGTGACGTTGCTTTGTTCGGAGAAGCGCCAGTCGCTGGACCGGGCTTTGAGCACCTCAAAGCGCGCCTTATCGAAATTACCCGCCGCCACCGCTGCGTTGAAGGCGGGTACGTCGAGGTATTCCATCTGGTCCCACTCACCGGTGTCGATGCGCTCCGGGGTGCCGATGACGATGGTGTTCTGCCCGGTGCGGGTTGCGGCGCCCTGGTTGAGCAGGTCGTTGGCGGTGATGCTCAGGTTGCCATTGGCCGCCAGCAGGCTGTAGCGGTTCTGGACGTTGTCGCCCTGGATCAGCAGGTCTTTACCCGCCACCAGGCGCGCAGAGGCCGAGTCCTTGATCGCGGATTCAAGGAAGGTCTGGTTGATGGTGATTTGACCGCGCTTGAACGAGTCGTGCCCGCCGCAGTGCTGGCCGCACTGCCAATTGAGGCTGCCGGTGGTGACGGCCTGGCCCAACTCGAATTCAGCCTTGGCGTTCTCCACATTCCGCGCACTGATGCCGATATTGCCTTCGCTTTCAACCGTGCCGGAAAGGTTGCTGAAGCCCGCCGCCATGCCGCCATCGAGCGCCGCGAAACTCAGGTTGCCCTTGCTGTAGACGTCGCCGTACAGGTTGCTGAAGCTGTTCCCGCGCAGGGTCAGATCACCGCCGCTGAACAGCAGCGTGTCCGCGCCATTGCTGATGCCATTGCTGGCGCTGAGGTTGACGCTGCCTTGTGAACCGAGGGTGCCGCGGTTGTTGATGTGTGCGGCGGCAATGTCGAGTTGCTGGCGTGCGGTGAGGTAACCAAGGTTATCCAGCGTACCGCCCAGGGTGATCCGGGTGGTGGTGCCGCCGGCCAGGCGCCCGCCGTTCTGGCTGAGGTTGTTGGCGACCACGCTCAGTTTTTGCTGGGCCGAAAGGCGGCCGCTGTTGGTCATGTCGCCGGTCAGGGTGACGCTCAGGTCACCGTCGCTGAGCAACTCGCCCGCGTTATCCAGGCTGGCGACATCCAGGGTCAGGCCCTTGGCGCTGGCCAGGCGGTCGCCGGCCTTGAGGCTCAGGCCCTGGGTGCTGGTGTAGTGCAAGGCTTCATTGAGTTGCACGCGGCCGAGGCCATCGACCCGGCCAAACGACCAGTCGGCGGTGCCCACGCCATTGATGCTGCCCTGGCTGCCGCTGAGGCTGCTGGTATTGAGGCTGAACACGCCGGCGCCGGCGTGCTGCAGTTGCCCGGCCTGGTTATTCAAATGCCCGGCATTGAGGCTGAAGGCCTGGCTGGCGAATTCAAGAATGCCGTTCTGGTTATTCAGTTGGTCGGTGACCGTCAGCGTGCTGCTGGCGCCTTCCATCGCCCGCAATTGGCCGCCCGCGCTGTTGTCGAGGTTGGCGCCATTGAAGGTCAGGCCCTGGTTGGACTCAATCAGGCCGCCCTGGTTGGTCAGTTGGGCACGCGAGGTCAGGGTGAGCTGGTTGCCGCTGATCTGGCCGTTGGCGCTGTTGTCCAGTGTGGCGCCGGAGACGGTGACCTGCTCCTTGCCGAACAGTTTGCCGCCACGGTTGGTCAAGGCTTCGACCGTCAGTTGCAGGTCACTCTTCAAGGCAGTCATCGAGCCGGCCTTGGTGCCGTCGTGGCTGTTGTCGACGCTGTCGGCGGTGAGCGTCAGGCTGTCGCCCTGCACAGTGCCGCCCTGGTTGTTCAAGGTGCCCAGCGTCAGGTCTGCCGCCGCACCACCGCTGAGGATCATGCCCTGACGGTTGCTCAGGTCCTGGCCACGGTAGCTCACGCCCTGGTTGCCGGCCAGGAGTTGGCCCTGGTCGTTGTTGAGGGTTTGCGCCGCGATATCCAGGCGCTTGCCCCGCAAGGTGCCACCCTGGTTGTTGAGAGTGGTCAGGGCCTTGACCAGCACACTGCGCTCGGCGGCATCGATCACGCCGTGGGTGTTGGTCAGCAGGTTGCTGATGTTTAGGGTGATGTCGCCGTCATTGCTGACCAGCGCGCCCTTGCTGCTGTTGTCGAGGTCTTGCGAGGTGACAGTCAGGGCCTTGCCCAGCAGGATCCCGGCGCTGTTGCCCAGGCGCTTGCCGGTCAGCAGCAAGTCACCCTCACTTTGAATACGGCCCTGGGTATTGAGCAATTGATCACCCAGCACCACGCTCACACCCGGCACACCGCCGGCCAACAACCCGGCATTGCGGTTGTCGAGGCTGCCGGCGCGCACGTCCAGTTGGTCACCGACGATACGCCCGGCGCGGTTGTCGATCTGCCCGTTCCGAGCCTCCAGCAGCAACTGCTTGCCGATGATCGCGCCACCCTGGTTATCCAGGCTCGCGGCGTGCAGTTCGATGTCGCCTTGGGCGGCCTGCAGATGGCCTTTGGCGTTGTTCAAGTGTTGGGCGACGGTCAAGGTCAGCTTGCCGGCATCCGCGCTGAACACGCCAGCGTCGTTGTTGCTGAGGCTGCCGAGGGTCGCGGTGAGTTGCCCACCCACCAGCTTGCCGTCCTGGTTGGCGAGGTCGCCGGCGGTGAGGTTCACGTCAGTGCCAGCCTGGGCATGACCCTGGCTGTTGTTGAAAGCGTTGGTGACGGTGAGGTTGAGCGCGCCTTTTTCGGCACTGATCAAGCCCTTGCCACTGTTGTCGAGGCTGGCGGCGTTCACCGTCACGGCGTCGGCGACAATCTGCCCGCCGTTGTTATTCAGCGCGCCGCTGTTGAGGGTCAAGCTGCCGCCCGCCACCTGGACACGGCCCTGACGGTTATCCAGCGAATCGGTTTGCAGCGTCGCCGCCTGCTCGGCACCGAAGCGAATCAACCCGCCCAGGTTGACGATCGCCGGCGCGCTGATCGCCAGGCTCTGCTCGCCGAACAGGCGCGCGGTGGCGCCCTGGTTGGTCAGCTTGGCGGTGCTGACGCTGACGGTCTTGGCCTGGATGATGCTGCCCTGGTTGGTCAGCGCCTTCGCGGCGGTGATCGCCAACGCGCGGCTGGCCAGCAGGTTACCGCTGGTGTTCACGGTCTGCGCGTTCACCACCAGGTCGCCGGTGGCATTGCGGCTGTTGTCTACCTGTACGCCCGCTTCGATGGTGCCTGGGTTGGTGACCTTGATCGCGTTGAGTTCGATGCGTTGGCCGGCGGCCAGGCTCTTCTGGTTGACCAATTCTTCGGCGCTGCTCACCTGCACATTGCCGGTGGCGTAAACCTTGTCGGTCAGGTTGACGCTTTGTGCGGTGACCTTGAGGTTACCGGTGGCCGCTGTCTGCGCCATGCTCAGGTGCCCATTGGCATCGAGCTGGATATCGCCGCCGCTGGCAGCCAGTGTGCCGTCGAGCTTCACGCCCACGCCGGCCTCGGTGCCCACCAGTTTGATCGCGCCGGCATACATGCCGCCCAGCGCCGAGGAGTCGATGGCCAGTTCGGGCTTGGCGCTGCCGTCATCGGCGCGCGCGGTGGCTTTCAAACTTTTGGCATCGACGTCGTTACGCCCGGCGATCACGGTCAATTCCCGTGCGTTGATCTGCGCATTGATCTTGGCCGAGCGGGTGATGATTTCGAAGCGGTCGACGTTGCTTGCATTCAGGCCCTGGCCGTCGATGGTCACGGCGCCGCCGTCAACCTGATAGCGCTGCAACTGGCCACTCGCGTCGAGCACCGGTTTGCCGGTGGTGAGGGTTACGTTGGGGGTGTTGATAAAGCCGCAACCGCTGCACGTAACGCCATACGGGTTGGCAACGATGACCTTGGCCGACTGGCCCGCCACTTCGGTGTAGCCGCGCAATTGGCTGGGGCTGCCGCCGTTGACTTCGTTGAGGATAACGCTGGCCGCGCCGCCCTTGAGGTTGGGGTTGCCGACGATGTAGCCACCCAGCTGGGTGTTCGTCATGGGGCCATTGGCGTTGTTGAGGATCACGCCGTTGGGGCCGACGTTGTAGTCCTTGAATTGGTTATGGGACAAGCCACTGCCATTGGGGGTGGCGATATTCACCACCGGTACGCCATTGCCGGCCTGGCCGACGGTGGTGCCCGGCGCGCTGACCACAATGCCTTCGGCCTGGGCCAGCAGCGGCTGCCAGAACAGCGCGTTGGCCAGGATCAGCACCAGGCCACGCTTGGGCAGGCCGAAGAACGAGTCTCGCGGTTTCAGCGCAGCAGAAGGCTGGCGGGCCAGGAAGGCAAAGTGGCGAACATCCATTGTCATATTCTCGATGTAACGGGGCGTTGAATTACAGGAAGAAATCCATGCGGAAGTAGATCGGCGCTTCGCGCTCGCTCATCACTGCCGGGCGTTCCAGGGAATGGGCAAAGGTCACGCTGGTGCTGACGTATTTGCCACGGGCGAACAGCTCCAGGGAGTTGCTCGAAACCCGGCCGTGCAGGTTGTCGTTGTAGCGGTCGTTGCGGATAACGCCCTGGTCATAGCCGACGCTGGCACCGTATTCGGCGAAGGCCGGGCGCATCCAGTCCCAGGTCACCGGGCGCGCCCAGCGCACGTCGTTGCGCCAGTAGCCGCCGCTGTCGCCGGTGAGCTGCTGGTCTTTAAAACCGCGCACCGAGGCCGAACCGCCGAGGCTCATGCGCTGCGGGCTGAACAGGATGTCTTCACTGCGTTGGCCGGTGGCCAGGCTGGAAAAACTGAACGACTCGCCCCACAGCGTGAACGGCTGCAAGTAGCTGACAGTGGCGGTGTATTTGCGATAGCGCGCGTTGGGCAAGCGATTGCCGTACTGATCGCGCTCGTTTTCGGCTTGGGCGTCGAAGGCGCCGATACCGTTCTGCATGCCCAGGTCGAGGTTGACGAAAGCATTGCCGATGCGTCGGCCGTGATTGATGCCCAGTTGCAGTTCGCTGAGGCGGTTACTGCTGGGCTCGGTGCGGATGTCGAGGATGTAGTTGTTGGTGCGCAGGTGCGACAGGCCGACGTTCACCGAGGTCTTGCTCACGTCGTCACGATGGATCACCCGCTCGGCGCGCAATTGGTGGTTCTCGTTGTCGCCGTTCTGCTTGAATTTAAAGGCGTTGGTCACGCCATAGGTGCGGTAATCACTCTCGCTGTAGGTGTAGCTGAAGTTCCACCAGCCCCACGGCACGTTGTAGTAGAGCATGGTGTTTTTCGAGGTTTTCTGGTGGTCGCTGACGGCATCGTGGCCGCCACGCAACACCAACTGGTCGGCCAGGCCCAGGGGGCTGTCCCACTCAAGACCCGCGCCCCATTGCTGTTCGCCGGTGCTTTTCTGCCCGTCGTTATTGCGCGACAGGCTCGCGCGCCAGGGCTTTTGCGGGACGTTCTTGACCTGTACTTCACTGCCGCCCACCTGGCTGCCGGGGGTCAGTTCCATTTGCGCCTGCTTGGACGGCAAGCGGTTCAACTGGTCCACCAACTGCTCGATTTCCCGCAGGTTGAGCTGCTCGCCGACCTTGCCGGGAAACGCCATGGCCAGCTCGCGTTGGGACAGGTTGCTGCCGTCGGCACCCTTCAGGCCTTCGAGTTTGCCTTCCACCACCAACACCTGGAGGTGGCCCGTGGAAAGGTCCTGCTGCGGCAGGTAGGCACGGCTGGTGACCATGCCTTTGTCGATGTAGTAGTCAGTGATCGCCTTGAGCACTTGATTGAGCTGGGAGACGCCCAGGCACTGGCCGATATAAGGCTTGAGCAGGCGCTCGCGATCCGTCGCGGGCAGGCTGTCGGCGCCCTTGAGCTCGATGTCTTTGATCGGGAAGCAACGGGTGTCGGCCGGGGTCGCAGGCGCCTGGGGTTTGGCTTCTTTACCGGGCAGGTCCTTGAGTTCTTCAAGGCGCCGGCGCTGTTCTTCCAGCAGACGGTTTTGCCGGTCGCGGATCAGGTCCTGATCGCCAGGCGTAGGCGCCGCCACCGCACTATTGAGTGCGAAGCAAGTCAGCAGGCAAACGCCCAGCAGCAGCCGAGTCCGTGGCAGTAATAAAGACATGTTCGATCCGTCGAAAAAGCGGGGGCCGGCAAACTAACATCGAACTTCCGGTGGGCCAAGATTCTGGCTTAGTTGGAAACTATGATTAGCAGGCCTATAAGTTGCTGATTATTAACAATAAATAAATCATGCAACGCTTAATCGCTTGCAATTGGAATTTTTATTCCGACAAGCGGTAACAGTTTGATACACCTTTAACCGTGGCCCTTACAGTTGCTACTACTTGGCCATCAATCCGGTATCAAGACTGGTTAGTAGCCAAAAGATGAGAAAAGTTCGCGGTTGTTTTGTGAATTGGATCCCATATTTCGGCATCCAGGCTAACCGACTTCCTTGGCCCGCTCCTGCCCCGGCACCCGTTTCAGCCCCGGCCGCTCCACATGCCGCGACACGTGCGCCGTCACTTCCTGCACACCGCCCTCCTGGTCGTTATGAATCACCAGCACACCCGGGCGACGCAGTTGTTCCAGGTCGCCTTCCCCCAGGCTGAAACTGTCGCTCAAGCGCTGGTCGCTCAAGGCCTTGGCCGCCGAGCGCCGCTGGGCAAAGTGCTTGCCACGTCGCTGCTGGTAGCGTGCCCAACTGATCAGCACCACTGCGTTGAACACGGCAATCCACAGGTAGATCTGCAAGGTATCCAGTGCCGCAAAAATCGGCGCATCGATCCGCGGGCCGCCGTGGCTGTCGAGCATCGGCACCAGTCCGCGCACCAGCAAGATAATCAGCCCGGCCCAGGCCAGCAGGGTCAGGAATACGTCGATGGCCCACATCACCGGGCGCTGTTGGGTACGGATCAGGTTCATGGTTGCAGTTCCTTGATGGGGGCTTTGATACCGCGATCCGGGCTGACCCAGCGCGCGCGTTTCTGGTGTTGGCGGAACAGCACTTTGGGGAAGCTGACCAGGGTGGTGAACAGGCTCACCAGCCAGAACACCAACGGGTACCAGACAGTCCAGAACAGGGTTTTCCACAGGCCCTTTTCATAGCGCCGGTCGATCATGATGCTCACCGCGAACTGCACCAGGCACACCACCGCCAGCAGCAGGCCGGTGAAGGCCGGCGGCATCAGCGAGTCGACGGCGATGGCGGCAGGCAGCGTCACCACCTTGCCCACGGCCCAGAAAATCACCGAGAGCAAAAAGGTGAAGGCCCAGCCGGTAGACAGGCAGTACTCGAACAGCAGCGGCCACAGGTAGCGATGGCGCCATTGCCAGATGCCCCGGATGTTCTTGAACAGCACTTCGGCGCCGCCCTGGGCCCAGCGCAGGCGTTGCTTCCACAGGCCGCCGAGGGTTTCCGGCATCAGGATCCAGCACAGCGCGCGGGGCTCGTAGAAGATGCTCCAGTGGTCCAGTTGCAGCTTCCAGCTCACGTCAATGTCTTCGGTGATCATGTCGGTGCTCCAGTAGTCGACCCGGTCCAGGGCCGCCCGCCGAAACGCTACCACCACGCCGGAAACGGTGAAGATCCGCCCGAAGACCCGCTGGGTGCGCTTGATCAAGCCGATGATCGACGAGAACTCGCCCACCTGCACCCGGCCGATCAAGGTGGAGCGCGTGCGAATGCGCGGGTTGCCGGTGACGGCACCGAGACGCGGGTTGTCGAGCATGGGCGCCACCAGGTACGCCGCAGTGTTCGGCGAGAGCAACGCATCGCCGTCGATGCACACCAGGTATTCGCTGCGCGCTGCTACCGCGCCCATGCGCAAGGCCACCGCCTTGCCTTGGTTTTGCGCCAGGTGCAGCACCCGCAGGCGCGGCTCTTTCAGCGCCAGCGCATCAAGCACGGCGGCGGTGTTGTCGCTGGAGCCGTCGTTGATCGCGATCACTTCAATGTTGCGGTATTGCTGGGCCAACGCGGCGCCGATGGTCTCGGCGGCGTTGTCACCTTCGTTGTAGCAAGGGATCAGGATCGAGATCAGCGGTTCGCCGGCCAATACCGGCGCCGGCGTGTCGTCAGCCCATGGCCAGTGGCGTTCCCAGTGCAGCCAGAAGTACAGGCCGCCGGCGATCCACAAGCCGGACATGAACAACGGATAGAAGAATACGAAGTCCATCAGGAACTGCCCGGTGACCAGAAAGATCAGGCCAAGGGGCACACCCAATACCAACGACAAAACGATAAGAGCGAGGATTCTGTCGAACATGAGTCAAGGATTCCACTGGTTGGAAAGGGCCGGACGCACGGTTTTCAGGTCCGGCGAATTCTCCAGGAAGTTGTCGGGGTAGTAGCCAAAACTGGTCACGCCCTGGCGCTTGAGCACGCCCATCCACTCGGCCATTTGCGCGCCGGAAAGGTCCGGGGCGGCCTGGGTGCGCCAGTCCTTGGCTTGCAGCTCGAAGACGGTGCGTTGCAGTGCGCCGGGACGTGCCTTGACGGTGGCCACGAGTTTTTCCAGCCAGGCATTGGAGCCTTTGAGGTCCTGGCCTTCCATCAGCGGCATGGCCATCGGCGCGGTCCAGTCGTAGCTGGTGAGGAAGTCGTCGAGGTTCTGCGCGAACCAGGCTTCACTGCCCGGATTGAGCATCGGCTCGGCGAAGATATTGCGTGCGGTCTGTACTTGCGGGCCGCGCAGCGTGCGGACCTTGGCCGCCAGTTCGTGGGTGAAGTCGATGAGGTAGCGGCTCTTGAAACGCGTCCAGCGCTGCATCACTGCCGGGTCGGCGCGCAGGGCTTCGAGGGTGTCCGGCAGGCCGTTGGCGGCGTAGGCCTTGAGCGCCAACGGGCTGGCATCTTCAAAGTCCGACAGCACCGCGTCGTCGTGGAACAGCACGCCGTCGATGGCACTGGTGCGGGCCAGGTCTTCGTAGATCTCACCGATGATCTGCCGCACTTTCGGATCGAACGGCGACAGGCGCTGGTACTGGTCCGGGTCGATGGCGACCTTGCCGGTTTGCGGGTCCCAACGGGTAACGCGGGGCAGCTTCGAATCGAGGGCGAAACTGAGCACCGGCATCCAGGCAAATACGTTCACGTGGGCCCGGGTGCGCAGTTGCCAGGTGACGCGGTTGAACAGGTCGGCGCGCACCGGCAAATGGCGATTGGGGAAGTACAGCGAACGCACCAGGCCATCGCCCTTGGGGTCGGCGAAAGCCTGCAGGAACACGGTGCTGGCGCCCATGTCGACCACGCGCTGGATCAGCTTGTCGAGGTTGCGCACCTGCTGTTCCGGGTCCGGGTCGTAGACGTTGTCCAGGTCCACATGCAGCACCCGCAGTGGCGCTTCTGTCTGGGTCGCGACGATGGCGTTGGCGTAGTGTTCGCCGTCCGGGTCGGAGGCCACCAGGAAGCGCGGGCTGCTCATCAGGTTGCCGAGGCTGTCGAGACCGTCTTCCAGGGTCAGGGCCATCTGGTAGCCCTGCTCGCCCACCACGGCCAATGAGGTACCGTCGGCCGCGCCATAAGGCCACACCCACACACGCGGCGCCTTGCCAGTGACGGCGCGGATCTTGTTGGAGATAGCCGTCACGTCGGTGCGCATCCGCGCCTGGAACTGCGCTTCGGTTTCGTAGCGATTGGTGGCCGGGTCAAAGCGTCGGGTGGTGGCCGCCGGTTGCAGGTTGCCCTGTGGGTTGGCCAGCACGCCTTTGTGATTGGCGTCGGTGTGCGCGGCGATTTCTACCAGGCCGGATTGGGCGATTTCGCGCACCTGCTGCCAGGTCAGGAAGTCCGAACGCGGCCGTGGCGTGCCGGCGAAATCCACCGACTGGTTCAGCGGCGTATCCACCCATGAGCCCACCGGCGCCAGCAACGCGTGCCAGTTGTAGCTGCGCAGGATCGGCATCACACGGGTGTAGAAGCTCGCGTAGCCGTCATCGAAACTGAGCATGATCGCCTTCGCCGGCAGCTCCGGGCCGCCGTTGCGGGCGGCCAAAATCTGGTCAACGGTGACCGGCTGGTAGCCGTTCTCCCGCAGCCACGCCAGCTGCTCGATCAAGCGCTCGGTGCGCACCGCCACCACAGCCTGGTCGGGGTCGCGGTCCTCGATGTCGTGGTAGGCAATCCCGAGAAAATGGTTCTTCGGCCACGCGGCTTCATTGGCAGGCTTGAGCCGCTCGGCGGGTGGAGTGAAAGGCGCGGGTTGCTGGGCGCAAGCGCTACTCAGCATTAACCCCAGGGCCAACAGGCAACGGGACAAGACAGGCATGATCGGACTCTTCTAGAAGCGGTAGGTGAGGTCGACGATCAGGCGCAGGTCGCTTTCGCGCTCACCGTCATAAGGTCGGCTGATCCAGCTGAGGTTGGCGCCGGTTTCGAGCACGTCGTTCCAGCGAAACCGCTGGCCGTAGCCCACCAATGCAACGCCGCCAGTGCCGTAGTCGCGCTGGCTGTAGGTGCCCGCCCCCACCTGGAACTGCTGGCTCCACTGGGTTTCGTAGCGGTGGTAGAGCACGTGGTTGACGGTGGCCGTGGGCAGCACGCTTACGTCCGAGCGCGGGTTGAAGTACGGCGTGTCTTGCTTGGTGTTGCGGCTGGTGCCGACTTCCAGGCCCAGGTCGACTTGCACACCTGGCGAGCTGTACACGCCCTGGCGACCGGTGAGCAGCGCTTCGAGGCGGTTGTTGCCGTCGCTGAAGTGGGACGGGCTCAGGGCCAGTTTCCATTCACGGCTTTCGTTGGCGCGCCAGCGGATAAAACCGCTGCCGCCGTTGGCAGTAATGTCGGCATTCAGTGCCCGCAACGGGGTGCTGGCGGACAGGTAGTCGAGGCTGGCGCCGTACTGCCATTGGTCATTGATGTCGCGGGCAATCGCGATGCGTGCGCCCTGCTTGTCGCCAAAGCCGTAGGAGTGATTGGACACCTCGGCTTCCAGGGTCATATCGCGGGTGCGCCGCTCTACGCCGAGGCGCTGCCAGCGGTGTTGGCCGGTGCCTTCTTCGAAATCGGCGGTGGCATAGCCGGCACCGCCGAACACGCGCCAGTCTTCATCGATGGGCGGGCTGTAGAGCAAGGTTTCGATGCCGAAATCGCGGCTGCCCGAGACCGCGCCCGCGCCGTTATCGCCGCCACCGTTGCTTTTGCCGGTGTAGGCCTCTACGCGCAATTCGGCCATGTCGTGCACATCCCGCAGGCGGCTGAGGCGCTGCACCTGGCGGTTGTCCGGGGCGCGGTCGACCACGTCGTCGGTGAGTGCGTCGAGCTGGCGCCACTCCTGTAAATCCAGCGCGGTGTGGCCTTGGGAGACTTCCAGGCCAACGTCACGCGGAGCCTGGGCTTCGGTTTCCTTGAGGGTGTTTTCGGCGCGCCGTGGCCAGTCGCGGGCACGGTACATATCGGCCTGGGCCAGGCGCAGGCCGATATTGCCGGGCGCCTGTTGCACCAAGGCTTCCAGGCCTGTTTCGCTGGCGGGCAGGTCGGCGCCATAGGTGCCGGCCTGGGCGGCCAATTGTTGGGCGTCCATCCAGGCGTCGTTGGGGTTGCCAATGGGCAGGCCCTTGAGCTCGACCCGGGGTTTCTGGGTGCTCGCCAGGTTGTCCGCGACTTCGCGGGCTTCCACCACTTGATCGTTTTCGAGCAAGGCGTAGAACAGCGCGGTGCTGTCTTCGACGTGATCGCCAGCATCGGCGTCGCTTGCTGCAAGTGCCTGGCGATACAGCGGCGCTGCGTTTTCCGGCAGGCGCTGGTCGAGGTAGGCGGCGGCAACCCAGCGCAGGGCGTAGGTCGGCAGTTGCACGCCTTCACTCTTGAGCACTTCGTAATCGCGGATCACCTCGGCAGTGCGCGCCCGGGCTTTCAGCGCGCCCAGGCGGTCGATGCGCCAGCGCACCACGTCGTCATGGGCGCTGGCATCCGGTGTCCAGGTGGTGAGCAGTTGGTCGTAATCCTTGAGGGCACGGTCGGCGATGACGTAGCGCTCTTTTTCACTGCGAGTCGCGAACTCAGCCATGCGCACACGCTCGGCAGCCAGGTCGCCTTCGAGGCGGCGTTGGGTGACCGGGTCCAACAGGCCAGGGCGCCGGGCAGCGAGGCGCAGGGCCGGCTCCGGCAGACGCGCGCGTTGCAGGGCGACGATGTATTCGCGGGCGACTTCGGGTGTGTTGCCGGCACGGATAAAGGCCTGGTCGAATTCGAACAGCGCGTCATAGGTGGAACCGGCACGGGTCAAGGCGTAACCCAGGGCCATGCGGCGGTCAACATCGTCGGGTTTGGCAGCCACCAGGGCGCGGGTGCGCTGCACAGCTTCGGCAGTTTGCCCGGCGTCTGCCTGGGTCAGGGCCAGGCCCAGTTGCAGGTCCGGGTTATTCGGCGCGCGCAGCAACGCCTGGCGATACACGGCAATCGCCGGTTCCCAACGCTGTTGGTTGCGATAAGTGCGGGCGACGGTGGCCAGCGCCTGGGTGGTGAGGACGCGACTGCGGCCCTGGGCCTCGTAGACCGTCAGTACCTCGGCGTCCTGGCGCGCCCAGCTGGCAATCAACAGGTGATCGCTGACCTGCCCCGGCGTCTGGCGCTCGGCGGGCAATTGACGCAACAGATTAAGGGCCGGGCCGTAGTTGCCGCTGCGGGCCTGGTTGATCAGCGAATCATAGGCAGCATCGGCCGACGCCACGACGGGCCACAGCAGCTGGCTGCACAGGGCCAGGCGGATAAACGGATGAACATTACGCGACATATCGTCAGCTTCCTTCCACGGAAAGCTGTAGCGATAAATTCACCTGGAGGGCACACCAGGCGACCGGTATCTAATGACCCGGCCAAGCTTTCCTGGGGCGCAATATCCTTGAGAGGGGTACAAAAAAGGCCAATTCAGAACAATTGTTCAGAATTGGCCTACATCACTTTGAGCCGAGTCTTATTGAGCGCCGCTGACCGCGCCGATCTTGCCCAGCACGAAGCCAATGAATTGCTCGACGGTCATTTTCTGCCCGTTGAAGGTCACTTCATTGTTGGCGTAGTGCAGCTTGGACACGATATCGGTGCCCACCAAAGTCGCCAGTTGAGTGCCCACGGCCATGCCGCTGATCATCTCGCTGGCCATCTGGGCTTGCTGCTCGATGGCTTTCGGGTCGGTCACACCACCGATCTGCGCCTGCAGGCCGGCGACGTCCTGGATCATCGGCTTGGACAGCGTCAGGTTGGCGTCCAGCAGCGCAACGATCTGCTTGCCCAGCTCAACCGACGGCAGGTCCATGCTCGATGGCTTGGCCAGGTCTACCACCAGGTTGAAGCGGCTCTCGCCATTGGTGGTTTTCAGCGACAGGTTTTCCACCGCCACTTGCGGCTTGGCAGACAGCAGTTGGTCGACATTGGCCTGGGCGAGGGTCTGCTCGGCTTCAGTCAGTTGCAGCTCAGGCACGGGCTGGCCGGCAGCGGCTGCCGCTTGAGCCGGCTGCACTTTTTCCTGGTAGAGCTTGGTCAGCACCAGCATCGAGGGGATGTCGACGTTCTTCATGCTCACCGCCATGGCCGCCGAACCGACAGGCTTGCCCTGGTAACCGATCTCGTCGATCTTGTAGTCGACACGGCCAGCCAGGTTGTTGTCCTTGGTTTCGCTGCTGTCTTTCTGCTCAAAGTTCTTAAGGGTCAGCACGGCTTGCTGCGGGCCGAAGGTGACCTTGGTGTTGGTCAGCTCGACAGTGTTTTGCCCGGTGTAGAAACCAAAAGTGGTTTTTTCCAGGTTACTGGCGATGGTCAGGCCACTCAGTTCAGCGTCCAGCTTGGCGTTGTTGGCGTCAATGACCGAGACCTTGAGGCTGTCCATGTAGCCGCTGGCCTTGACCTTCTTGCCTTCGGCAGTGGAGTCGAAGTCCAGGTTGGCGCCGGAGAAGCTCACGGCCGACTTGTCGTCCTTGAGGTCCAGGGGCAGCAGTTCGATGTTGCCGGTCACCGAGCGGTCATAGCCGATGTTGGCCACGCCTTTGAGCGGTGATACGTCTTTGCTGGCGGCGAACCATTTTTCGGTGGTGGGGTTTTTCTCAAGTTCGTAGTGACTGGTGGCCATCACCGGCAGCCACTTCAGCGACACCAGGCGCGAGAACGGCAGCGGGCCGTGTTCGATATGGTCGACGAACAGCAGTTCGGTGTCCTGGTGGTTTTCGCCGAACACCGCGCCCTGGGCCTTCAGGCGATAGTGGGCGGTGCTGCTGAACAGCTGGCGGTCGAGGGAGACCAGTTCCAGGGTCACGGTACCGTCGACGCCGGCCATGGAGGTCTGCAGTTCCTTGTTGGCATCCTGGATGGCAGTTTGCAGTACCGGCTCCAGTTGCTTGCCGGTGTACCAGGCACCGCCTGCGCTGATTGCACCGATGGCGACGACGATACCCAAGAGAACGACTGCTGGCTTATTCATGTAGTGACCTGATCAAATCCTGTGAAGTGGGCTGTCTTCCCTGAACCCCGAAGGGTGTCGGCTCAAGCCCGCCGAAATCCGGGGAAGATTAGCATAGGCACCCAATCACAATGAAAGGTCCCTCAGGAATACTCGGTTTCGATCTCATCGAGCTGATGATCAAAGCTCTTCAGGCGCGCCGTCCACGTATACACCAGCACTTCAAACTCGCGGTGAATCACCGCATTGCCCGGCGTATCCGACTTGGGATCATAAAAATCCAGCTGGTAACGCTCCCGCGCCATCGCGGTGGCCACGTCGGATAATTCCCGCGCGTTATTCAGCCAATGCCGTCCGTCGGCGACCTGCCGGTCGAGCATCACGCATTGTTTCTTCAGGGCTTCGAGGCTTTTTTCCAGCGGCGTGCCGGTCAGTTCACCCATGACTTCCTGAAAGGTGCGCCCCGGCTGCCAGTAGCTGCCCCAGAAGTAGCGGTCGAACACCGTCTCGACCCGGCGCAGGGCGACTTTGGTGTCCCAGATCGCCACGCGGGTCTTGCCTTGTTCGAGCAGTCGTCGCTTGATTCGCTGGCCTTGGTAGGTGGCCCAAGCCACCACGCCGATGGACAGCACCGCAATCAGCGCGCTGGCGCTGTCGAGGAACACCATGGCCTTGTCGATTTGATGGGCCAGCATGATGCCGTAGAAGTAAGTCGCCGATAGCAACACCAGTGCGAAGAACACGCACCAGAAAGCGGGAGCATAAGGGTTTTTCATTATTGTAATCCCCATGAGCAAACGCGAGCAGTGACCAGCAGGCCGTCACGGCAGCCTGCTGTTCAAAGCATAGCAATCAGCTCAGGGTTTGCTGGCTTGTGTGGCTTGCGTTCGTCCACTTTCCCAGCCGCCGCCCAGGGCCAGGAACAAATCGATCTGGCTCATGGCAACCTGAGTGTTTGCCGCTGCCAACTGCGCCCGCACATCGGTGTAGGTGCGAGTGGCTTGCAGGTCGGCCAGGAACGACGCACGGCCGGCCTGGAAGAACCGGTGTGTCTGCTCTGCCGCCTCTTTGGCCGACGCGCCGGCATCGGCCAACGCGTCGCGGCGTTGCAGTTGCGCGGTGTATTGCGCCAGGCCCGTCTGGGTTTCGCGGATGGCGTTGAGCACCACGCCGTCAAAGTGCGCCAGGGCGCCCTGGGTCGCGGCTTCGGCTTCGTGGATGCGCGCTCGTGCACCGTTGGTCGGCAGCGTCCAGCTGATCAGCGGGCCAAAGCCCCAACGGTTGGTGGCCGGCGTGCCCAGGTCATCCAGGATACCGACGGTGCCCACGGTGGCGCCGATGCTGATATCCGGGTACAGCGCGCCGGTGGCCACACCGATGCGTGCGGTGGCAGCCGCCAGTTGGCGTTCGGCCTGGCGCACATCAGGGCGGCGCTTGAGCAGCGTGGCGCCGTCGCCTACCGGCAGTAACTGCGCGATATGCGGCAGCTCGGCGCATTGGGCGGTGCCGGCCGGCAGTTGATTCAGCGGCTTGGCCAGCAACATCGACAGGCGGAACAACCCGGCCTGGCGCAGTGCTTCATAACGCGGCATTTCGGCGCGCAAGGATTTGTATTGGGTTTGCGAACGGGTGACCTGGGTTTCATCGCCGCGCCCGGCGTCCCGCAGGCGCTGGGTCAGGTGCGTGCTCTGGGCTTGCAGGTCCAGTGATTCGTTGGCAATCGCCAGCTCTTCGTTGGCCGCGCACACTTGGGTGTAGGAGCGCACCACATCCGCCACCAAGGTGATGCGGGCGATATCGGCAGCCGCCTGGGCCGCATCGGCAGTGGCCTGGGAGCTTTCGATGCCGCGCTGCAAGGTGCCGAACAAATCGAACTGGTAGGAAGTGCTGATGCTGGCACTGCCGATATTCGCCACCGGGACTTTTTCCGTCAGCAAGTAGGCCTCACCGGACTCTTGCAGGCGCTGGGCTTCCGCCTTGGCGCCAGCACTCCAACCCCCGGCAGACTCGGCTTGCTGCACCTGATAGCGCGAGCGCTGCAAGTTGGCCGCGGCCACCCGCAAGTCGGTGTTGGAGGCCATGGCCTGCTCCACCAGTTTATCCAGACGTGGGTCTTGATAGAGCTTCCACCAATCCGCCGGCACCGGCGCCGACACCACATTGTTGCCCTCCCCGGCCAACTGGCCCTGAAGGTCACCGCGGTTCACGGCCGCCTTGTCGGGCAGCTTGTAATCGGGCCCCACCACTTGGCAGGCCGACAGCAACAACCCCAGCCCGGCGGTTGCTAAAAGCCGTTTCATGGCTGGTTCTCCGACGTGGGTTTGTCACCGATGATCGACACGGTGGCGGTACGCCCGGCAATCATGCGGAAGTCTGCCGGTACGTCGTCAAACGCGATGCGCACTGGAATCCGCTGGGCCAGGCGCACCCAGCTGAACGCCGGGTTGACGTTGGGCAGCAGGTTGGAGCCGCTGGTGCGGTCGCGGTCTTCGATCCCGGCCACGATGCTTTGCACATGCCCGCGCAGGCGAGCGTTGTCGCCGATCACGCGGATGTCGACGCTCTGGCCAACGTGAATGCCATCGAGCTTGGTCTCTTCAAAATAACCATCGATGTGGAAGGAGTTGCTGTCCACCACCGACAACACCGGGCGCCCAGCGGTCACGAACTCCTGGTTACGCGGTGCACGGTCGTTGATGTAGCCGTCCACGGGGCTGCGGATCACCGAGCGGTCCAGGTTGAGCTGCGCGGCATCCACCGCCACTTGCGACTCAGCCAGGGCCGATTGGGCACGGGCCACGCGGGACTGGCTTTCTTCCAGTTGCTCGCTGGCCACCAGGTTGCCAAGGCCGCGGTTACGCTTGTTCTCGCGCACGGCCTGGGCCAGGGTTTCCTGGCGGTCGGCCACAGCGGCCTGAGCTTGGCGCAAGGCCAGCTTGAAGCGGTCCTGGTCGACGGAGAACAACACCTGGCCGCGCACCACCAACTGGTTGTCGCGCACGTCCACTTGCTGGATCAGCCCGGACACGTCCGGGGCGATCTGCACGATGTCGGCACGGATGTGACCGTCACGGGTCCACGGCGCGAACATGTAGTACATCACCATGCGCCACACCACGACGCAGGCGAAGGTCACCACCAATAACGTCAGGACTACACGGCCGATGGTCAAAAAAGGTTTTTTCATGTCATGAGGTATCGACTGAGTGAGTCCACTGCGCCCAGCAACAGAGCGTAGAGACCCACATTGAACAATGCCCGGTGCCAGACCAGGCGATAGAAGTGGACGCGGGTCAACAGCCCGTGCACCACCAGGTACAACACATACGTAATGCCCATCAGCACCAACAGCGTGGGCAGGAACACCCCGCTGATATCCAGATCACCGATCATAAAGGCGCTCCATCGGGTAACGGCGCTTCAATCTCTGTGCCGCCAAGAAATTCCACGCCGGGCAACAGCGCCAGGCGCAAGCCGCTGAGGGCGTGCAGCAAGTGCAGGCGGGTTTCGTCCTCGCCTTGCAGGCCCTGGCCGTTGAGGGCGCGGCGGGTACGGTCGAGGGTCATCAGCAGACCACTGGGGGCCGGCAGACGTTCACCGGCCTTGAGGCAGGCCTTGAAGTAACCGCCGACGCCTTCCACCACCTGATTCAACAGCACCCGCGGGACGCCGAGGATGCGCGGCGAGTACGCCAGCAGGTCCAGCAGGTTCAGCGCCACCCGAACTTCGCGCAGGGCGATGCCGGTGTCTTGGCCGGTCATGGCCAGGCGCGGCAAATGTTGCATCAGGCGGTCGAGCATTTGCACGCCCATCTTGCGGTGCTCGGCCAACGTCGCAGGCTCGGTGAGGGTGACGATGTCACGCCAACTGAAACGGGTCAGGCGCTTGGCCGCCAGTTCGGCGCCGAACGGCCGGGCGATCAGGGTCCAGACGAAGGCGAACAACAAGCCCACCGGGCCCGCCAGGTTGGAGTTGGCGAAGGCCAGGAAGTCCGCATCATAGGCGCCCTGGATGCTGATGAACGACGAGGTGTTGACCAGCGTCAGCAGCATGCCGAGGTAGAAACGCGGCTGTACCGTGAGCGTGCCGATGCAGATAAAGGGCACCGCAAACGCCAACACCAGCATCGGGAAATCGTGCAGGTTGGGCAGCACCAGAAACAGGTACAGGCTGGCGAACAGCACCGACATCGCCGTCCAGAAAAAGAACCGGTAGATCTGCGGCGCAGGGTCGTCCATGGAGGCGAAGAAGCTGCAGGCGACTGCCGCCAGGATCACCGCGCTGCCGCCGTCGGTCCAGCCCAGCAGGATCCACAGCACCGAGGCGACGATGATCGCCGTGACGGTGGAAAACGCCGAGTAGAACATCAGGCCACGGTCGAGAAATGGCGTCAGCCGGCCCAGGCGCCAGTGGCGGTAGACTGCGCGCCAGCTGTCCTGGCTTTCGCACTGGATAGCGGCCTGCAGGCTGCGGCAGTCTTGCCACAAATCCACCCACTCGCCCAGGCGATACAGGGCGTTGGAGAACAGCAACTGGTGGCGATCGTCCAGGGCTTCGGCGTCGGGTTGCAGGGCTTCGATCTGGTCACGCAAGGCGCGCCAGCGTTCGATAGGCGCGTCCTGTCGCGTGCCATCCAGCCACTCGATGGCGGCGTTCAGCAGCGGCGTGAAGCGCTCGAGCAGTTCCGGGGCGCGGTGTTCCAGGGCGTACACGGCGTCGTCCAGTGCGTCGATCACCGGCAGCAGGTGGATCATCCGCCCGCGCAGTTCCTTGGTATTACGCACTGTTTGCGGCCGCGAGCCCTCGTGGGGCAGTTGGCCGATCATCAATTCCAGGGTGTTGAAGGTGGCGACCATGCCGCCGCGCAGGGTGCTGATTTCTTCGGGCTGCACGTTACGGCTGAGAAAGCGTTGGCTGTAGACCTGCGCGTCGGCGAACCACTTGCTGACCGAGTCATCGAACACCGGCGCCAGGCGCCGCGGCCAGAACATCGCCCCCACCACCGCCGCCACGGCGATGCCGAGGAAGATTTCTTCGGTACGCGCTTCGGCCACATCCCACACCGCCAGCGGGTTATCCACCACCGGCAGGGCGATCAGCGGCAAAGTGTAGCCGGCCAGCATCAGCGCATAGCTGTTGGCAGTGCGCAGGTGCAGGGACAGGAACAACAGGATCCCGGTCCACAGCGCGATCACCACCACCAGCACGTAGGGCGTCTGCACAAACATCGGCACAAAAAACACCGCAGCGGCCGCGCCCATGAAGGTACCGACCGCGCGGTACAGCGCCTTGGAACTGGTAGGGCCGACAAACGGGCTGGAAACGATGTACACCGTGGCCATCGCCCAGTATGGACGCGGCATCTGCATCAACATGGCGATGTACAACGCGATCATTGAAGCGGCGAATGTCCTGACGCCGTAGAACCAATCCCTGGCCGGCGGCATGCCGGTAAAAAATCCGTTCAAGAACTCACAACCATGGGATGTTGATTGGCGCCTTCGAAGGCCCGCAGTACACGCAAAGCAGCTTCCAGGTCATCGGGGGCGATGGTCGCCAGCACTTCGCGGCGCAGGCGCACCAGTTGCTCTTCCACCGCCTGCACCAGCTCGCGGCCACGCTCGGTGAGGCTCAAGGCCTTGGCGCGGCGGTCGTGGATGTCTTCGGTGCGGCACACGTAGCCGGAGCCGCACAGCTGGTCCAACAGGCGCACCAGGGACGGGCTTTCCATCCCGGCGGCCTGGGCCACCTTGACCTGATGCACACCGTCGCCGAGGCGGCCGATCATCAGCAGCGGCACGGCGCAGGCTTCGGAGATGCCATAGCTCACAAGCGTGGTCTGGCAGATTTTGCGCCAGGTCCTGGCACCTACCACCATGCTGCTGCTGATGTTCATCTGGAGTTGTTCGAGGGTCTGGGACACTGGACTCTTCGCATACAGTTAGTTTGCTAACTATCAATATGGTCGATGGATCCAAAGCAGTCAAGTTTTGATACAAATTTGCGGATAGGTGGCGAGCAGATTCGTTCTGATTTTTGTGATCCGTCGCTCAACGTTTCTTCGCGCGCTCATAAACGGCACTGCGTTCACGCTTACCACGGCAACAACCGAAACTACAACCCTCTCTTCAATGACTTGGTACACCAGTCGATACCCGGAGGCCTGCAACTTGATTTTGTAGCAATCAGGCATCCCATGCAGTGAGTCTGAAGGGACTCGGGGCAGCCCGATGCGCTCTGCCAGTTTCTTTTTGAATTGCTCGCGTAACGTATGCCCCAGCTTGTCCCATTCCTTTCGCGCAGAAGGCAGGAACTCAAGTTTATAGGTCATCCAGGTTCACTGGCACGGGTGTCTCGTGGCGGCGAGAGCGAACCAGATCCGCCAGGTCCAGATCGTCCAGCCGCTCCATCATCGCCTCGAAAACATCGGCGGGAACCATGTATCCCATAACGCGGTTGTGATTGAGCACAGCAACTGCCCCACCGTGAGCGCCGCTCATGACGGCAGAGGGGTTTTTTTCAACTCGGAAACACTGACAGCCATATCGGCCAGAACACTTTGCATAATAAAGACCTCAATTAAGTACTTTATTCTGGTCTATTTAAAGGCGACGTAGCAACATGGAAATTCTCTTAAAGAGCGTTAAGCCCAGGATTACACCCCGCGCCCCTCTCTCAACCACAAATTCAACTCGTCCACCACCTCTGCCCAATCCGCATCCTCCAAAATCTCTTCACGCAAAAACGCCCTCTGGCCTGGCGTCCAGAAAAACGCATCTGCCAGGTGCAGTTCGGGTTTGAGTGGGGAATGCACAGCGATAAAACGCTCGATGCTCACCGGGTCGTCCGATAAACCGAGCTGTTTGAACAACGACGGCAAGCTGTGGACTGGGGATTGCATGGTGTGCTCCTGCAGAAGGGGTTCACCTGAGTCTAGCCTCCCAGGCGAACATAAACTCTGCGCAGTGGCACCGATTAGTCGCAGCCATCCCTGTGAACGCCCGCCGGCGCGTTACACAGCACAAACAGTCGGGCCCGTGCACCTCCGCCATCCTGCTGGCTGAGATGGCGCCATCCTGCCGGCAATGGGGCAAAATCATCCGGGCCATCAGCGGCGCTGATCAGCCACACACGCTGGATATCGGCCGGCAATGCCGACAGGCGATCCAGGTAAATTCGCCCGCCATCCTGCTCCACCAAAGTGCCAAAACCATAGGCGTTCGGCCGCGTCGATTTGCCCGCGGCGGTCGGCGGTGTGAAAAGCTGCAACTGGGCGTCGGTCTCGTCGTAATAGACGTAGGGCAGGTACCACAGCATGTCGCTGATGACGATGCGGTCATCTTCCTGGTAGTTGCGATTGACGAACTCCACCACCACGTTGAATTGATCATGCTCATCAACGGTGGAGTTGGTCTTCACGCCCACCCACTCGACCCCGACGAACAGCACGAAGGTTGCTGCCGCTACAAGTGGCAGGCGCGGTGACAGACGGTCGACGGCCAACGCCACGATGATCGGCAAACTCATCGCATAGGCCGTGAGATACCGCTCGATAAACACCGGGGAAATAAACGAAACCCCATAGACCAGCAGTACCGGCAGCATGAAGAACAGCGCCAACAGCCAGCCAAAGCGATAGCGGCTTTGGTCGCGCCAGGCGGTTACGCCCACCAGCGCCAGCAGCAACAACGGAAAACCGACAAACAGTGGCCGCCACACGTGGTCGCCCGGGTCCTGAATTAGGAACTGCCACACCATTGATGGCACGGAATACAGGTTGACCGGGTCTTCCCAGCCAATATCACCGCCCACCTTGAGTTCTTCGGTGTGCTGCACCAGGCCCAGTAAATTCGGCAGCCAGGGCAAGTACAGCAGCACAATCATCACGTTGGCCAACCACCAGCCCGGACGTGTGACGAGGCGCAAGCCGCCGGCCCGTGGCTGGCGCAGCAATACCAGCCAGGCCCAGTGCACCAGCACGCACAACGCGGTGAAGTAATGCGTATAGAAAGCCGCCGTCATCAACAGCGCATAGGCCACCAGATAGCGCGACCGCTCAGGCTGGCGGACCCAATACACCAATGCCAGGGTGGCGGCCAGCAGCCACACGCCCAGCAGCGAATACATCCGCACTTCCTGGCTATAGCGCACCGCCGTGGGCAGCAACGCCAGCAGGATCCCGGCCAGTACCGCCGCGCGGCGGGTCGCAATCAGGCGCGTCAGCCAGATTCCCAGGCCCACGGCGACCACACCGGGGATCGCACTCATGCTGCGCAGGGAGAAAACACTGTCGCCAAACACCTCGATCCACCCGCGCAGCATGAAGAAATACAGCGGCGGGTGAACGTCATGGGCGGCGTGAAACCACAGGTCTTCCAGGGAATACTCGGCGAGCAGCAGGCTTGAGCCTTCATCGCCCCAGATCGCGGAGGCGGTCAAACCATAGAAACGCACGGCCATGGCCAATGCCACCAGCGGCACCCACCACAACCGAACCAGCCAGCCGGCATTCTCCCACAGGCCAGGATTGAGCACGGGCAATGCCCCGGCCTTGTTGTCTTGTTCCGCCACAGAGCGTCGCACCTCTACTTCCTCACCCACTTCCAAACCTACGCTTGCGCGAACACCCGCCACTCTAGGTCAAAAGGCCTCGATTCGCCCGCTGTTTTGCGCGATTTGAACCGCCATCCGCCAATCGGACAATTCTGAATTTTGCGCGAGGCGTCTCCGATGCTTTGGCCGGATCAGGCTATGATTGCTGCCTTCCATGGATTCAGGATCAAGGACACTTCATGCGTATCGGTTTTCTGTCACCCCTGGCACTGACACTGCTCGCCACCGTGCCCTTTCAGACCCACGCCAGTGCCGATGACTCGTGCTACCCCGACTGGCGGGTATCGCGCAACAGCCTGGACGTGTGCAGCAACCTGCCGTTCCTGAGCCCGGGTAATGACAGCCGGGTGAACCTGCGGCTGCTGCTGGCAGACAAGAACGTCATGCCGCTGGCGCCCAATGCCCTGGGCGAGCAGGACTTTTCCGAAGGCTTTGGCCCGGTGCCGTTCCCGGTGTATCGCCTCTCGCCCGCAACCGATGAGCCCGACAACAAGCCCGACGATTCGCGCACCGCCGAACTGGATGAACTGCTCAACCCGCTGGGCATCAAGCGCGATGACTACAAGACTGCCGGTGAAGCCTTCCTTTCCGGCGAAGGCAGCCGTTGCCGCAGCAACGCCGACGACAGCGCCGCCGCGTTTATCAGCCAGGCGGTGAAAGCCGATGTGCCGCAAGCCGAACGCCAATTGCTGGCCAAACTGCGCTTGCAGATGCTCGCCAGTTGCTCCTCGGATGGCATCGCCGCGAGCGAAGCCGGCCAGCTTAAATCGGCAGATGGCCAGGCATTGCTGGTCTACCTGCAAGCCGCCGGCGACTTTTACAGCGGGCGCTTCAGCGACGCGCAAAAAGGCTTTGCCGGGCTGACAGCCAGCGCGTTGCCCTGGCTCAAGGAAACGGCGCTATACATGACTGCGCGCACCGCGCTGAACGACGCCCAGCAAAATGCCTTCGATGAATACGGCACGCCGTCGCTTGAGCATGTGGATAAGTCTGCCCTGCAACGCGCCGAGACGGGTTTCGATGAGTACCTGAAAACTTATCCACAGGGCGAATACGCCGCCTCCGCCCGTGGCCTGCTGCGCCGGGTGCACTGGCTGGCGCCCAACCCCGACAAGCTGGCAAACGACTTCGCCTGGCAACTGACCCAGGCCACCGATGCCCAGCGCAACGTGTCGCTGGATGAACTGGTGCAGGAAGCCGACACCAAATTGCTGACCAGCACCACGGTACCGGTGGGCAACCCGTTGATCCTGGCCCTCAACGACCTGATGTGGATGCGCGCAGGTGAACCGCCAAGGCTCACTCGCGAAGCCCTTGACGGGCAAAAATCGATTTTTGCTCAGGAACCGGCGCTATATGCCTACGTGCAAGCGGCGTTTGCCGTGTACGTCGAGCATCAGCCCGACCGCGCCTTGAAGCTGTTGCCACAAGACATACCGTCGAATCTCGATTATTTCGCCTTCAGCCAGCAAACCCTGCGCGGCCTGGCGCTGGAAGCCAGGGAAGACTGGAAATCCGCCGAGGCGTTGTGGCTGCAACTGCTGCCGCTGGCCAAACAACCGCTGCAACGCGACCAGCTTGAACTGGCACTGGCGATGAACTACGAGCGCAGCGGCCAACTGGCCAAGGTGTTCGCCGCCGACTCGCCGATTAACGCCAGGCAGGTGCGCTATATCCTGCTGCGCAACGTCGCCGGCCCGGAGTTGCTGCGCCAGCAGCTTGCGAACGCCAGCGACCCGATCGAGCGCCAGACCGCGCAATTCACGCTGCTCTATAAAGACCTGCTGCGCGGCCAATTCGAGACCTTCGCCGAGGACCTGAAACAACTGCCCGCCTCGGTTCCCGACGACAAGCTCGGCACCAGCCTGGGTTACGTCTACAGCGGCGGCCAGTCGTTGACGCTGTTTCGCTGGAACGGTGACAAGGCCGAGTCCGGCTACACCTGCCCGAACATCGCGCAAATCGCCAGCACCCTGCAGGCTGACCCGGAAAACCCCAAAGGCCTGAACTGCCTGGGTGAATTCATCCTGCGTAACGGCCTGGACGGCATGCCGCTGGAGCAAGCGCGCTCCGCCGGCAGCCTGGGCAGTACCGCCTCGCCTTTCAAGGGTGAAACCTTCTCGCGACTCGAAGGCTACAAAGTGGTGATTGGCAACACCAAGGCCCCACACAACGACAAGGCCTACGCACTGTTTCGCGCCATCAACTGCTATGGGCCTTCGGGCTATAACAGCTGCGGTGGCGAAGACGTCGACAAGGCCGTGCGCAAAGGCTGGTTCCGCCAGCTGAAAACCGGGTTTGCCGACACCCAGTGGGCCAAATCGCTGCAGTACTACTGGTAAACCGTGAAGCATTTGTGGCTGGCCCTGCTGCTGGCGAGCCCGGCCTTCGGCGCGGTGGACGCCCGCGACCATGACGCGTTCTGGCTGTGGAGTGGCGTCGCGCCGCAGCCGGTGCTCAAGCAGGCGAAAACCCTGTACATCCTCCAGGGCCAGATCAACTCGACCCGCCGCGCGCCCCGACGTGGCGTGCAATTTATCGCCCAGGGCATGAGTGTGCCGCGCATCACCCAAGGCGAAATCTGGGTCGTGTACCGGGCTCACACGTTGCATTGGCCCGAGTCGGTCTACGGCCAAATGCTCGGCCAGGTGCAACGTTGGCGCGACGCGGGTAATCCGGTGGTGGGTATCCAGATCGACTTTGATGCGCGCACTCAATACCTCAACGAATACGCCGACTTCCTGCGCGACCTGCGCCAGCGCCTGCCCAAGGACTTGCGCCTGAGCATCACCGGGCTGATGGACTGGAGCAGCCACGCAGACCCCACCGCCATCGCACAACTCAAGGGCGTGATTGATGAAGTGGTGGTGCAAACCTACCAGGGCCGCCACAGCATCCCGGATTACGCGGCGTATCTGCCACGGATGAACCGGATGGGGGTGGCGTTCAAAATTGGGTTGATCCAGGGTGGGGAATGGGAGGAGCCGGGGTATTTAAAAGGGAATGAGTGGTTTCGGGGGTATGTGGTGTTTTTGCAGAATCCTTGAGTGCCCACAGTCCGTTGACTGCAGGCACCGGGCTGGCGTGCCGGATGTTTACCGCCCGGCCGTCTGTTCCGGATACACCGACTCCCAGCCCCCGCCCAACGCCTTGTACAACCCGACCATGGCCAGGGAAACCCCGGTGGAGCTTTCCACCCATTGCTCCTGGGTCGCCAACAACGCGCTTTGCACCGTCAGCACGTTGACGAAGTCCACTACACCTTCGACGTACTGGTGCTGCGCGGTGGTGAGGGCGATCTGGTTCTGGCGTACCGCTTCGGCGAGGCTGTCGCGGCGCAGTTGGCTGGCGTTGTAGCGGGTCAACTGATCGTCGATTTCATGCCAGGCCCGCAATACGGTTTGCTGGTAAGCCAGGGCCGCTTCCTGTTGCTGGGCTTCGCGCAGATCAAGCATGCCTTGCAGCCGGCCACCGTTGAAAATCGGCAGGCTCAGTTGCGGGCCGAAAGCGAATGCACGCGAACTCCACGAGCCGAAATCCGCCAGCTGCAACGCCTGGGAGCCCACATTGCCGGACAGGGCGATGCGCGGGTAGAAGTCGCCCTTCGCCACACCAATGGAGGCGGTGGCCGCATGCAAGCGGGCCTCGGCCTGGCGAATATCGGGGCGGCGCTCGGCCAGTTGCGACGGCAGGCCGATGGCGACCTGGCGCTGGGTATGCGGCACGGCGGCATCCTTGGACAGCTCGGCATACAGGGCTTGTGGCGGCTCGCCCATCAGCAGGCTCAGAGCGTTGATCAACTGGTCCTGGCGCTGCTGCAAGTCCGGCAGGCGCGCCTCGATGGCGGCGACTTGAGCGGCGGCTTCGGCTACATCCAGGTCAGTGGCCACCCCGTCGGCCCGGCGCAGTTGCGACAGCTTCAGGCTGTGGCGAGCCACGTCGAGGTTTTGCTCGGTGACGGCCCGGGTGTTCTGCACGCCGCGCAGTTGGATGTAGTCCTGGGCGGTTTCCGCCAGCACTGACAACAGCACGGCACGGCGGTCGTTTTCGGCGACTTGCAAGGTGGCATCCGCGGCTTCGGTTTCGCGCTTTACCCGGCCCCAGAAGTCCAGTTCCCAGGCGGCAGAGAAACCCATGTCCCACTGGTTGAACGCCGAGCGGCCGTTCTTGCCCGAGGCGTCGCTCAAGCCATCGGCGCTGTTGCGTTGGCGCAGGTAATCGCCGGTGGCGTTGACGGTCGGGTAGCGCTCGGAAGTGATCACCTGGCGCGCCGCACGGCTTTGTTGCAGGCGACTGCTGGCAAGTTTCAGGTCGAGGTTATCGGTCAGCGCGCGACGGGTAAGCGTGGTGAGTTGCGCGTCGTGGAACACCTCCCACCAGCGCTCTTGCAGCGGGTCGTTGACCGCGTGGCTGGCGGCTTGTCGGCCCTGGGGTTCGGTCCATTTGCCGACAGGGTTCTGCGGGCGCTGGAAGTCCGGGCCGACGGTGCAGGCACTCAGGGTGAGCAGGCTCAAGGTGAACCAGGCAAGGCGTCTCATTGCTGCGCCACCTCACGTTGCTGGGCCGCCGCGTGGGTGTCGACGCTGGCTTGCACCGACATGCCGACCCGCAGGCGTTCGGTCAGCGCCTGGCCGGGCTCCAGGATAATTTTCACCGGAATGCGCTGCACCACCTTGGTGAAGTTGCCGGTGGCGTTGTCGGGCTTGACCGAGGCAAACGTCACGCCGGTGGCCGGTGCAAGGCTTTCGAGGTGCCCCTTGAGCACTTCGCCGTCGAGGCTGTCGACCCGCACTTCCACCGCTTGGCCAGCGTGCATGTGGGACAGTTGGGTCTCCTGGAAATTGGCCACCACGTAGGCCTCGGCCAACGGCACCACGGCGAGGATCTTGCTGCCCGGCGTCACATAGGCGCCGACCCGCACCGCCCGCTCGCCGACCATGCCGTCCACTGGCGCGACGATGCGCGTGTACGACAGTTGATAGCTGGCCATTTCCAGGGCGGCCTGTGCGCGCTTCAGGCCGCCGTCTGCCGCGTCACGCTGGGCGCTGAGGATTTCCACCTGCTTGCGTTCGGCAGCCAGCACCGCCGCGGCATTGGCCAGGCGCGCGGTGGCCTGGTCGATGCGGGTCTTGGCTTGCTGGGCGTTCTGCACGGTACCGGCGCCTACGCCCGCAAGGTGGTTGTAGCGGTTCAGTTCGTGTTCGGCAAACGCCACTTCGGCGCGGTCTGCCGCCACCGTGGCCTGGGCCTGGGCGATCACCGAGCTTTGGCGCTCGAGTGTCGCGGTGGCGTTTTTCAACTGCGCCCGGGCCACCAGCGTATCGGCGTCGGCCGCTTGAGCGGCGGCGCGAAAATCACGGTCATCGATCAGCGCCAGCAACTGGCCGGCCTTGACCCGCTGGTTGTCTTCCACCAGCACGTCCTTGATGAAACCGGCCACGCGTGGCGCTACCAGGGTGTAGTCGGCGGCGACGAAGGCGTCGTTGGTACTCTGGCGCTTGCTGCCGAATACACCCGGCGCCAGCAGGTAAACCAGCACACCCACGGCGAACACGGTGATGACGGTTACGGCGATTTTGTCTTTGCGTTTCATGGCAATCCTTTTGGCTCAGTGAGCAATCAAGTCGGCGCGCGGGGCGGATAGATCCGCGTCGGCATCCAGAAAATCAGCAGGATCAACACCGCCGCGACACCGGCCATGACGTAGTAGAGATCCGAAGAGGTGAGCACCACGGCCTGCTGGTGCAGCCGATGGGCGAGGCCGGCGGTATCGCCGTCGGCCAGGGGTGAGTTGCCCAGGCTGTCAACCAACATGGTCGAGTGAAAGTGCAGGCGGTGAGTGGTCAGCACGTCGAGCACGCCCGTGGCAACCACGGCGGCCAGACCCTTGACGGTGTTGAACCATGCCGAGGCGAACGGCCCGTCCTGTGGCGTGATGCTGCCGGTGGAGAGCATCAACAACGGCAGCACCGCCATCGGCTGCCCGAAAATTTGCAGCAGTTGCAGCCCATAGAAATCATCGCGTATCCATGCCGACGTCAGCTGCGCCCCGCCCACGCAGGACAGAATCAACATGCCCAAGCCGATGCCCAATACCCAGCGGCAATCGACCCAACGCAGGTTGCACAGCGCCGCCACCAACGGCAGCGCGATCAACTGCGGCAACGCCATGACCAGCATCACCGGGGCGGTTTGCAGCGGACGGTAGCCTTGCACCTGAGCCAGGTAGCTGGACGGAATGAGGGTGACCGCCAATAGCACGATCAGCACCCCGGCGAGCACGATCAGCGCGAACGACAGGTTGCGTAGCCCCAGCATCTGCAACTTGAAAAACGGCATCGGGTGCGACCACTCGTTGATCATGAACAGCACCAGCAACACCAGGCCTGCGATCAACAATGAGGTAATCAGCGGCGACTCGAACCAATCCAGGCGGTTGCCCTGCAACAGGCCGATCACCAGCATGCAGATGGCGGGGAACCCCAGCAGCAGGCCGCACCAGTTGAACTGCTTGAAGCGCTCCAGGCGCAGCGGGTCTTGAGGCAGGCCGTAAGCCACGGCCGCCATGGCCAAAAGGCACGGCCCGACGATCTGCCAGAACGCCCATTGCCAGCCGACGTATTCGGTCCACATTGCCGCCAGCGGTGTACCCAGGCTTGGGCCGAAGGTTGCGGTCAGGGCATAGCCCGCCAGGCCGTACAGCTTGACGTTGGCCGGCAGGAAGCGCAGGGCCACGGTCATCAGCATCGGCGGCAAGGCGCCGCCGGCAAGCCCCTGCACGGTGCGCAGGATCAACAGACTTTCGTAGTTCGGCGCGAACGGACACAGCACGCCGAGTACGGTGAACAAGCTGATGGCGCAGAGCGTGAAACGGCGCAGCGAAAACGTCACCGAACACCAAGGCGCGAAGGCCATCGCCGACACCGACGTCGCGGTGTACGCGGCCACCAGCCAGGTGCCTTCGTCGAAGCCGATGTACATCGCACCACGAATGTCAGCGAGGGCAACCTTGGTCACCATCTCGTTGAGGCCGGACACCAACACGGCGAGCAATACGCCCACCAGGCCGATGATAATGCGTGGGCCGAAGACGGGCGGGCTGAGGGTGCTTGGTTTGGCTGCGGCCAGGGGTGCGGGAGCAGCGAGGGAGGTCATGAACTACAACTCGGAATGGGAAATACCCGAGCAGTTTAATCAGGCTTACACATGACAAAAAAGTTACTTACAGGAAGCTTATAAGTGCACCAGACGCAATGATCAAAATATAGGCGATCTCTGTGGGAGCCGGGCTTGCCCGCGATGGCATCACCTCGCTATTCCTGAGAAACCGGTCGCCCGCATCGCAGGCAAGCCAGCTCCCACATTGACCGAGCTCACTTGCGACTTACGTGGGCTGCGCTTCCTGCCACGTCGCATTGCAGCATTCGCGCAGGGTCTCGCGCAGCCACTTATGGGCGGGGTCCTTGTCGAAACGCGGGTGCCAGGCTTGAGTCAGCACCAGGGTCGGCAGGGAGATTGGCAGGGTAAACGCCCGCAGCGGCAACTTCAGGCGATTGGCACTGTAGAGCGCTTCCTTGGGCACCGGAAGGATCAGGTCGGAATCGGGCAGCATGAACATCGCCCCGTGAAATCCAGGGGCGATCATTGCGACTCGACGCTCCAGGCCCTGGGCATTGAGTGCGGTGTCGATCGGCCCACGGGCAATGCCGCGCCGGGAAATGCTGATGTGGGAATAGCTGGCGAACCGCTCGGCGGTGATTTCCCCATCGAACAACGGGTGCCCTTCCCGCGCCAGCCCGACAAAGGTGGTGGTGAACAGGTTCTGCACCTTCACTTCCGGGGTGATGGGCATGGTGTTGCCCACCCGCAGGTCCAGCCGGCCTTCACGCAGGGCTTCATCATCAGTGTCGCCTTCCGGGACGAAGCGCAGTTCGCACAGCGGCGCCATGCGCTCCATGGTGTCGAACAACCGGCCGCCATACACCCCGACAAAAAAGTCATTGGCGCGCACGCTGAACCGACGGCGCAGGGTACGCAGGTCCACTTCGTCCGCCGAGCGGAACAGCAGCGCCGCCTGCTCCACTACGTTGCGCACCTGGCCTTGCAACTCCAGCGCCTTGGGTGTGGGCACGAGGCCGCGACCGGCGCGCACCAGAATCGGGTCGCCCACGGCCTCGCGGATGCGCGTGAGGGTGCGGCTCATGGCGGCCGGGCTCAGGTTCATCCGCCGTGCGGCGCCCACCACGCTGCCCTCGTCGAGCAAGGCGTCGAGGGCGACCAACAGGTTCATGTCTGGTAATTGCATGCCAAGCACTCGTGCCCAGCGGGGAGTGAGCTTGGCGCAATCGTAGCAGGCTTTTGTGTAGGAGCGAGCGTGCTCGCGAAGAGCGTTGCCGATAACGCGGGCACCCTGAAGGGGCGCGTCGCCTGTGCATTTTTCGCGAGCAAGCTCGCTCCTACAGGGAACAGCAGGTGACTAGCGTTGCATGCCCCAGCGCTTCACGGTGACGCGCTCAAGGGTGTCGAACACCAGGTTCTCCACCAGCAACCCGATCAGGATCACCACCGCCAGGCCGGCAAACACTTTGTCGGTGTACAGCTCGTTGCGGTTCTGGAAGATGTACCAGCCAAGCCCCCCCTTGCCGCTGGTAGCGCCAAATACCAGCTCGGCAGCAATCAGCGTGCGCCAGGCAAACGCCCAGCCGATTTTCAACCCGGCGAGGATCGACGGCAGCGCGGCCGGGATCAGGATGAACAGCACGAAACGCATGCCCTTGAGGCCATAATTGCGCCCGGCCATGCGCAGGGTTTCCGAGACACCGAGAAACCCCGAATACGTGTTGAGCGCCAGTGCCCACAACACCGAATGCACCAGCACGAAGATCAGGCTGTTCTGCCCCAGGCCAAACCACAGCAGCGCCAGCGGCAGCAAGGCAATCGCCGGCAACGGGTTGAACATCGAGGTCAGGGTGCTCAACAGATCACGCCCCAGTTGGGTCGACACCGTAAGCGTGGTCAGGGCAAACGCCAGCACAATGCCGATCAGATAACCCTTGATCAGCACCACCAGCGAGATGCTGACCTTGCTCAACAGCTCGCCACTGGCCATGCCGTCGTAGAACGCACTGAGTGTCTGCAGGAAACTCGGCAGCAGCAGGTCATTGTTTTGATAACGGGCTGCCGCTTCCCAGAGGATCGCCAGCACGATCAGGATCAGGCTTTTACGCAGCCAGCCTTGTTGCCATAACCGCTGACGCCACGGCAACTCGCGCTCTACGCGAACACCCGGCAACGGTTCAAGCGTGATTTCATATTCCTGGCGCATGGTGCAAACCCTTCAATAAGCGATGCGGATATCGGCGAAACCCAGTTCGGTTTCCACCTCGGGCGCTTCATCAAACAACAGCCGATGAATGCGCCGCGCCGAAGCCTGGAACTCCACACCGCCGAGGCTATGCAGGTCGTATTGATGGCTGTGGATTTCCGCCCGCACCCGCCCGGGATGCGGCGACAGCAACAGGATGCGGTTGCCCACCACCAGCGCTTCTTCGATGGAGTGGGTGACGAACAGCAGGGTGAAGCGCACCTCTTCCCAGAGCAGCAATAATTCTTCCTGCATCTTGCGCCGGGTCAGCGCGTCGAGGGCGGCGAAGGGTTCGTCCATTAGCAAAATTTTCGGCTGCATGGCCAAGGCCCGGGCGATCGCCACACGGGCTTTCATGCCGCCGGACAGGGTGTGCGGGTAAGCATCGGCAAACGCGGTGAGGCCGACTTTTTCCAGGTAGTACAACGCCCGCTCTTCGGCCTCGCGACGCTTGAGAGTCTTGGAAGCAAGCAGCGGGAACATGACGTTCTGCTTGACGGTTTTCCACGGCGGCAGTTGGTCGAATTCCTGGAACACCACGATGCGGTCCGGGCCCGGTTGCTCGACTTTTTGCCCGAGCAGACGGATCTCGCCTTCGCAGGGTTTGATAAAGCCGGCGATGGACTTCAGCAGCGTGGACTTGCCGCAGCCCGAAGGCCCCAGCAGTACAAAGCGGTCGGCCGGGTCGATCTCGAAACTGACCTGGTGGGTGGCCCGCACGACCCGTTCCGGGGTGCGGTATTCAAGGCTGACTTTATCCACCGCCAGCAGCGCTTCGGTGGTTTTCGGGTTGCTGGCCGTGTGGCCTTGCAAGGGCGCGTTCATGTCAGCTCCCTTGCAGCGGCTTGGCGTCCTGGAAGAAATAATCCTTCCACGATTCGGGTTTGTTTTTGATCGCGCCGACGCGGTAGAGAAATTCCGCCAGCGGGTAGGTATTTTTAGGCGTGACGCTGAATTCGAACTGCGGGTTGTCGATGATTTTCAGCAGCTCGGCGCGGTCGATTTTGGCCTTGGTCACGCGGATATAGGTGTCGGCGGCGGCGCCTTTGTCGTTCTGGGCGAACTGCGCCGCTTCGGTCAGTGCCTCGACGAATGCCTTGTAGGTTTTCGGGTTGTCGTTGCGAAATTTCTCGGTGGCGAACAGCACCGTCGGCGAGTTCGGGCCGAGGATGTCGTAGGAGTTGAGCACCACATGCACGTTCGGGTTGGTCAGGGCCTGCTCCTGGAACGGCGGGTTGGAGAAATGCCCGGTCAGTTCGGTGCCACCGGCAATCAGCGCAGCCGTGGCATCCGGGTGCGGAACGGCGACGGTGTACTTGTCGAGACGATTGAACTCCTTGTCGCCCCATTGCTTGGCGGCGGCATATTGCAGGAAGCGCGATTGCACGGAAACACCCACCGCCGGTACCGCAATGCGGTCTTTTTCGGTGAAGTCCGCAATGGTCTTGACCTTGGGATTGTTGCTTACCAGGTAGTAGGGAAAGTTGCCCAGGGAGGCGACGGCTTTAACGTTCTGCTTGCCGTGGGTGCGGTCCCAGATGGTCAACAGCGGGCCAACGCCAGCGCCGGCAATGTCGATGGAGCCGGAGAGCAGCGCATCGTTGACGGCGGCGCCGCCGGACAGTTGGGTCCAGTCGACCTTGATGTCGATGCCTTCCTGCTTGCCGTATTTCTCGATCAGGTTCTGGTCGCGCACCACGTTGAGCAGCAGGTAGACGATGCCGAACTGCTCGGCGATGCGAATCTCGCCTTCAGCCTGGGCGGCGGCAGGTACGACGAGGCTGCCGGCCAGCAGGCTGACGCCCAGGCCAACCGTGGCGGCCAGACGCGCAAATGGAATTTTCTTGGACATGGTCAGGCTCCGGATCAGAAAGGCGCATCGCCCTGGATAGTGGTACGGAACAGCTTGCGCCGCAGGTGGCTCGGGCAGCCGGCCGCCAGGTGGATCAGCGAGCGGTTGTCCCAGAACACCATGTCGTGGGGCTGCCACTGGTGGCGGTAGATGTTTTCCGGCAGCACGCTGTGGGCGTAGAGCTGGGCCAGCAGGTCGCGGCTTTCGTCCTCCGGCAGGCCGACGATGCCGGTGGTGAAGCCTTCGCTGACGAACAACGCTTTGCGGCCATTTTCCGGATGGGTCCGCACGATGGGGTGCACCACTTGCGCCACTTGAGCCAGTTGCTCGGGGGTGAGGGTCGGGCGCCAGTTACCTTCGAACTTGGTTTCGCTGTAGCGTGCGATGTATGAATGCGCGGCGCTACGGCCTTCTACAGCCTTGCGCAGGGGCTCGGGCAGGTTGTCCCAGGCTTTGTGCATGTCGGCAAACAACGTGTCGCCACCCTCGGATGGCAGCTCCTGGGCATGCAGCATCGAGCCCAGGCTGGGCAGTTCTTTATAGGAGAGGTCCGAGTGCCAGAACTTGCCCGCGTCTCCCAGGCCGATGGATTGGCCGTTTTCGATGATGTTGGAGACAATCAGGATCTCCGGGTGGTTGGCCAGCAGGAATTGTTTGAGCACATGGATTTGCAGCACACCGAAGCGGCGGCTGAAGGCGATCTGTTGCTCGGGGGTGATGCGCTGGTCGCGGAACACGACGACGTGATGGTCCAGATGCGCGCGGTGAATGCGGGCGAAGTCTTGGTCGCCGACCGGGCGGGTCAGGTCCAGGCCAATGATCTCGGCGCCGACGCTGCCCGAAAATGCGCGGATGTCAAAGGTTTGGGTGGTGTCGGTCGCTGTTGGAACAGTAGAGGTGGCGCACATGAGTTCACTCCCGGAGGGTCAGGAGAGTGACTTTATAGTCATAAGAACAGCAATTTAAATACCGTTAGTGAATAACGATATGCAGCAATACCGCTATCGCCGCGATGTGCAGGAATAAAATGAGCAGCGCAGACGTTTTGCCTGTAAGACCTGACAAATGGGGGCTGTGGGCGTGCGGAACGCCCTGTTGAGTCGCTTACAAGCCGAAACTTTGCCCGTTTGACAAGCTTGTAGACAATCACTAGTGTGCATTGGATCCAATTAGCCACCTCAGCCTGAAAAGGAGGATAGCGTAGTCGTGACGCAGAAGCCGAACCCTTTGAGCAGCATCCAGATCAGCGGGCCTATCCCCGCCCATCTCGCTCGCTCCGTGATTGAAGAAACATTGCGCAACGCCATCCTGGATGGCCGCTTGCCCTGCGGTACTGCCATGCGCCAACAAGAGCTGGCCAGCTTGTTCGGGGTTAGCCGGATGCCGGTGCGCGAGGCCTTGCGCCAACTGGAAGCGCAGTCGCTGCTGCACGTGGTTACCCACAAAGGGGCAGTGGTGGCGCCGCTGATAGAGGACCATTCGGCGGAAACCTATGCGCTGCGCATGCTGCTGGAGTCCGAAGCGCTGCGCTTGTCGATTCCCCTGCTCACGCCCGATGACATTGCCCAGGCCGGCGCCTTTATCGACGCGCTGGAACGGGAAAGCGACTACACCGAAATCGGCCGCCTCAACCGCCTTTTCCACATGGCGCTGTATGGCAAGGCGGGCAATCAGCGGTTGCTCAAGCTGGTGGAGCACGGCCTGAACGAAGAGGAGCGTTTCTTGCGCTTCAACCTCGAAGCCATGGGCCTGGGCAAGACGTCTCAGGAAGACCACCGCGAACTGCTGGGCCTGGTGGCTGAAAAGAAGGTCGACGAAAGCATCCTGACCTTGCGCAACCACCTCACCCGCGGCATGGAGGTGATTACCGGCTACCTCAAAAGTCTTGAAGAGGCTGAAGAGAACGCCGCGCTGTAAATTCTCCGTGGAACCAGGACGCCTCCTTCGACCACAAAGCGCTGCGAAGCGACCTTGGCCGATGGAGGTCAGCGTACAACAGCGCCCAGTTAAACCCTTAGTTCGAAAGAACACTTCCTACACTTCGCAGAGCCATTCAACTACAGCAATATTTTTACTCGAAAGACTTATAAAACAAAAAACCGCCTGAATGCTTAATTAGATTATTACCCATACCCCAATTCTCCCCAATCGACAGCGTGAACCCTGCTCGGGCGTCACTGCGCGTGGCGTTCCTTTAAATAAAGCTTTGGTGTTTTGTCACAGCGTGCTCTTTGCTTAGTCAATAACAGCACGTGGCTGCCTGTTATCAGGGAAGAAACAACGACTTATAGGCATCAACTATGTTCCAGAAATTACACCGTCTTAAACAAAAAAAGCAGCAGTTGCACAATCATCCAATATTTACACAAATTAATACGCTTCCAACATTGCGATACTTTATGGAAAACCATGTATTCGCCGTTTGGGACTTCATGACCCTGATCAAACGCCTGCAACATGACCTTACCGGAATGCGCCTGCCGTGGTTGCCGCCGCCAGACCCACAAGCGGCACGCCTGATCAATGAGATCGTGTTGGGCGAGGAGTCGGACGAATATCCCGGTCACGGACACGGCAGTCACTTCGAGTTGTATCTGCAAGCCATGCGTGAAGTCGGTGCGAGCACCACGGCCATCGATCAATTCATCACCCTGCAACGTGACGGCAACGATGCAGAAACCGCCCTGCAAAAAATCGACGTCCACCCCGCCGTGGCCTGTTTCGTCAAAAGCACGCTGCAGGTTGCCCTGGCCGCACCGACCCACTGTGTGGCGGCAGCCTTCCTCCATGGTCGTGAGAGCGTTATCCCGGCGATGTTCAAACGCATTCTGCAGGGGTGCGAGATGCTTCACCGCCAGGCTCCGACCTTCTGCCACTACCTCAAGCGCCACATTGAACTCGACGCCCAGGAGCATGGCCCGGCGGCAGCGCAATTGCTGGAACGCCTCACCCTCGCCGACCCAAGTCGCGAGCGGCAGGCCAACAGTACCGCCCTCAGCGCCGTGGATAGCCGGCTGGCCTTATGGGACGGATTGCACCAGCGCCTGCCTGAGGTGAGTGTATGAACCCTGCCGATTACCGCTCATGTGCCGACGACTGGGAGCGCCGCGCGACGATCCGCACCCGCCCCCGCCGCTTGCTGGAAAACGACCACAAGCTGATCTATCCCTTGAGCCGACAACCGTTGGTACTGAGCGCGACCTTTGTCGAGCAATGCCCGCTGCAGCGGGATTTTGTCTTGCTGCAGACGTTCTACAAATTCATCAACGACGTGGTGATCTTTGAAACAGAGATCGTCGACAAGACCGCCCGCAGCATTGCCAAGAACCGCTTTTCAGTGCCCTTTCCGCTCGCCTGTCGCTACGACGCCATGACCGTAGTGGTGGATGAGGATTACCACGCCCTCGTCGCCCTCGACTTCATGCAACAGACGGTTGCGATGACCGGCATCCCCGCCCTGGAGTTGCCCGGGCAAATCGAGTTGAGCCGAGCCTTGCCGGCCGCGCTGGCGCTGGCGCCCGCACACCTGCGCGACGCCGTGGAACTGATTGCCGTGGCCATCGCCGAGAACACCGTGACCCAGGACGTGGCAGCGTTTTCCAAGGATGAGAGCGTCAAGCAATCGATCCGCGGCTTGATGGCCGACCACTTGTTTGACGAGGGCCGTCATGCGGTTTTCTGGACACGCCTGGTGCGTATTTATTGGCAGTCTGCACACGCATCGGACCGCGATTGCATCGCCCGGATCCTGCCGGTGTTCCTCCAGCATTACTTGACCCACGAGCTGCAAAAAAACTTCGACTTGCAGTTGATCGATCACCTGCAGGTCAGTGCCGCCACGCGCTGCGCACTACGCGCCGACGTGCAGGCGATGGGCTTTCCCATTACCCGCCAGCACCCGCTGATCGGCAATATCATGGGGTTCCTGAATCATAGCGGCCTGCTGCAAACGCCGAGCGTGGTCCGGGCGCTGGATGCTTTTCTTGCGGCGCCAGGAGAGCACTCATGAGGCGCCTGGAAATTGGGCTGGCAGGGTTCAGCGCAGCGTTGAATGAGATCAGCCAGACGCTTGGGCAATACGGTCATGGGTTGGTGCAGGCACAGAATGCACGACACGTCGACCTGCTGATTGATGACGGTAGCGAGGCGGTTCCGCCAGGCCTGACCTGCGCGGCGTCGATGAGCCTGCGCCTGGGTATGGGAGTGTTGAACGCCTGCGCACTACCGACCCTGCAGTTCAGGTGTTACGCCCACTCACGGCGACTTCTGGCGACCCTGGACATTGCCGGCGAAGCCTGTGGCAATGGGCAACGGTTGCGTCAACAGGCAGTAAGCGCCCTGGTGGATTGGGTGGCCCAGCAGGTGAGTGGGTTTTCCCGGGATGCAGGCTATTTCTCGCAGGCAGCCATCGCCTCCGATAACCCGGAACACGGTCTGCAAGCGCTCGCGTCGCTGGCGTACCTGCATCGCTTTAACCAGACCACCGACCTGGCGCTGCAGCAACAAAGCCAGGTACCTATGATCGAGCGCCTGGAAAACAGCCTTAGAACCTTCGCCCACCGCCCGGCCCTGAACATCGCCGGCAATGGGCTGACTTATCAACATTTGCATCGCAAGAGCCTGGCGATCCAGCAACGCCTGTGGCCTCTGCTTGGGCCCCTCGATACACCACCGGTGATTGGCGTCTGCCTGGGTAAGTCGCTGGAGCTGTACGCCAGCATCCTTGCAGTGCTGGGCTGCGGCGCGGTGTACTTGCCGCTGGAGCCGGGCCACCCGCTGCAACGCCAGCAGGCCATGCTGGAAAACGCCGGCGTCTCGGTGCTGCTGGATGATGGCAAGCACCCACTGCGCGATGGTTTTGCTGCAGTGGATGTCAGCACCCTCGACACTCACGACAACGCAGCGCTAATGCGCCAGCGCCCATCCATGGATGCCCCATGCATGGTGCTCCACACCTCAGGCACTGCCGGCCACCCCAAAGGCGTGCTGCTCAGTCAGCACAACCTGGCCCATTTCACCGCGTGGTTCGGTGCCCATGTACAACTGGACGAGCACAGCCGGGCCTTGCAATTCTCGTCCTTGAGTTTTGACTCGTCCCTGATTGATATCTTCCCGTGCCTGATCGCGGGTGCCGAATTGATCGTGCCCAGTGAGGACCAGCGACGCGACCCGCAGCAACTGGTGGAGCTGATCCATCGCCAACGCGTTACGCATGCCTTCCTGCCGCCGGCGTTACTGAGCATCCTGCCGCTGGGTCAGTCCATGGGCCTGGCGCATCTGATAACCGGAGGTGAGGTGTGCGAACCCAATGTCATCGAACGGCTGGCGGGACAGTGCCGCTTGCACAACTTCTACGGGCCCACCGAAGCCACCGTGCTGGTGACCCACCGCACGTTGCAGCCAGGCGATAGCAATCGCAACGTCGGTATGCCGATCGCCAACAGCCAGGTGCTGATCCTCGATGAACAACTACAACCGGTGGATGAGCAGGTGTTGGGCGAGCTGTACATCGTCGGCCCGGGTGTCAGCCTTGGTTACCTGAACCAGCCTGGGCAGACCGCCGAGCATTTTGTCGAACTGGTGCTGCCGGACGGCCAGTCCTTGCGCGCCTACCGCAGCGGCGACCTGGCGAAGTGGACGGAAAACGGCATCGAGCTGGGCGGGCGCCGGGATCAGCAAGTGAAGATCCGTGGCTTGCGGGTCGAACCGCAAGAGATCGAACAATGCCTGCGCAGCAGTCAGCTGTTTCGCCAGGTGGCCGTGGTGATTGACCGTGATCGGCGGATCCTGGCCTTTGTCGCGCAGCCCAAGGCTCGGGGCGCCCTGGCTGCACTCCAGCAGTATGCCCGGCAGGCGCTGCCGGACTATCAGCAGCCAACCCTGTGCACGGAGCTTGCGAGCTTGCCGTGCAACCACAACGCAAAGATCGACCGGCATGCATTGCTTGCGTTACCGACTCAACCGCTGCCAACCATCCAGCACGGTGAACCGCACACGCCGATGCAAGTGCAGTTGCTCAAGCTCTGGAGCGAGTTGCTGGACGTGCCGCTCACGCAGCTGTCGATGCACGACAGCTTCTTCAACCTCGGTGGTCATTCGATCCTGTTGTCGACGATGCTGCTGCGTATCCGCGAGCAGTTCGGCTGCAGCCTCTCCCTCGGGCGGTTTTTTGCAAGACCCACGGTCAGCACACTGGCCACGCTGATGGGCGACGGGCCGCCAGCCGATGCCCCGACCAGCCAGGCAACCCGGGACGCCATGCGTGAGCTGGGCGTACAACCACTACCAACCGCTCAGGCTGGTGAGCCCCGTAACGTGATCGTGACCGGGGCCAACAGTTTTCTCGGGGTGCATTTTGTCGAGGCATTACTGGCCGGCGGTGCACTTGAGGTGGCGTGCCTGGTACGCGAACGGCCCGGGCAGTGCGCGACTGAGCGGTTTGCCGAAGCGCTGCGCGAGTATCACCTGGAACACCTGGACCTGAGCCGGGTGCGGGTGTATGCCGCCGACATCAGTCAGCCGCGCCTTGGCCTGTCGAGTGAGACCTATGAGTACCTCGCCGGACAGTTCGGCGTGCTGGTGCACAACGCTGCCCACGTCAATCATGTGATGGATTACGCCACGCTGGCCAAGGACAACGTCGAGCCGGTGCTCGAATGCCTGCGCCTGTGTGAAACCGGGAGCAAAAAAGTCTTCAATTTTATCTCGACGCTGTCGGCGGCCAGTAGTGTCGATGCCCAGGGCCATGTACTCGAAACGCCCGCCGCCGCCACGCCACCGCTCTACATCCAAAATGGCTATAACCTGTCCAAATGGGTCGCGGAGCGCCTCCTCGGGCGTGCGGCCGAGCAAGGTGCCTGGGTCAATATCCACCGCCCCGGGAACATCAGCTTCAACAGCCGCAACGGTGTCTGCGAGCCACAGAAAAATCGCCTGATGTTGATGCTCAAAGGCTCGCTGCAACTGGGCCTGATGCCCCACCTTAAGCTGGACTTTGACTTGATGCCCGTGGACTTTCTCGCGCGGTTTGTTGCGTTTCACAGCAGTCGCTGCGAACCGCAGGGTTGCGTGTTCAACCTGCACAATCCGCAACCCTTGAGCTGGGAATCCTACGTCGATGCATTTCGCCAGGCCGGTCATGCCTTCGAATTGGTGAGTGTCGCCCAGTGGCAACGTCACCTGCACACGGTGGACAGCCGCAACGCGTTGTTCGCCGTGCTGGGTTTTTACCTCAATGGCTTCGGCGAGGACATCGGCGATACCTCGTTGATCCGCCATGACAACACACGGCGTGGCGTAGAGCAGATGGGCGCGCGCTACCCCGAGAAAACCCCGGCGTTGTTACGCAAGGGCTGCGAATACCTCAAAAGCATCGGCTTCCTGTGATCAGGAACAACCAAAGGAAAACCTTATGAAACCCGATACGTTGATTCACAATCCTTGCGCCAAGCCCGTGGTGTCTTCAGTGGTGGTTGCCTGTAATGCCGCGCGTGCGTGGGCGGTGGTCGGTGACTTTGCTGGCTTTGATAAATTTATCCCGGCCTTGTCCCGCATCGAAATGACTGGCACGGGCGCAGGGTGCCTGCGCAAGAAGTTTTTCAACGATGGAAACCTGGTGGTGGAGCAACTCAACAGCCGGGACGAACAGGCCATGCAGATGACCTGGACGACGATTTACAACACCCTCGGCGTGGCCCGGCTGTGGGCAGCCATGAGTGTGGAGGCTTCGGGGGAAGGCTGTTCAAGGGTGACCTGGACGATCATCGCCGAACCGGTTGACGCGGGTGCCAGAGGGTTTGAGCAGTTCGTCCAGGCATTTGCCGACAACGCACTGGAGAATGTGCAAGGGATGTTTGCCCAACCTTAACTGTGGAGCGAGCTTGCTCGCGAAAAACGTACAGGCAACACGGGGCTGTCTGATAGCACCGCGTTATCGTCGAGGTTCTTCACGCGCAAGCTTGCGCCTACAAGTTCATCAATCAGATTTTGAAGCTGTCGACCAACTGCTTCAGCCTGTTGGCCTGTTGAGACAACGCGTCGCAATCCTTCAAGGTTTCGTTAAGGTTGGCCACGCCCTGCTGGTTCAGCAGGTTGATCTGGTTGATGTCGACGTTGAGGGTTTCTACCACGGCGGTCTGCTCTTCGGTGGCGGCCGCTACCGACTGGTTCATCCCGTCGATCTCGACGATGCGCTGAGTCACGCTGACCAGGCGCTCACCGGCCTGGTTGGCGACCTCGACGCTTTCTTCACTGGAGGTCTGGCTGGCGTTCATCGTGGTCACCGCCTCGCGTGAGCCAATCTGCAGCGAGGTGATCATTTTATGGATCTCTTCCGCCGATTCCTGGGTGCGGTGCGCCAGGTTGCGCACTTCATCGGCCACTACGGCAAACCCACGCCCGGCTTCACCGGCGCGCGCCGCTTCAATCGCGGCGTTTAGAGCCAGCAGGTTGGTTTGCTGGGAGATGCCTTTAATCACATCCAGGATGTGGCCGATGTTGTCGGTGCTGGCATTCAGGGTTTCGATCTGCGTGCAGGACAGGCTGATTTTTTGCGACAGTTCCGACATCGCCAAGATGGTTTTCTCCACCACCTTGCGACCGTCATCGGCCTGCTCGCTGGCACCACTGGCGTGTTGCGAAGCGTCGGCGGCGTTGCGCGCGATTTCTTGAGTGGCGGCCCCCAGCTCATTGATCGCCGCGGCCACGCTGTTGGTGCGGGCGCTCTGTTCGTCGGAGCCGACAATCGAGGCGTTGGAGGAGGCCATTACCCGCTGGGACAGGTCATGCACCTGGCGAGTAGCCGAGGAAACTTCGGAAATTGACGCGTGAATACGCTCGACGAATTGGTTGAAAGCACTGCCCAAATCACCGAATTCATCTTTGCTTTCCACGGTCAGGCGGCGGGTCAGGTCACCTTCACCCTGGGCAATGTCCTGCATGGCGCGGCCCATGGTGGCGAGCGGGCGCATCAAGACTTGGATCAGCAGGCTCAAGAAGACTGCGATGGCGGCGACCGCAATGAACATGGCGATCAACGCCGAGGTGCGGAACTTGCCCAGCGGTGCGTAGGCTTTGTCTTTGTCGATCGACAGGCCGATGTACCAGTCGGCGTTCGGCAACCCGCTGATCGGGGTGAAGGACAGAATCCGTTCCTGGCCATTGAGGACGACTTCCTGATTGACCTTCTCGATGCGCACATTCGTGCTCGGATAGATGTCCTTGAGGTTTTTCATCACCTGGTCCTGGTCCGGGCTGACGATTACCTGGCCATCACCACTGACCAGGAACGCGTGGCCAATGCCGCCGAAGTCCACCGAGTTGATGATCTTCACCAGGGTTTGCAGGCTCAGGTCACCGCCAACCACGCCAAGCAATTCACCATTCTTTTTCACGGGCATGGCGATGGTCACGATCAGCCCACCCACCGCTGCCATGTAGGGCGGCGTGAGCATGGTCTTGTCGGCGGCCACGGCCTGTTTGTACCAGGGACGCTGACGTGGGTCGTAGCCATCGGGCATTTTGGCGTCGGGCCGTTGGGTGAACACACCATTGGTGGAACCGACGTAGGTGAACTGGAAGTTGGAGGTAAATGCCGATTGGTCGACCAACCCCGGCAGATCGGCAGCGCTGCCTTGATGGGCCACATTTTGCGCCAGGCTTTCCAGTACCAGTACCCGGCCACTGAGCCAGTTCTGCACACTGCTGGCGGTGAGTTCACCGGATTGCTGAATGGACGACTCCAGGTTCTGCCGGATGGTATTGCGCTGCAGATAGTCGTTGTAGAACGTGAATAACGCGAAGGCCAGAACCACGACGCCTGACGCGGCCAACAGAATTTTATGACTGAACTTAAGATTCATTTCATTGACTTCTTTTTGCCAAAAGGGGGTGAGCGTGCCGGATGCAACATTCCATGTAACGGTATAGGCAGACTCTGAGACTGCTCTATTTCGGTGCACGCATGGCTCGTCAGGCTGTCGGCCACGTCAGGATAAATCTTAGAGATTTGTGAGAAGCATCCTCTTTTTGCGTCAGAAGCCGACCAGCGGTAGCCATCTGAGGTCGGGAGTTGCAAAAATTTTCAGCGTTGCCGACAATGCGACTAATTATCATTTGTGACGCTTTGCCAGGCCGTGTGAATGCCCTCTTCAGAGTTCGCAGTACAGACGCTTTACAGCAGCCATCATGGCTGGCTCAACACATGGCTGCGCAGCCGTCTGGGCAATGCCGCGGATGCTGCGGACCTGGCCCAGGACACGTTCGTGCGCCTGCTGCAAAAAACCGAACGCTTCGAGCTCAAGGCGCCCCGCGCCTTCTTGCGCACCATCGCCCGGGGCTTGGTGATTGATCACTGGCGGCGCGAAGAAATCGAGCGGGCTTATCTGGAGTCCATTGCCCATTTGCCCGAGGCCATGTCACCGAGCGTAGAAGCGCGTGCGTTGATTCTGGAATTGCTGGAGTCCATCGCCCGGCTTCTGGACGGACTCCAGCCCAAGGTGCGCAAGGCGTTTCTATTGGCTCAGTGCGACGGGATGACCTACAAGCAGATTGCACAGCAGATGGGCGTGTCATTGCGCTCGGTGGAGCGATATGTGGCCGAGGCGCTGTACCACTGTTATGTGCTGCGGTATGAGGCATGACTGCGATGGATAGCGCGGTGCGCTCCGGGCCCGACCCGCAGGTGGTCAAGCAGGCCATCAGCTGGATGCTGCGCCTGCGTAACAATCGCGCGAACGTGCGCCTGAAGGCGCAATGCGAGCACTGGCGCGAGGCACATCATGAACACGAGCTGGCCTGGCAGCGCGTGCAGGCGCTGCAACATGAGTTGAGCAGCCAGTTGGCGGCAATTCCCGGCGCCCATGTGGCGCTGGAGAACAGTGCCCAGCGCCTTGGTCGTCGGCAAGCGCTGAAGGTTTTGTCCGGCGTTCTGTTGATAGGTTCGGCGGCATGGGTCAGCCGAGACGTCACCGGCTGGCAGCGCTGGACCTCAGACCTGGCCACCACCACTGGCGAACGCCGTAGCGTGCAACTGCCGGATGGCACACGCCTGCAGCTCAATACCGACAGCGCAGTGAACCTGGACTTCAACCCACGGCAACGCTTGATCACGTTGGTACGCGGTGAAATCCTGGTGACCTGCGGCGCCCCTGCGCCTGCACCGCTGCTGGTTCGCACCCGCCATGGTTTGTTCGAAGGTATCGACGGGCGCTTTGTGGTGCGTCAGGAAGGTGATTGCACACGCTTGAGCGTCGCGTCAGGCAACGTGGCAATTCATTCACCGCATACGACCGACGGCCTGTTCACTCAAGTGCATGCAGGAGAAAGCTACCTGGTCCGTCAGAACGAGGCCGTTCTGGCGCCGCCTGCAGATATGGATACAGGCGCTTGGGCCGACGGCTTGATCGTCACCCGCAACATGCGTCTTGCCGACTTCCTGGCGGAAGTGGGGCGCTATCGTCATGGTTATCTGGGTTGTTCAAGTGATATCGCAGACTTGCGCTTGTCTGGTGTTTTTCGCCTGGAAGACACTGAAAAGCTGTTGGCGATCCTGCCACAGACGCTGCCTGTACGCCTGCGCTATCGCACTCGCTGGTGGGTGAGCCTGGAGCGTCAGGCCTGATTTATTTTTGGCGGCTTTTTTCCGTGAGTTCGGCTTAGACAGTAAGCAATTCAATCTGCCTTCAGCGACCTCTACGGATCTCGATAATGACTGTGCGTTTTTTCAGTAAATCACCCTCTTCCTGCCCTTTGCTCGGTAAAGCCGTACGTGCAGCGCTGCTATCGACCACGATGGGGATCGGCTTGCTGCCGGTGGCCGGCGTCGCGGCTGACAGCGGGGTCGAGCGCATCAGCCAGCGCTACGACATCCCGGCAGGCCCGTTGAGCGATGTGCTCAATCAGTTTGCCCGTCAGGCAGGTATCACCCTTTCCAGCACGCCTGCGCAGACTCAGGGCCGCCAGTCTCCCGGGCTGCACGGTGAGTACTCTGCCGAACAGGGCTTGAGCCGGTTGCTCGACGGGTCGGGTTTGCAGGCGCAAGCCCAGGACGACGTAAGTTTCGTATTGCAGGCGCCACCCGAGAGCGAGGCGCTGACCTTGCCAACCACCGACATCAAAGGCTTCGCCCTCGGTAACGCCTTGGGCAGCACGGACGGCTATAACGCGACTCACAGCCAGATCGCCACCAAGACCAGTACCGCGCTGCTGGAGACATCCCAGACAGTTTCAGTGGTGACTCGCGAGCAGATGGATGACCAGGGCTCGCAAACGGTCGCCCAGGCAATGCGCTATACCCCCGGGGTGCTGACCAACCCGTATGGCGCCACTCACCGTTATGACTACGTGGCGATGCGTGGTTTCAACGACGGCTCGGTGGATAACATCTACCTGGACGGCTTGAAGTCCATGGGGGACAGCGGCACCTACAGCACCATGCAGGTGGACCCGTATTTCCTCGAGCGGGTAGATATTCTCAAGGGCCCGTCGTCGGTGTTGTACGGACGCAGCTCGCCGGGTGGGCTGGTGGCGTTGACCAGCAAGAAACCGTTGTTTGAGCCTTACCATCAAGTGCAGGCCACCATGGGTTCGCAAGGGCAGCGAGGCATGGGTTTCGACTTCAGCGGGCCGGTGGATGACGACAAACGTATTGCTTATCGACTGACCGGGCTTGCGGACAAGTCCGACACGCAGTTCGACCATGCCAAGGAAAAACGCTACGCGCTGGCGCCTACCTTGAGCATCGACTTTACCGATGACACATCCCTCACGCTCCAGGCTTATCTGCAGCACGATCCTGACGGTGGCTATCACGGTGGCATGCCGGCAGATGGCGCGTTGCACCAGCGTAACGGCCAGCGGATCACCAATCACTTCTTTGAGGGCGAGCCCGGCATTGACGGGTACAAGCGTGATCAACAGTCGTTCGGCTACCAGTTTGAGCATCGCTTCAACGATGTTTTCACCGCACGGCAAAACTTTCGGTATTTGGATTCCAAGGTTCGGCTGGATCAGGTGTATGCCTATGGGTGGACCACGCCCACCAGCAATGAGTTGAACCGCTACTACTCAGGCGGTGACGAGAAGCTGCATGCGTTCATCATCGACAACATGTTGCAGGCTGAATTTTTTACCGGCGCGACGAAGCATACGGTGTTGATGGGGGCGGATTATCAACGGCGCAAAACCGTTGTGGACTGGAGCAGCGGCTCTCTTGCGCCAATCAATGCGTTCAATCCGGTGTACGGCAATGCCGAGATCAGCTATTACAGCCCAACCAGTTATCTGCGTCGGCTTGAGCAGACCGGTGTCTACCTGCAGGACCTGATTGAGATGGACAAATGGCGGTTCTCCCTCGGGCTGCGTCAGGACTGGGTTGAAACCTCCGACGAAAACCGCATTGCTGAAGCGGGACGGCCGTTGGGCACTGAGATCAGTGATAAACGTACCAAGCTGACTGGGCGGGCTGGAGCGCTTTACCTGTTTGATAACGGTCTTGCGCCGTACGTCAGTTATTCCGAATCCTTCAACCCCAATTCCTATTCGGACAGTGCTGGCAACCCCTTGGCGCCTACCGATGGCACCCAGTGGGAGATGGGCTTGAAATACCAGCCGCCGGGTACCGACAACTTGTTCACTGCATCATTGTTCCGCATTGATCAGGAAAATCTCGCGACCAAGCTGCCGCAGGAAAATTTCTATCGCGCTGTAGGCGCTGTCCGCTCCCAGGGCCTGGAGCTGGAAGCGCACATGCAGTTGACCGACAACCTCAAAGTGTTGGGCAGCTATACCCTCACAGACATCGAGTATTCGAAGTCGATGGTCAGCACGTTGAGTACTGCGGATAACGTGATCGAGAACAAGGGTAATTCGCCAACCCAGGCGCCGCGCCATATGGCTTCGGTGTGGGCAGACTACAAATTCGACAGCGGCGCCCTGGATGGTCTTCGACTCGGTGGCGGTGTTCGTTACGTCGGCTACAGCTGGGTGGATGCGGAGAACTCCATGAAGGTGCCTTCCTACACGCTATTTGACGCCTCGATGGGTTATGACTTGGGCAAGGTAGGCCTGAAGGGCGTGGATGTGCGCCTGAATGCCAATAACCTGACAAATGAGTCTTACGTGGCGTCGTGTGCCAGCCTGAACTTCTGCTATTTGGGTGAAGAGCGCAACGTCAGTGCGACGGTGAGCTACCAGTTCTAACCCCTTTCGATTCATACAAAGCCAGTTCCTGATTCCAGGCGCTGGCTTTGTCGTCTTTGCAGGAAAATTTAATGCGTGCATTGCTGGTTTTACTTCATCGCTATATCGGGTTGGCGACGGCGTTGTTTCTAATGATGGCGGGGATCACGGGCAGCCTTTTAGCGTTTAACCATGAGCTGGATGAATGGCTCAATCCCAAGTTCTATGAAGCAACAGCCAAGGGTTCGGCATTACCGCCAGGTGAACTGGTGAACACCCTGCAGGGGCAGCATCCCAAGCTGCAAGTCTGGTACATGGAGTATCCACAAGAGACCGGTCATACCGCTATGTTGGCGGCAGTTGCGCGAAACGATCCAGCGACCGGCAAACCCTTTGATGAGCCTAACCAGGTTTTCTATCTCGATCCGGTCAGTGGTGAAGAAATGGGGCGGCGCTTTTGGGGCGCGTGCTGCTTTCAGCGTGAGAATCTCATTCCGTTCATTCTGGAGTTTCACTACAACCTGACGCTGCCGGGAAATTGGGGCTTGTGGCTGATGGGGTTTGTGGCTATTGCATGGGTGTTCGATTGCTTTATTGCGCTGTGGCTGACCCTGCCGAGGGGCAAACCGTTCTGGAGGAAGTGGGCCACTGCGTGGAAGATCAAGGGTGGTCATGCTTACCGGTTAAATTTCGACCTGCACCGCGCTGGCGGGCTGTGGCTTTGGTTGTTGTTGTTGCCGATTGCAGTCAGCAGCGTGGCAATGAATTTGCCAAGCCAGGTGTTCAAACCCGCTGTCTCGTTGTTTTCACCGGTTCAGGCCAGTGTCTATGAGGCACGTGGCGGGTTACCGGCCGAACGATTGGGCGTGACGCAATTGAGTTATCAACAGGCCTATGAGCGGGCGCAGGAGGAAGGCAAGCGGCTGGGGCTTACAGCGTCGATTGGGGAGTTGTATTACAGCTTTGAGTACAACTTTTACGGGGCTGGTTTTGGGCGACATGATACGCAGGCTCATGGGAAATCCTGGCTGTTTTTCCATGGAACAGATGGGCGTTTGTTAGGACAAGAAATAGCGGGGCAAGGTACGTTGGGAGAGCGCTTTTATCGGCTGCAGCTACCGATCCATGGTGGCAGGATAATTGGGACGATGGGGCAATTATTGATTGCGCTGCTGGGGCTTGTGATCGCGATGTTGTCTGCTACCGGCATTTATATCTGGTGGCGCAAGTTACTGGCCAGGCGAAGCGGTAAGACGCGCAAGGGTTGAGCAGTTCTTGTTTGTAGGTGACGTAGCCCTTAAACGACAAAACCCCTGTCTGCGTTAGCAGACAGGGGTTTCGGAATTCAATCTTGACGATGACCTACTCTCACATGGGGAAACCCCACACTACCATCGGCGATGCATCGTTTCACTGCTGAGTTCGGGATGGGATCAGGTGGTTCCAATGCTCTATGGTCGTCAAGAAATTCTGTGTACCTGCCCGTTGCTTTCGCAACGTGCCGGTGAAAATCATGGACTTATACAAAAACAAAACCCCTGATTGCGTTAGCAATCAGGGGTTCTGGAATTTAATCTTGACGATGACCTACTCTCACATGGGGAAACCCCACACTACCATCGGCGATGCATCGTTTCACTGCTGAGTTCGGGATGGGATCAGGTGGTTCCAATGCTCTATGGTCGTCAAGAAATTCGGGTACTGAGTCGTGGCCAGCTGGCCTCGCTTCAGCAAATTGGGTATGTGATAGCTTTCGGTGTTTTGCAAGATCTCGAACTTTCGGTTCGTTTCGTCTTCACACACCGCAATCTGATGCTTCTACTTGTTTCCAAGTCAGGAGTAGTCAAATTGCTTGGGTGTTATATGGTCAAGCCTCACGGGCAATTAGTATTGGTTAGCTCAACGCCTCACAGCGCTTACACACCCAACCTATCAACGTCGTAGTCTTCGACGGCCCTTCAGGGAACTCAAGGTTCCAGTGAGATCTCATCTTGAGGCTAGTTTCCCGCTTAGATGCTTTCAGCGGTTATCTATTCCGAACATAGCTACCCGGCAATGCCACTGGCGTGACAACCGGAACACCAGAGGTTCGTCCACTCCGGTCCTCTCGTACTAGGAGCAGCCCCTCTCAAATCTCAAACGTCCACGGCAGATAGGGACCGAACTGTCTCACGACGTTCTAAACCCAGCTCGCGTACCACTTTAAATGGCGAACAGCCATACCCTTGGGACCGGCTTCAGCCCCAGGATGTGATGAGCCGACATCGAGGTGCCAAACACCGCCGTCGATATGAACTCTTGGGCGGTATCAGCCTGTTATCCCCGGAGTACCTTTTATCCGTTGAGCGATGGCCCTTCCATACAGAACCACCGGATCACTAAGACCTACTTTCGTACCTGCTCGACGTGTCTGTCTCGCAGTCAAGCGCGCTTTTGCCTTTATACTCTACGACCGATTTCCGACCGGTCTGAGCGCACCTTCGTACTCCTCCGTTACTCTTTAGGAGGAGACCGCCCCAGTCAAACTACCCACCATACACTGTCCTCGATCCGGATAACGGACCTGAGTTAGAACCTCAAAGTTGCCAGGGTGGTATTTCAAGGTTGGCTCCACGCGAACTGGCGTCCACGCTTCAAAGCCTCCCACCTATCCTACACAAGCAAATTCAAAGTCCAGTGCAAAGCTATAGTAAAGGTTCACGGGGTCTTTCCGTCTAGCCGCGGATACACTGCATCTTCACAGCGATTTCAATTTCACTGAGTCTCGGGTGGAGACAGCGCCGCCATCGTTACGCCATTCGTGCAGGTCGGAACTTACCCGACAAGGAATTTCGCTACCTTAGGACCGTTATAGTTACGGCCGCCGTTTACCGGGGCTTCGATCAAGAGCTTCGCGTTAGCTAACCCCATCAATTAACCTTCCGGCACCGGGCAGGCGTCACACCCTATACGTCCACTTTCGTGTTTGCAGAGTGCTGTGTTTTTAATAAACAGTCGCAGCGGCCTGGTATCTTCGACCGGCATGAGCTTACGGAGCAAGTCCTTCACCCTCACCGGCGCACCTTCTCCCGAAGTTACGGTGCCATTTTGCCTAGTTCCTTCACCCGAGTTCTCTCAAGCGCCTTGGTATTCTCTACCCAACCACCTGTGTCGGTTTGGGGTACGGTTCCTGGTTACCTGAAGCTTAGAAGCTTTTCTTGGAAGCATGGCATCAACCACTTCGCTAACTAAAAGTTAGCTCGTCATCAGCTCTCGGCCTTAGAATCCCGGATTTACCTAAGATTCCAGCCTACCACCTTAAACTTGGACAACCAACGCCAAGCTGGCCTAGCCTTCTCCGTCCCTCCATCGCAATAACCAGAAGTACAGGAATATTAACCTGTTTTCCATCGACTACGCTTTTCAGCCTCGCCTTAGGGACCGACTAACCCTGCGTCGATTAACGTTGCGCAGGAAACCTTGGTCTTTCGGCGTGGGTGTTTTTCACACCCATTATCGTTACTCATGTCAGCATTCGCACTTCTGATACCTCCAGCAAGCTTCTCAACTCACCTTCACAGGCTTACAGAACGCTCCTCTACCGCATCACCCGAAGGTGATACCCGTAGCTTCGGTGTATGGTTTGAGCCCCGTTACATCTTCCGCGCAGGCCGACTCGACTAGTGAGCTATTACGCTTTCTTTAAAGGGTGGCTGCTTCTAAGCCAACCTCCTAGCTGTCTAAGCCTTCCCACATCGTTTCCCACTTAACCATAACTTTGGGACCTTAGCTGACGGTCTGGGTTGTTTCCCTTTTCACGACGGACGTTAGCACCCGCCGTGTGTCTCCCATGCTCGGCACTTGTAGGTATTCGGAGTTTGCATCGGTTTGGTAAGTCGGGATGACCCCCTAGCCGAAACAGTGCTCTACCCCCTACAGTGATACATGAGGCGCTACCTAAATAGCTTTCGAGGAGAACCAGCTATCTCCGAGCTTGATTAGCCTTTCACTCCGATCCACAGGTCATCCGCTAACTTTTCAACGGTAGTCGGTTCGGTCCTCCAGTTAGTGTTACCCAACCTTCAACCTGCCCATGGATAGATCGCCCGGTTTCGGGTCTATTCCCAGCGACTAGACGCCCTATTAAGACTCGCTTTCGCTACGCCTCCCCTATTCGGTTAAGCTCGCCACTGAAAATAAGTCGCTGACCCATTATACAAAAGGTACGCAGTCACCCAACAAAGTGGGCTCCCACTGCTTGTACGCATACGGTTTCAGGATCTATTTCACTCCCCTCTCCGGGGTTCTTTTCGCCTTTCCCTCACGGTACTAGTTCACTATCGGTCAGTCAGTAGTATTTAGCCTTGGAGGATGGTCCCCCCATATTCAGACAAAGTTTCTCGTGCTCCGTCCTACTCGATTTCATGACTAAGAGATTTTCGCGTACAGGGCTATCACCCACTATGGCCGCACTTTCCAGAGCGTTCCGCTAATCTCAAAGCCACTTAAGGGCTAGTCCCCGTTCGCTCGCCACTACTAAGGGAATCTCGGTTGATTTCTTTTCCTCAGGGTACTTAGATGTTTCAGTTCCCCTGGTTCGCTCCATACACCTATGTATTCAGTGTAAGGTAACCATCTTATGATGGCTGGGTTCCCCCATTCAGACATCTCCGGATCAAAGTCTGTTTGCCGACTCCCCGAAGCTTTTCGCAGGCTACCACGTCTTTCATCGCCTCTGACTGCCAAGGCATCCACCGTATGCGCTTCTTCACTTGACCATATAACCCCAAGCAATCTGGTTATACTGTGAAGACGACATTCGCCGAAAATTCGCAATTACTTACAAATTTTACCTTAGCCTGATCCGTTACCAGTGAAAGTAACGTCCAGTCTATCTTTCTATCACATACCCAAATTTTTAAAGAACGATCTAATCAAAGACTAGAAATCAACATTCACCATCCTAACGATGGAATGCTCATTTCTAAGCTTTACATGACAGAAGCAGTTAGTGGTGGAGCCAAACGGGATCGAACCGTTGACCTCCTGCGTGCAAGGCAGGCGCTCTCCCAGCTGAGCTATGGCCCCGTATTTCTACAGGCGTTTCCCACACAAAATTGGTGGGTCTGGGCAGATTCGAACTGCCGACCTCACCCTTATCAGGGGTGCGCTCTAACCAACTGAGCTACAGACCCAATTTCGGGCTGCTTCTTTATCGTCTTCTTCAATGAATCAAGCAATTCGTGTGGGAACTTATGGAGCAGCTGATGTCGTCGATTAAGGAGGTGATCCAGCCGCAGGTTCCCCTACGGCTACCTTGTTACGACTTCACCCCAGTCATGAATCACACCGTGGTAACCGTCCTCCCGAAGGTTAGACTAGCTACTTCTGGTGCAACCCACTCCCATGGTGTGACGGGCGGTGTGTACAAGGCCCGGGAACGTATTCACCGCGACATTCTGATTCGCGATTACTAGCGATTCCGACTTCACGCAGTCGAGTTGCAGACTGCGATCCGGACTACGATCGGTTTTCTGGGATTAGCTCCACCTCGCGGCTTGGCAACCCTCTGTACCGACCATTGTAGCACGTGTGTAGCCCAGGCCGTAAGGGCCATGATGACTTGACGTCATCCCCACCTTCCTCCGGTTTGTCACCGGCAGTCTCCTTAGAGTGCCCACCATTACGTGCTGGTAACTAAGGACAAGGGTTGCGCTCGTTACGGGACTTAACCCAACATCTCACGACACGAGCTGACGACAGCCATGCAGCACCTGTCTCAATGTTCCCGAAGGCACCAATCTATCTCTAGAAAGTTCATTGGATGTCAAGGCCTGGTAAGGTTCTTCGCGTTGCTTCGAATTAAACCACATGCTCCACCGCTTGTGCGGGCCCCCGTCAATTCATTTGAGTTTTAACCTTGCGGCCGTACTCCCCAGGCGGTCAACTTAATGCGTTAGCTGCGCCACTAAGAGCTCAAGGCTCCCAACGGCTAGTTGACATCGTTTACGGCGTGGACTACCAGGGTATCTAATCCTGTTTGCTCCCCACGCTTTCGCACCTCAGTGTCAGTATCAGTCCAGGTGGTCGCCTTCGCCACTGGTGTTCCTTCCTATATCTACGCATTTCACCGCTACACAGGAAATTCCACCACCCTCTACCATACTCTAGCTCGTCAGTTTTGAATGCAGTTCCCAGGTTGAGCCCGGGGATTTCACATCCAACTTAACGAACCACCTACGCGCGCTTTACGCCCAGTAATTCCGATTAACGCTTGCACCCTCTGTATTACCGCGGCTGCTGGCACAGAGTTAGCCGGTGCTTATTCTGTCGGTAACGTCAAAACAGCAAAGTATTAATTTACTGCCCTTCCTCCCAACTTAAAGTGCTTTACAATCCGAAGACCTTCTTCACACACGCGGCATGGCTGGATCAGGCTTTCGCCCATTGTCCAATATTCCCCACTGCTGCCTCCCGTAGGAGTCTGGACCGTGTCTCAGTTCCAGTGTGACTGATCATCCTCTCAGACCAGTTACGGATCGTCGCCTTGGTGAGCCATTACCCCACCAACTAGCTAATCCGACCTAGGCTCATCTGATAGCGCAAGGCCCGAAGGTCCCCTGCTTTCTCCCGTAGGACGTATGCGGTATTAGCGTCCGTTTCCGAACGTTATCCCCCACTACCAGGCAGATTCCTAGGCATTACTCACCCGTCCGCCGCTCTCAAGAGAAGCAAGCTTCTCTCTACCGCTCGACTTGCATGTGTTAGGCCTGCCGCCAGCGTTCAATCTGAGCCATGATCAAACTCTTCAGTTCAAACATCTTTGGGTTTTTAAGAAACCCTAAACTTGGCTCAGCAATCGTTGGTTACATCTTTGATTTCTCGCGGAGTAACTTGTGATGCTGATAATCTTGTTGACTATCAGTCTGACTCCACAAGCACCCACACGAATTGCTTGATTCAGTTGTTAAAGAGCGGTTGGTTAAGATCTTTCGTCTCAACCGAGGCGCGCATTCTACAGCAGCCTCATTTGCTGTCAAGTGATTATTTTCAGAAGCTTTCGAAGAATTCTTCAACAACTTCAACCACTTGCGCTTCCGATCTCTCGTTAGCGGGAGGCGAATTCTACAGCGTTACACGCTGCTGTCAACACCTCTTTTTCTCCGCTTTCGACCGAGAAGATCGAAACGTTAATAGAGCCAAACAACACTGCCCTACCAACTCCTTCTGGGCTTCGATGATCTGAAGCAGCTCGCTGTCGAAACCTACATAACTCTTTGTTTACCAAGGAGTTTTACGTTTCGACTGCGCCGGAAGTGGGGCGAATTATAGACTTCCAGGATCTGCCGTCAACCCTTAATTCAGGCTTTCTATCAAATAGGCGCCGCTGGCTAAAAACCAACCAATTCCTTCTATAGAGAAAGCCTCGACAGCCTTCTATATAGAAGAGACGCTTCAGATGACTCCAGCCTCCCTCAAAACCGACACATTCGCCGGCGTCAAACCGAGCACCTGCTGCAACACCTGATAGGTATGCTCTCCCAAAAGCGGAGGCGCGCTACGGTATTCAACGGGCGTCTTGGACAGCCTCATAGGGCTGGCCACCTGGGGCACCATCCCGGCCAATGCATGAGGCAACTCCATCGCCAACCCGCGAGCCTTTACTTGCGGGTCGGCAAACACCTGCGCCAAGTCATTGATCGGACCACACGGCACACCCACCCGCTCGAGTTGGGCAACCCATTCAGCCGTTGTCTTGAATACGGTCGCCTGACGGATCAAAGGGATCAGCGTCGCTCTATTGGCCACTCGCAGCTTATTGGTAACAAACCGCGGATCATCCGCCCACTGCGGCTGCCCGGCCACCTCGGCAAACTTACGGAACTGCCCGTCATTACCCACGGTAAGAATGAAATCGCCATCCGCCGTAGGAAAATCCTGATAAGGCACGATATTCGGATGAGCGTTACCCAGGCGCTTGGGAGAGACGCCCGTCGTCAGGTAGTTCATCGCCTGGTTGGCCAGACAGGCCACCTGCACATCCAGCAAGGCCATATCGATATGCTGACCACCGCCGTCATGATCCCTATGAGCCATGGCTGCCAGAATCGCCACCGTCGAATAGAGCCCCGTAAGGATGTCTGTCAGTGCCACGCCTACCTTGACTGGCCCGGCGCCGTCTTCACCATCAGGACGGCCGGTCAGGCTCATTAACCCGCCAAGCCCCTGGATCATGAAGTCATAACCCGCCCGAGCCGCATAGGGACCGGTCTGGCCAAATCCGGTAATCGAACAGTAGATCAACTCCGGGTTGATCTCCTTGAGCGACTCATAATCCAGCCCGTAGGCCGCCAGGCCACCCACCTTGAAATTTTCGATCAGAATGTCGGACTTCGCCGCCAGGTCACGCACCAGCTTCTGCCCCTCCGGCCGCGTGAAGTCGATGGTCACCGACTCCTTGTTGCGATTGGCCGACAGGTAATACGCCGCCTCAGTGGTGTTCTCCCCGTACGCATCCTTGAGGAAGGGCGGGCCCCAGGCACGCGTGTCGTCGCCGTTACCCGGCCGCTCGACCTTGATCACTTCAGCGCCAAGATCTGCCAGTATCTGCCCAGCCCAAGGGCCCGCCAGCACACGCGACAAATCCAGTACCCGCAGGTGCGATAGCGCGCCCATGGTCGTTCTCCTATTAATAGAACGCCTGAATACCGGTTTGCGCGCGCCCCAGGATCAGCGCATGCACGTCGTGGGTACCTTCATAAGTGTTCACCACCTCAAGGTTAACCAGGTGACGGGCAATACCGAACTCATCGGAGATACCGTTGCCGCCGAGCATATCCCGCGCCATACGGGCAATGTCCAGGGACTTGCCGCAGGAGTTGCGCTTCATGATCGATGTGATCTCCACAGCCGCCGTACCTTCATCCTTCATACGACCTAGCCGCAGGCAACCTTGCAGGGCGAGGGTGATCTCGGTCTGCATGTCTGCAAGCTTCTTCTGGATCAGTTGGGTAGCCGCCAATGGACGCCCGAACTGCTGGCGATCAAGGGTGTACTGGCGCGCGGTGTGCCAGCAGAACTCCGCTGCACCCAGCGCTCCCCACGAAATCCCGTAACGCGCCGAGTTAAGGCACGTGAAAGGCCCCTTCAAACCACGTACATCCGGGAAGATGTTTTCTTCAGGAACAAACACGTTATCCATGACGATCTCACCGGTGATCGAGGCGCGCAGCCCAACTTTGCCGTGAATCGCCGGAGCACTCAGGCCTTTCCAGCCTTTTTCCAATACGAAGCCACGAATATCGCCCGCATCGTCCTTACCCCACACCACGAATACATCGGCAATGGGGCTGTTGGTGATCCACATCTTGCTGCCGCTGAGGCTGTAGCCGCCATCCACCTTACGTGCACGAGTAATCATCGCGCCCGGATCGGAGCCATGGTTAGGTTCGGTCAGACCAAAGCAGCCAATCCATTCGCCAGATGCCAGCTTCGGCAGGTATTTCTGCTTCTGTGCTTCGGTACCGAACTCGTTGATCGGCACCATCACCAGCGATGACTGCACACTCATCATCGAGCGGTAGCCGGAATCCACACGTTCGACCTCACGAGCAATCAGGCCATAGCTGACGTAGTTCAAGCCACTGCCACCGTACTGCTCGGGAATCATCGCCCCCAGCAAACCGGTCTCGCCCATTTCGCGGAAAATCGCAGGGTCGGTCTTTTCATGGCGGAAGGCCTCGAGCACCCGCGGCGCCAGCTTGTCCTGGGCGAACTGCTCGGCACTGTCACGCACCATGCGCTCCTCTTCAGTCAGCTGTGAATCCAGCAACAGTGGATCGATCCAGTTGAAGCTTGCCTTGCCGCCCATGAATGAGTCCTCGCGAAGTAAATCAAAAGTCGTGCATGGAGCCTAGGCCGCGAAAGCGAGGAGGGCAAACGAGGTTTTTTCATAGCCTTGTGCTAATTTCTCACTCCGTAACATTCAAAACCGGCATATATACTCTTTACTTGTGAGGCTACGGTACATGCGCAGAAAGATTCCGAGCACTACGGCACTGGTCAGTTTTGAGGCAGCGGCCCGCCACGAGAGCTTTACCAAGGCTGCGCAGGAGCTTTCGATCACCCAAGGCGCAATTTGCCGGCAGATCGCAGGCCTTGAGGAGTTTTTGAGTGTCGAGCTGTTTCGACGTTCCCGCAGGGGCGTGAAGCTGACGGAAGCCGGGCTGTCCTACAGCCGCCGAGTGGCCGCACAGTTGGACGCGGTCGAGCGCGACACCTTGTCGGTGATGGGCCAGCAGGGCACCAACGTTATCGAACTGGCAGTGGTCCCGACCTTCGGCACGCAGTGGCTGATCCCCCGCCTCAAGGACTTCCAGCAACAACACCCAGAGGTCACCGTCAACCTGACCAACCGCACGCGGCCTTTCCTGTTCGCCGATACCGAATTCGACGCAGCGATCTACTTTGGTGATGCCGACTGGTCCGGCACCGAATCCCACAAGCTAATGGGAGAAAACCCACTCCCGGTGTGCAGCCCACGCTTGCTGGGTGAGCGTTCGCACTTCACCGCGCACGAAATCGCCGAACTGCCCCTGTTGCAGCAAACCACTCGACCCTATGCCTGGCGCCAGTGGTTCAACGCGCAACAGCTGGACATACCCCGCGACATGACAGGCCCCCGTTACGAGCTATTCTCCATGTTGTCCCAGGCAGCCATGCACGACATGGGCATTGCGTTGATCCCGCCGTTCCTTATTCAAAGAGAATTGAGCGAACGCCGCCTGGTGGTCGCCAGCCCTCAGATACTGGCGAGCTCAAAGGCCTATTACCTGATGATTCCCGAGAGAAAAGTCGAATCTGCGTCTCTTCATGCATTCAGAGACTGGCTAATCGATCAGTCACTCCGCTACAACCCCAATATATAAAGGGAAAACCCACATACCTGATCCTGTAGTCAGTAAACAAAAATACCTACATATGTATATATATGTCGCAATTTAGAAGACCGGTTCTTTTGACCATGAATCGGCCTTAAGCCGCGCTTACAGAGGCCTACAGCCATAAACGTCGCGGCAATGGGCGCCTATTCATATTACCGATGGCGGCAAGTCCCTATTTCGTCTTAACTCCTTTAACTCTCTGTATTTAAAGGAGTTGTTCAGCACCATTGCGGCAATCGGTCACAGGGTGACTTGTAGTTAATTTTTCGTCACCCGTCATAATCTCTTGAAGGCCGTAAAGTTCGCCTGCAAAATGCCGCGCCCCGCTGTATTCAAGCGGGATCGTGCTGATCGGCCGCCCAGATGTGCTTCTCGGTGCACTGGCCTTTTTACAAAATCAAAGCAAAAAGATCATGCAGGAGATTTGACGTGCACATTGGTGTTCCTCTCGAAACCCATACCGGTGAAACGCGGGTGGCTGCCACCCCGGAAACCATCAAGAAGCTGATCGGCCAAGGCCACAAGGTCACAGTGCAAGCCGGTGCAGGCATCAACGCCAGTGTCGTCGACAGTGCCTATGAAGCAGCAGGCGCGACCATTGGCAGCGCCAGTGATGCATTCGGCGCCGAGCTGATCCTCAAGGTGGTCGCGCCCAATGCCAGCGAACTGACGCTGATCAAAAGTGGCACCGTGCTCGTGGGCATGCTCAACCCGTTCAGCAACGAAACCATCACTCGGCTGGCCGAGCATGGCATCACAGCCTTTGCCCTTGAGGCAGCGCCGCGTACCTCCCGCGCGCAAAGCCTGGATGTGCTGTCTTCCCAAGCCAACATTGCCGGCTACAAGGCCGTGTTGCTCGCCGCCCATCACTACCCACGCTTCATGCCTATGCTGATGACCGCCGCCGGCACAGTGAAGGCCGCGCGCGTGCTGATTCTTGGCGCTGGCGTAGCCGGGCTGCAGGCGATCGCTACTGCGAAACGCCTGGGGGCGGTAATCGAAGCGTCCGACGTGCGCCCGGCTGTAAAGGAACAGATTGAGTCCCTGGGCGCCAAGTTCGTCGACGTGCCCTACGAAACCGATGAAGAACGTGAATGCGCTGTCGGCGTCGGCGGTTATGCGCGCCCCATGCCTACCAGCTGGATGCAGCGTCAGGCGCTGGCCGTGCACGAGCGCGCCAAGCAGGCCGACATCGTCATCACCACCGCATTGATCCCGGGCCGCAAGGCACCCACTCTGTTGAGCGCCGAAACCGTCGCACAGATGAAGCCAGGCTCGGTGGTCATCGACCTCGCCGCAGCCCAAGGCGGTAACTGCCCGCTGACCGTGGCCGATCAGGTGGTCGTGGAAAACGGCGTGACCATTTGCGGCCCGACCAACCTGGCCGGTGCCGTCGCGGCCGATGCCTCGGCGCTGTATGCGCGCAACCTGCTGGACTTCCTGAAGCTGGTCTTCACCAAGGAAGGGCAGTTTGAAATCAACCTCGAAGACGACATCGTCGCCGCGTGCCTGATGTGCCGCGACGGCCAAGTCATCCGCAAAAACGCCTAAGCAGGGATTCAGACGATGGAAGAGCTTATCTCCCCCGGTATCTACAACCTGATCATCTTCGTGCTGGCGATTTATGTCGGTTATCACGTGGTCTGGAACGTCACCCCAGCCTTGCACACCCCGCTGATGGCCGTGACCAACGCGATTTCGGCAATCGTGATCGTCGGCGCCATGCTGGCTGCCGCACTCACCGTGACGCCGCTGGGCAAGACCATGGGCACACTGGCTGTAGCCCTCGCGGCCGTCAACGTGTTCGGTGGTTTCCTGGTTACCCGCAGGATGCTTGAGATGTTCAAGAAGAAAGCGCCCAAGGTTAAAGAAGAGGTGCAGAAGTAATGAGCATGAATCTGGTTACGACGCTCTACCTGATCGCGTCGATCTGTTTTATCCAGGCTCTCAAAGGCCTCTCGCACCCCACCACTTCCCGGCGCGGCAACCTGTTCGGCATGCTCGGCATGGCGCTGGCGGTGCTTACCACCGTGGGCCTCATCTATAAGCTCGGCGCTGAACTGGCGACCGCCGGCATCGGCTACGTTATCGTCGGCCTGCTGGTCGGCGGCACCGCCGGCTCGATCATGGCCAAGCGCGTTGAAATGACCAAGATGCCGGAGTTGGTGGCATTCATGCACAGCATGATCGGCCTCGCCGCGGTGTTTATCGCCATTGCGGCAGTCGTGGAGCCGCAATCCCTGGGCATCGTCAAACACCTGGGGGATTCGATCCCCGCAGGCAACCGCCTGGAATTGTTCCTCGGCGCCGCCATCGGTGCGATTACGTTCTCCGGCTCGGTCATTGCCTTCGGCAAGTTGTCGGGCAAATACAAGTTCCGCCTGTTCCAGGGCGCACCGGTACAGTTCCGCGGCCAGCATAAACTGAACCTGGTGTTGGGCCTGTTGACGCTCGGCCTGGGCCTGGCGTTCATGTTCACCGGCAACCTCAGTGCCTTCGCATTGATGCTGGCCCTGGCGTTCGTGCTGGGTGTGCTGATCATCATCCCGATTGGCGGCGCCGACATGCCAGTGGTCGTCTCGATGCTCAACAGCTACTCCGGCTGGGCGGCGGCGGGTATCGGCTTCTCACTGAACAACTCGATGCTGATTATCGCCGGCTCGCTGGTAGGCTCAAGCGGCGCGATCCTGTCTTACATCATGTGCAAGGCGATGAACCGCTCCTTCTTCAATGTGCTGCTCGGCGGCTTTGGCAATACGGCAGACGCCGCAGGCCCGGCCGGCTCGAAAGAAGCGCGCCCGGTGAAATCCGGATCGGCTGACGACGCAACCTTCCTGCTGACCAACGCCGACACCGTGATCATCGTACCGGGCTACGGCCTGGCTGTGGCACGGGCGCAACATGCGCTGAAAGAGCTGACCGAGAAACTGACCCACCGCGGCGTCACAGTGAAGTACGCCATCCACCCGGTTGCCGGGCGGATGCCTGGCCACATGAACGTGCTGCTGGCCGAGGCAGAAGTGCCTTACGACCAGGTGTTCGAGATGGAAGACATCAACTCCGAGTTCGGCCAGGCCGACGTGGTGCTGGTGCTCGGCGCCAACGACGTGGTCAACCCGGCCGCCAAGAACGATCCCAAGTCGCCCATCGCCGGCATGCCGATCCTCGAAGCGTTCAAGGCCAAGACGATCATCGTCAACAAGCGCTCGATGGCCAGCGGCTACGCCGGCCTGGACAACGAATTGTTCTACCTGGACAAGACCATGATGGTCTTTGGTGATGCCAAGAAGGTCATCGAAGACATGGTCAAGGCCGTCGAATAAACACTGCGCCAGCGCAATACCCAAAACCCTGGCCTTTAGTAGGCTGGGGTTTTTTATTATCGGTAAAAACCCGACAAAAGGCTCTAAATCGCTGCCTGGCATTCGACCATGGTAGCGGGACGAAACTTTTTGAAATCACTAGACTGCGCATCTTGCTTTCGTAGCCCGAGATAACAATCCATGTACCGTGATCGTATCCGCTTGCCTTCGTTGTTGAACAAGGTCATGAGCGCGGCTGACGCTGCCGCACTGATCCAGGACGGCATGACCGTCGGCATGAGCGGCTTCACCCGCGCCGGTGAAGCCAAGGCCGTGCCCCACGCCTTGGCCGAACGCGCCAAGACCTCGCCGTTGAAAATCACCCTAATGACCGGCGCCAGCCTGGGCAACGACCTGGACAAGCAACTGACCGAAGCCGGCGTACTGTCGCGACGCATGCCATTCCAGGTGGACAGCACTCTGCGCAAGGCGATCAACGCCGGCGAAGTCATGTTTATCGACCAGCATTTGTCCGAGACCGTCGAGCAACTGCGCAACAACCAGCTCAAGCTGCCGGACATCGCGGTGATCGAAGCCGTGGCGATCACCGAGCAGGGCCACATTGTGCCGACCACTTCTGTGGGCAACTCCGCCAGTTTCGCGATTTTTGCCAAGCAAGTGATTGTCGAGATCAACATGGCGCACAACCCGAACCTGGAAGGTCTGCACGACATCTATATCCCGAGTTATCGCCCAACCCGCACGCCTATTCCATTGGTGGCCGTGGACGACCGTATCGGTAGCACCGCGATTCCGATACCGCCCGAGAAGATCGTCGCCATTGTCATCACCAACCAGTGCGACTCAGCCTCCACCGTCACACCGCCCGACAGCGATACCCAGTCGATTGCCAATCACCTGATCAACTTCCTTAAAGAAGAAGTCGACGCGGGGCGCATGACCAACAAGCTCGGCCCGCTGCAAGCCGGCATCGGCAACATTGCCAACGCAGTGATGTGTGGCTTGATCGATTCGCCGTTCGAAGACCTGACGATGTATTCGGAAGTACTGCAGGACTCTACATTCGACCTGATCGACGCGGGCAAGCTGAGTTTCGCCTCGGGCAGCTCGATCACGCTTTCGGAGCGGCGCAACGCCGACGTGTTTGGCAACCTGGAACGCTATAAAGAAAAACTGGTGCTGCGGCCTCAGGAAATCTCCAACCACCCGGAAGTGGTGCGTCGGCTGGGCATCATTGGTATCAACACCGCGCTGGAGTTCGACATCTACGGCAACGTCAACTCCACCCACATCTGCGGCACGCGGATGATGAACGGCATTGGCGGCTCGGGCGACTTTGCCCGCAACGCGCACCTGGCGATCTTTGTCACCAAGTCAATTGCCAAGGCGGGCGCGATTTCCAGTGTGGTGCCAATGGTCAGCCATGTGGACCATACCGAGCACGACGTTGACATTCTTGTAACCGAAGTCGGCCTGGCTGACCTTCGGGGACTGGCGCCGCGAGAGCGGGCTCGGGTCATCATCGACAACTGCGTGCACCCAGCATACCGCGACGCCCTGAGCACGTACTTCACACAAGCCTGTGCGTTGGGCGGCCACACCCCGCACATCCTGCGAGAAGCACTGAGTTGGCACATCAACCTGGAAGAAACCGGGCATATGCTGAAGGCGTAATTGATACAGATTCGGACTGATGCAAACACAGTTGCATCAGTCCGGGTTTATCGCCCTGTCTTTTTTAAAAAACTGTACTGCTGTACCGGTCATTTCCTACCGAAAAATCCTACTATCTCACCTAAAACCATTCAAAATGCACCATAAAAGTGCCGACAGGTACAGTTGCCCCAATTTCGTACAGTACAGCCCCTATAAACAGTTAACTGGCCCCTCACAATACAGGTGAACTGTATCTAGAGAGTCTTGCGCCGGAGGAGGATCATTGGCATCAGTTAAACCACTACCTAATCCCGCCACAAGCGGAAGGATGTCATCATGGAACGTACACTCAGTTCCGATCTGTTCTTCGAAGAAAAAGCTGTAAACACCCAGGCTTCCATGCCTTTGCGCGTTCTCGCCAACCTGATGTTGTGGCAGCGCCGCATCTCCAGCCGCCATCAACTGGCTCGCCTGGATTCGCGTCTGCTGGCTGATGCCGGTATCAGCGAAGCACAACGCTACGAAGAGTTGAGCAAGCCGTTCTGGCGCTAAATAGCGTCCGCTGGCCCTGACCCACCGGGTCCACTGCCAGCACTCAGAATTGTTAAGACAAAACCCGCCCCGGGTAACCGGAGGCGGGTTTTGTTGTTTCTGGGTTTGAATTTTTAAGGACGAAAACAAAAGGCATTGGTTTCTATAGGTACAGTTTAAAAAACATAACACTTGAGCAGTACAATTTAGATTTGGTGTATCTGTATCGGTAATGCTGCCCAGCCCAACATGGTGTTCCAGGACCTCATGAAAGGCTCTCGCCATGCACATTCAAATCCGCAAAAGCTCCTTGTTGATACAGCTACTGAAACGCACAGCCTCAGCGCTTGCCCACTGGGAGCAACGCGCCCGCACGCGCAAATTGCTAGCGCAACTGGATTGGAGGGAGCTGTCTGACGCAGGCATCAGTCACAGCGACCGAGTCGCTGAACTATCCAAATCGTTCTGGAGCGAGTAACACCTCAAGTAGCTATCCGAACGGATAAACGGCGGCTTAATATCCGTCTGCCACGTGGCGAACCCCTTACAACGGGCGTCTGATGCCCATGGTCCCGCTGATCAAGTAGCGGCTTTGTGCCACTTTTATTCGTTCCCCTACAGGAGTCACCCCATGTCCCGTCTTCGCCTGCTGAGCACCGCAGCCCTGCTGGCCCTGGCTGCCAATGCCAACGCCACCAGCCTGATCGTGACCACGGATTCGATCGTTGGCGCACTCAAAGCCACCTCAGACGCTACCTCCGATGCAACATCCTCCCTGCGTGACAACAAAGTCGTACGTGCCGCGCGCGACGACGCCGCCAGTTTCGTGGCCAGCGAAGGCGCCATCCGTGGCGTGAAACTGGAAAGCGCCCTGGCGCAGATTCGCCAACAGGCTCCGCAATTGAATACCGCGACTGACGCTCAGTTGGCCCAGGCGATCCTGGCCATCTAACTGCAGGTGAGGAAGATGGGGGCGCCAGGCGCTCCTTGAATCCTGCGCACTGGCTCTCGCCCGGGCATTGCGCTAGCCTTGGCACTCGTTTTCAGTTGTCGAGTCCCATGGCTTTTTCATACCGCCTGTTGATCGCTCCCATAGTGTTTTGCGCTTGTTGGTCCACGCAAGTTCTGGCTTTTGACCTGTCCACCCAGAGCCTCGTTGTCAGTGCGTATGCCACCAGCAAAGTGACCTCCGCACCGTTCGACCATAAACTGATACTGGCCGCCCAGGATGACGCTGCCGCTTTCATTGCCACTGACGGCCAATGGCGGGGAGCCCGGCTGGAATCAGCGCTGGATTATTTGCGCCGCACCCAGCCAAAACTTAACGCCAGCGACCTTGAACTGGCTCAAGCAATTCTCGTCCAATAATCATCTTTGTATTTCGGAGTCATTCCATGCGTAGCCCGCTGATCGCCGCCGCTCTCGGCCTGCTGTTGTTGGCCGGTGTTGCCCAGGCACAAACCCTGAAGGCCACCAGTAACATCATCGTCCGTGCCTCGGCGCGAACCATCGACTTCACGTCGGACACCACCACCTCCATCCGCGACTCCAAAGTGGTGCGCGAAGCCCACGACGATGCCGCAAGTTTCGTCGCCAGCAATGGCGAGATTCGTGGCGCCCAGCTGGAAGCCGCCTTCGATACCCTGCGAACCCGCGTGCCGGAAGCCCGCGACGCCAGCGACCAGGTCCTCGCCGAAGCTATCCTCTCTCTGTGAGGCGGATTGCCGCCTGGCTACTGGCCGGCACCCTGTTGCTGGGCGCCAGTGCGGCTCAGGCCAGCCTGCAACTGCGGCTCAAGACCGATGGCCTGAGCCCTGCCCAGCAGCAGGCCAGCCAGGCATTGCTGGATGAAGCGATGCAGGCGTTGCCGCCGCGCTTCATCGAGCAACTGGACCGGACCATCGACGTCGGCTGGACCGACAAGATGCCCGAGAACGCCTACGGCCAGGCCTCGCTGGTGTCCGAACTGGACCTCAACAGCAACCTGCTGGCAAGCCTCACCGACGGCAGCGCCGCGACGCAAAAAACCAACCGCCCCCACGGCACCGTGCGCCGGGAAATGCTCGCCACCGTGCTGCATGAACTGACCCACATCTACGACCGCGCCCGCTTGTGGTCCAGCGCCGACCGCAAGCTGATCCAGCGTTGCAGCCGCCAGAACAACATCACCGGCCTGATCGGCCTGCCCGATCAATGCCGTGGCCAGAATGACCGCCGCTTTACCCTCAGCGATGACCCGCGCCTGCTGGACCTTGCCGGCTGGCCGCAGTATGTCGGCCGTCGCGGCGAACGCGAGCAGAACAACCACCAGGTGGCCCGCAGCCCGGACATCTACGAAACCACCAGCCCGCTGGAGTTCGTCGCGGTCAACATGGAGTACTTCCTCCTCGACCCGAGCTACGCGTGCCGCCGGCCTTCGTTGTACCGCTATTACAAGGAACACTTTGGCTGGGCGCCGCCGGCCAAGGATACTTGCGCAAAAACCTACGCGTTCCTCAACGCCGGCAACGATTTCGCCAAGACACCGCTGGGCCAAGTCGACCCCGAGCGCGTCTACGAAATCGACTACCTGCTGGCCGAGGCCAACCAGAACCTGGTAAGCCGCTGGGGCCACAGCATGTTGCGCCTGGTGATCTGCGCGCCGGGCCGGCCACGCGGCCCGGATTGCCGGCTGGACCTGGACCAGCACCTGGTGCTGTCCTACCGCGCGTTTGTCGGCGACGTACAGCTGTCGAGCTGGGACGGCCTGATCGGCAAGTACCCGTCGCGGCTGTTCGTACTGCCGCTGTCCCAAGTCATTGATGAGTACACCAAGACCGAACTGCGCGGCCTGGCTTCGGTGCCGCTGAAACTCACGCGCCAAGAGATCAACGACACCGTCGAACACGCCGCCGAGATGCACTGGAGCTACGACGGCAATTACTTCTTCATCTCCAACAACTGCGCGGTGGAGAGCCTGAAGCTGTTACGCAGCGGCAGCGCCAACCCGCAGTTGACCGGCTTGGACAACATCACGCCCAACGGCCTGCTGGAAGTCCTCAAGGGCCGCGGCCTGGCTGATACCAGCGTGCTGGATGACAAGAAACGCGCGCTGCGCCTGGGCTATCACTTCGACTCCTTCCGCGAGCGCTACCAGGCGATGTTCGAGGTGCTGAAAAAGCGTCTACCGATCAAGCAGGCTGAAGTTGAAGATTGGTTGTCCCTGAGCGCCGCGGAACGTCGCCCATGGTTCGCCGAAGCCGACCTGCGCGCCAGCGCGGCCTTGCTGCTGCTGGAGCAGGCGAGTTTTCGCAAGCAACTCATGCTGGCCCAGGATGAGGTCAAACAACGTTACCTCGGTGCACGCGAGCTGAAGAACGGCGGCATGGAAAAGGCCAACGCTACCTTGCAGCAGATCCTCGCCAACAGCGGCTTCCTCAGTCGCCCGGCAGAACTGCTGGGCACCAGCGGTTACGGCCTGCCGCAGCCGACGGAATCCCAACGGCTGGAATCGGAAAGCGCCGCGCGCCAGAAGCAGTTGCAGTCGCTGACCGGCGATCTGGACAAAGAGGTAAGGGCGCTGCTGGAACCGTCCCGCGCAGCGGAGATTGCCGCGTGTGAGGCCAACCTCAAGCAATTGGGCGAACACCTGCGGGCGCTGCACAAGGCCTCCGGCGGGTTCGAACTGCCCTAGAGCGCTTCTTGATCCTCTTGTGGCAACTGCTCGTCCAGGTGCAACCACGGCAATCGGCTTTGTACCCAGATGTGCCGATCTGCCGGGGCCTGCTCCGGGTGATCCAGGGTCGCGATGGTCACATCGATACTCTCAGGGCTCAGGCGGGTCACCAACGCCAAGTGCGCCCCACAGTTCGAACAGAAATACCGCACGCACGTCGATGACGATTCGTACTGTGCCGGCGTTCCCTCCACCCAGGAAAACGCAGAACGCGGCAGGGTGATCCAGGCCGTCACCAGCCCACCGCTGACCCGCCGACAAATCGAACAGTGGCAATGGGCAATATCCACCAACGCCCCGCTGAACTGATAACGCACCCGGCCGCAATGGCAGCCGCCTTGGTGTTGCTCATGCATCCTCTGCCTCCCACTGGCTTATTTGTAGGACCAGTCGTCCATTCAACGTAGCCTGTTTCTTAAGCGAAAGCTGGCTGAAAGCTTCCGGGACTAGGATCGCCCACCACTACCGGCAACAGACCGGTTGTTAACAACAACAATGGTGATTCCCGATGTCCGCTCGTACCCGCCTGTTTGCCCCAACTCCACCCGTACGCCTCGTGCCTTTCGTTCTGCGCTGACCCCCAACCGGTTCGCCATTCCCTAGCCGCGCTACGCCTGGAGTATTCCTATGCTGACTTTCCTTGGCTTTGCCATGGTCATCACGTTCATGTTCCTGATCATGACCAAGCGCCTGTCTGCGCTGATCGCCCTGATCATCGTGCCGATTTTGTTCGCGCTGTTCGGCGGCTTTGCGCCGAAAATCGGCCCAATGATGCTCGAAGGCATTACCAAGCTCGCGCCGACCGGCGTGATGCTGATGTTCGCCATCCTCTACTTCGCCTTGATGATCGACTCCGGCCTGTTCGACCCGGCCGTGCGCAAGATCCTCAAATTGGTCAAGGGCGACCCGCTGAAGGTCTCGGTCGGCACTGCCGTGCTGGCCCTGGTGGTCTCCCTGGACGGTGACGGCGCCACCACCTACATGATCTGCGTGGCCGCCATGCTGCCGTTGTACAAGCGCATCGGCATGAGCCCGCGGATCATGGCCGGTCTGATCATCCTTGCTGGCGGCGTGATGAACATGACGCCATGGGGCGGCCCAACTGCCCGTGCGGCCAGTGCGCTGCATGTAGACCCGTCGGACATTTTCGTGCCGATGATCCCGGCGATGCTGGCGGGCGTGGTTGCCATCCTGGTGATCGCCTATATGTACGGCAAGCGCGAACGTGCGCGCCTCGGTGAACTGCACCTGCAGGGCGACGAAATCGACCACAGCGAAATCAGCGTTTCGCAGTACCCGGACGCCCGCCGTCCGAAGCTGATCTGGTTCAACGGCGCCCTGACGCTGGCCCTGATGTGCACCCTGATCGCCGGCCTGCTGCCGCTGCCCGTGCTGTTCATGGTGGCCTTCAGTATCGCGATGATCGTCAACTACCCGTGCCTGCAACAGCAGAAAGACCGCGTCGCCGCCCACGCTGGCAGCGTACTGGCGGTGGTCGGGTTGATCTTCGCGGCCGGCATCTTCACCGGCATCCTGTCCGGCACCGGCATGGTCGATGCGATGTCCAAGAGCCTGCTGGCAGTCATCCCTGACGCTTTGGGCCCTTACCTGGCGGTGATTACCGCGCTGGTGAGCATGCCGTTTACCTTCTTCATGTCCAACGATGCCTTCTACTACGGCGTACTGCCGGTACTGGCCGAAGCCGCCAGCCACTACGGCATCACCGCCGTGGAGATGGCCCGTGCCTCGATCGTTGGCCAACCCGTGCACTTGTTGAGCCCACTGGTTCCATCCACCTACTTGTTGGTGGCGCTGGCGGGTATCGAATTTGGCGATCACCAGCGCTTCACCCTCAAGTGGGCGGTGCTGGTGTGCCTGTGCATAATGGTCGCCGCATTGCTGATGGGGATTTTTCCGCTGTTCAGCACTCTATAATCGTACCGACTCACCGCGCGGCGCTGCAGCTGGCGCGGTTTAACACTCGCTCAAAGGAATACACATGGAATGGCTGACCAATCCGGAAATCTGGATTGCCTTCTTCACCCTGACAGCCCTGGAGATCGTCCTGGGCATCGATAACATCATCATGATTTCGATCCTGGTCAGCCGCATGCCCAAGCATATGCAGGCGCGCACCCGGATCTTCGGCCTGGCCCTGGCCATGGTCACGCGCATCCTGTTGCTGCTGTCGATCACTTGGGTGATGCGCCTCACCGACGATTTGTTCGTGGTGTTCGGCCAGGGCATTTCCGGCCGCGACCTGATCCTGTTCTTCGGTGGCCTGTTCCTGTTGTGGAAAAGCTCCCAGGAGATGTACCACGCACTGGAAGGTGAAGACGAAACCCACGACGAGCCCAAAGGCGCCGGTGGCAAGTTCATCTACACCATCATCCAGATTGCGATCATCGACATCGTGTTCTCCCTGGACTCGGTGATTACCGCGGTGGGTATGGTTTCCCACGTACCAGTAATGGTGGCCGCGATCATCGTCGCCGTGCTGGTGATGATGCTGGCCGCTGGCACCATCAGCGATTTCATCGACAAGCACCCGTCGCTGAAAATGCTGGCGCTGTCGTTCCTGCTGGTGGTGGGTACCGTGCTGATCGCCGAAGCCTTCGACGTTCATGTGCCTAAAGGCTACGTTTACTTCGCCATGGCGTTCTCCCTGGCGGTGGAAGCGGTGAACATCAAGATGCGCACGGCCATCGCGAAAAAGAAGAAACAGCAGGACCCTGTGAAACTGCGCAAGGACATTCCGGGTCAATAACCCAGACCCGCGTGTAAAAAGGGGCCTTGAGGCCCCTTTTTTTCATCTGCAAAAAGCTGATTTCATGACAGTTTTGTTTCAATCCCGACTTTAGCTATGCGATGCTGGCGCAGAGCCCATTCGCCAACTACAGCTTAAGTACAAGACGTAGAAAGGCACGCGGCACTATCCACTTGCTCCGGTTGGAGCACGACTCAATACAGGGGGCCCAGCATGCTGACCCTGCTCAATCTGCTTTCCGCGGTAACCCTGCTGATCTGGGGCACGCACATCGTCCGTACCGGCATCCTGCGGGTGTACGGCTCCAACTTGCGCCAGGTCATCGGGCAGAACATGTCCAAGCGCTGGCTGGCGTTTATCGCCGGTATCCTGGTGACGGCCATGGTGCAAAGCAGCAACGCCACGGCGATGCTGGTGACCTCGTTTGTCGGTCAGGGCCTGATGGGGCTTATGCCCGCCTTGGCCACGATGCTCGGTGCCGACGTCGGTACGGCGTTGATGGCCCGGGTATTGACCTTCGACCTTTCGTGGCTGTCGCCGCTGCTGATTTTTCTCGGGGTGATTTTCTTCCTGTCACGCAAACAGACGCGTGCCGGGCAGATGGGCCGCGTCGGGATTGGCCTGGGCCTGATCATTTTGGCGCTGCAATTGATCGTCGAGGCCGCAGGCCCGATTACCCACGCCCAAGGCGTCAAGGTCCTGTTCGGCTCACTGACCGGCGATATCCTGCTCGACGCCCTGGTCGGCGCTCTGTTCGCGATGATTTCCTACTCCAGCCTGGCCGCCGTCCTGCTGACCGCGACCCTGGCCGGTGCCGGCGTAATTGGCCTGCACGTGGCCATCGGCCTGGTGATCGGCGCCAACATCGGCAGCGGTGTGCTGGCCTTCCTCAGTACCAGCATGCAGAACGCCGCCGGGCGCCAGGTGGCCCTGGGCAGCCTGTTGTACAAGCTGATCGGCTTGCTGCTGATCATCCCCGTCCTCGATCCGCTGGTAGGGTGGATGGACACCCTGGACTACAGCGCCCAAGGCATGGTGATCACCTTTCACCTGCTCTATAACGTCACTCGCTGCCTGATCCTGCTGCCCACCATCGGCCCGATGTCCCGCTTGTGTGCCTGGCTGTTGCCGGAGCGCGAAGAGGTCAACGGCCTGGCTAAACCTCGCCATCTGGACCTCGCAGCGCTCGCCACGCCCAGCCTGGCACTGGCCAACGCCGCCCGCGAAACCCTGCGCCTGGGCGACCTGATCGACAACATGCTGACCTCGATGCTGGAAGTGCTGCGAGGCAAACAAACTGCCATCACCCAGGAAATGCGCAGCCTGAGCGACGACGTTGAAGCGCTCTACAGCGCGATCAAGCTCTACCTCGCGCAAATGCCCCGGGAAGACCTCAGCGAACAGGACAGCCGGCGCTGGGCCGAGATCATCGAACTGTCGATCAACCTGAAGCTGGCCGGCGACCTGATCGAACGGATGCTGCGCAAGGTCCAACAGCAAAAGACCTCCCAGCGCCGCTCATTTTCCGAAGTCGGCCTGGAAGAGCTCGCCGGCCTGCAAACCCAACTGATCGCCAACCTGCGCCTGGGCCTGTCGGTGTTCCTCAGCGCCGACCCCGAAAGCGCCCGGCAACTGCTGCGGGAGAAACGTCGCTTTCGCGCCCAGGAGCGTCGCCTGGCCCACGCCCACGTCAGCCGCTTGCAACGTAAAATCGTACAGAGCCTGGAGACCAGTTCCCTGCACTTGGAGCTGATTGCCGACATGAAGCGCCTCAACTCGCTGTTCTGCAGCAGCGCTTATGTGGTGCTGGAAACCACCGACACCGGCGCGCTCTCGGTGGACGATATCGCCGACATCACCCATTCGCCCTGAACGTAAGATGGCGAGTGAAGTCAGTTAACAAGGACCTCACTCGCCAGGAAGCTTGTTATGCGTCGCCTGTTATTCGCCTGCCTGCTCATGGGCTCGGCACAAACCTTTGCCTTTGACCGCCTGCAAGTCGAGGGCTATACATTGCCCAACGGCCTGCAATTGCTGCTCAAGCCGGGCACCGAACGCGGCCACGTGGCCATTCGCCTGGTGGTGGGTGTAGGCCTGGATGACTTCAGTTGCGAAGACAAAGAGCTGCCGCACCTGCTGGAACACCTGCTGTTCAGCGGCATCGACGGCGGCGGCGAAGGTGAGCTGGAAGAGCGCATGCAAGCCCTCGGTGGTGACTGGAACGCCTACACCAGCAACGCCGACACCACCTTCGTCATCGAGGCCCCGGCGCAAAACCAGCGCAAGGTGCTCGACCTGCTGCTGGCCATTGTTACCCGCACGCAACTGACCGACGCCAACATCAACGCCGCCAAACAGGTGGTGGAGCGCGAAGACGGCGGCCATTACTCGCACCTGCAACGCCTGCTGGACCGCCAGGACCTCGGCCACAAGGCCAGCAGCCAGCTTGCGGTGGAGCTGGGCCTCAAATGCGCCGAACGGGCCGACGTTGACCACCTGACCCGCGACCAGCTGGAAAAGCTGCGCAAGGCCTGGTACGCCCCCAACAACATGACGCTGATCATCGTCGGCGACCTCGACAAACTGTTGCCGGCCTACCTCGAACGCACCTATGGCGCGCTTGATCCAGTAGACCCCAGCGAACATCGCCCCCTCCCGGACATCCAACACGCCGCCGCCATCCACCGTGACCTGATCCACGGCTGGGTCGGTGACAACGCCAAGCTGCACTGGCTGTTCCCCGAGCCGGTACTGGACGACCAGTACGATGAAACCTTCGACCTGCTCAAGGACTACCTGGACTGGGCGCTGTACCGCCAACTGCGGTTGCAGCACGGTTTGTCCTACGGCCCATGGAGCGAGCGCGAAGTGCTCGGCGGGGTCGGTTTCATGAGCCTCAACGCCGACCTTGAGCGCGACAACCTGCCCGAAGCCGAGCAAGTGCTGCAAACCCTCAAGGCCCAATTGCTCCAGGACGGCCTCGACCCAACCACCTTTGCTCGCCTGCAACAAGCCGCCATCGCCCGCCAAGCCTGGGCGGTACAGGGTAACAGCGCGCTGGCCGACTATTACTGGAGCGCCTCGGGCGACTACGCCAAGGGCCGCTTCAGCGACCCGGCCAAGCGTATCAAGGCCGTCAGCCTGGAGCAGGCCAACCAGGCCATGCGCGAGCTGTTCAAGCAGAACGGCTACTGGCGCATCGAGAAACCATTGTTCAGTTACGACAGCCTCTACTGGATCGCTGCTGGCGCGCTGGGACTGATTGCGATTGTGTTGCTCGGCGTGTGGCGTTATCGCAAAGGGATTGCGTAATGAGGCCCCGAGAAAACAGCTAAAACGTTATTCTGTCTGGGATTTTTCCTACAAAGACTGTGAACAACCGAATGCCTATCCTGACCCACACCATCCAGCGCATCCTCGAGCTGATGAAGCGCTACCCAGGGGTGATTGCACTCGGCGGTTTCATCTCGGGTGTGTGCAGCTTTATCCTGGTGGACCGCCAGCAAGGCATGGCCAGCTGGATCGCGGTGATCATGCTGGTGAGCTGGTTATGGCTGATGCTCGAAAACAGCTTCACCCAGCTGTTCAGCAAAATCTTCAAACGGGAAATCCCCGAACCGCTGCTGCGCTACGCCACGCAGATGATCCACCAGGAAAGCCTGTTTTTTGTCCTGCCATTCTTTTTTGTCACCACCACCTGGAACAGCGGCCAGTCGATTTTTACCGGCCTGTTGGGCGCGGCAGCGCTCGTCTCTATCACCGATCCGCTGTACTACAAGTGGCTGGCGCCCAAGCGCTCGCTGTTTCTGGCGCTGCACACCCTGACCCTGTTCGCGGCCCTGTTGACCGCCCTGCCGATCATCCTGCATCTGACCACCGCCGAGAGTTACAAGCTGGCCCTCGGCGTCGCGATGGCGTTGTCGATCCCGAGCCTGGCCGTCAGCCTGCCGTTGCGCAGCATCAAGGGTTGGGCCATGTTACTCGGAGTGACCGCCGCGATTGGTTGCGCCGGCTGGTTCCTGCGCAGTTGGGTGCCGCCCGCGACGCTGTGGATGACCGAAGTGGCCATAAGCACCCAACTGCAGGACCGTACGCCCGGCGATGACCTGAAAGAAGTCAGCGCCACCCAACTGCGCAGCAGCGGGTTGTATGCCTACACCGCGATCAACGCACCGCGTGGGCTGGATGAACGGATCTACCACGTGTGGAAATTCAACGGCAAGGAAGTCGACCGCATCGCTCTGGACATTCACGGCGGGCGCAAGGAAGGTTATCGCGCCTGGACCCACAAGCAGAACTTCCCCGCCGACTCGGTGGGACGCTGGCAGGTACGCGTGCTGACCGAGGATGGCCAAGTGATCGGCGTGTTGCGCTTCAAGGTGACTGATCCCGGTCAGGGCACCACAACGCCGGACGCGCCAAAGTAGGTAGGATCGTGCTATTACGTAGGAATTGTGGAATAGCCAAACAAGCTCGGAGCTTATGACCAGTAGCACAACGGCCGGCGCAGCCCATCTGGACACGTCCATCCAACCTCCATTGCTGAGGATTACCGGGGATTGGACGCTTGCCCACTATGCCAACCTGAAGAAGCTGTCGGAAAAGCTCGACGGCCAGTACGACGCTGGCGCACGCATCGACCTTAACGGCCTCGGCGCCCTGGACACCGCCGGCGCCTCGCTGCTGGTGGAATTGCTCGGCCCCGAGCGCATCGAACAATCCGCCGAACAGACCGACTGCAGCCTCTCGCCCGCCGACCGCGCATTGCTCAAAACCGTGTACCGCTCACTGAACGATTTTTGTGTCCCGATCAAAGAACCGGAGGAGGCCGCCGGCATCATGTTGCTGGCGCGCATCGGCAGCGCGGTGTACACCGTCTGGCAAGACGGCCTGAAGTTACTGGGCTTTATCGGCCTGATCCTCGAAACCTTCGCCCGTGGCGTATTCCGGCCCAAGCGCTGGCGCGTCACGCCGGTGGTCGCGCATATCGAACAGACCGGTCTCGACGCGGCGCCCATCGTGGCCTTGCTGACCTTTCTGGTGGGCGCAGTGGTGGCGTTTCTTGGCGCCACGGTGCTGGCCAGTTTTGGCGCGAGCATCTTCACCGTGGACCTGGTGGCGTTTTCCTTCCTGCGGGAATTTGGCGTGCTGCTTACCGCAATCCTGATGGCCGGCCGCACCGCCAGTGCCTTTACCGCGCAAATCGGCTCGATGAAGGCCAACGAAGAAATCGACGCCATCCGCACCCTGGGCCTGGACCCGATGGAATTGCTGGTGCTGCCCCGCGTGCTGGCATTGCTGGTGGCGCTGCCGATGCTGACGTTCCTGGCGATGCTCTCCGGGATTATCGGCGGGGGCGTGGTGTGCGCCGTGGCCCTGGATATTTCGCCGGCGATGTTCCTGTCGCTGCTGCAATCGGACATCGGCGTGCAGCACTTTATCGTGGGCATGGTCAAGGCGCCGATCTTTGCCTTCCTGATCGCCGCCATTGGCTGCCTGGAAGGCTTCAAGGTCAGCGGCAGTGCCGAGTCAGTCGGCGCCCACACCACCTCCAGCGTGGTGCAATCGATTTTTGTGGTGATCGTGCTGGATGCGGTCGCCGCCTTGTTCTTCATGGAGATGGGCTGGTGAGTCGGTTACGTCGTGCACCCGCCGAGGCGGTGATCGAAGTCCGTGGGCTGTGCAACCGCTTTGGCCCGCAAAGCGTGCATGAGAACCTCGACCTGGATTTATACAAGGGCGAGATCCTGGCCGTGGTCGGTGGTTCGGGCAGCGGCAAGTCGGTATTGCTGCGCAGCATTATTGGCCTGCGCCAACCCAGCGAAGGTTCGGTTCGGGTGTTTGGCCAGGACCTGCCGACGCTGTCGGAACACGAGCGTTCGATGGTGGAGCGCCGTTTTGGTGTGCTGTTCCAGAAGGGCGCGCTGTTTTCCTCGCTGACGGTGACCGAAAACGTCGCCTTGCCGCTGATCGAACATGCCGGCCTCAGCCGCCCCGATGCCGAACACCTGGCGGCGGTGAAACTCGCGCTGGCCGGGTTGCCATTGTCGGCCGCCGACAAGTATCCATCGTCACTCTCCGGCGGCATGATCAAGCGTGCGGCCCTGGCCCGTGCCCTGGCGCTGGACCCGGACATTCTGTTTCTCGACGAACCCACCGCCGGCCTCGACCCGATCGGCGCCGCCGCCTTCGATCAACTGATCCTGACCCTGCGCGATGCGTTGGGCCTGAGCGTGTTCCTGGTCACCCACGACCTCGACACGCTGTACACCATCACCGACCGCGTGGCGGTGCTGGCGCAGAAAAAGGTACTGGTGGCAGATGCCATCGATGTCGTCTCGGAAACCGACGACGCCTGGATTCACGAATACTTCCATGGCCCACGGGGCCGCGCGGCATTGGATGCCGCTCAACTGCTCAACGAGGTATGACATGGAAACCCGAGCCCATCATGTGATGATCGGTCTGTTCAGCGTGATCGTCGTGGTCGGCGCCATGCTGTTTGGCCTGTGGCTGGCCAAATCCAGCGTCGACAGCGCGTTTCAGGATTACGAAGTGATCTTCAACGAGGCGGTCAGTGGCTTGTCCCAGGGCAGCGCGGTGCAGTACAGCGGGATCAAGGTAGGCGATGTCACCAGCCTGCGCCTCGACCCGAAAGACCCGCGCCGGGTGTTGGCGCGCATCCGTCTGGCCGGGCAAACACCGATCAAGGAAGACACCCAGGCCAAGCTCGCCCTGACCGGCATCACCGGCACTTCGATCATCCAGCTCAGTGGCGGCACGCCCCAGAGCCCGGAACTCAAGGGCAAGGACGGCGAACTGCCGCAAATCATCGCCTCGCCCTCGCCCATCGCTCGCCTGTTGAACAACAGCAATGACCTGATGACCAGCATCAACCTGCTGCTGCACAACGCCAACCACATGTTCTCCCGGGAGAACGTCGAGCGCCTCAGCAATACCCTGGATAACCTGCAACAGACCACCGGTGCCATCGCCGATCAGCGCGGCGACATCAAAGTGGTGATGCAGCAATTGATGCAGGTGAGCAAACAGGCCAGCGCGACCCTGGAGCAAACTACCGCGCTGATGCGCAATGCCAATGGTTTGCTCAACGACCAGGGCAAGCAGGTATTCGGCAGCGCTGAAAAGGCCATGCAGTCGCTTCAACAAAGCACGGCCACCATCGACACCTTGCTGACCAACAACAAAGACTCTCTGAACAGCGGCATGCAAGGCCTCAACGAACTGGCGCCAGCAGTGCGCGAACTGCGGGAGACCCTGGGTTCATTGCGCGCCATTTCCCGCCGCCTGGAAGCCAACCCCAGCGGGTACCTGCTGGGCAGCGACAAGAACAAGGAGTTCACGCCATGAAGCGTGCTTACCAAGTAATCGCCCCCGTTGCCCTGGCACTGGTCAGTGCGTGTTCGATCTTGCCCAAGGCGGATCCTTCGAACGTGTACCGGTTGCCATCGACGCAGACGGCCACGCAAGCCAGCCCGGTGGCCTGGTCCCTGCGCGTGACCAAGCCGCAGACCAGCGAGTTCCTCGACAGCCCGCGGATTGCCGTGGTGCCTAACGGCGACCTGATCAGCAGCTATGCCAATTCACGCTGGAGCGATCCGTCGCCGGTGTTATTGCGTAACCGGCTGTTGGATGGTTTCCAGCGGGATGGGCGGGTGACGCTGCTCAGTACCGATGAGACCAATCTGCAGGCGGACTTTGAATTGGGCGGGCAATTGCAGGCGTTTCAGAGTGAGTATCGCGGCAGTGCAGTTGAAGTGGTGATACGGCTGGATGCGCGGCTGGTGCGCGGGAGTGATCAGCGGATTATCGCCAGCAAGCGGTTTGAGGTGAGGCAGCCGGTGGGCGATACCAAGGTGCCGGCGGTGGTGGCCGGGTTTGGTCAGGCTGGGGATGCGCTGAACAGGCAGGTGGTGGACTGGGCCGTCGGCCTGGGAAGCCACGCTTTTGTGGCGAGGGAGCTTGCTCCCGTTGGGCTGCGCAGCAGCCCCAAAACCGGTCAATGAACTTTGACTGACACACCTGCAAAAACTTACTGGGGCCGCTTCGCGGCCCAACGGGAGCAAGCTCCCTCGCCACAGGGGATGTAGGCCTTAACCGAAGAACCAGTAGCACACCGCAATCGCCGCCACCACACCAGCAAACTCCGCCAACAACGCACACCCCACCGCATGCCGCGCCCGCTGGATTCCCACCGAGCCAAAGTACACCGCCAGCACGTAAAACGTGGTCTCGGTACTGCCCTGAATCGTCGCCGCCACCAGCGCCGGGAAGCTGTCCACGCCCTGGGTCTGCATCGTCTCAATCAGCATCGCCCGCGCCGCACTGCCGGAGAATGGCTTGACCATCGCCGTCGGCAACGCATCGACAAAGCGCGTGTCCATGCCAGCCCAGGCCACCAAATGGCGAATGCCTTCCAAGCCGAAATCCAGCGCGCCGGACGCCCGCAACACCCCCACCGCACAGAGCATCGCCACCAGATACGGCAGCAGGTTCTTGGCCACGTCGAAGCCTTCTTTGGCCCCTTCGACAAACGCCTCGTAGACCTTGACCTTGCGCAGCGCGCCAATCACCAGGAACAACATGATCAGCCCGAACAGCGTCAGGTTGCCGAGGATCGAGGACAACCCTGCCAGCGCAGTGGCTGAGAGCGTCGCCAGCAAGGCCATGAAGCCACCCAGTACCAACGCGCCCGGAATCAGATACGCCAGCACCACCGGGTCCCACAGCCGCAGGCGTTGCATCACTGCCACCGACAGCAGGCCCACCAGGGTCGAGGCGCTGGTGGCCAGCAGGATCGGCAGGAACACCAGCGTCGGGTCGGCCGCACCTTGCTGGGCGCGGTACATGAAGATGGTCACCGGCAGCAGGGTCAGGGAAGACGCATTAAGCACCAGGAACAGGATTTGCGCGTTGCTGGCGGTGTTGGGGATGGGGTTGAGCTCTTGCAGCGCCTTCATGGCTTTCAGGCCGATGGGCGTAGCGGCGTTGTCGAGGCCCAGGCCGTTGGCGGCGAAGTTGAGGGTGATCAAGCCGATGGCCGGGTGGCCCGCCGGCACTTCCGGCATCAGGCGGCGAAACAGAGGCCCAAGTGCCTTGGCCAGCCAGTCGACGATCCCGGCTTTCTCGGCAATGCGCAGGAAGCCCAGCCACAAGGTCAGCGTGCCGAACAGCAGCACCATCACCTCGACCGACAACTTGGCCATGGCAAAGATACTTTCCACCATCGCCGCAAAAATGCCGGCGTTGCCGCCGATCAGCCATTGCGCGAACGCGGACACCATCGCCACGATAAAAAAGCCAAGCCACAGGCCATTGAGCATCAGTTGAATCCCCCGAAAGATGGGGCGAATGATAGCGGGGCTGGCAGAAACGACAAACCCCGGATTTTCCGGGGTTTGTGTAGGAGGCAGTCCTGGCGATCAGCCGCGAGTGGTCTCGCCGGCCGGCAGCGCTTCCTTGGTGCGCCAGTGCGGCAGCGAGTTCCAGTAGCGCTCGCCCTTGGCGTCGTCGTACATGCCTTCCCAGCGGGAGATGACCAGTACGGCCAGGGCGTTGCCGATCACGTTCAGCGCAGTACGCGCCATGTCCATGATGCGGTCGACACCGGCGATGAACGCCAGGCCTTCCAACGGAATACCCACGCTGCCCAGGGTCGCCAACAGCACGACGAAGGATACGCCCGGCACGCCGGCGATGCCTTTGGAGGTGACCATCAGCGTCAGTACCAGCATCAGTTGCTGGCCAATCGACAAGTCGATGCCATACAGCTGCGCGATAAAGATTGCCGCGATGCTCTGGTACAGGGTCGAACCGTCGAGGTTGAACGAGTAGCCGGTGGGTACCACAAAGCTGCAGATCGCCTTCGGCGCGCCGTAGGCTTCCATCTTCTCGATCACGCGCGGCAGCACGGTTTCGGAACTGGCGGTGGAGTAGGCCAGTACCAGCTCATCCTTGAAGATGCGCATCAGCTTGATCACCGAGAAGCCGAACAGGCGGGCGATCAGGCCAAGCACCACAAAGGCGAAGAACAGAATGGCGACGTAAACCAGGATCACCAGCTTGGCCAGCGGCAGCAGGGAGGCGAACCCAAAGTTGGCGACCGTCACCGCGATCAAGGCAAACACGCCGATCGGGGCGTATTTCATGATCATGTGGGTGACTTTGAACATGCTCTCGGACACGCCCTGGAACATGGTTACCAGGGGCTCGCGCAGTTCAGGCTTGAGGCTCGACAAGCCGAGGCCGAACAACACCGAGAAGAAGATGATCGGCAGCATGTCGCCACGGGCCACGGCGGCAAAGATGTTCGAGGGGATCAGGTTGAGGATCGTCTCGATGAACGCGTGCTCGTGCTGCACCTCGGCGGCGGTGGCCGTGTATTTGGAGATATCGACGGTACCCAGGGTACTCATGTCGATGCCGGTACCCGGATGGAACAGGTTGGCCAGCAGCAGGCCGACCACAATGGCAATGGTGGTGACCACTTCGAAGTAAAGGATGGTTTTCACGCCGATCCGACCGAGCTTTTTCGCATCCCCAACACCGGCAATTCCGACAATCAGCGACGAAATCACGATCGGGATAACGATCATCTTGATCAGGCGGATAAAGATATCGCCGGCGGGCTGCAACACGTTGCTGATCCACCAGGCCTTTTCGGCACTGAAATGGTTAAGCACTGCACCGATTGCAATCCCCAGCACCAGACCGATGAGGATCTGCCAGGCGAGGCTTAGCTTTGCCTTCTTCATGTCATTACCCTTACTTCAAGTGGACTCAGGCAGATGCGCCAGCAGCTGGAACGCTCGAAAGCGAAAAAGTGTGTGCATCTGCCCCCGTAGAAGGTCACCGCAGTTGGCCGATATGGCTCACTGGCAGGCGAAAAAAGGCGCAACTATTCCGATGCAAGGAGGCGACGTCTAATGCCGTAAACGCCTACCCTATGCCGAATCGGCATGAGTTTTTTTGAGTTTTTCTGTCTGAACGGTCGGTTCGAATACGACATTTCGGCAGGCATAAATGCCGCGAACCGGCCATTTCAGGCTCGCGCAGGGTTTTTTGAAAATCTACGGTCGCGGTCGAAAACTCCTGAAAATTCCTACGCATACCATCGGAAAACTCGTCTGGCAGAGGACAAACTTTCTCGATAGATGGTCACGCGCACACACCAAGAAATGGTTTGAGCGAAGCAAAAAGGAAAATTGCCGCTATGGGCGGCATGACAAGAAGCAGGCGTCAGAGCCGTAAGCTCGTCGCAAGTTCCACAAACCATCAGCTTGGGAACTTGCGTCGCAGCTTTTCACCTGACCCGGCCCTTGCGCAGGCACTCCTTGTACCCGTAGGTCACGCCGATCCGATCGATCAGAGCAACCCGGCCCCCTGGTCATGCATCGCCCTCCTCGGGCGATGCAGACAGAAAGAAACGCGGCGCTTCTTTCTATGGACGATAGGCTGGTAGACGACAGCGTCGTGCGGACCAGCCTAGTACCAATTCGGATCTTTCTTGAGCTGTTCCATCAACAGCTTCTGCATGCCTTCGTTCGGCTTGCCAAGAAAACGGTAGTCGGCATGCCTAGTCGGGGATTTATCGGACGGCAGGCCGGCCGGGACTTCCACCAACATTGCGTAGGCATCTTCCTTGTCGTAACTAAAAGCGACGATCAAGCGCTTGCTCTTGCACGTGTCTGCGGTTTCACAGAGCGGCCCGACCAAGTACTTGTCACCTGCTTCTTCAACGGCGTTCATTTGTTCTGCGCTACCCGAGAGGTTTAACACCCACTCCGGCAGACGCTCTTCCTTCTTGACCACGCCCTGCCAGGTTTCGCGGTATTGCGGGTCCGCGCTCAACAGTTCATTGGCCCGGGACTGGCCGTCATTGGCAGCCAGCGCCAAGCCGCTGCCGCCCAACAACAGGGCGGCAGCCAGGGCTTTAAGGGACGAATTGAACATGTTCAGCCTCGGCCACGACGGCCAAAGAAGAAGGAAGCGATAAACATCACCAGGAACACCACAAACAGAATCTTGGCGATACCCGTGGCGGTGCCCGCGATACCACCGAAGCCCAGGACTGCAGCCACAATGGCGATGATCAGAAATGTGATTGCCCAACTCAACATGGTGATTCTCCTTAAGCTTCTTTAGGGGTAACAGCGGTGATGCCTGCGGTCGCTCGAGTCGAGAACCGCGTCTTGCCTAGAACACCCAGCGTTCCTGATAAGGCAGGTCGCCGAGGGTGGAATCCTGTTCAACCGCCGCCAATTGCGGGGTTGTCACTTCGCCAGCGCTGGCGCTGACGGAACGAAAATGGGTCTGGGTCATCATCGGACGCTCAAAATGCGCGGCTTGCTGCTGACTCTGTTGCCAATGTCCCAATTGCTGACCGCCAATCAAGGTCACCATCAGGGCCAGGCTGGCAAACAGCCCCTGTTGCAGACGCAATGGCGATACACGCAGTTGGGTGAGGCTTTGGCGAGTCATGCTGTATCTCTCCCGCATTCTGATTATTCGTTGATGAAGCTCGTACAAGACCTATTGCAGCCTGCGTGCCAGTTTTTTAACAAAATAAAATCTAGCAAAATCAAACACTTGAAAACGAAAGCGGTTTGACACCACGAGCATCCTGCACGATGCCCCTATCCTTACCGTGCGTAATGCACGATGGTCAGTGGTCGGATAGAAGGATAAAAACGCAGCGCTCGACTGCCGAAGAGGCAAGAGAGGCAGAAAAACGCCTCGAATGGGCATCTCTGTAAGAAGAAGCGCAGATAGCTGCGCGATGTCGGCTTTAATCAATCAGAATAAACCATGCAACTTGCCCGATTATTCCGGGACTAAACAACATCATTCATTCTTAAGGAGCGCGGGACAGATGGAATCAGCCAAGGAACTTCAAGGCCGCATTCTTTTAGTGGATGACGAATCCGCGATCCTTCGCACCTTCCGTTACTGCCTGGAAGATGAAGGCTACACCGTAGCCACCGCCAACAGCGCCGCCCAAGCCGATGCCCTGTTGCAACGCCAGGTGTTTGACTTGTGCTTCCTGGACCTGCGCCTGGGCGAAGACAACGGCCTGGATGTACTGGCGCAGATGCGTATCCAGGCACCGTGGATGCGCGTGGTGATCGTCACCGCCCATTCGGCAGTCGACACGGCCGTGGACGCGATCCAGGCCGGTGCCGCTGATTACCTGGTCAAACCGTGCAGCCCCGACCAGTTACGCCTGGCCACGGCCAAGCAACTGGAAGTGCGCCAGCTATCGGCACGCCTGGAAGCACTCGAAGGCGCAGTGCGCCAGCCCAAGGACGGCCTCGACTCCCACAGCCCGGCGATGATGGTGGTGCTGGAGACTGCACGCCAGGTGGCGGGTACGGATGCCAATATCCTGATTCTCGGCGAGTCTGGTACCGGTAAAGGCGAACTGGCCCGGGCCATTCACGGCTGGAGCAAGCGGGCAAAGAAATCCTGCGTCACCATCAACTGCCCTTCGCTGACAGCGGAACTGATGGAAAGTGAACTGTTCGGTCACAGCCGGGGAGCCTTCACCGGCGCCAGCGAAAGCACGCTGGGCCGGGTCAACCAGGCTGACGGCGGCACGCTGTTCCTTGATGAGATCGGCGATTTTCCGCTCACGTTGCAACCCAAGTTGCTGCGCTTCATCCAGGACAAGGAATATGAGCGCGTCGGTGATCCGGTGACCCGGCGCGCCGACGTGCGGATCCTCGCTGCCACCAACCTGAACCTGGAAGACATGGTCCGCGACGGTCGTTTCCGCGAAGACCTGCTGTATCGCCTGAATGTCATCACCTTGCACCTGCCGCCGCTGCGCGAACGCAGCGAAGACATCCTGACCCTGGCCGACCGGTTCCTGGCGCGTTTCGTCAAGGAATACGCGCGACCGGCCCGCGGGTTCAGCGATGAAGCACGTGAGGCCCTGCTCAACTACCGTTGGCCGGGAAACATTCGCGAGCTGCGCAACGTGGTCGAGCGGGCCAGCATCATTTGCCCACAGGAAAAGGTTGAAATCAGCCACCTCGGCATGGCCGAACAGCCGACCAATAATGCCCCGCGTATCGGTGCAGCCTTGAGCCTGGATGAACTGGAAAAAGCGCATATCGGCGCCGTGCTTGCCACCAGCGATACCCTGGACCAGGCCGCCCGGACCCTTGGCATTGATGCCTCGACGCTGTACCGCAAACGCAAACAATACAACCTGTGAGCTGTAGCCTATGAAGCTTGCGATGAAGCTGCGCACTCGGCTGTTCTTGAGTATTTCTGCGCTGATCACCGTTGCCCTGCTGGGGTTGCTGCTGGGCCTGGTGAGTGTCATGCAAATGGCCAAGACCCAGGAGTCATTGATTCGCAGCAACTTCATCACCCTGGACCTGGGGCTCAAGCTGCGGCAGACCCTCGGCGATCAGTTGATGATCATGCTCAACGAGCGACCTGATGCGGCCGCGCTGGAGGATTCCAAGCAACGCTATTTCGCCCTGCTGCAACAGGGCATTGAGCACGAACAGAAGGACGCGACAACCAGCGGCTTTACCCAAGCCAAAACTGATTACCTGAGCTTCCTGGAAGCGTTCGATAAAAACGAAAATACTACGCCGCAACTGCGTAACAACGACGAGCTGACCGAGCGTTTCAATATCTTGCGCAACGGCCTGATCGCCGAGCACAAGAAAGCCCTCGAAAACATCAACGACACCGAACACAAGTCCCGTGAACGCGCGCTGTTGATTGCTGGCCTGCTGGGCCTGGTCGGGCTGGCGGTGCTGATCATTGGTTTCATCACCGCCCACGGGATCGCCCGGCGCTTTGGCGGGCCGATCGAAGCCCTGGCCAAAGCTGCCGACAAGATCGGCCAGGGCAACTTCGAAGTCACGCTGCCCATCTCCTCCGCGGCTGAAATGAACCTGCTGACCCGGCGCTTCGGCATCATGGCCGAGGCGTTGCGCCAGCATCAGGCAACCAACGTCGATGAATTGCTTGCCGGGCAGCAGCGCTTACAAGCGGTACTCGACAGCATCGATGACGGCCTGCTGATGATCGACCGCCAGGGGCGCCTGGAGCACCTTAACCCGGTGGCACAGCGTCAATTGGGCTGGGATGAGAATCGCCTGGGCCAAGGCCTTGGCGACGCCCTGGGCCGCCCCGAGCTGGATGAGCAACTGCATTTGGTACTACGCGGGGGCAACCTGGAGCGCGCACCTGAAGACCTGGAGGTGGAAGTCGAGGGCGAGCTGCGCCTGCTCACTTTTAGCCTGACACCGGTCAGCCATACCCAAGGGCATATTCTGGGCGCGGTGATGGTGCTGCATGATGTGACCGAACAACGCGCCTTTGAACGAGTGCGCAGTGAGTTTGTGTTGCGCGCATCCCATGAACTGCGCACGCCGGTGACGGGTATGCACATGGCATTCGGCTTGTTCCGCGAACGGGCGAAGTTTCCTGCAGAGTCTCGCGAAGCGGACCTGCTGGATACGGTCAACGAGGAAATGCAGCGCCTGATGCAGTTGATCAACGACTTGCTCAACTTCTCGCGCTATCAAAACGGCTTGCAGAAACTTACCCTGGGCCCGTGCGATATCAGCGACTTGCTCGAACATGCCCGCGCCCGCTTCGCGGAGCAGGCGAACGCGCAGAACATCGAATTGCTGGTTGATGAGCAGCCCCCGCTGCCGAGGTTGCATGCCGATAGAGCGCAGTTGGAGCGAGTACTCGATAACCTTTTAGGCAATGCCCTGCGGCACACAGCCGACGGTGGGCAGATCCGCTTGCAGGCGCGCCGCCATGGTGAACGGGTGATCGTCAGCGTCGAGGACAACGGTGAAGGTATCGCCTACGGCCAGCAAGGGCGGATATTCGAACCGTTTGTGCAGGTAGGCCGCAAGAAAGGCGGCGCCGGGCTGGGCCTGGCGCTGTGCAAGGAAATCGTGCAATTGCACGGTGGCCGCATGGGGGTTTATTCGCGGCCGGGGCAGGGAACGCAGTTCTACATGGCGCTGCCCTTGTAGGAGCCCGGCTTGCCGGCGATGGCGATGGCGATTCTGAGGACGCCATCACCGGCAAGCCGCGCGCCAACAATTATTGGTGATTCAACGCCCGCAGGATCGCGGCACTTTCAGCATCCGGCGTCCCGTCATACAACGATGCCCGGAAATGCATCTGGAACGCGGCCACCACATGCCGCGTCGCCACATCCAGCTCGCCCGTCTGTGGCGTCGGATAGCCCAGCTTGGCCAACTCTTGCTGGAACCAGGTAATGCTCGGTAGATCGACGGCGTACTGCACCTGGTAACGGGCCACTGCCTTGGCGTCCGGCCACATGCCCAAACCTTCATCCGCGAGGCGCTTCCACGGGAACAATGGCCCAGGGTCCAGCTTGCGCAACGGGGCAATGTCGCTATGGCCGATGATGTTGCGCGGGTCGATGCCGTTGCGTTTGCTGATGTCCTTGAGCAGCACCACCAGCGATTGCACCTGCGCCTCGGAGTACGGATACCAGACGCGGCCCGTCGGCAAATCGCGATAGCCCGGGTTCACGATCTCGATCCCGATCGAGCTGGAGTTGAGCCAGGTGCGGCCCATCCATTCGCTTTCCCCGGCGTGCCAGGCGCGCTGGCTTTCGTCCACCAATTTATAGATGGTGGCCGAGGCATCATCACCGATCAGGTAATGGCTGCTGACCTGGCCATGGGTCAACAGCGCCAGCGAGCGCTCAAGGGACGCAGAGGTGTAGTGCACGACGACGAACTGCACACGGTTGTCGTGGTTCACCGACGGATGACTGGTGTCCAGGCGAGGGCCGCTTGCGCAACCGGCGAGCAGGAGAAGCAGCAAGGCAGAACACAGAAGTTTCATGGCAGCAGACAATACGCTTAAGACGGTAATGCAACAGTGTAACGTACCGTTTGCTCCCAAGCGGCCAAATGCGGCGTTTTAAACAAAATGGAACATTTTCAGGCCGCCTGCACCTGATTGCGCCCTGCGGCCTTGGCGCGATACAGCGCCTCATCGGCACGCTTGAGGGCCAGGTCACTGCGTTCTCCCGGCTGAAACTGCGCCATGCCCATGGACACCGTGATCGTCACCGGCTCGCCCTTGAAGTGAAACGGGCAGGCTTCGATGGCTGCGCGCAGGGTTTCACCCACGGCCAACGCCTCGGACAGCGATGAGTTGGGCATCAGCAGCACAAACTCTTCACCACCAAAGCGCGCGATGAAGTCGTTGGGCCGCAGGCGCTTTCGGAGCACCGTGGCGATGATCTTCAGCACCTTGTCGCCGGCCAGATGACCATAGCCGTCGTTGATCCGCTTGAAGTGATCCAGGTCCAGCATCGCCAGCGACAGGCTGTTTCCCTGCTGATGCCAGGCGTTGACCTCGTGCTCCAGGCGCTCGCTCCAGGCTGCTCGGTTGGGCAAGCCGGTAAGCGGGTCGACCAGGGCTTTCTGGCGCTGAACCTCAAGGTGCTCCCGGTAGCCCTGAGCCTCTTGCTCCATATTGGCGACCCGTTCGGCCAAGCCTTTGAGGCGGGCAGCCACTTCCTGCTCACGCTGGTCACGCTGGTGCTGGTGTTCGTCCATCGTGCCCAGCAGCCCTTCAAGGTGGCTCTCCAGCACGTGCTTGAGGCTATCCAGGTCGGCCGCGTCCTGGACGCTGGTTTGCAAACCATCCACTTGTTCGCGGATCTGGGTGTCCAGCTCTCTGGCGGCTGAACGGCTGTCGGCGTGGCCTTCACTGGCGACCTGCAAATGGCCCTGGAAGGCTTCGAGGCGCCCGTTGAGCTGCTTGAGGTAGGCTTCAAACTCGTGCTGGCCGCTGTCAGTGATGGCCAGCATCAATACCGCCAGGTCATCGAGGATCGGCAGCAGTTCGTACCAGTTCAAGCCATGCGTCAGGCGTTCACGCATCGCTTCGGCTTGAGGCCTATGACGCTCGGGTAGCGACAGGTCTTCCAGCAAGCCGAGCAGGGTGTCTTCGATGTGTTTGGCCACCGAGCTGTAAGACGGCTCGGGCGTGTCGGGCAGTGCGTAGGCTTGGTCCGCTTGCAGTTCGTCGGGGTTCAGCTCCGCTGGGGCCGGCGGCTCTTGCGCCTCATCGGCCATGACCGGTGGCAGCGACAAGCTGCCGATCTTCGTTTGCTCCAGCTCGCGGGCCTGTACCTCTGGCGCCTCGACCATAGCGGCGAGGGCGCTTTCAAGCGCTGGCTCACCTTCCGTTTCGGTCGGCTGCTCGGGCTCCAGTGGTTCGACAATCGCTGCGGGCACCTCGATGACGGGGGCCGTGGCCACAATGGCAGGGGCATCTGGCGCCACTTCGCTGACAACCTCAACAGCCTTTACGGGTGGCACGCGCTCAGGCAGCGGCTCTGCGGCCGCCGGGGCTTTGGGTTGTGGCGCAAAAGCTCGCAGGGCTTGAGCCAGCTCGGCCGATTGCGCTGGCGCTTCAGCCTCATCCACCGGCTTTGGCGCAGCAGGCGCCTGAACCGCCGGGCGCGGTGGCGCAGGTTGCTCAACCTCGGGGGTTTCGGCCGCTGCGTCCCTCGTGCCAAACAGACGCTGCAACAAGCCCGGGCCCGAACGGCTGGCTTCGCCCTCCGGCTCCATGTTGCTCAATGCCTGCCCCTGAAGGCCGCTCAACTCACTCAGCAACAGCGGGATCTCCCGCGCTTGGCCGACACGCCCGTCCAGCTGTTTGGCGAACGCCTTCAGCGGGCGACTCACCTCACGCGGCAAGGGCAGTTTCTGCAACTGGGTGACCAACGCGGTCAAGGCCGTGCCAATCTGGTCAACCCGGGTTTCGCGGCGCTGCTCCGAATCCAGCACGGCCTTTTCCAGGCGCGGCAAAAGTGCAGCAAGCGCCGCATCCATGTCGTCTGTGCGCACGACATCGCGCATTTCCTTCATGCATTGATCAACGGCGCGGTCGGTCCCTTCCGCCGCGAGGGTGCTGCGCACCAACCCCCGGCGCAGCAGGTCGAGGCGGGCGGCCCAGCGGCGCTCGAGCTTTTCTTGCTGCTCGATGCTTAACAGGTATTTTTCTTTCCAGCGCTGGGCGTCGTCGCTCATGCAAGGGGTCCGCGAGGGCCGGGGCTCAACGCGGGCAATGCATCAGCCGTGAGCGAACCCGGCAGACGAATCTCTACCGCGACCGGCAGGTGATCGGAGATGGGCTGCGCCAGTACCTGCACACTTTCGAGTGTCAGGGTCGGGCTGAGCAAAATGTGATCAAGACAGCGTTGCGGACGCCAGCTGGGAAAGGTGGCTTCGACTTGCGGCGCCAGCAACCCAAGGTCGCGCAACGGGGAATTCTGTAGCAGGTCTGAGGCATGGGTGTTCATATCACCCATCAGCACCTGGTGTTTGTAGTTGCCGATCAACTCGCGAATGTAGGCCAACTGCAGGGTGCGGGTTCGAGCCCCCAATGCGAGGTGCATCATCACCACCACCAACGCTTCCGGCCCTTCGCCGAATCGCACCAGGATCGCCCCGCGGCCTTTCGGACCGGGTAAGGGGTGATCCTCGATCGCCCACGGTTTCAGACGACTGAGCACACCATTGCTGTGCTGGCCGAGTTTGCCTAGGTTGCGATTGAGCTGTTGGTACCAGTAAGGAAAGGCGCCGAGCTGGGCCAGGTGTTCGACCTGGTTGATGTAGCCGGAACGCAGGCTGCCACCGTCGGCCTCCTGCAGGGCTACCAGGTCGAAGTCGCCCAGCAGGTCGCCGATCTTTTGCAGGTTGCCGGCACGCCCGTTGTGGGGCAGCAGGTGCTGCCAGCCACGGGTCAGGTAATGCCGGTATTTCTCGGTACTGATGCCCACCTGGATATTGAAACTGAGCAGGCGCAGCCGACTGTCTGCCGGCAGGCCCGTGGATTCCAGGTGGTGTTCATTGACCTTCGGGTCATGCAGGCCAACGACACGTTCAGTACCCCAGCGACGCATGACGGGCCCCTTACTTGGCTGCGCGCTCTTTGGCGATCAATTGGTCGGCCACGTTCAGCGCTTGCTCTTCGCCGCCAGCACTGCCGATGTCAAAGCGGTATTTGCCGTTGACGATCAGGGTCGGTACGCCTTGCACGCCGTATTTCTGGGCAAGTGCCTTGTATTGGGCCATCTTGCCCTTCACAGCGAACGAGTTGAACGTCTCGGTGAACTTGGCTTTGTCGACACCTTGGGTGGCGACGAAATCGGCCATGTCTTCAGGCTTGAGCAGGCGCTTGCCTTCTTTCTGGATGGCGTTGAACACGGCGGCATGCACCTTGTGCTCTACACCCATGGTGTCCAGGGTGATGAAGAGTTGGCCGTGGGCATCCCATGGGCCACCGAACAGGGCCGGGATACGCACGAAATTCACATCAGCAGGCAGTTTTTCGATCCACGGATTAATCACCGGCTCAAAAGCGTAGCAATGCGGGCAACCGTACCAGAACAGCTCCACCACTTCGATCTTGCCTGGCACCGCAACCGGTACCGGCGTCTCCAGCTGAACATAGGTTTTACCGGCTTCAAGCGGCACATTATCGGCAGCTTGTGCGGTCATGCCGAAAAGGCTGGCAGTGACGAGAGCGGCGCTGAGGATCAGATTACGCATGCTTTACTCCTGGACAAATAAAGTCGCCTCACGCGACCTTTGTTGTGACAGGTCTACGCGGGCATGAGTTCGTTAGTGTAACGGCACCGGCCACAAAAAAGGGCAGCCTAAGCCACCCTTTTTATGCTTGCATCGACGGATTAATCGAGCGTTAACGTAGCCGGGGCAATTAGTGCAGGCCCTGGATGTATTGGGATACGGCTTCGATGTCCTTGTTGCTGAGTTTCCCGGCGATGCTCTGCATGATTTTGGTATCGCCGTCGTTGGTGCGATTGCCTTCGCGGAAGTCCGTCAGCTGCTTGCCGATGTACTGCGCATGCTGGCCGCTCAAGTGCGGGAAACCGGCAGCGGCAAGGCCAGCACCGTTAGGCGAGTGGCAACCGATGCACGAAGGCATGCCCTTTTCCAGGTTGCCGCCGCGGAACAGTTCTTCGCCGTGGGCCACCAGTTTTGGATCAGCAGCTCCCACGCTGCCTTTCTGGCTGGCAAAATACGCCGCGATATCTGCCAGGTCCTGATCGCTGAGGTTGGTCAGCAAGCCGGTCATTTCCAGGACCGTGCGCTTGCCGTCCTTGATGTCGTGCATCTGCTTGGTCAGGTAACGCTCACCCTGGCCGGCCAGTTTTGGAAAGTTTGGCGCCGGGCTATTACCGTCCGGTCCATGGCAAGCACCACATACGGCGGCTTTCGCCTGGCCGGCAGTGGCGTCGCCTGCGGCATGGGCAACACCGGTGATGCCCAGGGTCAACAGCAGACTCACGATCAGTTTGTTCATCAGCTAATCCAACTACGGCTAAGGGTTAAAGAGTTATGGACCGGGTTTACTCACCATCAACTGAATGACGGCATGGTAATCCTCGGTACTGCAGTCCATGCACAAACCACGCGGCGGCATCGCCTTGAAACCCTGGGTCACGTGTTGCACCAGCGTGTCCATACCTTGAGCCAGTCTTGGCTTCCAGGCTGCCCGGTCACCCCGTTTCGGGGCGTTGGGCAACTGTCCGGCATGGCAGGCCCCGCAAACGCGGTTGTACACAGCCTCCGGATCCTGTGTAGCCTGCACACTGTAAAGTGGCATCAAGACACCGACGGCCAGCAGCCACTTGGTCATACATCGACCTTTTCAGGGTTTGAGAGCGTTTTGCGTTCTAATGCGCAATAAAGGTCTATCGCTCCCGTGAACTTCATCCTTCGCTGGGACAAAGCACACACAAAATCTGCGGCATTATATACTGGCGCTACTGAAACGGAAACGACACCGCTTGCCGCACCCATTCCCGGCACCGCCCACATCGGAAAACTCATGCAACTCAAGAATCCCATCCTCGGCCTGTGCCAACAGTCCACCTTCATGCTCAGCGCCGCCAAAGTCGACCAATGCCCCGATGACGCAGGCTTCGAAGTCGCATTCGCCGGCCGTTCCAACGCCGGTAAATCCAGCGCGCTGAACACCCTGACCCACGCCAGCCTGGCGCGCACCTCGAAAACCCCGGGGCGCACACAGCTCCTCAACTTCTTCAAGCTAGACGATGATCGACGTCTGGTCGACCTTCCGGGCTACGGTTACGCAAAAGTACCCATCCCGCTGAAGCTGCACTGGCAGCGTCACCTGGAAGCCTATCTGGGTGGCCGGGAGAGTTTGAAGGGTTTGATTCTGATGATGGACATCCGTCATCCAATGACCGACTTCGACCTGTTGATGCTCGATTGGGCCGTCGCCAGCGGCATGCCGATGCACATCCTGCTGACCAAGGCCGACAAGCTGACCTACGGCGCAGCGAAAAACACCCTGCTCAAAGTGCAGGCGGATATTCGCAAAGGTTGGGGCGATGCCGTGACCATCCAGCTGTTCTCGGCGCCAAAACGCCTGGGCCTGGAAGACGCTTACACCGTACTGGCAGGCTGGATGGAACTGGCTGACAAGGGTTCGGAGGTCGCCGAGTAAAAACCCGGGGCAAAAAAAACCCCGGACTTCGTATGGGGAGGGGAAGTTCGGGGTCCAAGTTCCGGACCGCTAGGGCGGGGTCCAGATATCTGCCAACACTTAACACAACATAGGAGCATTGAAGGGCTTCACCACCCATTCAGTAACTCTGAGTCACATTTCATGGGTTAAGTTCCGGCACGTTCAAAAAACTATTGGAAATAACCCGTCGCGCTTTCCGATCTAAAGCGCTGCCGCGGCATCACGCCGCGGCCCAAGCCCCAGGCCTAGTGCGCCTCGTCCCAGTTGTCGCCCACGCCGACGTCCACCACCAACGGCACATCCAGCTTCGCCGCATCGCTCATGTGCTCACGAATCTTCGCGCTGACTTCAGCCACCAGGTCCTCACGCACCTCCAGCACCAATTCATCGTGCACCTGAAGGATGACCTTGGCGTCCAGGCCCGAGGCCGTCAGCCAGTTGTCGACCTTCACCATGGCCTTCTTGATGATATCGGCCGCCGTGCCCTGCATCGGCGCGTTGATCGCCGTACGCTCGGCGCCAGCACGCTCCTGAGGCTTGTTGGAGTTGATCTCGGGCAAGTACAGGCGGCGCCCGAACAGCGTTTCCACGTAGCCCTGGTCCGCCGCCTGCGCGCGGGTGCGCTCCATGTACTCGCGAACCCCTGGGTAGCGGGCGAAATACACGTCGATGTAGGCCTTGGCGGTCTTGGTGTCGACGCCAATATCCTTGCCCAGCTTCTGAGCGCCCATGCCATAGATCAGGCCAAAGTTGATCGCCTTGGCACTGCGACGCTGATTGGACGTGACCTCGGTCAATTCAACCTTGAACACCTCGGCCGCCGTGGCGGTGTGCACATCGAGGTCGTCGCGGAACGCATTCAGCAACCCTTGGTCCTTGGACAAATGCGCCATGATGCGCAGCTCGATCTGCGAATAGTCCGCCGCCAGCAGCTTGTAGCCCTTAGGCGCGACAAATGCCTGGCGGATGCGCCGGCCTTCGGCGGTACGCACCGGAATGTTCTGCAGGTTCGGATCGCTGGAGGACAGGCGCCCGGTAGCCGCGACGGCCTGGTGATAGGACGTGTGAACGCGCCCGGTGCGTGGGTTGATCTGCTCCGGCAGGCGGTCGGTGTAGGTGCTTTTCAGCTTGCTCATGCTGCGGTACTGCATCAGCACTTTCGGCAGCGGGTAGTCATCTTCAGCCAGCTTGGCCAACACTTCCTCGGCCGTCGAAGCCTGGCCCTTGCCGGTCTTCTTCAGCACCGGCAGCCCGAGCTTCTCGTAAAGAATCGCGCCCAGTTGCTTGGGCGAGCCGAGATTGAACTCCTCGCCGGCGATTTCGTAGGCCTGGCGTTCCAGATCGACCATCTTGTTGCCCAGCTCGATGCTCTGGATACCCAGCAACGCAGCATCCACCAGGGCACCCTGGCGCTCAATACGCGCCAGCACCGGCACCAGCGGCATCTCGATGTCGGACACAACGCTGGCCAAGGCAGGAATCGCACAGAGTTGCTTATGCAGCTCCTGGTGCAAGCGCAGGGTCACATCCGCGTCTTCCGCCGCGTAAGGGCCGGCCTGTTCAAGGGCAATCTGGTCAAAGGTCAGCTGCTTGGCGCCCTTGCCGGCGATGTCCTGGAAGCTGACGGTGTCGTAGTCCAGATACTTCTTCGCCAGACTGTCCATGTCGTGGCGAGTCGCAACCGAGTTCAGCACGTAGGATTCGAGCATGGTGTCGAAGGCGATGCCGCGCACGGTGATGCCGTGTGCCGGGTCGCCGCCGATGGCGCAATTAGCCAGGATATTCATGTCGAACTTGGCGTGCTGGCCGACCTTGAGTTTTTCCGGGTCTTCGAGCAGCGGTTTCAGGGCCAGCAGCACGGTGTCCCGGTCCAACTGTTCCGGCACGCCGATGTAGGAGTGGGTCAGCGGAATGTAGGCGGCTTCGTGGGCCTGCACGGCAAACGACACACCCACCAGTTGCGCTTTTTGAGCGTCGATCCCGGTGGTTTCGGTATCAAAGGCAAACAGCTTGGCGTCGTTGAGCTTCTTCAGCCACCCATCGAATTGGGCCTGGGTGAGGATGGTTTCGTACACCGGCTCCACAGACACCGGCGCGATCGTCTCAACCGCGGCCTCAGCGGCAGCGGCCGACGGAGCGGCGCTCAACTCAACCCGCTTGGCATCGCGCTGAATCTCGTCAATCCAGCTCTTGAACTCCAGCAGCGTGTACAGCTCCAGCAGCTTCTCGCGGTCCGGCTCGATCAGATGCAAATCGTTGAGGCCCACATCCAGCGGCACGTCGATCTTGATCGTCGCCAACTCGTAGGACAGGAACGCACTCGCCCTGTGCTCTTCGAGCTTGGCGGCCAGGGTCTTGGCGCCACGAATCGGCAGGGTCGGCACGATATCGAGTTGCTCGTAGAGCTCCTTCAAACCGCCGTTGACGCCCACCAGCAAGCCGGAAGCCGTCTTCGGACCAATGCCTGGAACGCCCGGGATGTTGTCGGACGAATCGCCCATCAGCGCCAAGTAGTCGATGATCTGCTCGGGAGCGACACCGAATTTCTCCTTCACGCCCTCAACGTCCATGGCGCTACCGGTCATGGTATTGACCAAGGTAATGTGCCCGTCGACCAGTTGCGCCATGTCCTTGTCGCCGGTGGAAATCACCACCGGCCGGTCAGCGGCCGCGCTGCTGCGGGCCAGGGTGCCGATCACGTCATCCGCCTCAACGCCTTCGACGCACAGCAGCGGGAAGCCCAGGGCGATCACGCTCTGGTGCAGCGGCTCGATCTGCACGCGCATGTCATCCGGCATGCTCGCGCGGTTGGCCTTGTATTCGGCGTACAGCTCATCGCGAAATGTGCCGCCCTTGGCGTCGAACACCACCGCGAACGGGCTGTTCGGGTACTGCTTGCGCAGGCTTTTGAGCATGTTCAACACGCCCTTGACCGCGCCGGTAGGCAGGCCTTTGGACGTGGTGAGCGGTGGCAGCGCGTGAAAGGCGCGGTACAGGTAAGAAGAACCGTCCACCAGGACGAGGGGGGCTTGGCTCATGAGCAGGATCAACCTTTTCGGCGGGTCAGGCGCTAGAATAGCCGGACCAATGACGACAAAGGGACAAGGTTATCATGCGTACAGTGAATCGCCTGTTGTTGACCGGCTTGATTGCATTCCTTCCGCTGGCCGCCACGGCAGCCGACGGTGCTCCTTCGGCAGATCCGGAGGTCACCATCCGCACGGAGGGCGACAAGACCATTCAGGAATACCGCCAGAATGGCTTCCTGTACGCGATCAAAGTGACCCAGAAAGGCTTCCCGCCTTACTTCCTGGTGCGCGCGGACGGAACCGATGCGAACTTCATCCGCTCTGACCAGCCGGATATGCTGATCCCGTCATGGAAGATCTTCGAATGGAAATGATTTCTTAACTTTAATCGGCGCTGCCCACGGCAGCGCCCGTAACGGCAGTTTTAACCATGTCTGTGTTCACCCCCCTGGCTCGGCCCGAGCTGGAAACCTTTCTCGCCCCTTATGGGCTCGGCCGCCTGCTTGATTTCCAGGGGATTGCCGCTGGTAGTGAAAACACCAATTTCTTCATCAGCCTGGAACAGGGCGAGTTCGTCCTGACCCTGGTTGAACGCGGCCCCGTACAGGAAATGCCGTTCTTCATCGAACTGCTGGACGTGCTCCACGACGCCGACCTGCCGGTGCCTTATGCCCTGCGCACCACCGACGGCGTGGCCTTGCGCGAGTTGGCCGGCAAGCCGGCGCTGCTGCAACCGCGCCTGGCGGGCAAGCACATCAAGGACGCCAATGCCCAGCATTGCGTGCAAGTGGGCGAACTGCTCGGCCACCTGCACCTCGCCACACAGGGCGAGAAGGTGCTGGAACGCAAGACCGATCGCGGTCTGGACTGGATGCTCAGCGAAGGCGCGCAACTGATTTCGCACCTGGACGCGGAGCAACAGCGCCTGCTGCAAGCCGCGCTGGATGAGATTGAGGCGCACAAGGCGCAGATCCTCGCGTTGCCCCGGGCGAACATCCACGCCGACCTGTTTCGCGACAACGCGATGTTCGAAGGCACCCACCTGACCGGGCTGATCGACTTCTATAACGCCTGCTCGGGGCCGATGCTGTACGACGTGGCGATCGCCCTGAACGACTGGTGCTCGGACGCCGACGGCGTGATCGATGGCCAACGGGCGCGGGCGTTGCTGGGGGCTTATGCGGGCTTGCGACCGTTTACGGCCAAGGAAGCGGAGCTGTGGCCGACCATGCTGCGAGTGGCCTGTGTGCGGTTCTGGCTGTCACGCCTGATTGCCGCGGAGTCGTTTGCCGGTCAGGACGTGCTGATTCACGACCCGCGCGAGTTTCAAGTGCGTCTGGCGCAACGCCAGCAGGTCAAGACCCCGCTGCCGTTCGCGTTGTAAGCAATAATCCGGTCGTGCGCGGTCAGTGTGGGAGCTGGCTTGCCTGCGATAGCGGTGGGCCAGTTGACTCTGTGATAACTGACACACCGCTATCGCAGGCAAGCCAGCTCCCACAGTTGATCTTCACTGAGCCTTACAACGACTCCAGGCACCCGGCCAGGTCATTTCCCAGCTTCTCCAGCACCTGCTCATAACCCTGGGCGGAGGCCGGCGTGTAGCCGCCCAACGCATCCAGCTCCGCCAGCTTCACCGGCAAACCCGCCACCAGCGTTTCCGCCAGGCGCGGGCGCAACGGTGGCTCGCTGAACACGCAGGTCTTGCCCACTTCCTGCAAGCGCGTGCGCATCGCCGCCACATGCTGCGCGCCCGGCTGCACCTCTGCGGCAACACTGAACACACCGGTGTGCTTGAGGCCGTAGGCATCTTCGAAGTAATCGAATGCTTCATGGAACACAAAGTATGGCTTGCCGGCGACATCCGCCATGCGCGCTTTCAAGCGTACATCCAGTGCATCCAAGCGACCATCAAAGGCCTTCACGTTGCTCTGATAACGCTCGGCATTCGCCGGGTCGGCAGCGCTGAGGTCCGCCGCCATACGATTGGCGATCACCCGAGCGTTGACGGTCGACAACCACAAGTGCGCGTCCAGGCTGCCGGGGCGATGATCATGGTCGTGTTCGTCGGCATCTTCAGCATGGGAGTGGCTATCTTCGGTGAACCGACGCAGTTTCATCCCCGCAAGGTCCTGCACCGCCACCGTCGGCAAGGTGCGACCTTTCAAAACACGCGGCAGGAAGCTTTCCATGTCCGGGCCGATCCAATACAGCAGGTCTGCCGACTGCACACGCCGTACGTCGGATGGGCGCAACGCATAGTTATGCGGCGAAGCGCCCGGCGGTAGCAACACCTCGGGAATCGCCACGCCGTCCTGCACGGCGGCGGCAATCAGTTGCAGCGGTTTGATGCTGGTCAGCACCCGAACCTGCGCCTGAGCGGCACCGGCAAGCAACAAACTGGTGACAAATACGACAAAAACGGGAAAAAGTCTGGACACGATGACCACTCAAGGAGGCAGGAACAGGTAACATAATAACGTCTCTCACAAATATCTGTCGCCGCTCATGCCTAAAACACCGCTTGCCAGCCGTCCCCACGACCACTCTCACTGCGTGCACAGCGCGCTGTCAGAAGCCGACGCCCTGTGTGCGCGCCAAGGCCTGCGCCTGACCGCCCTGCGTCGCCGGGTGCTGGAGCTGGTGTGGCAAAGCCATAAGCCGCTGGGTGCCTACGACATCCTCGGTGTGCTCAGCGAGCAAGACGGCCGTCGCGCCGCGCCGCCTACGGTGTACCGCGCGCTGGACTTCCTGCTGGACAACGGCCTGGTGCACCGCATCTCGTCACTCAACGCCTTTGTCGGCTGCAACCACCCGGAACACGCGCACCAGGGCCAGTTCCTGATTTGCCGCGAATGCCACGCCGCCATCGAACTTGAGCAAAAAAGCATCAGCGACAGCATCATCAAGAGCGCCGGCGACGTCGGCTTCAGGGTCGAAGGGCAAACCGTCGAAGTGGTCGGTGTGTGCTCGGGCTGCCAGGGGGCTTGATGAGCACTGCGTTAATCCGCCTGGAGCAGGTCGGGGTCACGTTCGCCGGGCAAAACGTGCTGGACAACATCGACCTGAGCGTCGAGCCGGGGCAGATCGTCACCCTGATCGGCCCCAACGGCGCCGGCAAGACCACCCTGGTGCGCGCCGTACTTGGCCTGCTCAAGCCCGACAGCGGCAGCGTGTGGCGCAAGCCGAAGCTACGGGTTGGGTACATGCCACAAAAGCTGCATGTGGACCCGACCTTGCCCTTGTCGGTGCTGCGCTTCCTGCGCCTGGTGCCCGGTGTTGACCGCGCCCGCGCGCAGTCGGCCCTCAAGGAAGTCGGCGCCGAACAGGTGATCGACAGCCCGGTGCAAAGCATCTCCGGCGGCGAAATGCAGCGCGTACTGCTGGCCCGCGCCCTGTTGCGCGAACCGCAACTGCTGGTGCTGGATGAACCTGTGCAAGGCGTCGATGTGGCCGGCCAGGCCGAGCTGTACAGCCTGATCACCCGCCTGCGCGACCGCCACGGCTGCGGCGTGCTGATGGTCTCCCACGACTTGCACCTGGTGATGAGCACCACCGACCAGGTGGTGTGCCTCAATCGCCACGTGTGCTGCTCCGGCCACCCGGAACAGGTCAGCGGCGACCCGGCCTTCGTCGAGTTGTTCGGCAAGAACGCCCAGAGCCTGGCTATTTATCATCACCGTCACGACCACGCCCATGACCTGCATGGCGCCGTAGTCGATGACCCCGCCGCCCCTCATACCCACGTTCATGGAGATAGCTGCAAGCATGGCTGATTTTCTGCTCTACGCCCTGCTGGCAGGCTTGGCTTTGGCGCTGGTGGCGGGCCCGCTGGGCTCGTTCGTGGTCTGGCGGCGCATGGCCTATTTTGGCGACACCCTGTCCCACGCCGCGCTGCTGGGCGTGGCCATGGGCTTTCTGCTGGATGTGAGCCCCACCATCGCCGTCACCGTCGGCTGCCTGCTGCTGGCGGTGCTGCTGGTGACCCTGCAACAGCGCCAGCCGCTGGCTTCCGATACGTTGCTGGGCATCCTGGCGCCAAGCACCCTGTCGTTGGGCCTGGTGGTGTTGAGCTTCATGCACGAAGTACGCATCGACCTGATGGCTTATCTGTTCGGCGACCTGTTGGCGATCAGCCCCACCGACCTAGCCTGGATTCTGGGCGGCAGCGCGGCGGTGCTGGTGTTGCTGGTGACGCTGTGGCGGCCGCTGCTGGCGATCACCGTCCACGAAGAACTGGCCACCGTCGAAGGCTTGCCGGTGGCGGCCCTGCGCATGACCCTGATGCTGCTGATCGCCGTGGTGATTGCTGTCGCGATGAAGATTGTCGGCGTATTGTTGATCACATCGCTGCTGATCATCCCTGCAGCTGCGGCCCAGCGTCACGCCCGCTCGCCGGAGCAAATGGCGGTTGGCGCGAGCCTGTTGGGGATGCTGGCCGTGTGTGGTGGCCTGGCGTTGTCCTGGTTCAAAGACACCCCGGCCGGGCCGTCGATTGTGGTCACGGCGGCCGCCCTGTTTCTGCTGAGTTTTGTCCTGCCCCGTCGTGGGGTGTAGACTTGCTCGCTTTTTGCGCAATTAGAGAGTCGCAGGAATGAAGCTGTCCAACGCCCGTTATCTGCTCCTTGCCGCATTTTCCTTGCTGCTGGGCGCCTGCCAAAGCACCCCGCCCGCCGCCCCAGAGGCCCCGGACGCACGCGCTGCCGCCATCGCACAGCTGCAGCAAAACCTCGCCAGCAGTGAACTGGCCACCGCCGAAGACGAACTGGCCGCCTTGCAGGCCCAATCGCCCAACGACCCGGCGCTGGAGCCTTATCAGCGCCAACTGGCCGAAGCCTACTTGCAGCGTAGCCAGATCGTGCTGCAAAAAGGCGACGTCAACGCTGCCGCCACGGCCCTGAGCCGCGCCCGGGCATTGATGCCCAAGGCGCCGGCACTGACCGGTGGCGTCAACAGCGCGATCGCCCACGCCCGCAAAGTCGAGTTGGATAAAGCCGAGGCTGCCTTAAAAGCGGCTGAAGCCAAGCCGCCGGCCAAGGTCATCGACCCTGCGGCGCCTAGCACCACGGTTGCGCTGAACCTCACCGATATCGAGGCGCTGCGCCATCAACTGGATGAAATCGCCACCGACGTGGTGAATTACCAGTGCGATGTGAGCATCCAGGCGCCGCGCACCGAAGATTACCCATGGCTGGCCACGCTGCTGACCAAACGGGTGAAGCGTATCGATTCGGGGTATGACCTGAAGATTCACCGGCAGATCCTGAAGAAGGTCCCGGCGCAGGTCGTACTGGTTCCGCGCAAAGCCGAATAAAGCATCGCAGGCAAGCCAGCTCCCACACTTTGAACTGTGAACACATTCAAGTGTGGGAGCTGGCTTGCCTGCGATAGCGGCCTAACAAACCACCCATAACTTAAGCCGGAACAGCTTTAGCCTTCGGCTCCCGATCCCAGACCCGATGCTGGGCAATCGCTGCAAAAAACGCCTTCAACGCCTTCGCATCACCGCCCACGATCAACCCCGCATCCGCCTCAAGCTTGAGCACATCCAGCAATTGCTTCGCCTCACCGGCCAAGGCAATCGCCTTCAAGTGCTTGTACGCCTCCAGCAGGTAATGCAACGCCACGCCATCGCCGCTCAACGCCTGCACCGACTTGGCGCCGCCCGGCACAAACACCGCATCAAATGCCACCGACGGCAAACCTTCCATGGACGCATCCACCGGCAGGCTCTTGCCATCCGCCGTCGTCACCGGTGCCGATGTAGGCCCCAGCAGCTTCGCGTGCGCGCCCTCGGCTTCCAGCGCCGCCTTCAAGGCAGCAATCGCCGCACCATCAACGCCGTTCGCGGCCAGAATCGCAACCTTACGGGTCTTGATATCACCCGAGAGCAAGTTGGCCTGGCTCAACGCCGGCGAACGTTCTGGAGACGTCTTGCGCTCCGGCACCGTGCCTTTCTTCGGCGCCGGCAAGCCAAGGTTCTGCGCCACACGCTTGGCCAGCTCCAAGTCGATGTTGGCGAGGATCTCGTTCACCTGGCGCGCCCGGATAAACTCGCGTTCCACCTTGCCCAGCTCGAAGCTGTAGGCCGCGATGATGTGCTCCTGCTCGTGCTTGCTCATGCTGCGGAAAAACAACCGCGCCTGGGAGAAGTGATCGCCAAACGACTCACTGCGCTCACGGATCTTGTGGGCATCGATTCGCTCCGGGTACGTCTCAAAACCGCCGTCTTCGGCAGCCGGCGGAGTCTCTTTCGGCCAACCGCCATCAATCGAGTTCGGCTCATAGGAGGCGCGACCCTTGTCGATCGTGGTGCGGTGCATGGCATCCCGTTGGCCGTTGTGGAACGGCGCGACCGGCCGGTTGATCGGCAGCTCGTGAAAGTTCGGCCCACCCAGTCGGCTGATCTGCGTGTCTGTGTAGGAAAACAGACGACCTTGCAGCAGCGGGTCATTGGAGAAGTCGATACCCGGCACGATATGCCCCGGGCAGAACGCCACTTGCTCGGTCTCGGCAAAGTAGTTGTCCGGGTTACGGTTGAGCACCATCTTGCCCAGCGGCGTGATCGGCACCAGCTCTTCGGGGATCAGCTTGGTCGGGTCGAGGATGTCGAAGTCAAATTTGTGCTCGTCCTCCTCGGCGATAATCTGCACGCCCAATTCCCATTCCGGGTAATCGCCACCTTCGATGGATTCCCACAGGTCGCGACGGTGGAAGTCAGTGTCTTTGCCCGCAAGCTTCTGCGCCTCGTCCCACACCAGGGAACAGGTGCCGACCGTAGGCCGCCAGTGGAATTTGACGAAGTTGGATTTACCCTCGGCGTTCACCAGACGGAAGGTGTGCACGCCAAAACCCTGCATGGTGCGCAGGCTTTTTGGAATCGCCCGGTCAGACATGGCCCAGATCACCATGTGCGCCGACTCCGGCTGCAGCGAGACAAAATCCCAGAACGTATCGTGAGCCGAGCCACCCGTAGGAATTTCGTTATGTGGCTCAGGTTTTACCGCATGCACGAAGTCAGGAAACTTGATCGCGTCCTGAATGAAAAATACCGGCATGTTGTTACCCACCAGGTCGAAGTTGCCTTCGTCGGTGAAGAACTTCACGGCAAAGCCACGTACGTCACGCACGGTATCGCCCGAGCCGCGAGGCCCCTGCACCGTGGAGAAACGTGCGAATACCGGAGTTTTATGCTCGGGGTTACGCAGGAACCCGGCCTTGGTCAGCGCCGAATGGTTGTCATAAGTCTGGAAATAACCATGGGCGCCGGTGCCACGGGCATGGACGATGCGTTCCGGAATGCGCTCATGGTCAAAGTGCGTGATTTTCTCACGCATGATGAAGTCTTCCAGCAGCGAAGGACCACGCGAGCCGACCTTCAAGCTGTTCTGGTTATCGGAAACCTTCACGCCCTGGTTCGTGCGCAGGGCCTGGCCGGTCGCGTCAGAGCGAAATGTTTCCAGGCTTTGCAGCTTGGCGTTGGTGTTGCCACGGTCCAGAGTGTCGGTACCCGCAAGTTCGCTCTTGGGCGGGGTGACTGGCTTTTTAGTGCTCATCAGACAAAAACTCCTCGTTTGCGTAGGCCAGAGCGATCCCCGGCTCTTCTTGAGCAAAACCCCGGGCACGGCACCCGGGAATTTCGAGTTGCTTAAGTAATGACTGGCGCTGTTTTGTACCGTTCCTTTTTTATGACCTTTGATCGCGTTATTGCCAAATCGCTGGTCGGATGCGAAATAAATGCTAAGAAACGCTATACGGACAGGCTAAAATGCGCGCCCGGCTAACCGCTGATCCCTTTTTAATGCGCCCCACAAGGTTCGCTACGTGATCGAGTTTCATAACGTCCATAAAACCTACCGGGTCGCCGGTAAGGATATCCCCGCGCTGCATCCCACCAACCTGCGCGTCGAAAATGGCCAGGTGTTTGGTCTGATCGGCCATTCCGGTGCGGGAAAAAGTACTTTGCTGCGTCTGATCAACCGCCTGGAGCAACCCAGTGGCGGCCAGATCAAGGTCGATGACGAAGAAGTCACCGCCCTGGATGCCAACGGCCTGCGCCGTTTCCGGCAACAGGTCGGGATGATCTTCCAGCACTTCAACCTGCTGGCCTCCAAGACTGTCGCCGACAACGTGGCGCTGCCGCTGACGCTGGCGGGCGAGCTGTCGCGCAAGGAGATCGACCTGCGCGTGGCCGAACTACTGGCCCGGGTCGGCCTGTCCGACCACGCCAAGAAGTACCCGGCGCAGTTGTCGGGCGGCCAGAAGCAGCGCGTCGGCATTGCCCGCGCCCTGGCCACCAAGCCAAAGATCCTGCTGTGCGACGAAGCCACCAGCGCCCTCGACCCGCAAACCACGGCCTCGGTGTTGCAACTGCTGGCCGAGATTAACCGTGAGCTGAAGCTGACCATCGTGCTGATCACGCATGAAATGGACGTGATCCGCCGAGTCTGCGACCACGTGGCCGTGATGGATGCCGGCGTGATCGTCGAGCAAGGCACCGTCGCCGACGTGTTCCTGCATCCCAAGCACCCGACCACCAAGCGCTTTGTGCAAGAGTCCGAGCAGGTTGACGAAGGCGAGCAGCGTGATGACTTCGCTCACGTGCCGGGTCGCATCGTGCGCCTTACGTTCCAGGGCGAAGCGACCTACGCGCCGCTGCTGGGTACCGTCGCCCGCGACACGGGTGTGGACTACAGCATCCTCGCCGGTCGTATCGACCGCATCAAAGACATTCCCTACGGGCAACTGACCCTCGCCGTCACCGGTGGCGACATGGAGGCCGCGTTCGCCGCCTTCACCGCGGCAGACGTCCATATGGAGGTGCTGCGCTAATGGAAATCCTGTTGAGCTTTTTCTCAAATATCGACTGGTCGGAAATCCTGCTGGCCACCGGCGACACCATGACCATGCTGTTCGGCTCGCTGCTGTTCACCGTGTTGCTCGGCTTGCCGCTGGGCGTGCTGTTGTTCCTGTGCAGCCCGCGCCAACTGTTCGAACAAAAGAACCTGTACGCCTTGCTGTCGCTGATCGTGAACATCCTGCGGTCGCTGCCGTTCATCATCCTGCTGATCGTGATGATTCCGTTCACGGTGCTGATCACCGGCACCTCGCTGGGTGTTGCCGGTGCGATTCCGCCGCTGGTAGTGGGTGCCACGCCGTTCTTTGCGCGCCTGGTGGAAACTGCGCTGCGTGAAGTGGACCGCGGGATTATCGAAGCAACCCAGGCCATGGGCGCGACTACCCGGCAGATCATCACCAACGCCTTGCTGCCCGAAGCCCGCCCCGGCATCTTCGCGGCGATTACGGTGACGGCTATTACACTGGTGTCCTACACGGCCATGGCCGGTGTGGTCGGTGCCGGTGGCTTGGGCGACCTGGCGATCCGTTTCGGCTATCAACGCTTCCAGACCGACGTAATGGTGGTCACCGTGGTGATGCTGTTGATCCTGGTGCAAATTCTGCAAACCGTCGGCGACAAGCTGGTGGTGCACTTTTCTCGAAAATAACGGCTATTGCCGGCGCGAAGCCGGCCAATACCCGAACAAGGAGCTTGTTGAATGAAAAAACTACTGGTTGCTTTCGCCGCCGTTGCTGCGTTTTCCGCCCACGCCGCCGAAACCATCACCGTGGCCGCCTCGCCGGTGCCGCACGCTGAAATCCTCGAATTCGTGAAGCCGGCCCTGGCCAAAGAAGGCGTGGACCTGCAAGTCAAAGTCTTCACCGACTACGTTCAGCCAAACGTACAGGTGGCCGAAAAGCGCCTGGATGCGAACTTCTTTCAGCACCAGCCGTACCTGGATGAGTTCAACAAAGCCAAGGGCACTCACCTGGTAAGCGTGGGTGCCGTGCACCTGGAGCCTCTGGGCGCCTACTCCAGCAAGTACAAAAAGCTCGAAGACCTGCCAAGCGGCGCCAACGTCGTGATCCCGAACGACGCCACCAACGGTGGCCGTGCGCTGTTGCTGCTCGCCAACAGCAAGCTGATCACCCTGAAGGACCCGACCAACATCCTGTCGACCATCAAGGACATCACCGAAAACCCGAAAAACCTGAAATTCCGCGAACTGGAAGCCGCCACCCTGCCGCGCGTGCTGACCCAGGTCGACCTGGCGCTGATCAACACCAACTACGCGCTGGAAGCCAAGCTGGACCCGTCCAAGGACGCACTGGTGATCGAAGGCAACGACTCGCCTTACGTGAACATCCTGGTGACCCGTGAAGACAACAAGGATTCGGATGCGGTGAAGAAGCTGGTTGCAGCGCTGCATACACCGGAAGTGAAAGCGTTCATTCTCGAGAAGTACAAAGGCGCGATCCTGCCGGCGTTCTGATCTAAAGCTGAAAACCCGATCTCCCAAACACTGGAGATCAAATGTAGGAGCTGGCTTGCCTGCGATGGCATCGCTGCGGTGTATCAGTAACACCGCGCCGCCTGTATCGCAGGCAAGCCAGCTCCTACAGTTTCAAGCGCTACACGCCCGGCAACACCTTGGGCATATCCCGCAGCCGGATCCACGGCTCATTGCGCCACCGCAGCACACTCAAACTCACCGTCGACCAGGCCAGCCAACTCAGGGCCGGGCTTTCGCTTGCCTGCTGCTTGCCGCGCAGGGCCGGCACCACTTCGTGAGTCAGCCATTGGCGCAGGGCGCGATTTTCCGGGCAGTAGTGATAGATCAACATCGCGTACACGCCTGATTCGCTGAGCATCAGGGTGGGTTCAGCGTGGCCGTGAGTGGTCGCGGTTAATGTTTGTTGTTGGTCAGGGTCGAGCTTGCGCAGCAAGGCTTCGTTGAGATGCAGGCCCATCAGGTGGCCAATGTCGCGGGCGCTGAACCAGGCTTGGGCATCGATGAGGATGGCGTGCAGTTGCTGGTGATGGCGGGTGAAGACTTCGGGGGTGCAGGGTGGGTCTGGGGTAAGTGTTGTCATGGTCTGGCTCCTAACGTATTGAGGGGCCGCCAAGCACTACTTCCACGTAATGGGTGGCGGCTGTACGCAGGTGTGGAAGACCGGGACGTTAGGCACCCGGCGCGCTCGAAAGCGCCCCGCGCACAACCACCATAAAACACAGACGATAAAAAGCGCCTGACTCTAGGTGGCGCTTTGTGCGCCTAACGATATAAGGGCTTCCACACCCTGTCACTGAATTTGCAGCGACAGGGCAAAGACTAGTCAGTCGACGCACGCCAAACAAGTTCGCGCCAACCGCTACACGTTGCGGGAAAAGTCCGACGACATAGCTTCAATGCCGTCCACATAACCCATGTGGGAGCGCGCTTACTGTGATGAACGGGCTTACTGTGGTGAGCGAGCTTGCTGTGGTGAGCGGGCTTGCCCCGCGCTGGGCTGCGAAGCAGCCCCATCAATCTGCGGTGAACCCGACGGGGGACAAGCCCCCTCACCACAGCAAGCCCCCTCACCACAGCAAGCCAGCTCCCACAGTTGCGCCATGGTGCCAGCACGACAAGTGACAGGCTTACTTACGCTGCAACAACCCCGGAAATTGCGCCACCAGCTTCTGGTTGTTCAACGGCGCCCGGATAAACCCGCGCTGCGTCCCATCGGGCCCGATCAGCGCCAGGTTGCCGCTGTGGTCGACGGTGTAGTTGGGCTTGCTGGTGTCCGCTGGAATAAACGGAATGCTCACCGCGTTCGAAACCTTCTGCACATCCTCCACATTCGCGCCGGTCAGGCCTTCAAACTGTGGATCAAAGTAGCCCAGGTACTGTTTAAGCTGCGCCGGCGTATCACGATTCGGGTCAACGCTGACCAAAATCACCTGCAACTTATCCACCACGTCTTTCGGCAGCTCGCTCTTGATCTGACGCAGCTGGGCGAGGGTAGTCGGGCAGATGTCCGGGCAGAAGGTGTAGCCGAAGAACAACACGCTCCACTTGCCTTTCAGCTCGTTGACCACCACCGGCTGGCCGTCCTGGTTGGTCATGGTCACGGGCGGCAACTGGCGGCTTTGCGGCAGCAGGATGATGCCGGCGTCGATCAGCGCGGTAGGGTCGCCCTGGCCTTTGCCACTCAGTACTTTGTTGACGGTCAGGCCCATGATCAACGCGACAATGGCCACCAGAATGAAGACAGTTTTTTGAGTTCGAGTCATAGGTTCAACAATAGGTAATGGTCTACGAGCAGGGCGATAAACAGCGCGAACAGGTACCCGATAGAGTACTTGAAGGTGTTGATCGCCGCGTGCGGCCGACTGCCACGGTACAGCACCCAGGCCCATTGCAGAAAGCGCCCGCCCAGCACCAGTGCGCACACCAGGTAAAGCATGCCGCTCATGTGGATCACATACGGCATCAGGCTGACCGCCAGCAGGGCGAAGGTGTAGAGCAGGATATGCACCTTGGTGTAATGCTCGCCGTGGGTCACCGGCAGCATCGGGATGTCGGCCTTGGCGTATTCCTCTTTACGGTGAATGGCCAGGGCCCAGAAGTGCGGCGGGGTCCAGGCGAAGATGATCAGCACCAGCAGCAACGGCTCGGCGCTGACGTGGCCGGTGACCGCCACCCAACCCAGCAACGGCGGCGCAGCGCCAGCAAGGCCGCCGATAACGATGTTCTGCGGCGTCGCACGCTTGAGAAAGCCGGTGTAGATCACCGCATAGCCCAGCAGCGAAGCCAGGGTCAGCCACGCGGCCAATGGATTGGTAAACGCCAGCAACAGCGCCAGCCCGGCCACCGCCAGCACCATCGCGAACGTCAGCGCCGCCGCGGGCGATACGCGCCCTTGCGCCAGCGGCCGTTTATGGGTGCGCGCCATCAGCGCATCGATGCGCCGGTCCACCACATGGTTCACCGCTGCCGCGCCACCGGCACACAGGGCGATCCCCAGGTTGCCGAAAATCAGCACCGGCCACGGCACCCCGGCGCGCGTGGCGAGGAACATGCCCACCAACGAGGTGATAAGCATCAGCACCACCACTTTTGGCTTGGTCAGCTCCAGGTAGTCACGCCAGATCGCCTTGCTGTGACGCTCGCCGATCAAGGTCGCCATGGCATCTCTCCTTTTAGGGTCATGAGGCCCGACACGTGTTTACGCGGGCTGAAGCGCCAGCCGAACGGCAACTGATGCCGCACCCGGACCAAGCTGGTGCGGGCGTGGTAATTGACCAGCACCAGCGTCAGCAGCAACGCCGCGCCGCCGGCGTTATGAGCAACCGCTATCGGCAGCGGCAGGTGGAAATACACGTTGCTCAACCCCAGGCAGATTTGCGCCGCCAGGGCGATCAGCAACAGCCCGGCCAAGCGCGTCATGCCGACCACCTTGAGTTGCCAGGCCAGGCCGAGCAGCACGACGGTGACCAGCATCGCGCCAATCCGATGGGTAAGGTGAATCGCCGTACGCGCATCACTGTCCAGTTGCCCGCCGAGGTAATTGGGGCCGATATGCTGGGTCAGGTGGAAGCCATTGGCGAAGTCCGCCGCCGGCCACCACTGGCCGTGACAGGTTGGCAGGTCGATACAGGCCACCGCCGCATAGTTGGAACTGACCCATCCACCCAGCGCAATCTGGCCGATCACCAGTACCAGCCCGGCCGTCGCCCAGTACTGCAAGCGCTTGGGCACGATCAGCGCCGGCAACACGCCAGACAGGCGCAGCGTCAGCAAGAACAGCAGGCTCAACGTCGCGAACCCGCCCAATAAATGCCCGGTGACCACCTGCGGCCAAAGCTTGAGCGTCACCGTCCACATGCCAAACGCCGCCTGGGCGAACACCACCGCCAGCAAGAACAACGGCAGCTTCAGCGGCTGCCCCGGATGATGCCGATGGGTCCAGGCGCGCGCCGCCAGCAGTACGATCAGCAGCCCCAACGTCCCGGCGAAGTAACGGTGGGTCATCTCGTTCCAGCCCTTGTCCGCCTCTACCGGCGTGTCCGGGTAATGCAGTTCGGCATGGGCCAACTGGGCTTCGCTTTTCGGCACGCTGATAAAGCCATAGCAACCCGGCCAATCCGGGCAACCGAGGCCCGCGTGGGTCAGTCGGGTATAGGCACCCAGCAGCACCACGATCAGGGCCAGCAGGGTGGCAAACAGCGCGAGGCGAAATCCAGGTTTGGCCATGACCGTGTCCTTATCCGATGTTCGACAGTTTCAGCAGCAGGCGCAGGTCGTTAAGCAGGTCCTTGCCCTTGACCCGGGCGTCGTAGCGCAACACCAAGTTGCCGTGGGGGTCGACAATCCACAGCTGGGCATCGCCGCTGCCTTGGGCGGCGGCGCCTTTGTTGAAGGTCGAAAGGTCCAGGGAATAGCGCTGCAGTTGCGGGTATTGGGCCTTGAGCTTGGCGTCGTAGTCAGTGCTTACCGGCTGCGCGCTGGCCAGGGCGTGGCTGGCGCGGGAGGCATCACGGCCCAGGCCGATTTGCAGCTGGCGAGCCAGGTAAACCAATTGCTGGCAGTCAGCGGCGCAGGCAGTCGGCGCGGTTACCAGCAGTTGCCAGCGATCCTCGTCGGCCTGCACGCCAATGTCGGCGCGGGTCTGGCCGTTGCCGATCATCTCGCCGTGGTAGCTGCGACTGTCCGGCACCCAGAACTGCAGCTTGTACATGAAGGTGGCGAGCACCATCGGGCCGATCACCATCAGCAGGATCAGGATCAATTGCCAGCGGCCCTTGCGCCGGTTGGGCGCTGCCGGCGCGTCAGACATGTTGAGTGGATTCATGGCCGCTCCCATGGCGCTTCTCCTTTGTGTTGTGCCATCCGAGGTAGAGATAAAGACCGAATAGCGCCAGCGCCATGGCGAACCACTGCACGGCATAGCCCAGGTGTTTTTCCGGGCCCATGGCGACCACGGGCCAGTTGGTTTCGTAAGTGCCAAGGCCTGCCTCGGCCCGCACTTCATAGGCGAAGCCGTTGCGGCCCAACTCGGTCCACAACGCATCGGGATGCAGTGCAGTCAGCAATCGTGGCCATTTCGCGCCCGCCGGATCGGCATGCAGCTGGAAGGTCTCGCCGGGCGCCACATAGACCCAGGCGTCGAGATTCAGCAGTTGTTCAGGCGTGTTGAAAACCGGCGGTGTGCGCCGGTCCGGCCAGGGCAGCCAGCCACGATTGAGCAACAGCCACTGGCCGCTGGCCTGATCATGGAAAGGCTGCAACAGCTCCACACCCACCTTGGCGTCACGAAAGCGGTTGTCCAGCAGCACGCTGTGCTCGGCATCGAACTGCCCGCGCAAATGCACACGACGGAACGCCGGATCTTCGCTGGCCTGTAATTGCGTACTGCTCATGGGCTCGGCAGCGCGGCGTTCGGCGTAAGTGTCCAGCAGCGCCTGTTTTTCGTGGCCGCGTGACAGCTGCCAAAAGCCGAGAAACACCAGCAACGGCAGCAGCACGAGCACCACCAGCGTCGGCGCAATACCGGGGCGAAAGGGTTTCATGGCATTGCCGCAGAAGTCAGTGCTGCGCTGGCTATACTGAATCTCATTGCTCGCCCCCTCCAAAAAAGAGCCCCGGAGCCCACCATGCTCAAAGCAGCCATTGCCCTGATGCTGATTGCTACCGTCGTGAGCCTGTTCAGTGGCTTGTTCTTCCTGGTCAAGGACGAGGGCAACTCCAACCGCCTCGTCACTGCCTTGACCGTGCGTGTGGTGCTGGCCGTGATCACCCTCGGGTTGATCACCTGGGGGTTCTTCAGCGGCCAGCTGGTGTCTCATGCGCCGTGGTGAAACACCTCAAAGCACGTAAACGAAGAAAAACAGCCCGATCCACACCACGTCCACAAAGTGCCAATACCAACTGGCTGCTTCGAAGCCGAACTGGTGCTCGTCATTGAAATGCCCCTTCAGGATGCGCATCAGCATCACAAACAAAATGATCGTGCCGATGGTCACGTGGGCGCCGTGAAAACCCGTGAGCATGAAGAAGGTCGCGCCATACACGCCGGAACCGAGTGTCAGGCCCAGCTCTTTATAGGCGTGGATATATTCCTCAGCCTGGAACCCGAGAAATGCCCAACCCAGCAACACCGTGATCGCCAGCCAGATCTTCAGCGCGCCGCGATGGCCTTTGCGCAGGGCATGGTGAGCAATGGTGATGGTCACGCTGGAGCTGACCAGCAAGATCGTGTTGATCAGCGGCAAGCCCCACGGGCTGATGGTGCCCTTGGGCGCCGGAAACAGTTTTGGGTCAGGATTGTTCAGCAGCGGCCAGGCAAATTCGAAGTTCGGCCACAGCATGTGGGCAACGCCTTTTGAGCCTTCGCCCGCCAGCCACGGCGCCGACATGTGCCGCACATAAAACAGCGCGCCAAAAAACGCGATGAAGAACATCACCTCGGAAAAGATGAACCAGGTCATGCCCCAGCGAAACGAGCGGTCCATCTGCGAACTGTACAACCCGGCGCGGCTCTCCTTGATCACCGCGCCGAACCAGCCAAACATCATGTAGGCCAGCAGCAGGCCGCCGACGAAAAAGATCAGTGGGCCGTGGGATTCCGGGCGTGCCGCCTTCAGGTCGTTGAACCAGGTAGCCAGCCCGAACACCGTAATCAGCATGCCCAGCGTGGCAATTATTGGCCATTTGCTTTGCGCTGGTACGTAGTACGTATCATGAGTCGACATGTATTCGTTCTCCTAATCGAGCCCGCAAGCAACGCCTAGCCGCCGGTATGGACAGCCACGGGCGGTTGGCGCGCGGTGATATCGAACAGCGTGTACGCCAGGGTCAAATGCTTCACATCCTTGGGCATGTCGCGGTCGACAATGAAGCGCACCGGCATCTCTATGCGCTGACCTGGCTGTAGCACTTGCTGGGTGAAGCAAAAACACTCGGTCTTGTGGAAGTACATCGCCGCCTCGGCAGGCGAAATACTCGGCACCGCCTGGGCGGTCATCGGTTTGTCGGTGGGGTTGTAGGCCACGAACAGCATCTCGGTGACCGCGCCGGGGTTGACCACCACCTCGTCGGCCTTGGAATGGAACTCCCAGACCATGTCGATGGCATTGGTGGACAGGAACTGCACGCGCACCTGCCGCGTCGGGTCCACCACCTGCTCGCCTTCGTACTGCCCGGCGGTCTTGCCGTTGATGCCGAACGCCTTGCACATCACGTCGTAGATAGGCACCAGGGCAAAGCCGAAGGCGAACATTGCCACCACCAGGATCAGCAGCCGCGTGACCAGGCGCTTGATAGGCACGGACTCAAGCATGGTGGCCACCTGCGATTGAATGTTCTGTGAATGGCCTTTCTGTGGGAGCTGGCTTGCCTGCGATGCTGGCAACTCGGTCTTTCAGGTACACCGAAGTGATGCCAACGCAGGCAAGCCAGCTCCCACAGGATAGGGAGGTGTTCATTTGACCTCCGGCGGTGTGGTGAAGGTGTGGTACGGCGCAGGCGAAGGGATGCTCCACTCCAGCCCTTCGGCGCCATCCCACGGCTTGGCCGGCGCAGGCGGGCCGCCACGGATGCACTTGATGACGATGAACAGGAAGAAGATCTGCGTCGCGCCAAAAGTGAAGGCACCGATGGAGGAGACCATGTTGAAGTCGGCGAACTGCAGGTTGTAGTCCGGTACCCGACGCGGCATGCCAGCAAGTCCTACAAAGTGCATCGGGAAGAACGCCATGTTCATCCCCACGAACGACAACCAGAAGTGCAGCTTGCCCAAGGTTTCGTCGTACATGTGGCCGGTCCATTTCGGCAGCCAGTAGTAGGCCGAGGCGAAGATCCCGAAGATCGCGCCAGGCACCAGTACGTAATGGAAATGCGCCACCACAAAGTAGGTGTCGTGGTACTGGAAGTCCGCCGGGGCGATGGCCAGCATCAACCCGGAGAAACCGCCAATGGTGAACAGAATCACGAAGGCCACGGCGAACAGCATCGGCGTCTCGAAGGTCAGCGAGCCTTGCCACATGGTGCTGACCCAGTTGAATACCTTCACCCCCGTCGGCACCGCGATCAGCAGCGTGGCGTACATGAAGAACAGCTCGCCCACCAGCGGTATGCCCACCACAAACATGTGGTGCGCCCACACGATGAACGACAGGAACGCGATGCTCGCCGTGGCGTACACCATCGAGGTGTAGCCGAACAGCGGCTTGCGCGAGAAGGTCGGGATGATGGAACTGACGGCGCCGAAGGCCGGCAGGATCATGATGTACACCTCAGGGTGCCCGAAGAACCAGAACACATGCTGGAACAACACCGGGTCACCACCACCTGCGGCACTGAAGAAGCTGGTGCCGAAGTGGATGTCCATCAGCATCATGGTCACGCAACCCGCCAGCACCGGCATTACCGCGATCAACAGGAACGCAGTGATCAGCCAGGTCCAGACGAACAGCGGCATTTTCATCAACGTCATGCCGGGAGCGCGCAAGTTCAGGATGGTGGCGATCACGTTGATCGCGCCCATGATCGAACTGATGCCCATCAAGTGGATGGCGAAGATGAAGAACGTCACGCTTTCCGGCGCGTAGGTGGTCGAGAGTGGGGCGTAGAAGGTCCAGCCGAAGTTCGGCCCGCCGCCGGGCATGAACAGGGTGGAAACCAGCATCAGGAACGCCGCCGGCAGCAGCCAGAAGCTGAAGTTGTTCATGCGCGGCAAGGCCATGTCGGGCGCGCCGATCATCAACGGGATCATCCAGTTGGCCAGGCCGACAAACGCCGGCATCACCGCACCGAACACCATTACCAGGCCGTGCATGGTGGTCATCTGGTTAAAGAACGCCGGCTCCACGATCTGCAGGCCCGGCTGGAACAGCTCAGCGCGGATCACCATGGCGAACGAGCCGCCGAGCAGGAACATCGCGAAGCTGAACCACAGGTACATGGTCCCGATGTCTTTGTGGTTGGTGGTCAGCACCCAGCGCATCAAGCCCTTGGCGGGGCCGTGGGCGTGGTCACCGGCATGACCGTGGTCATCGATCACTGCGCTCATGGCTTTTCTCCTGCGAACGAGTGGGCGGGACGGTTCAGGGAATACGCAATGAAGGAAGTCATTTGCTTTGCGCCTGTTTCAAAGCCAGCACATCTTTAGGAGTGACCATGTCGCCTTTGTTGTTGCCCCAGGCGTTACGTTCGTAGGTCACGACCGCCGCAATATCGACTTCCGACAGTTGCTTGCCGAACGCCGCCATGGCGGTGCCGGGCTTGCCGAAGTACACGCGGTGCAAGTGGTCTTCCTTGGGCCCGGTAGCAATCGGCGAGCCTTTGAGCGCCGGGAACATCGGCGGCAAGCCCTGGCCTTCAGCCTGGTGACAGGCCACGCAAGTGGTGTGGTAGATCTTGTCGCCACGGGCCACCAGCTCATCCAGGGTCCATTCCTTGGAGGTCAATTCCTTGAGCTTGGCGGCTTCTGCCTTGCGCTCGCCGAGCCAGGTGTCGTAGTCGGCCTTGGACTTGACCTCCACCACGATCGGCATGAAGCCGTGGTCCTTGCCGCACAGTTCGGCGCACTGGCCACGGTAGATGCCGGGCTTCTCGACCCGGGTCCAGGCCTCGTTGACAAAACCGGGAATCGCATCACGCTTCACCGCAAACGCCGGCACCCACCAGGAGTGGATCACGTCGGCGGCGGTCACCAGGAAACGCACCTTGGCGCCCACCGGCAGCACCAGCGGCTGGTCGACTTCCAACAGGTAATGCTCGCCTTTGACGGCCTGGTTATGGATCTGCTCGGCAGGCGTGGCCAGGTTGCTGAAGAACTCGACGTCCTGGCCCAGGTATTTGTAATGCCACTTCCACTGGTAGCCGGTGACCTGGATATCGATATCCGACTCGGTGCTGTCGTAGATGTTGATCAGTGTCTTGGTGGCCGGAATGGCCATGGCCACCAGGATCAGCAAGGGCACCACGGTCCAGAGAATCTCTACCGTCGTGCTTTCGTGGAATTTGGCTGCCACCTGGCCCGTGGAGCGCCGGTGAACGATCATCGACCAGAACATCGCGCCAAACACGACGATGCCAATCGCCACACAGATCCAGAAAATGGTCATGTGCAGGTCAAACACGGCGTGGCTGACTTCAGTGGCCCCTGGCGCCATATTCGTTGTCCAGGCGGCGTGCGCCTGGCCGAATACTGACCACAACAGTAGGCCCATCCAAACATGTGGATGTCGCGTCATTGCGGGTTCCCCTTATCGTTCTTGTTATCCCGCCGGTTTGCACCTGCGGCCAAGGGAGCGGCTTCCATACTGCTTACAACCGCTAAGCCTTGCCTGCTCATGCAGTCGGGCGTCATCAGCTAATTGCGTACAAAATCGAGTATAGACAGCGACCGCCACCCCGCAATGTGATCGGGCAAATGAACGAAAATGAAGAAACGGACCACACAACAGGACCGATGGCGCGTGTTATCCGACGAACGATGGCGATTTGATATAACGCCAGCGCATAACCATGAAATAATTATGACAAATGCGTCTTAGGCTCTCGTATAAACGAGCTACCTTATGCTCTCCCTATTTCCTACGCCTGCATCACTGGAGCTTTCATGAACACCGCCGCATTGCGCGAGCAGATTTCCCGTGCACATCAACACGAATCCAGCACTGGCCAGCTTGCTCAACAGCTGGAAGTCCAGTTACCGCACCTGCACCCGGCGATTTCCCTGCCGGATGTCGACGCCAAGGGCGTGATGACGCGTTTTGTCAGCGCCTACATCGACCAGGTCCCGGATTTGCTGGATGCGGCCAACGATGTCGCCCGCGAAGCCGGTATTGAAAGCCAGATCAAGCCGGTGCTGAAAATCGCCGAGCATTTCTTCCTGCAGCCGCCAGCGATCCTGGCCGGGCATGAAGGCCTGGACGGTTTGCTGGACGAGGCTTACCTGGCGCATCGCCTGGTGGAAGAGGTCAACGACCTGTACATCAAGCATTTCGGCCAGCCGTTGATTCCGCTGGATACCACCGTGGCTAACGTGATTGCTCACCAATTGATCGGCGAGACGTTTGCCAATCGACTGGATGAAGCGGTGCACCACGCGGTGGATGAGATGCTCAACGAAGAAAGCTTTGCGCTGGAGTCGGTCGAGGCGTACCGCGACAAGCTCAAGAGCCCGCACACGGAAGCCGCGTGGAAGCGCTGGCCGTGCCTGTCGCGGCAGTTGGGCGTGGGGCTTGAGCTGGACCAGCCAGCCTGAATGTCCCGACCTGCATAAATCAAATGTGGGAGCGAGCTTGCCCGCGATGCCGGTGTATCAGCCAATATATTTTTGACTGATCTATCGCCATCGCGGGCAAGCCCGGCTCCCACAGGGTTATATATAGTTCACACGGCAGCTGACCCAATCCCGGTGGTCGTCCGCACCCGGCCTTCCAACCTGCGCTTTAACCCCCGCGCCTCGATCATCAGCTTCGAGCCCTTGGCCGCATTGGCGCGCCCCCATTCCTCCAGCAATTCAAGGCAGGAGTGGTCGATGTAACTCAGGTTACTGAGCGGCACGTGCAAGGTGGTCCCGGCGGGTACCGTCGACAGCACCTGGGTCAATGCCGGCACCTTGAGAAAGGTCCCCGCCCCGGTCAATCGCAACTCCATCTCGCCGTCCTGCGGCAGGTCGATCAGGCTTATTTTCAAGCGTGAAGCCTTGAACGCCAGCTTCACCAGCGTCAATCCGAAGCCCACCAACACACCCGTCAGCAAGTCGGTAAGGATGATTGCCAGGGCCGTCGCCGCGTAGGTAAACATCGGCATTCGCCCATAACGCGCCAGGCCACGAAACGCCTTCATGTCCACCAGCTTGATCCCGGTGTACACCAGCACGCCCGCCAGGCTCGCCACCGGAATGCTTTGCAGCACGCTGGACAGCAGCAATACGAACGCCAGCAGCCACAAGCCGTGAAACATCGCCGACAAACGCGTGGTAGCGCCAGCCTGGACGTTGGCCGAACTGCGCACGATCACACCCGTCATCGGCAAGGCGCCGACCAGGCCACACAACATGTTGCCCACGCCCTGCGCCGACAATTCCTTGTCGAAATCGGAACGCTGGCCACTGTGCATACGGTCAACTGCCGCCGCCGACAGCAGGGTTTCAGCACTGGCGATAAACGCCACCGCAAAGGCCGCGATCAATAGATTGGGATCCGCGAGGTTGAGTAAGTCGCTGGGGCGCAGCCAGTCGATGGCATCCGCCAGGTTTTCCGGCACCTCTACACGCTTGACCTGCAACGCCAGCACCAGGCTGGTGACGGTCGCCAAGCCCACGCCGAGCAGGGCGCCGGGCACGAAGCGCAGCTTTTGCGGACGGAACTTGTCCCACAGCCACATCACCAGAATCGTCGCCAACCCGAGCAAACCGGCCTGCCAGCCAAGCCCGCCGCCGAGGGAAGGAATCGCTTGGACCAACGCTGCCGGAAACCCGGCGAGGTTATCCAGCCCCGAAGGTTTTGGCACGCCGTCGAGCATCACATGCACTTGCGACAGGACAATCAGCACGCCGATCCCCGCCAGCATCCCGTACACCACAGCAGGCGCGGTCACGCGAAACCAGCAACCCAGCCGCAGGCGCCCGGCCACCAGTTGCAGGAAGCCCGCCAGCAACAGGATCGGCCCGAGCATGGCCATGCCATGCTGACGCACCAGCTCGAACACCAACACCGCCAACCCGGCAGCCGGGCCGCTGACTTGCAGCGGCGACCCCGCCAACCAACCCACTACCAGCCCACCGATGATCCCGGTGATCAGGCCTTTGGCCGGCGGCATCCCTGATGCGATGGCGATCCCCATGCACAGCGGCAGGGCGACCAGAAACACAACCACGGAGGCCAACAGCTCCCGCGGCAGTACAGCTTTTAATTGAGCAGCACGCATGATGACTCTCCCGAGGCATTCGCCGGGCGTGGCAAGGCCTGGCTGCTCGAATGGCAGCCATCGCGTTACCCGACAGGGGATGTTTTAGAAGCGCGCTTTAGGCGTCGCGGAGGGGATCGGTTGAGTACCGTTCAATGGCAGGAACGCTGCCTGATCCGCATCGTATGCCCTGATTTCGCTGGTCTCGATGTCATAGACCCAGCCATGGATAAACAAATGCCCGTTGGCCATGCGCGAGGCCACCGACGGGTGCGTGCGCAGGTGCTGCAGCTGGGCGATCACGTTTTCTTCGGTCAGCACATGCATGCTTTCGTGTTCGTTGGCGCAGTCGCAGTTGTCCTGGACCATGGTCTTGGCGACCTCGGCGTGGCGCAGCCAGGCCTTTACCGTGGGCATTTTTTCCAGGCTTTGGGGGTTGAGCACCGCGCGCATGGCGCCGCAGTCGGAGTGGCCGCAAATGATGATGTGCTGCACGCCCAGGGCCAGTACCGCGTACTCGATGGCCGTGGAAACACCGCCGTTCATCTGCCCATAAGGCGGTACGACATTGCCGACGTTACGGGTCACGAACAAATCCCCCGGGGAGCTTTGGGTGATCAGTTCGGGAACGATGCGCGAGTCGGCGCAGGTAATGAACATCGCCCGTGGGCTCTGGGCCGTGGCGAGTTTTTTGAAGAGTTCTTCCTGCTGCGGAAAGATCTCGTTGTGGAAATGCAAAAAGCCTTCAACGATGTGCTGCAGCGCTGCATCGGCGGACTCCGCCTCGTGAGGGGCTGAAGCCGACGCAGCCAACGGCTGTTTATCCTTGTCACTCATGATTCATCCTCTGGGTTGGAGTAGGGGAGCTTTGCGTTTCGTCCAGCGTCGCACCATTGGAATAGTTGGAGAAACCTGGAAGGTGCGAATCCGACTCACTAGTCACTCGATAAACAAGGTACCCGCCGAAACTTAACTCAAACTGAATGAACCGCTCTAGATCGGGGCTTTCATTGATATCAAAACGCGACTATTCCTACAAGACAGTGAGTTTTACCCAACAGTCTACAACAATGCCATCTGCCTGCCCGGCGGGCAAAACGCCGTGCAGTCCAGGTTAAACCCTTCCCGGCGGTTGAGCCCCAATCGCTTGATCGCCTTGGCGAAACGTTGCGCCAACAGATCGGCAAACGGCCCTTCGCCGCGCATGCGTACCCCGAAGCGACTGTCATAGACCTCACCGCCACGCACCTGCCGCACCAGGCTCATCACATGGGCCGCCCGCTGCGGGTAATGGGCCGCCAGCCATTCCTCAAACAGCGGCGCCACTTCCAGGGGCAGGCGCAGCATCATGTACGCCGCGCTTTGTGCACCCGCGGCATGGGCTTCGGTCAGCAGGCTCTCCAGCTCGCTGTCGTTGATCATCGGGATCATCGGCGAACACAGCACGCCTACCGGGATCCCCGCCTCACGCATCACCCGAATCGCCCGCAACCGGGCCTTGGGCGCAGCCGTGCGAGGTTCGAGGATGCGCTTGAGCTCGTCGTCCAGGCTGGTAAGGCTGATCATCACCGCCACCAGTCGCTGCTGCGCCAGCTCGGTCAACAGGTCGAGGTCGCGCAGGATCAGCGAGCCCTTGGTAATGATGGTTACCGGGTGGCGATAACGCAGCAGCACTTGGAGGGTTTGGCGGGTGATCTTGTACTCGCGCTCGATGGGCTGGTACGGGTCGGTATTGGAGCCCAGGTTGATCGGTGCGCAGGTGTAGCCCGGTTTCGACAGTTGTTGCTCCAGCACGTCGGCGGCGTTGGTCTTGGCGATCAGCTTGGTTTCGAAATCCAGCCCCGGCGACAAGTCCCAATAGGCATGGCTGGGCCGCGCATAGCAGTAGATACAGCCATGCTCGCAGCCGCGATACGGGTTGATCGCCCGGTCAAACGGGATATCCGGCGAGCTGTTGCGGGTGATGATGGTTTTCGCGGTTTCGATACGGACTTCAGTGCCCTGGGTCTGTGGCACTTCCTGATACCAACCGTCGTCTTCCGCCACGCTGACGGTGGGCGCAAAACGGTTGTGCAGGTTGGTGGCCGTGCCGCGCCCGCGAGGCGGCAGAGGAGTAGACATGAAAGCGCCTCTATACTGTTTTTTTATACAGTATAGAGGCGCAAGGTTTCTGACCAGTGCCGTTGGGCGGCCAACCTCCAATCAATGCTTGGAGGTCACCTGGCCAAGGTCATCGCCAGAGGTGGTTTGCATATCGTTCTTGCGCAGGTTCGCCACGTCACTGGCTTTTACCGGCGCACCTTTGTTGCCCCAACTGCCCCGCACGAAACTGACGACATCCGCCACTTCCTGATCCGACAACCGCCAGGCAAATGCCGGCATGGTGAAGGTCGAAGGCGCCGTGTGAGTCGCCGGCAACGTACCGCCGTTCAACACGATGTTGATCAGCGAGGTGGCATCGGCCGTCTGCAACACCGGGTTGCCCGCCAGCGCCGGGAATACTCGGGTGTAGCCATGGCCGTCGGTACGGTGGCAGGCTGCGCAGTTGTCGATGTACACCGAGGCGCCGGGCTTGCTGTCATCGCCCTTCCACAGCGCGTCGGCCACCTGCTTGTCGTACTGGTGCGGCTGATCCTTGGGGTCCACCGCCGGCAGGCTCTTGAGGTAACGGGCGATAGCCGTCAGGTCCTGTTGCGACATGTACTGCATGCTGTGGACGACAACGTCGCTCATGCCGCCAAACACTGCGCTGCGATCGCTGCGGCCGGTCTTGAGGAATTGCACCAACTGTTCTTCGCTCCAGCTGCCCAGGCCGTCCTTGTGGTCACCGCGCAGGCTCTTGGCAATCCAGCCTTCCAGCGGTGCGCTGCCGGACAGGAAAGCACTGCCATCCGACGCACTCAGGGATTTTTCCTGCATGGTCAGCGCCCGTGGCGTATGGCAGGCGCCGCAATGCCCGAGGCCTTCCACCAGATACGCACCACGGCTGATCACCGGGTCGGCGCCCGCCTGGGCCTGATAATCCTCGACCTTGGGCGCGAACATCCAGCGCCAGCCAGCCAGCGGCCAGCGCATGCTCAATGGCCAGGGAATATCGCTGTCCTTGTTCACCTGCGCCACCGGCTCCACGCCCTTCATGAAGTACGCATACAGCGCCTGCATGTCGCTTTCGCTGACACGCGCGTAAGACGGGTAGGGCATCGCCGGGTAAAGGGTACTACCGTTCTTGGCGACGCCATGGCGCACGGCCTGGTCGAAGTCTTCGAAGCTGTAGTCGCCCAGGCCGGTTTTATCCGGGGTGATGTTGGTGGAGTAAATAGTGCCGATCGGCGTTTCCATCGGCAGGCCACCGGCGAACGGCTTGCCACCCTTGGCGGTGTGGCAGGCCACGCAGTCACCGGCGCGCGCCAGGTATTCACCCTGTTTGACCAAATCGGTGTCGGCCGCACTTACCGAGCAACTGCTGAACAAGGCCAGGGACGCAATAACAAATGCTTTCATGGTCATCGCTCCTTATGCCTGAACCAATGGGCCGGGGTTTTTCAGGTACTGCTCGCGAATCGCCCGCGCCGACCAGTAGGTCAATGCCGCCACCAGGCCCGTAGGGTTGTAGCCCAAGCCTTGTGGGAACGCGGAAGCGCCAGGGACAAATACGTTGTGCACGTCCCAGCACTGCAAGTAGCGGTTCAAGGCGCTGGTTTTCGGGTCGGTGCCCATGATTGCGCCACCGTTGAGGTGGGTGGTCTGGTAAGCCGCGGTATTGAAGTGCTCGCCGACCTTTTTGCCCAGCAAGGCGATAGCCTTGGGGTTCATCGCTTCGGCAACCTTGCTCATTTTGTCGACCATGAAGCGGTTCATCTTGATGTCGTTTTCCTGCCAGTCGAAGGTCATGCGCAGCAGCGGCATACCGTAGGCATCGCGGTAAACCGGGTCCAGGTCGAGGTAGTTGCCACGGTAGGATTGATGAGCGCCGTGGGCATCCATCGACACTTGGTGGGTGTAATAGTCGGCGGTGGCGCGCTTCCAGGCGCTGCCCCAGGCCGGGGTGCCCGGTGGGTTGGAGGTGCCGGCAATCGGCCGGCTGCCCGCCTGGTTGACCCACATCGGCGAACCGCCCACGAAACCATGAGGCCCGTGGTCGAAATTGTCGGCGTTGAAGTCATCGATCGCCACGCCATTGCCGCCGGCACCGATGAAATTGTTGGTGTGCACGTCCTTGTCGAAGAACACCTTGATCGTAGCCATGTTCTGGTAGGCGAAGTTGCGGCCCACCACGCCCTCGCCGGAGATCGGGTCGTAGGGTTTGCCGATGCCCGACAACAGCATCAGGCGCACGTTGTTGAACTGGAAGGAACCGAGGATCACCAGGTCCGCTGGCTGCTCGCATTCGCGCCCTTGGGCGTCGACATACGTCACGCCGGTGGCCTTGCGCTTGGTGCTGTCGAGGTTGACCTTCAGCACGTGGGAATTGGGCCGCAGTTCGAACTTGGGCTCCTGGCGCAATGCCGGCAGGATGTTCACGTTCGGCGAAGCCTTGGAATACATGTAGCAGACATAACCGCTGCAGAAGCCGCAGAAGTTGCACGGGCCCATTTGTGCGCCGTAGGGGTTGGTGTACGGCCCCGACGTATTCGCGGAGGGCAGGTTGTAGGGCTTGTACCCCACGGCGGTGGCGGCCTTCTGGAACAGCTGTGCAGAGACGGTGTTCTTCTGCGATTCCAACGGAAAATGATTCGAGCGATCCGGTGCATAAGGGTTACCACCCTTGCCTTCGCCCACCAACTGCCCCTTCACCGTCCAGGCTTGCCCGGAGGTGCCGAAGACTTTCTCGGCATAGTCGAAAAACGGCTCCAGCTCTTCATAGCTGACGCCGAAATCCTGAATAGTCATGTCCTTGGGAATGAAGTTTTTCCCGTAGCGCTCTTCGTAATGGCTGCGCATGCGCAACTCGATCGGGTCTACCCGAAAGTGCACCCCGGACCAGTGCAGACCAGCACCGCCCACACCGTTGCCAGGCAGGAAGGCACCGAGCTGACGGTTGGGCATGGCGACATCATTCACGCTATGGCGAATGGTGACGGTTTCCTTGGAGATGTCCTGGAAGAGTTTTTTACGCACGCTGTAGGTCAGTTCGTCGATGACCTGGGGATAGTTGCCGTCGGGGTAGGTGTCCTGCATCGGGCCGCGCTCCAGCGCTACCACGTTAAGGCCAGCTTCCGTCAGCTCCTTGGCCATGATCGCTCCGGTCCAGCCAAAGCCCACGATCACTGCATCCACTTTCTTCATGATGGTCGCCACGTTTACGCCCTCTCGCCACGGATCGAAACAGCCGGGAAGGGGTATTGTTCGTTGCGTTCAACCCAATCCATGAAATCGGCGCGGGCGCCGGGGAAGCCGATCATGGTCCAGCCGACCATGCCTTTGTTGCCACCGTGGACCGGGTCGCAGAAGAACCCTTCCTTGGTGTTTTGCAGCAACAGATTGAAAAAAATCTTCGGCGGAACGCTGTCGAACTGTGCGTCACCGGCTTCCAGACGCTGAAGCAACTTTTCCTGGGTAGCGCTGTCTTGCTCGGCAAATAGCTTACCGTTCATCGCTTTGGACCAGGCATCCGTGGCAGCAATGCCCAGGCGATAGATTTCCTTGGGCACCAATTTGCTCTGCCAGCCCATTTCAGGCGGCGCGTCGGCATTGAACGGGCCTTGCATGAACCACAGCGCGCCCGCTGCGTAAGGCGTGTTCATCTGGCGGTCGATGTATTCCGGCGCGCCGGCTTCCAAAGCGCCTGGGCCCTGGTCGTCCGCCGGGATCAGGCGGGCAACGGCTGCGTTGATAAAGGCCCATTCCTCGGCAGTGAAATAGCTCGGCTCGTAGGCCTTGCCGCTGACAGGCGTTTTCTCGGGGCTGGCTTGAACCGGCTCCGGAACCGCCATCAGCATCGAACCGCCCAGGCCCGTGCTGGCGACAGTGACCACCGGGATCAAGGTCAAGGATTTGCGCAAAAACTCACGCCGGGGGTTGTCTTGATCTTGATCAGACATGGTGGCACCTCATCATGTGGTCACGGATTTATCAGCCGCTTCTGGGAGCGACTTATAGTATTGGCGGTAAATGGGATCCAAAGGACCCAAAAAGATAGAACACAGCAGCAATCAATAGTTACAAAGGATAGCAGCCTAAGCATCCAGGAGAATCGATTCAGCGGGAAAAAACAGACTGGCAGCCGGCTTATTCACGATTCTTTGACGAGTACCTCACACGACGTTGACCCCATGTAGGTGAATCTGGAGCTCATCGGCCCTTTACCTATTCGGTCACATCGCACATGTTCAAGAATCAATTGCTGCCTGCCCTCGGCCTCGTGTTCATGGCGATGTTCTCCACCGTCCCTACCCAGGCCGAAGAACTCACGCCCATTCGCTCGCCGGAATGGGCCCAGCCGGTGGGCAACCAATACAATCTGTACCAGATGACGCCCACGCTTTACCGCAGCGCGCTGCCAGACAGCAGTGCTGTGCCTGTACTTGAACAACTCAAGATCGGCACGGTGATCAACTTTCTGCCGGAATCCGACGCCGACTGGCTGAAATCACCCGCGATCAACCAGGTGCAATTGTCTTACCGCACAAACCACGTTGACGACGCCGACGTGCTCGCCGCGTTGCGTGCCATCCAGGACGCCGAAGCCAACGGCCCGGTGTTGATGCACTGCAAGCACGGTTCCGACCGCACAGGCCTGATGGCGGCGATGTACCGCGTGGTGATTCAGGGATGGAGCAAGGAAGACGCGCTGAACGAAATGACCTTGGGTGGCTTCGGCGCCAGTAATGGCTTCAAGGACGGCGTTCGCTACATGATGAAGGCTGATGTCGACAAGTTGCGCACTGCACTGGCCAACGGGGAATGCAGCACCAGCGCTTTTGCACTGTGCTCGATGAAAAGCTGGCTGAATACGGCTGACAACGCTATTGACCCGGGCCAGGAAAAAACAGCGCTGGTCATCGCTCCCTGAGCCGTCGGCTAAGGGAGCGCTGGGTGGTCAGTCTTTTTTCAGCTTCGGATTAGGGAAGAACTGCACTGCTTGTACCTTGGGGTCCGGTGCTTTCAGCGCCGAGGTATTTACCCGTGTACCCAACTCCTTGGGCACTGACAGACCTTGCTCATTGAGCGTGTCGGAATAACCGCAGGCCACGCATTCGCGGTGCGGCACGTCGTTCTCGCTCCACATCATCAACTTGTCCGGCTCGCTGCACGCCGGGCAGACCGCCCCGGCGATAAAGCGTTTTTTGGTTTTCACAGGCCCCTCACTCATGCTGCCGCGTCCTCACTCAGGCCGCTGTGGCGCAAGAGTGCGTCAATCGACGGCGCACGTCCGCGGAAGTCGACGAACAGCACCATCGGCGCCTGGGAACCACCACGGGCCAGGATCGCCTCGCGGAACGCCCGGCCCGTCTCGGCGTTGAGTACGCCGTCTTCTTCGAACTTGGAGAAGGCATCGGCCGACAACACTTCCGCCCACTTGTAGCTGTAGTAACCCGCCGCGTAACCGCCGGCGAAGATGTGCGCGAAGCTATTGGGGAAGCGGTTGTAGGCGGGCGGGCGCATCACTGACACCTCGTCACGCACGCCTTCAAGCACCTGCAACACACTGCGACCGTCGCCGTGGGTGGCGTGCAGTTCAAAGTCGAACAACGAGAATTCCAGCTGGCGAACCATCATCAGCCCGGACTGGAAATTTTTCGCCGCAAGCATCTTTTGCAACAGGTCCTGTGGCAGCGGCTCACCGGTTTCATAGTGGCCGGAAATCAGCGCCAGGCCTTCCGGCTCCCAGCACCAGTTCTCCATGAACTGGCTCGGCAACTCCACCGCATCCCAGGCCACGCCGTTGATGCCGGACACGCCGGCGTGTTCAACACGGGTCAACAGGTGATGCAGGCCGTGGCCGAATTCGTGGAACAGCGTAGTCACTTCATCGTGGGTCAGCAGGGCCGGCTTGCCGCTGTCAGCCGGGGTGAAGTTGCACACCAGGTTGGCCACCGGGCTTTGCAGCACGCCATCAATGGTGCGGCGACGGTCGCGGGCGCCGTCCATCCAGGCACCGCCACGCTTGTTGGCGCGGGCATACAGGTCGAAGAAGAAGCGGCCGACGTGCTGGCCGTTTTCCTTGATTTCAAACAGGCGAACGTCCGGGTGCCAGGTGTCGAAGCCTTTCTGCTCGGCGATTTCGATGCCGTACAGACGCTGCACAATGGCGAACAAGCCGCTGAGTACCTTGTCGATCGGGAAGTACGCGCGCAGGGCTTCCTGGGCCACGCTGTAGCGTTGTTCACGCAGCTTTTCGCCGTAGAAACCGCTGTCCCAGCTTTGCAGGTCCGGGCAGCCTTGTTCGGCGGCATAGGCCTTGAGCTGTTGCAGGTCCTGGGTGGCAAACGGCTTGCTGCGCTTGGCCAGGTCGCGCAGGAAGCTCAGTACCTGGTCACTGGACTCGGCCATTTTGGTGGCCAGGCTCAGTTCGGAGAACGAGGCGAAGCCCAACAGTTGCGCGAGCTCCTGACGCAGGTCGAGGATCTGTTCCATGACCGGGCCGTTATCGTTCTGGCCGGCATTCGGGCCCTGGTCCGATGCACGGGTGCAGTAGGCCGCGTAGATTTCTTCACGCAGGGCGCGGTCGTGGGCGTAGGTCATTACCGCGTAGTAGCTCGGGAACTCCAGGGTGATCAGCCAGCCGTCGAGGCCTTTGGCCTGCGCTGCGGCCGCCATTTGCGCCTTGGCCGAATCGGTCAGGCCGGCGAGGGTCGCTTCGTCAGTGACGTGCTTGGTCCAGGCCTGGGTGGCGTCGAGCAATTGGTTGGAGAACTTGCTGCCCAACTCCGACAGCTTGCTCTGCACCTCTGCGTAGCGTTTTTGCTGCTCCGGCGGCAAATCGATACCCGACAGGCGGAAGTCGCGCAGCGAGTGTTCCAGAATGGTTTTTTGCGCCACGTCGAAGCCGGCGGCTTCCGGGCTGTTGGCCAAGGCTTCGAAGGCCTGGAACAGCTCACGGTTCTGGCCCATTTCGGTGGAATAGGCGCTCAGTGCCGGCAAGCACGCCTCGTATGCTTCGCGCAGTTCGGCGCTGTTGCACACGGCATTCAGGTGGCTGACCGGGCTCCAGGCGGCGCCCAGGCGGTCATTGAGTTCGTCCATGGCCAGGATCAGCCCGGCCCAGGTAGGATTTTTACCCTGGCTTTGCAGGATGCCTTCGATGGCGACGCGGTTGTCGGCGAGGATCTGTTCGATGGCCGGCTGCACGTGCTCGGCACGGATCGCCGAGAACGGCGGCAGGTCGTAGGACTGCAGAAGCGGGTTGTTCGCGCTCACGGTTGGCACCTTGGCTGAAGAAACATGTAAGAACAAAGATGGGGCCATCTTAATTACAATCAACGCCCACCGCAGCTATCAGCAGAAGAGAGAGAGCCTATCGTGACCCTTCGCACCTACCAGAATCACACGCCGGCCTTGGCCGCCGGGGCTTTCGTCGATGCATCGGCGGTGGTGATTGGCGACGTCGAAATTGGCGCCGACAGTTCGGTATGGCCGCTGACGGTGATCCGCGGCGACATGCACCGCATCCGCATCGGTGCCCGTACCAGCGTGCAAGACGGCTGCGTGCTGCACATTACTCACGCAGGGCCCTTCAATCCTGATGGTTTCCCGCTGCTGATCGGCGACGATGTGACCATTGCCCACAAGGTCATGCTGCATGGCTGCACGGTGGGCAGCCGGATTCTGATCGGCATGGGCAGCATTGTGATGGACGGCGCCGTGGTGGAAGACGACGTGATCATCGGCGCCGGCAGCCTGGTGCCGCCGGGCAAGAAACTCGAGAGCGGTTTTTTGTATGTCGGCAGCCCGGTTAAACAGGTCCGCGCGCTGACTGACAAGGAACGGGCGTTTTTCACCTACAGCGCCGCGAACTACGTGAAGCTCAAAGACCTGCACCTGGCCGAAGGCTTCGACCAATGACAAGGACACCCATGCATTACCAAACCGTTTTGTTCGACCTCGATGGCACCCTCACCGACCCGCGCGAAGGCATCACGCGCTCGATCCAGTACGCCCTTGCCAAACTGGGGATCGATGAACCGGACCTGACAAAACTTGAGCACTTCATCGGCCCACCGCTGCTGCAGGCGTTCATGCAGTTTTATGGCTTCGACGAGGCGAAGGCCTGGGAGGCAGTGAATTTCTACCGTGAGCGTTTCAAGGTCACCGGCCTGTACGAAAACCGCGTGTTCGACGGCGTGATACCGCTGCTTGAGCAGCTGAATGGCCAGGGCCGCCAGCTGTATGTGGCCACGTCCAAGCCGTGGGTATTTGCCCGGGAGATCGCCAGGCACTTTGATTTCGCCCGGCACTTCAAGCTGATCTACGGCAGCGAGCTGGACGGCACCCGCACCCACAAGGTCGAGCTGATCGCCCACCTGATGGCCGAAGAAGGCCTGGACCCGGCCAGCACCTTGATGATTGGCGACCGCAAGCACGACCTGATCGGGGCCCGCAGCAACGGGCTGGACTGCGCGGCGGTGGGTTACGGGTTTGGCAGCCATGAGGAGCTGAGTGCCGAAGCGCCGACCTGGCATTTCGAAACATTGGCGCAGATGCATCAGGCCTTCCTGCAGCGGCCATAAAACAATCCCGTAGCAGCTGTCGAGCCCCAGCGAGGCTGCGTCGGGTGCGACTCGGTCCCAAGCTTGGTTTGAGAGCTGCGGTGCGGCCTACGCAGCCTCGCTGGGGCTCGACAGCTGCTACGGCGGGGACGGGGACGGGGCTTCCAGTGTTCTGAGTGCCGCCTTGCGCTGATCCGCCGGCAACCCGCCCAGCGTCTCCACCGCCGCAAAAAACTTCAGCCAATCCCCGCCTTCCTCCCGGAACAACGCGGCAAACGCCGGCACCCACTGGTCATACAGGCCAAACGGCAACAGCCTTGCGTTGTTCATCGGCAAGTTCATCCAGGCGTCATAGCGCTTGTCGCCGCCCCACTGGCTATCGCGCATTTGCCGGTAGTCGCTGCGCAAGCGTTCGAATTCAGCCGCCTTGGCCTGGCGCATGGCATCTGGCGCCAGCGGCTGCGTATACAACTGCTCCAGGCGTTTGCGGGTGTCAAGCACCAGCCGGGTGAACTGGTCGCGCTGTTTCAACGCGGCCTCGCTCGCAGGCGGCAAGCCTCGGGCCGCCCGCCATTGCCGGGTACCTTCTTGCTCGACAAAGGTGGCGTACGACTCGTTGAACTCAGTGTCGTCCTTCACATAAAAGCGCTGGTGCGCCAACTCATGAAAAATCAGCGTGGCCAGGCGCTCATCGCCCCAGCTCATCATCGAACTCATGATCGGGTCGTTGAACCAGCCCAGGGTGGAATAAGCCTCGACGCCACCAATCGACACGTCCATGCCTTGCTGCTTCAACAACGCTGCCTGGCCACGCGCCGCGCCCTGGTTGTAATACCCGCGATAGGCCACGCAACCGGCAATCGGGAAGCAGTGGGTTTGCGGCGACAGGGAAAATTCCGGCGTGGCGAAGACGTTCCAAACTACATAAGGACGGCCGATATCGGCATACAGGCGGTAACTCTGGTTATCCGGCAGGTGCAGGTGTTCGCTCGCGAACGCGCGGGCTTTCTGCGACTGCGCCAAGTGGTCACGCAGCACCTGCGAGCGGGACGGGTCGGCGATGACCTCGGAAACCGGCTCCCGGGCCCGCAGCAATTGCCATTGGCCGTCGGCCAGTTGGCTGTAATAACTGACACTGGAACAGCCACTGAGCACCAGCAACATCAACCCGGGAAGTAAACGCCTGACCATTAAAACCTCTCACCGGTAACCATCCCGCCAGACTATCTCGCCTGTGGGGAATTTTTCCATGGCGTGGCGTGTTTATACTCACAGGGAGCCTGCTGTCGAACGCAGCCGCTCAAACAACCATTCCTACCCTTGAGTGCTTAACATGCGTCAGCTACTGCTTCCCGTCGCCGCGATTTTTCTCAGCGCCTGCGCGTCGACGCCGCTACCGGCCGTTGATCCGCAGCAAGCCTGGGTCGACTTCGCCACCCCAACGCCCGGCGCCAAGCTGGTTATGGCGCAACGCCTGGACGGAAAGAACCTGAACGACGGGCGCTTCTTCCAGGTGCCGCCTGGCAAGCATGAACTGATGGTGCGTTTTGATTTCGAGGTGCCTACCGGCGGCAGCTTTGGCGGGTTTGGCCAAACCACCGACCGAACCTGCTTCATGACCCTGCAATACGACCGTTTCGAGGCAGGCCAGCGTTATCGCCTGGAAGGGCGGTCACTGGGCTACAACCCGAATATCCGGTTGTACAACAAAGCGGGTCAGTTGCTGGCTGAAGAACGTAGCGTCAACTGCATCTGATCAGTCGTTGTTCTTCTGGTAGACGATAGCCTTGGTGCCGTTCTCACAGCTGCCGACAACCATGGCGCTGTCGTGCTTGTCAGCTTCTTCCTTGCTGACGACTTCGAGGGTGTAGGACGGAACGGCATTCGCCTGGATCTTGATCTCAATCTCTTTCCTGAGCTCTTCACAGTCTTTCGGCGCGGCCAGGGCCGATGTGGCCAGTGCACCGCAGATAACCGCTAAAACCAAACGTTTCATCAGTGAAGCTCCCTGAATGCATGCGCACGGGTGTGCGCTAAGTCTGCAATCGGCTATTCGACCACACCTGAACGCGTAGGAGCGAGCTTGCTCGCGAAGAACGTTAACGATGACGCGTTTATCCTGGATAAACGCGGCGCCCTCAGGTTTTTCGCACGCAAGCTCGCTCCTACAAGAAGCAGGGTGCCTGGTTAGCTTACGAGGGTGCCATCCAGGGTGATGGTTGCATTCAACACCTTGGACACCGGGCATCCTTCCTTGGCCTTTTTGCTCAGTTCATCAAACTGCGCCTGGCTGGCGCCCGGGATCTTCGCCTTGAGGATCAGGTGCACGGCAGTAATCGCAAAGCCCCCTTCTACCTGGTCCAGGGTCACTTCGGCCTGGGTGTCGATGCTGTCGGCCTTGAGCCCGGCGTCGCCGAGAATCATGGAAAAGGCCATGGAGAAACAACCGGCATGGGCCGCGCCAATCAACTCTTCAGGGTTGGTGCCCTTGCCCCCTTCGAAACGGGCTTTAAAGCCGTAGGGCGCTTCGCGCAACACGCCGGTTTCCGTGGAAATGGAACCGATGCCGGTTTTCAGATCACCTTCCCAATGCGCCGATGCTTTCTTCTTGATACTCATATCAATCTCCTCGTGCCTGTGGTTTTCCGTCAGTAAGGGTTCTGAGGATAGAAGCGCTGGCAAAGTTCACCTCGTCGGACTAAACCGTTTTAAAGGTAGGCAAATTCACCTCAGCTATTGAATCTCGGGTATATGCCCTCATTGCATAGACATGCACATGAAGCGGCAGGTTTTGGCTCGACATAAAACCTGCGGCCCCCTTGGAGAAGCAGGCTTATGAAACCGCTGTCCGACGTAAAATTCTCGACCCTCGACCTGGTGCCCGTGCGGGCCAACGGCAGTCCGGCGCAGTCGCTGCGCAATTCCCTGGACCTGGCCCAGCACGTGGAAAAGCTCGGCTACAACCGCTTCTGGGTCGCCGAACACCACAATATGGACGGCATCGCCAGCTCCGCGACCTCGGTTTTGCTGGGTTACCTGGCCGGCGGCACCTCGACCATTCGCGTCGGTTCCGGTGGCGTGATGCTGCCCAACCACGCGCCACTGGTGATCGCCGAGCAGTTCGGCACCCTGGAAAGCCTGTACCCGGGCCGCATTGACCTGGGCCTTGGCCGCGCGCCGGGCTCCGACCAGATGACCGCCCGCGCCCTGCGCCGTGAACGTTCCGGCAGCGCCGACGACTTCCCGCAAGACGTAGCCGAACTGATGGCCTACCTGGGCCCGCGTACCCCGGACCAACGCGTGATTGCCGTACCCGGCACCGGCACCAACGTGCCGGTGTGGCTGCTGGGTTCGAGCCTGTTCAGTGCACAGCTTGCGGGCGAACGCGGTTTGCCTTACGCCTTTGCTTCACACTTCGCACCGCGCCTGATGCATGAAGCGATTCGCGTCTACCGTAACCACTTCAAGCCTTCGGCCGTGCTGGACAAACCCTACGTGATGCTCGGCATACCGCTGGTAGCCGCCGACACTGACGAGCAAGCCGATTACCTGGCCACCTCGGTGTACCAGAGGATCCTCGCGTTGATGCGTGGGCAAAGCTTGGTGCAGCGCCCACCGGTGAAGACCATGGAGGGCCTGTGGCTGCCCCATGAAAAAGACGCTGTAGGCAGTTTCCTTGGCCTGGCCATGGTGGGCAGCCCGCAGAAGATCCGCGCCAAGCTGGAGGTGCTGGTAGAGCAAACCGGCGCTGATGAGCTGATCTTTACCTGTGATTTGTACGAGCACGCCGACCGGATTCATTCCTACGAACTGCTGTCGCAAGTCATGAAGGGCTGAACTGCAGGCATAAAAAAACCGACGCACTCGCGTCGGTTTTTTACGTCTGCAACACGGGATCACCCGCGCTTGTAGACGATTTCCTTGGTGCCGCCTTCGCAGCTACCCACTACCTTGCTATCGCTGGCAGCCCCTTTATCCACAACGTCCAGCGAATAATGCGCAACACCCTTGGCATCCAGTTTCGCCGCAATCTCGCTTTTCAGCTCGTCACAAGGCTTGCCCGCCGCCAGGGCTGTGCCTGCAATGCTCAACAAACCTACCGCCAACAAAAAGTTCTTCATCCGTCACTTCCTTGGGTTGATCGAAAGGAAGCACGTCGCCGCTCGTCACGTCGACGTGCCTAAAGGTTGTAGCGGAGTTTATGGCAATCGGCCAGCGCGCAAGTTCAACCGGCGGTATCAACTACTGGCAATACGGAACCCCACCTTGAGGGTGACCTGGAAATGCGCGGCCTTGCCGTCTTTGATATGGCCACGGGTTTCGGTCACCTCAAACCATTCCAAGTGCTTGATGCTCTTGTTGGCTTCTGCAAGGGCATTGTTGATGGCGTCCTCGATGCTGGTCGCGGAAGAGCCCACCAGTTCGACTTTCTTGTAGGTGTGATGATCACTCATAAGGTTTTCTCCTGGGGTCGTTAATCAAGACTAGCAGTGAATTCTCGTACTGCTTCTGGCGACCATTCCCACCGGAAAGTTCAGATTTACTGCACTTTCTGAAACCGCCGCAGTCGGAAACAACACACGCCACTCAATCACTCCAGGAGAGCCCACATGGCCAACACCTCTTTACGCAAAGCGTCATTGGAAAGCATGGAAGCCGAGATTTCGAGCCTGCTCAAATCTTTGGAAAGCCTCAAGGACGATGCCTCTGACGAGTCGCGCAAAACCCTGAAGGCCCTGAAAAGCAATGCCGAGAATGCCCTCAAGCATTCCCGCCACCTGATCAGCGATGCTTACGAAGAAAGCAAAGTCAAAATCCGCGAAACCAGTGTTGCAACACGGGACTACGCCCAAGAACACCCGTGGACTACCGCTGGCGTAGCCGTCGGTGCGCTGGGCCTGCTGGCGGCTTACCTGCTGTGCAAACGCGGCGACTAAACCACCTGGCGCGCAAGTTCAGCCTTGAGCCACTGCGCCAGTTGCCCGGCGCGCCCATCAGCGGCGCGCTTGGGTAGCCACAACGCCAGTTGCGCCGGGGTTTCACCAAAACCCCACGGCGCAACCAGGCGGCCCGCTCGCAGGTCCTCTGCTACCAGCGGCTCAGGCGCAATCGCCACCCCCAGCCCGGCCACCGCCGCTTCCAGCAAATAATACAAATGCTCGAAACCCTGACCGTACTTCAACGCGCCAGCGTCGATCCCGTGGTGCTGCGCCCAACTGGGCCAGGCTTGCGGGCGTGAGGTGGTGTGCAAGAGGGCTTCATCGCGCAACGCCTCGGCAGGCGCCTGGCGCAACCGCTCGTAATGGGCGAAGCGCGGGCTCATCACCGGGCCAATGCGTTCGCTGGCCAATTCGTACACCTGCATATCTGCCGGCCACGGCGGTTCGGCGAACACCAGCAGCGCATCCAACCCGGGGCGACGCGGGTCCAGGTCGCCTTCGCCGGCCGACAGGTGCAGGCGCAGATCCGGAAGCTCCGCATTCAGACGGCCAAGGCGCGGAATAAACCAGCGCGCCAGCAGGCTGCCGGAGCAGCCGAGCACGAACGGGGCATCCGCACTGTTTTGTGTGAGTTCGGCGCAGGTGTCCCTTAAACGCTCGAAGGCCTCGAAACTCACGTCCCGCAGGCGGGTGCCGGCATCTGTGAGTTTGAGGCCGCGCCCATCCTTGATGAACAGGCTCACACCCAGGTGTTCTTCCAACACCTTCAGCTGGCGGCTGACCGCGCCATGGGTCACGTGAAGTTGTTCAGCGGCCTGGCTTACACTGTTCAGGCGTGCAGTCGCCTCGAAAGCGCGCAAGGCATTCAGCGGGGGAAGGTCTCGGCTCATCTGTGAGTTTTCCTGACAGGTTGTGGCGATCTTATCGGTTTTCACGTGGAAGCGTCAGGGGTAGAGTGACCGTCATTGCCTCTTACATATTTTCTAGCTGGAGCGTCCCATGACTCAGACCCAGACCGATTTACGCAACGGTCCAGACGCCAATGGCCTGTTTGGTTCGTTCGGCGGCCGCTACGTGGCAGAAACCTTGATGCCGTTGATCCTTGACCTGGCCCGCGAATATGAAGCGGCCAAGATCGATCCGGCCTTCAACGAAGAACTGGCCTACTTCCAGCGCGACTATGTCGGGCGTCCAAGCCCGCTGTACTTCGCCGAACGCCTGACCGAATTCTGCGGCGGCGCCAAGATCTACCTCAAGCGCGAAGAGCTGAACCACACCGGCGCCCACAAGATCAACAACTGCATCGGCCAGATCCTGCTGGCGCGGCGCATGGGCAAAAAACGCATCATCGCCGAGACCGGCGCCGGCATGCATGGTGTGGCCACTGCCACCGTCGCCGCGCGTTTTGGCCTGGATTGTGTGATCTACATGGGCACCACCGACATCGAGCGCCAGCAGGCCAACGTGTTCCGCATGAAGCTGCTGGGCGCCGAAGTGATCCCGGTGGTGGCCGGCACCGGCACCCTGAAAGACGCGATGAACGAAGCCCTGCGTGACTGGGTCACCAACGTCGACAGCACCTTCTACCTGATCGGCACCGTGGCCGGCCCGCATCCGTACCCGGCGATGGTCCGCGACTTCCAGGCCGTGATCGGCAAGGAAACCCGTACCCAACTGCAAGCCCAGGAAGGCCGCCTGCCCGACAGCCTGGTGGCGTGCATCGGCGGTGGCTCCAACGCCATGGGCCTGTTCCACCCGTTCCTGGATGACACCAGCGTCGAAATCATCGGCGTTGAAGCCGCCGGCTACGGCATCGAAACCGGCAAGCACGCGGCCAGCCTCAACGGCGGCGTACCGGGTGTACTGCACGGCAACCGTACCTTCCTGTTGCAGGACGACGATGGCCAGATCATCGACGCCCACTCGATTTCCGCCGGCCTCGACTACCCGGGCATCGGCCCTGAACACGCCTGGTTGCACGACATCGGCCGCGTCCAGTACACCTCGGTGACCGACAACGAAGCCCTCGACGCCTTCCACAAATGCTGCCGCCTGGAAGGGATTATTCCTGCACTGGAAAGCGCCCACGCCCTGGCCGAAGTGTTCAAGCGCGCACCGACCTTGCCGAAGGATCACCTGATGGTGGTCAACCTCTCCGGCCGTGGCGACAAAGACATGCAAACCGTGATGCACCACATGGAACACTCTTCACAAGAGCCATCCCAGCAGGAGAAACACTAAATGAGCCGCCTGCAAACACGTTTTGCACAACTGAAAGAACAAAACCGCGCCGCCCTGGTGACCTTCGTCACCGCCGGCGACCCGGGGTATGACACTTCGCTGGCGATCCTCAAGGGCTTGCCGGCGGCCGGTGCCGATGTGATCGAGCTGGGCATGCCGTTCACCGACCCGATGGCCGACGGCCCGGCGATTCAGCTGGCCAACATCCGCGCACTGACCGCCAAGCAGAACCTCACGAAAACCCTGCAAATGGTCAGCGAGTTCCGCAAGGACAACAGCGACACGCCGCTGGTACTGATGGGCTACTTCAACCCGATCCACATGTACGGCGTGCCGCGCTTTATCAGCGACGCGAAAGAAGCCGGCGTCGACGGCCTGATCGTAGTCGACATGCCACCCGAGCATAACGGCGAGCTGTGCGACCCGGCCCAGGCTGCCGGTATCGACTTTATCCGCCTGACCACGCCGACCACCGACGACGTGCGCCTGCCGACCGTGCTCAACGGCAGCTCCGGGTTTGTGTACTACGTGTCGGTGGCCGGCGTGACCGGCGCCGGCGCCGCGACCCTGGAACACGTCGAAGAAGCCGTGACCCGCCTGCGTCGCCATACCGACCTGCCGATCAGCATCGGGTTTGGCATCCGTACCCCAGAACAAGCGGCTGCAATTGCCCGCCTGGCAGACGGTGTGGTGGTGGGTTCGGCACTGATCGACCACATCGCCAATGCCAGCAACGATCAGCAGGCCATCGACGGTGTATTGACCCTGTGCTCTGCGCTGTCGGAAGGTGTGCGCAACGCCCGTAAGTAAGCAGCTCGTAAGCGGTAGGTAAAGTTCCTGATACAGAGGAATCATGCTGGCAACTCAGCACCTAAGCTAACAAGACCAAGGGATTTCGAACGCGGTTCGAAATCCCTTTTTGTTGTTTGTGCAGTTGAGGAAACCCCTGATGAAGATGCCAAAGCGTGTGATAGCCAGTATCGGTGTGCTGTTACTTGGCGCCAGCGCCCTGGTGCAAGCCGCACCGTACGACCAAGGCGGCGGGCCTGAGCGTGGCGGCCCCCAGGGCCAACAAAACGATCACCGTGGCGATGACCATCGCGGGCCGCAGGACAACCATCGTGGCGGGCCTCCTCAGGACTTCGGCCCGGTGCGGCAGGTGATTCGCGATAACCATGGCGACTTCCGCCGTGGCGCACCACCACCTCCCGGCATCCACCTGGAACGCGGCCAGCGCCTGCCACCGAACTACTACGGCGAGCGTCTGGACCCTCGAGCGTTGGGCCATCTGCCGCAATACCCAGGCTACGAATGGCGTCGCTCGGGCGGGGACATTGTGCTGATCGCGGTGGGTACCAGCATCGTCTATCAGATTCTGGATGGCGCGCTGTACTAGAGCCGGACTGCTTTTGTGGCGAGGGAGCTTGCTCCCGCTGGGCTGCGCAGCGGCCCCAAAATCATGGGAGCGCTGCGCACTCCAGCGGGAGCAAGCTCCCTCACCACAGCAAGCCCCCTCACCACAGCAAGCCCCCTCGCCACAGATACTTATCAGTCCTCTAAAGTTCGATGCGCTCGACCTTGCCCACCAGCAAGATGTACGAAAGCGCCCCCAGCAACGCCAGCACCGCGATATACGTAATTGCCGGTGCAAACGAATCGCCAGTGGCCAGAAAGCCAATCACGATCGGCGTGGTAATCGCCGACAGATTGCCGATGAAATTGAACACCCCACCCGTCAACCCCAGCAGCCTTGCCGGCGCCAGGGTCGACACCAATGACCAGGTGATCGACGCCAGGCCATTGCCAAAAAAAGCCACCGCCAGAAACCCAATAACCCACGCTGTGGAGTCAACAAAGTTGGCGCCAATGATCGCCGTGGAGATCAACAACCCGCCAATGATCGGCAACTTGCGCGCAAACCCCACCGACGTACCCCGGCGAATCAGCCAATCGGAAAACAACCCCGAACACAGCACCCCGACGAACGCCGCGAGAAACGGCAGCGACGCCAACAGGCCGGACTTGATGAAGTCCATGCCGCGGTATTTCACCAGGTAGGTCGGGAACCACGTCAGGAAAAACCACAGCGTGGAGTTCAGGCAGAACTGCCCCAGGTAAATCCCCCACAGTTTGCGCTTGCTCAACACGATACCGAGGTCGACCCAACTGAACGGCGCCTTGGCTGCCTGCGCCTGGATATCCACCAGCCCGCCGCCTTCGCGGATCAGCTCGATTTCTGCTGCATTGGCGCCCTTGAAATCCCGTGGCTCGCGGTACACCGCGTACCAGATCAACGCCCACACAATGCCCACGCCACCGGTGGCGACAAACACCATGTGCCAGCCAAACGCGTGCTGCAGCCACGCCAATACCGGCGTGAGAAACGCCAGCCCGACAAACTGCCCGGAGGTGTAGACACCAATCGCCGTGGCCCGCTCACGCTCGGGAAACCAGGTGGTGACCACGCGGCTGTTGATCGGGTAGGCCGGCGCCTCCAGGGCGCCCACCGCCATGCGCAACACGAACAGCGCGATGAAACTGGCGGCAAAACCGAGCATCACCGTGGCCACCGACCACAGCAGCAGGGCAACGCTGTAGAGAATGCGCGGCGGCACCCGGTCCACCAGCCAGCCACCGGGGATTTGCATGGCGGCGTAGGTCCAGCCGAAGGCGGAGAAGATCAGCCCGACATGCACCGGGTCGATCCCCAGCTCGCTGGTCAGGGCCGGGGCGGCAATCGACAGGTTGCTGCGGTCCAGGTAGTTGATCACCACTGTGATGAACAGCAGCACCATGATGAAGTAGCGCTTTCGGCTGGGCGTGACTAAAGAAGCCTGCCCGGTGAAGGACTCGGATTGCATGGGGGTTGCCTCTTCTTATGATTATTGAGGACAGGTCTTACTGACGAAACGCGATACCTGTGGGAGCTGGCTTGCCTGCGATAGCGGAGTGTCAGCGCCGCAGATGCAAGCTGACTCACCGCTATCGTAGGCAAGCCAGCTCCCACACTGACGGTGTTTCTTCAGGAGGAAATCACCACTCCGCAAAACTGCCATCGGCATGGCGCCAGATCGGGTTGCGCCAGCGATGGCCGATGGCCGCGCGCTCTATCACGTATTCCTCGTTGATCTCGATGCCCAGGCCTGGCCCATTGGGGATCTTCACGAAGCCTTGGTCATAGTCGAAAACGCCCGGGTCGCGCACGTAGTCGAGCAGGTCATTGCTCTCGTTGTAGTGGATGCCCAGGCTTTGCTCTTGGATGAACGCGTTGTAGCAAACCGCATCCAGCTGCAGGCACGCCGCCAGGGCAATCGGGCCGAGCGGGCAGTGCAGGGCCAGGGCCACGTCGTAGGCTTCGGCCATGTTGGCGATCTTGCGGGTTTCGGTGATCCCGCCAGCGTGAGAGGCATCCGGCTGGATGATGTCGACGTAGCCTTCACTGAGCACGCGCTTGAAGTCCCAGCGCGAGAACAGCCGCTCGCCGAGGGCAATCGGGGTGCTGGTCAGCGGCGCCAGCTCTTTCAGTGCTTCGTAGTTTTCGCTGAGCACCGGCTCTTCGATGAACATCAGTTTGTAGGGGTCGAGTTCCTTCATCAGCACCTTGGCCATGGGCTTGTGCACCCGGCCATGGAAGTCGACGCCGATGCCGACGTTGGGGCCGACCGCATCACGCACGGCGGCGACGTTGGCCAGGGCCTGGTCGACTTTTTCGAAGCTGTCGAGAAATTGCAGCTCTTCAGTGCCGTTCATTTTGACCGCGGTAAAGCCACGGGCCACGGCTTCCTTGGCGGCGCGGGCAGTGTCTGCCGGGCGGTCGCCACCGATCCACGAATACACGCGGATCTTGTCGCGCACCTGGCCACCCAGCAGGTCGCTGACCGACACACCGAGCGCCTTGCCCTTGATGTCCCACAGCGCCTGGTCGATACCGGCGAGGGCGCTCATATGGATCGCACCGCCACGGTAGAAACCGCCGCGATAGAGCACGGTCCAGATGTCTTCGATATTGCGCGGGTCTTTGCCGATCAAGTAGTCGGACAATTCTTCGACGGCAGCAGCCACGGTGTGGGCGCGGCCCTCCACCACAGGTTCACCCCAACCGGTCACGCCCTGGTCGGTTTCAACCTTGAGGAAGCACCAGCGCGGCGGGACGATGAAGGTGGTCAATTTGGTGATTTTCATCTTCTTATCTCTCTTGTAGATGGAGAACGCTGATCAGCCCAAGGCATTCCAGGCCGCGACGTAGGCCTGGGCATTGCTCGCCACCTGGGCGACGCTCATGCCTGGCTTGAACAAACCGGAGCCCAGGCCAAAACCTTTGACGCCTGCGTCGAAAAATACCTGCATGTTGTCCGGGGTGATGCCGCCCACCGGCAGCAACACCGTGCCTGCGGGCAGTACCGCAAGCCAGGCCTTGACCACCGCCGGGCCCATTTGCTCGGCCGGAAACAGCTTCAGCACGTCGGCGCCTTCGGCCAGCGCGGCAAACGCTTCAGTGGGCGTGGCCACACCCGGCGACAGGAACAGGCCTGCCGCCTTGGCAGCCCGCAGCACCTTGGCATCACTGTGGGGCATGACGATCACCTGGCCGCCGGCCGCCTTGACCTGATCGACCTGCTCCGGGGTCAGCACGGTGCCGGCGCCGATCAGGCAATCGGCGGGCAGGCTGTCGCGCAGGATACGGATGCTGGCGTAGGGGTCCGGTGAGTTGAGCGGTACTTCGATAACCCGCAAACCCGCCTGGTACAGCACTTCGCCGATCGCCAACGCCTCGTCCGGTCGCAGGCCGCGCAGGATCGCGATCAAACCGTTGTGTGTCAGTGCTTGCTTGAGCATGTCGGGCCTCTCGTCAGGTTGCAGGCAGCAGCCCCGCCGCCATGGCCAGCTGCCAAAGGCCACGTTCGGTAGCCTCCTGCGCCAGGGTCACGTGGGGGAAGCCGCAGAGTTGGAGTGCACGCTGGTAGCGGGTGCAGAGTTGGGTTGCGCCGATCAGGACGATGTCGCGCGCCTGGGCATCCTTGCGGGTGCGCAGGCCCAATAGTTCGTGGCCGATCAGCAGGCCAGACAGATAGTCGGGCTGCTCGTCAGGCGCCAGCTCGCCGGTCAATCCCAGGGACCGCGCGCTGAACAAGTTCGACAACAGGCCCGTGCGGCCCTCTGCCGACAGCGCCACGTGCACGCCGCGATCAAAAGCGGCCGCCTGGAACTGTTCTGAAGGGCGCTGGGTGCGACCCAAAATGCTGTGTTGGCTGAGTACGGCGAACAACTCGCCGGTCATGAAGGTGTCGAAATGGCTGATGCAGCCTTCCACCACCTCGACCCACTTGGAATGGCTGCCTGGCAGGCCGATCAATACGTCGCGCCCGATATTGCCGGACAAGCTTTGCAACACGCCGAGGACCTGGGTTTCTTCGCCACGCATCACATTGGGTAGAACGCCGCGCTGAATCACCCCGGGAACGATGTGCACCGCCGCGCCCCGCAGGCTGCGCACCACGTGCAGCGCCTGGCCGAGGGTCGCGACATCCGCCGGAGTGTCGCGATAAGCCGCTTCGCTCCAGCCCTGGGCGCTGCCGACCATGCCACAGGCAATGACCGGAAGACCGGGATGGGCATCGAGCCAGTCACCACAGGCCGCATCAAATGCCAGCTCAAAGCCGTTGCTGCAACGAACACCGGCAATTTCCCGGGGTTCGGTGGGCAAGTGCATGATCCCAGACGCAAGGGCGCGTCGTTCGATCACCACGCCTGCCGGGCCGAGCTTATAAGCACGAAGGGAGCTGGTTCCCCAATCGAGCGCGATCAATTGCGCCTGCATCGCTTCACCTGAGTGTTCTGAGCGGATGAGGCGAATATAAACCCAAGACCGGCAAAGTCTCAATATATAAATATCAGTCCCATATATAGGGAGCTGGCGAGCTTAGAATATCGACAAATCCAGTGTGCGCATCGCCCCCATCCAGATCGCATGTTCGGTATGGTCCTTGAGGTCATCGCCGGTGGTGGGGTGAAGGAACACCACCAGGCCGTTACGGTTGAGTGCCAGCCACGGCAGCACAACGCCGATGTATTCCGGATCGAACGCCAGTTGGCAGCTCCAGTCCGGGTGCGGGCCCACCGGGCGCTCATGAACGCGGCCCATGCGCAGCGGGAACAATTGCGCGGCGTCTTCGCAGAGTTTGCGCGCCTGGTCGATTGTGCTGGCGTTGAAGTAGATGTGGGCGTGGTAGCCCTTGATACGTTGCATGACAGGCTCCGGCCTCAATGATCGGCAAATGCTAGACCGCAATGGATGGCAGGGCCAGGCCAGTCAGTGATTGTGCGCTGCTGGCCTGCTCGGCCATCAACCAGTCGACGAAACGTTCGATCAACTGGCTGCGACGTTTGCGCTGGGGCAGCACCACGTAATAGCCGAAGCGTGAGATCACCGTGTCGCCAATCGGCCGGCACAGCCACTTCTGCTCCAGCAGGTTATCCACCAGGTGACGCCAGCCGATGGCCACGCCCTGGCCGGCGATTGCTGCCTGGATCAACAGGGTGTAGTTGTCGAACCGCAATTGGCCCGGGGTGGGCGCGGTGCTGATGCCCAGCTCGCGGAACACGCCGGTCCAGTCGAACCACTGGTTGTTGTGTTGCTGGCGCAGGTGCAGAAGCGGGAACTCCAGCAGGCTCTGCACCGGCAACGGCGCGGCGCGGCCCTGAAGCAACTGCGGGCTGCACACCGGGAATACTTCCTCGTTGAACAGCCACAGGCTGTCGCCCTGTTTAAAGCGGCCATCGCCAAACAGCACCGCTACATCGATATCGCTGCGCAACGTCGCGTGATTGCGTTCACTGGTGACCAGGCTCACGTCCACCTGCGGGTTGGCTTCATGGAAGCGATGCAGGCGTGGCATCAGCCAATAAGCGGCGAAGGCAAAGTCCGTCGCCACTTGCAGGACTTCGTGCTGGTCCTGCTCGGCAATCGCACTCAGGCCCTGGTTGATGCTCTGCAAGCCGGCCTGCACCTGCTCGAACAACAAGGCGCCGGCATCAGTCAACTCGATGCCACGGTAAATGCGATCAAACAGGCGCACCTTCAGTTGCTCTTCCAGGCGTTTGATCTGCTGGCTGATGGCTGGCTGGGTGGTGCCCAGCTCCGTTGCCGCCGCCGTAAAGCTGCGTTGGCGCGCCGCCGCCTCAAACGCACGCAGCAGGTCAAGGGACAGGCTACCGAGGGATTCATACATAAGCTGTGCTTATCCTAGACATTGCTTCTCATGGGCTTTACCACGTTTTCCATGGCCTGCATGCTCATTCACATAAACATCGACTATGGAATTCCGCGAAACCATGAAGCGCAAGAACATTCTTTTCATCATGGCCGATCAAATGGCCGCGCCGATGCTTCCGTTCTACGGTCCTTCGCCTATCAAACTGCCAAACCTGAGCCGCCTCGCCGCTGAAGGCGTGGTGTTCGACGCGGCCTATTGCAATAGCCCGCTGTGTGCGCCATCGCGTTTCACCCTGGTCAGCGGCCAGTTGCCGAGCAAGATCGGCGCCTACGACAACGCGGCCGACTTTCCCGCCGACGTGCCGACCTATGCCCATTACCTGCGCCGCCTCGGCTACCGCACGGCGCTGTCGGGCAAGATGCACTTTTGCGGCCCCGACCAGCTCCACGGTTATGAAGAACGCCTGACCAGTGACATCTACCCGGCCGACTATGGCTGGGCAGTGAACTGGGATCAGCCGGACGTGCGTCCCACCTGGTACCACAACATGGCATCGGTGCTGCAAGCCGGGCCGTGCGTGCGCACCAACCAGCTGGATTTCGACGAAGAGGTGGTGTTCAAGGCCCAGCAATACCTGTTCGACCATATTCGCGAAGACGGCGACCAGCCGTTCTGCCTGACCGTGTCGATGACGCACCCACACGACCCGTACACCATTCCCAAGCCGTTCTGGGACCTGTACGACGACAACGACATCCCGTTGCCTGCAACCCCGCCACAGGCCGAGCTGGACCCGCACTCCCAGCGCCTGCTCAAGGTCTATGACCTGTGGGACAAGCCGCTGCCGGTGAACAAGATCCGCGATGCGCGCCGCGCCTACTTCGGCGCGTGCAGCTACATCGACAGCAACGTCGGCAAGCTGCTGCAAACCCTGGAAGACACGGGCCTGGCCGACGACACCATCATCATCTTCTCCGGCGACCACGGCGACATGCTCGGCGAACGCGGCCTCTGGTACAAAATGCACTGGTTTGAAATGGCCGCCCGGGTGCCGCTGCTGATCAGCGCGCCGGGGCAGTTTGCCGCCAGCCGCGTGACCGCCGCCGTGTCCACCGCCGACCTGCTGCCGACATTGGTGGAGCTGGCGGGTGGCAAGCTCGACGCCAACCTGCCGCTGGACGGCCGCTCGCTGCTTTCGCACTTGCAAGGGCTGGGCGGGCATGACGAAGTGTTCGGCGAATACATGGCCGAAGGCACCATCAGCCCGCTGATGATGATCCGCCGTGGCGCCTACAAGTTCATCTACAGTGAGGACGACCCGTGCCTATTGTTCGATGTGCACAACGACCCGCACGAGCGGGAAGACCTCAGCCAGTCACCGGAACACCGGCCACTGTTCGAGGCGTTTTTGAGTGAAGCGCGGGCCAAATGGGACATCCCGGCGATCCACCAGCAGGTACTCGCCAGCCAACGCCGTCGCCGCCTGGTATTCGAGGCGCTGACCCAGGGCAAGCTGAAGAGCTGGGACCACCAGCCGCTGGTAGATGCCAGTCAGCAATACATGCGCAACCACATCGACCTCGACGATCTGGAGCGCAAGGCACGTTTTCCGCAACCCTGCCAAAACCAATAAAACTGAGGGGAAGGCCATGCAAAAATTATCCACCGTGTTGAGCGTTGCGCTGCTGGCATTGAGCAGTGCCGGCGCCTACGCGGACACCAGCTGCGACACCGTGAAGATGGCTGATCCGGGCTGGAGCGATATCGCCGCCACCAATGCCATCACCGGTTTTCTGTTGAACGGCATGGGCTACAAGGCCAAGGTCGACACCCTCGCGGTGCCGATCACCTTTGGCGGGCTCAAGGACGGCCAGGTGGATGTGTTCCTGGGTAACTGGATGCCGGCGCAGCAGGGCTTCTATGACAAGTTCGTGGCCAATGGCGATGTGGTGCAACTGGCGAAGAACCTCGACGGCACCGAGTTTACCCTGGCCGTACCGGACTACGTGTGGGACGCCGGGGTGCACGACTTTGCCGACCTGAACAAATTTGCCGACAAGTTCGACAAGAAGATCTACGGCATCGGTTCGGGTGCGCCGGCGAACATCTCGTTGCAGGAGATCATCAAGAAGAATGACTTTGACCTGGGCCAGTGGAAGTTGATTGAGTCCAGCGAACAAGCCATGTTGGCCGAAGTGTCGCGGGCGGTGAAGAAGCAGAAGTTCGTGACCTTCCTCGGCTGGACGCCACACCCGATGAACGTGCAGTTGAAGATGCATTACCTCAAGGGTGGTGAGAAGTACTTTGGAGACACCGGCAGCGTGTATACGTTGACCCGCAAGGGCTACGCGCAGGCGTGCCCGAATGTGGGGAAATTGCTGACCAACCTGAGTTTCACCCAGGAGATGGAAAACGCCATCATGGCTGAGGTGGTGAACAAGAAACTCACCAATGCCGAGGCGGCAAAGGCGTGGATCAAGGCGAACCCGGCGGTGCTGGATAAGTGGCTGGACGGGGTTAAAACCGCTGACGGTCAGGATGCGCTGGCCGCCGTAAAAGCCAAGCTCTAACGGCTGACTCCGCACCCTGTGGGAGCCGGGCTTGCCCGCGATAGCATCACCGCGGTGTCCCTGTAGGACCGAGGCGCCTGTATCGCGGGCAAGCCCGGCTCCCACAGTCAGCGGACTCCCACAGTCCGGCGTTTGTCCTGATACCCTGATTCAAACCTATCAATCCGAGCCCTAAATGCCCCGGCCCAACCGCCACACACTCTTCCCCTTCCTCAGCTGGCTCCCGCGCCAAACTCGCGCCAGCGTCGGGCGGGACGCGATCGTCGGCCTGAGCGGGGCAGTCCTGGCATTACCTCAATCCATCGCCTACGCGCTGATCGCCGGTCTCCCACCGGAATACGGCCTGTACGCCGCAATCATCCCGGTGCTGATCGCCTGCTTGTGGGGCTCCTCCTGGCACCTGATCTGCGGCCCCACGGCGGCAATTTCCATCGTGCTGTACGCCAGCGTCAGCCCGCTGGCCGTGCCCGGCTCCCAGGACTACATCACACTCATCCTGTTGCTGACGTTCCTGGCCGGAGTCTTCCAATGGCTACTGGGCATGCTGCGCTTCGGCGCCCTGGTGAATTTCGTCTCGCACTCGGTGGTGCTCGGGTTCACGCTCGGTGCGGCGGTGGTGATCGCCCTGGGCCAGTTGCCCAACCTGCTGGGGCTCGACCTGCCCAGCCAGGCCACGGCGATCAACAGCCTGCTGGCGCTGATCAACCATGCCGGGGAGTGGGACCGGACGTCACTGCTGCTTGGGCTGGGCACCTTACTGGTGGGTGTGTTGCTGAAACTGTGGGTACCGCGCTGGCCAACGCTGTTGATTGCATTGGCCTTGGGCAGCCTCATTGCATGGCTGTGGCCGGCGATGTTCGGGCACGTGGCGCGGGTCAGTTCATTTGTCGGCAAGCTGCCGCCCTTCAGCCCGCTGCCGATGGACCTGGACATGGTCTTGCGCCTGTTACCGAGCGCCGTGGCGGTGGGCATGCTGGGGCTGGTGACCAGTCTGTCGATTGCGCGCTCACTGTCGGCCCGCTCCCAGCAATTGCTCGATGCGAATCAGGAAGTGCGCGCGCAGGGTTTATCCAACATCGTCGGCGGATTTTTTTCCGGGTACTTGTCGGCAGGTTCCTTCACCCGTTCTGGCCTGAGCTATGAGGCGGGCGCTTGTTCGCCGCTGGCCGGGGTGTTTTCCGCGCTGTGGGTGGCGCTGTTTGCGCTGTTCGGCGCGGCGCTGATCGCACACATCCCAATCCCGAGCATGGCCGCGAGCATCCTGCTGATTTGCTGGGGGTTGGTGGACCATCGCGGTATCCGGGCGCTATTCCGGGTCAGCCGCGCGGAGTTCGTGGTGATGAGCCTGACCTGCATCGCCACGCTGTTGCTGGAATTGCAGACGGCAATTTACGCAGGCGTGCTGGCGTCACTGTTTTTCTACCTCAAGCGCACCTCGCAGCCGCGGGTTCAGCAATGGCGTGACGGTGAGGACGATGTGCTGCGGGTGGGCGGGTCGATCTTTTTCGGCGCCAGCCATTACCTGCAAGTGCGGCTGCAAAGCCTGCACGGCCAGCGGGTGGTGATCGAGGCGCAGCAGATCAACTTTATCGACTATTCCGGGGTGGAGATGCTGCACCAGGAGGCGCGTCGATTGAATGGCGTGGGACGCAGCCTGGCGTTGCGCAAGGCCCGGCCGCAGGTGGTGGAAGAGTTGAAGAAGCTGGAAGGGGCCGATAAATGCCCCATCCAATTCGAAGACTGAAAACGGTTGAAGCTGTGGGAGCTGGCTTGTCTGCTCCCACATTTAGATTTGCATCAGGCCAGTTGCCGGCGCAGTTCAGCCAGTACCGGTGCCGAATCCGGGCGCACACCGCGCCACAGGAAGAACGCTTCCGCCGCCTGTTCCACCAGCATTCCCAGGCCATCCATCGCAACCGCTGCGCCCTGCTCACTGGCCCAACGGCAGAACGCCGTTGGCTCTTTGCCGTACATCATGTCGTAGCAAAAGGTCTTGCCCGGCTCAACGAGGCTGCCGGCAATCGGCGGTACATCGCCCGACAGGCTGGCGGACGTGGCGTTGATGATCAGGTCCACCGGCTCACGTAGCCAGTCGAAACCACTGGCAGACACCGGGCCGAGGTCGTCGAACAGCTCGGCGAGCAATTCGGCTTTTTCTACGGTGCGGTTGGCGATAATCAGCGATGCCGGTTGTTCAGCCAGCAACGGTTCCAGCGCACCGCGCACGGCGCCACCGGCACCCAGCAGCAGGATACGTTTACCTTGCAGGCTAAACCCGGCATTCACCGTCAAATCCCGTACCAGGCCAGCGCCGTCGGTGTTGTCGCCCAGCAGAGTGCCATCGCCGAGCTTGCTCAGGGTATTCACCGCGCCAGCACGTCGGGCACGTTCGGTCAGGGCGGTGGCCAAGCGGTAGGCATCCTCCTTGAACGGCACGGTGACGTTGGCGCCACGGCCTTGCTGGAAAAACTCACGGGCACAGCCGGTGAAATCCTCCAGCGGCGCGAGCAAGGTGTTGTAGTCCAGTTGCTCACCAGTTTGTTCGGCAAACAGGCGGTGAATCAGCGGCGATTTGCTGTGGCCAATGGGGTTGCCGAAGACGACGTAACGATCCATCAGACCGCCGCCTTGGGCAGCACGCCCAGCCAGTCGCGGTCTTGCAGGAAGTAGTCGGTGAGGCGTGCTTCTTCGCTGTCGGGTGCGGCCTTCCAGTCATAGCTCCAGCGCACTTGCGGTGGCAGCGACATCAGGATCGACTCGGTGCGCCCGCCCGATTGCAGGCCGAACAGGGTGCCACGGTCGTAGACCAGGTTGAACTCGACGTAGCGGCCACGGCGAAACTCCTGGAACTCGCGCTGCTGCTCGGTATAAGCCATGGCCTTGCGGCGCTGGACGATCGGCAGGTACGCGTCGATGTAGGCGTCGCCGATCGCACGCATGAAGGCGAAGCTGGTGTCGAAGTCCCACTCGTTCAAATCATCGAAGAACAAACCGCCAATGCCGCGCGGTTCGTTGCGATGCTTGATGTGGAAGTAGCTGTCGCACCAGGCCTTGTAGCGCGAGTACACGTCCGGACCAAATGGCGCGCAGGCCTGTTCGGCCACGCGGTGCCAGTGGATGCAGTCTTCTTCGTTGCCGTAGTAGGGCGTCAGGTCGAAGCCGCCACCGAACCACCACACTGCCTCTTCGCCTTCTTTTTCGGCAATGAAAAATCGCACGTTGGCGTGGGAAGTCGGCACATGCGGGTTGTGTGGGTGAATCACCAGCGACACGCCAAGGGCTTCGAAGCCGCGACCGGCCAATTCTGGGCGATGCGCGCTGGCAGACGGTGGGAGGCCGCTGCCAAACACGTGGGAAAAGTTAACGCCGCCCTTTTCAATTACCGAACCGTTTTCGATCACACGGGTGCGACCACCGCCGCCGGCAGGCCGGGTCCAGGCGTCTTCGATAAAGCGAGTGTCCGTCTCGAAGGTTTCCAGGGCGCTGCAAATGCGGTCTTGCAGGTCGAGCAGGTAGGCTTTGACAGCCTCGGTGCGGGTAGTCATGACATCACCTTGAATCGGGCAAAGCTACGCGAGGCCATTGGGCGTCGGCGGCAAATGGGCGCACAGGATACCACTGCACCCACCACTGCCGCAGTTGACGAAGATCAAGCTTAGGAGTCCGATAGGGGGCTACGCGAAATTGACTTGAGGAGAGTGCAGATGGCCAAACGTATCCAGTTCCGTGCCCATGGCGGCCCCGAAGTGCTTGAGTATGTGGACTACACCCCGGCAGAACCCGGCCCACAGCAGGTCCGCGTGCAGAACAAGGCCATTGGCCTGAACTTCATCGACACTTATTTTCGCAGCGGCCTGTATGCGCCACCGGCCTTGCCATCGGGCCTGGGCGCGGAAGGCGCCGGCGTTGTTGATGCCGTGGGCAGTGAAGTCACTCAATTCAAGGTCGGTGACCGCGTGGCATACGGCAGCGGCCCGCTGGGTGCCTACAGTGAATTGCATGTATTGCCTGCCGCCAACCTGGTGCACCTGCCGGACGACATCAGCTTCGAACAGGCCGCCGGTGCAATGCTCAAGGGCCTGACCGTGCAGTACCTGTTGCGCCAGACCTATGAGTTGAAGGGTGGCGAAACCATCCTGTTCCACGCCGCAGCCGGTGGTGTGGGTTCGCTGGCTTGCCAATGGGCCAAGGCCTTGGGCGTGAAGCTGATCGGTACCGTCAGTTCGCCGGAAAAAGCGGCGCTGGCCAAATCCCTCGGCGCCTGGGAAACCATCGACTACAGCAAGGAAAATGTCGCACAGCGCGTGCTGGAGCTGACTGACGGCAAGAAATGCCCGGTGGTGTACGACGGCGTAGGCAAGGACACCTGGCTGACCTCACTGGACAGCGTGGCGCCACGCGGGCTGGTGGTGAGCTTTGGGAATGCGTCGGGTGCCGTGGACGGCGTCAACCTGGGGATTCTGGCGGCGAAGGGCTCGCTGTATGTCACCCGGCCAACTTTGGCGACCTACGCCAACAACCCGGAAACCCTGCAGGCGATGGCCGATGATCTGTTTTCGATGATCATCAGCGGGAAATTGCAGATTGATATTAATCAGCGGTTTTCGCTGGGGGATGCGGCGAAGGCGCAAACCGAGTTGTCGGCGCGGCGCACGACTGGGTCGACCATTCTGTTGCCGTAAGGCTTTAGGTCACTGGGGCCTGCGAGGGCCTCATCGCGGGCAAGCCCGGCTCCCACAGTTGATCTTCAGTGCACACAAATAGGTGTTCAACAGAGATCCCTGTGGGAGCCGGGCTTGCCCGCGATGGTCGCGACTCGGTCTCAGGAAGGCCGCACAACCTCGCCCGTCGCCAGGTCCCGAATCAGGCTCGGGTTCTTGCGCCCCCCCAGATTCCCGCCCAACACCAGGTCCACCTGCCCACGGAAATACTGCTCCACACGAATTCGTGTGCGCGCCGCCGGGCGGCCTTGTGGATTGGCCGAGGTAGAAATCAACGGCCCAACCAGCGAACACAAATCCCGCACCTGTGGATGATCGGTCACCCGCAGCGCCACCGTGTCATGCACCCCGGTGATCCACTCGGGCAGCAGGTCCTGATGGGGCACCAGCCACGTATTGGGCCCCGGCCAGGTGCTAGCCATGCGGTCTATCCACAGGTCCGGGAAGTCTTCGAAGAGGAAATCAAACTGGCGGATATTGTCGGCAACCAGGATCAGGCCTTTATCCACAGAACGGCCCTTGATCGCCAGCAAGCGATCCACGGCTTCCTCATTCCAAGGGTCACAACCCAACCCCCAGACCGCCTCGGTTGGATAGGCAATCACCGCGCCTGCGCGAATCTCTCGTGCGGCTTCTCGCACACGCCACCTGTTGACCATTGCTCACTCTCCGGACTAAAGCTCTGCGCAGTTTACCGATCTTCGTTACAAAACCTAGCCGCGCGCAAGCCAGCGTCCGCTTTCGCAAATCACCCAGCCTTCCAGTTCCAGCTCCGTGAGGCTGGCCAGCACCTCGGACAGGGCTCTTCCGCTGGCAATCGCCAAGGCTTCGCTGGTGTGAGGCGCGGCGCGCAACAACCCCACCAGCGGATGAGTCACCGCAATCGGTGCCGGGCGGGACAGCGCCTGCCAGCCGCGCAGGTTTTCCAGAATGTGTTCAATGGTTTCCACCAGCACGGCGCCGTCGCGGATCAACTGATGGCAGCCCTTGGCCCCCGGGTGATGGATCGAGCCGGGAATCGCGTAAACCTCACGCCCTTGTTCAGCCCCAAGCTTCGCGGTAATCAGCGAACCGCTGGCCATGCTGGCCTCCACCACCAGCACGCCGAGGGACAAGCCACTGATAATACGGTTGCGCCGTGGGAAGTTACCGGCCTGTGGCGGGGTGTCCAACGGAAACTCGGAAACCACCGCGCTGCCTTGGGCAATCATCGCCTCGGCCAGGCGTCGGTGGCGCTGTGGATAAAAGTTTTCGAGCCCGGTGCCCAGCACGCCGATTGTATGTCCACCAACATCCAAAGCCGCCTGGTGAGCAGCACCGTCGATACCCAGGGCAAGGCCACTGGTGATGACAAAACCGGCACTTGCCAGGCTGCGGGAAAACGCGGCGGCGGTGTCCATTCCCGGCCTTGAGGCACGGCGGCTGCCGACCATCGCCAATTGCGGTTTATCCAGGATTGCCGGGTTGCCAGCAACGAATAATAGCGGCGGCGCGTCATCCAGTTCTGCGAGCAGTGCCGGGTAGTCGGGTTGGTCCCACATCAGCAAATGCTGGGCCGGGCGCTCCAACCAGCGCAATGCCGCACTGGCGCCATCACGTACTGCCTCGCTGCGCCGGGCATCGGCGCTGGCCGCCTTGAGGCCAAGCGAACGCCAGGCACTGGCCGGAGCGCTGATGGCTTTTGAAGCAGAACCAAATGCCTCAATAAGTTTTTGAAAGCCTTTGGGACCCAGTTCCGGCAGCCTGTGCAAGCGTAGTCGGGCTTCCAGTTCTGCCGGGGAAATTTCGCGGTCATTCGTCGGTAACATTTGATCGTCCTTGATCGGAACAAGCTGTGGATAACTCTGTTGGTAACTTATTTAGCAACCTAATTATTGCCTTCGATCAGGCACCTGAAAACGGTCTATCACCGCCAGGGAGCGTGATACGTTGCAGCACGACGGCCCGGGCCCGCAGCCGCAAGACGAGTAGCGATTTCCTCATGGGGTGAATCTCCTTTATTATGTGCATTCGCGTGATACGCCAGAGCCATCGCGGCTTCCGGACGTTTTCCAGCGGCACCTTGGGGTTCCATCCCCGGCGCCGACTTGCCTTTACCTCACATGTGCAGCAATTACGCTTATGGCTATTTTGAACATCCTCGAATTTCCGGACTCACGCCTGCGCACCATCGCCAAGCCAGTGGCCGTAGTGGACGCCAAGGTTCGTCAGTTGGTCGATGACATGTTTGAAACAATGTATGAAGCCCCGGGTATCGGCCTCGCCGCGACCCAGGTCGATGTGCATCAGCGCGTCGTGGTCATGGACCTGTCCGAGGACCGCAGCGAGCCCTTGGTGTTTATCAACCCTGAGTTCGAAACCCTGACCGACGAGATGGGCCAGTACCAGGAAGGCTGCCTGTCGGTGCCCGACTTCTACGAGAACGTCGACCGTCCCCAGCGCGTCAAGATCAAGGCCCTGGACCGTGACGGCAAGCCGTTCGAGCTGATCGCCGAAGGGTTGCTGGCGGTGTGCATCCAACACGAATGCGACCACCTCAACGGCAAGCTGTTTGTCGATTACCTGTCCACGCTTAAACGCGACCGGATCAAGAAGAAGCTGGAAAAAAAGCATCGCCAGCAAGCTTGATTCCCTTCTTTCAAAGGCTTGCTCCGGCAAGCCTTTTTCTTTTGTGAGACGTTTCCCATGACCGAGCCACTGCGCATCGTTTTTGCCGGCACCCCCGAATTCGCCGCCGAACACCTCAAGGCCCTGCTCGCCAGCCCGTATGAAATCGTGGCGGTGTACACCCAGCCCGATCGCCCGGCCGGTCGTGGGCAAAAACTGATGCCCAGCCCGGTCAAGCAGCTTGCACTTGAGAACAACATTGTCGTGCTGCAACCGCCAACCCTGCGCAACGCCGATGCCCAGGCCGAACTGGCCGCGCTGAAGCCGGACCTGCTGGTGGTGGTGGCCTACGGTTTGATCCTGCCCCAGGCCGTGCTGGATATCCCGCGCCTGGGATGTATCAACAGCCACGCCTCGCTGCTGCCACGCTGGCGCGGTGCGGCGCCGATCCAGCGTGCCGTCGAAGCCGGTGATGCCGAAAGTGGCGTAACGGTGATGCGCATGGAGGCAGGCCTGGACACCGGCCCGATGCTGCTGAAAGTCACGACCCCGATCACCGCTGAAGACACGGGCGGCAGCCTGCACGATCGGCTCGCCGAATTGGGCCCGCCGGCTGTAGTCCAGGCCATCGCCGGCCTGGCCGCCGGTACTCTGGAAGGCGAAGTGCAGGACGACAGCCTCGCCACCTACGCCCACAAATTGAACAAGGACGAAGCCCGCATCGTCTGGAGCCGCCCGGCCGTGGAGCTGGAGCGCCTGGTACGCGCCTTCAACCCGTGGCCGATCTGCCACAGCACGCTCAATGGCGAAGCCTTGAAAGTACTGGCCGCTACCCTGGCCGACGGCCAGGGCGCCCCCGGTGAGATCATCGGCGCCAGCAAGGACGGTCTTCTTGTTGCCTGCGGCGAACAGGCGCTGTGTCTGACCCGTCTGCAATTACCCGGCGGCAAGGCGCTGAACTTCAGCGATTTGTTCAACAGCCGTCGTGAGAAATTTGCCGCAGGCATCGTTCTCGGCCAAGCGGTGGACGCGCAATGAACCCACGTCTGGCCGCCGCCAAGGCTCTGGCCGCCGTCCTCAACGGCAAGGCCTCCCTCAACAGTTCGTTGCCGACCCAACTGGATAAAGTCGAAGACCGTGACCGCGGTTTCACTCAAGACCTGGCCTTCGGCACCGCCCGCTGGCAGCCACGGTTGTCGGCGCTGGCGGCCAAGCTGCTGCAAAAACCGTTCAAGGCCGCAGATGCCGATGTCGAAGCGCTGTTGCTGGTGGGCCTGTACCAACTGCTCTACACCCGCGTGCCGGCCCACGCCGCCATCGGCGAAACCGTCGGTTGCGCCGACAAGCTGAAAAAGCCTTGGGCCAAAGCCTTGCTCAACGCCGTGCTGCGCCGTGCCCAGCGTGAAAGCGAAGCCCTGCTGGCCGAGCTGGAACACGACCCGGTGGTGCGTACTGCCCACCCGCGCTGGCTGCAAAAATCCCTGAAAGCGTTCTGGCCGCAGCAGTGGGAAGCCATCTGCGCCGCCAACAACGCGCACCCGCCGATGATCCTGCGGGTCAATCGCCGTCATCACACGCGTGACGCCTACCTCACGCTACTCGGCGAAGCCGGTATCGCGGCCACAGCCTGTGTCTACAGCCAGGACGGCATTGTTCTTACAGAACCTGGCGATGTACGTAACTTGCCTGGGTTCGCCGAAGGCTGGATCAGCGTGCAGGACGAAGCCGCGCAACTGGCCGCCGACCTGCTGGACCTGGCCCCGGGCCAACGCGTACTGGACGCCTGCTGCGCCCCCGGCGGCAAGACCTGCCACATCATGGAAGTACAGGCAGACCTGGCCGGCGTCGTCGCCGTGGACCTGGAAGCCAAGCGCCTGGTGCGCGTGCGGGAAAACCTCGCGCGCCTGGGCCTCAGCGCCGAGCTGATCGCCGCCGATGGTCGCGATACCGCCAGCTGGTGGGACGGCAAGCCCTTCCAGCGCATCCTGCTGGACGCGCCGTGTTCCGCCACCGGCGTGATCCGCCGTCACCCCGATATCAAGCTGACCCGCCAACCCGACGACATCGCCGCCCTGGCCGTGTTGCAAGGCGAGTTGCTGGACGCGTTGTGGCCGACCCTGGAAGTCGGCGGCGTCCTGCTGTACGCCACGTGCTCAACACTGCCCACCGAAAACACCGAAGTCATCGAGGCCTTCCTGGCCCGCACCAGCGGGGCACGCGAACTGGACCTCGACATCCAGGCCGGGATCAAGCAGCCTCATGGCCGCCAGTTGCTGGCCCAGGAAGGCGGCCACGACGGGTTCTATTACGCCAAGCTGATCAAGATTGCCGCCGCTCGCGGCTGAATGGTTTTAAGGGAGTGACCGGATGAAAATCATCATCCTCGGCGCAGGGCAGGTTGGCGGTACGCTGGCCGAGCATTTGGCCAGTGAAGCCAACGACATCACCGTGGTCGACACCGACGCGGAGCGCCTGCGGGATCTGGGCGACCGCCTGGACATCCGTACCGTACAAGGTCGTGCGTCGTTTCCTACGGTGCTGCGCCAGGCCGGTGCCGACGATGCCGACATGCTGGTGGCGGTCACCAACAGTGACGAGACCAACATGGTCGCCTGCCAGGTCGCCCACACCCTGTTCCACACCCCGACCAAAATCGCCCGGGTGCGTGAGGCGGCCTACCTGACCCGTGCCGGGCTGTTCGACAACGACGCAATTCCGGTAGACGTGCTGATCAGCCCGGAACAGGTGGTGACCCACTACATCAAGCGCCTGATCGAACACCCGGGCGCCTTGCAGGTGATCGACTTTGCCGAAGGCAAGGCGCAACTGGTGGCGGTCAAGGCCTACTACGGCGGGCCGTTGGTGGGCCAGCAACTGCGCCAGCTGCGCGAGCACATGCCCAACGTCGAGACGCGAGTGGCGGCGATCTTCCGCCGCGACCGGCCGATTTTGCCCCAGGGCGATACGGTGATCGAGGCAGACGACGAAGTGTTTTTCATCGCGGCCAAGGCGAATATTCGCGCGGTGATGAGCGAAATGCGCCGTCTGGATGAAACCTACAAACGCATCGTTATCGCCGGCGGCGGGCAGATTGGTGAGCGGTTGGCCGAGGCCATCGAAAGCCGCTATCAGGTGAAGATCATCGAGATGAATCCGGCACGCTGCCGGTACTTGTCCGACACCCTCGACAGCACTGTGGTGCTGCAAGGCAGCGCCTCGGACCGCGACCTGCTGCTGGAAGAGAACATCGCCGACGCCGACATTTTCCTGGCCCTGACCAACGACGACGAAGCCAACATCATGTCCTCGTTGCTGGCCAAGCGGCTGGGGGCGAAGAAGGTGATGACCATCATCAACAACCCGGCCTATGTCGACCTGATCCAGGGCGGCGATATCGACATAGCCATCAGCCCGCAACTGGCGACCATCGGCACCTTGCTGGCCCACGTGCGGCGCGGCGATATCGTGAGCGTGCACTCATTGCGCCGGGGCGCGGCGGAGGCCATCGAGGCGATTGCCCATGGTGACTCGAAGTCGAGCAAGGTGATTGGCAAGGCGATCCGCGACATTGGCCTGCCGCCCGGTACCACCATTGGCGCAATCATCCGTGATGAAGAGGTGATCATCGCCCACGATGACACAGTGATCGCCACCGGCGACCATGTGATTTTGTTCCTTGTGGATAAAAAACATATCCGCGATGTGGAGAAGCTGTTCCACGTGGGCCTGAGCTTTTTCTGATCAAACGGAGTGACCGACATGCTCGAATCCCTGGAAAAAATGCTCGCCAAGGGCGTGGATAACTCGCTGCTGCGGTTTGGCTTGGGCAAGGGTTATCTGGACCTGAAGGACAACGCCAAGGCGGCCGAGCATTTGCGGAAGTGCGTCGAGTTTGATCCGAAGTATTCGGCGGCGTGGAAGCTGTTGGGCAAGGCGCAGCTGGGGCTGGGGGATAACGCCGCAGCGCGACAGGCGTGGGAGAAGGGTATTGAAGCGGCCCAGGCCCATGGCGACAAACAGGCCGAAAAAGAAATGACGGTGTTCCTGAAGAAACTCGATCGCCAGGCCTGAAAGAGACTCCTGTGGGAGCTGGCTTGCCTGCGATGCAGGCGACTCGGTCTTTCAGTTACACCGAGGCGATGCCATCGCAGGCAAGCCAGCTCCCACACTAGATCTGCATGGGTCTACAGATCCACGTACATCAGTACCACCGCGCCTCACCCGGCGGGCGTTTCTTGAAACGCTTCATGCTCCACATGTACTGGCTTGGGTAGGCCGCCACATACCGCTCCACGACCTTGCTCATCGCCGCACACGACGTGGCGGTGTCGGTGCTGTACATGTCTTCCGGCGCCGCTTCCAGGATCACTTTATAGCCCGAGCCATCCGGCAGGCGCAGGGCATGCAGGAACACCCCGACCGCTTTGTGCCCCGCCAACATGTTCGGTACGAACTTGCTGGTCAGCGCCTGGGTGGCGAAGAATGGCACAAAGATCCCGGCCGACTCTGCCGGCTCCGGGTCGGCGGGAATGCCCACCTGGCCGCCTTTACGCACTTCCTTGATCACACTGAGGATGCCTTCCTTGGTGGACGCCGCCACGCGGTTGCCCAGTTGCACCCGCTGTTTGCGCAGCAGGTCGTCTACCGCCTTGAGCTTGGGCGGACGGTAGAAAATGATCGGCTTGCACTGGCTGCAATAGAAGTGATTCAACACTTCCCAGTTGCCCAGGTGGCTGGTGATGCCCACCACGCCTTTGCCCGACGCCAACGCGTCGTGCAGCACTTGCAGGCCTTCGACTTCACGCACCAGGTCGATGGAACGCTGGGCCGGCCAGATCCAGGCGCAGGCGCTTTCGGTCAGGGACTTGCCGATGTCCTTGAGGCTTTGGCCCACCAGGCGCTCGCGCTCGGCCGGGTCCATGTCGGGGAAGCATTTGGACAGGTTGATCCGCACCGTGTCGCGGGAGCGGTTGGGGGTTTTCCACATGAGCCAGCCAATCGCCGAACCGACCGCTTGCACCGCGCGCCAAGGCAGCAGGGCAAACAACCGAAGAGCGCCTACCAGCAAGGCGCCTTTAAACTTTTCCACAGGTCACTCCTGATCGTGTGTGGTGCGCAAAGCCGCCATTCTACCCGGCGTTGGCCAGGTCCGCGTAACGGTCGCAATCCTGGGTGTGGTCCATGACCATGCCCGAGGCCTGCATGAACGCGTAACAAATGGTCGGCCCGACGAACGTGAAGCCGGCTTTTTTCAAGGCGCGGCTCATCGCTTCAGCCTCGGGCGTAATCGCCGGGACCTGGCTGCGATCCGTGAAATGATTGACCTTGGGCACGCCACCGACAAACGACCAGAGCAACCCCACCGGATCCTCCAGCGCCAGCCAGGCGGCGGCATTGCGCCGGGTGGCATTGAGTTTCAGGCGGTTACGCACGATGCCCGGATCGAGCATCAGCGCCTCAATCTCGGCATCGCTCAGTTGTGCCAAACGCTGCGCATCAAAGCCGAACAAGACCTTTCGATAATGCTCGCGCTTGCGTAAAACGGTGATCCAGGACAGGCCCGCCTGGAACCCTTCGAGCAAAAGCAACTCGAACAAGCCCTGCGCATCGCGCAGCGGCGTTCCCCACTCCTGATCGTGATAAGCCATGTACAGCGGATCTTCAGAACACCAAAAGCAGCGTGGCATAAGGCTCCAGGGGATGGTGGCGCGGCCGAATCGGGTATACTCCCGCTCTTTAAATCGCAGCCCAAGTAACAGGTGAATTTCGTGAGCCAGCCTACGCCAGCCGTGCGTACCTTCCAAGACTTGATCCTCGCCCTCCAGCAATACTGGGCAGAGCAAGGTTGTGTGGTACTTCAGCCCTACGATATGGAAGTAGGCGCCGGCACTTTCCACACCGCTACCTTCCTGCGGGCCATCGGCCCGGAAACCTGGAACGCCGCTTATGTGCAGCCCAGTCGTCGCCCGACTGACGGCCGCTACGGCGAAAACCCGAACCGCCTGCAGCACTACTACCAGTTCCAGGTGGTATTGAAGCCAAACCCGGATAACTTCCAGGAGCTGTACCTGGGCTCGCTGAAACATGTCGGCCTGGACCCGCTGGTCCACGACATCCGTTTCGTCGAAGACAACTGGGAATCACCAACCCTCGGCGCCTGGGGTCTGGGCTGGGAAGTCTGGCTCAACGGCATGGAAGTGACGCAGTTCACTTACTTCCAGCAAGCCGGCGGCATCGAGTGCTACCCGGTGACCGGCGAGATCACCTACGGTCTCGAGCGCCTGGCCATGTACCTGCAAGGCGTAGATTCGGTCTACGACCTGGTATGGGCTGACGGCCCGTTCGGCAAGGTCACCTATGGCGATGTGTTCCACCAGAACGAAGTGGAGCAGTCGACCTACAACTTCGAACACGCCAACGTCGAGAAGCTGTTCGAACTGTTCGACTTCTATGAAAGCGAAGCCAAGCGCCTGATCGAACTGGATCAGCCGCTGCCGTTGCCGAGCTATGAAATGGTCCTGAAGGCATCCCACACCTTCAACCTGCTGGACGCCCGCCGTGCCATCTCGGTAACCGCGCGCCAGCAATACATCCTGCGTGTACGCACCCTGGCGCGTTCCGTCGCCCAAGCCTACCTGCTGGCTCGCGCCAAGCTGGGCTTCCCGATGGCGCACCCGGACCTGCGTGATGAAGTGTTGGCTAAGCTGGAGGCTGCACAATGAGTGCTCAAGATTTCCTGGTTGAACTGGGCACCGAAGAGCTGCCACCCAAGGCACTGAACACCCTGGCCGACGCGTTCCTGGCCGGCATCGAAAAGGGCCTGCAAACTGCTGGCCTGAAGTTCGCTGCAAAGAAGGTCTACGCTGCGCCGCGTCGCCTGGCTGTGTTGCTCACTGCGCTGGAAACCCAACAGCCGGACCGCAGCATCAACCTCGACGGCCCGCCACGCCAGGCGGCCTTCGATGCTGAAGGCAACCCGACTCAAGCCGCCCTTGGTTTTGCCAAGAAGTGTGGCGTTGAGCTGAGCGAAATTGACCAGAGCGGGCCGAAACTGCGTTTCAGCCAGGTGATCAAGGGCAAGCCAACCGCCAGCCTGTTGCCGACCATTGTCGAAGACTCCTTGAACGACCTGCCTATCCCCAAGCGCATGCGCTGGGGTGCCCGCAAGGAAGAGTTCGTGCGCCCAACCCAGTGGCTGGTAATGCTGCTGGGCGACGCAGTGGTCGACTGCACTATCCTCGCCCAGAAGGCCGGCCGTGACTCCCGGGGTCACCGCTTCCACCATCCTGAAGCCGTTCGCATCACCTCGCCGGCCAACTACGCCACCGACCTGCGTGCCGCCTACGTGCTGGCCGATGCCAATGAGCGTCGCGAGCTGATCAGCAAGCGCACCGAAGAGCTGGCCCGCCTGCAGGAAGGCACCGCCATCGTGCCGCCAAGCCTGCTGGACGAAGTGACTGCCCTGGTTGAATGGCCTGTGCCGCTGGTGTGCTCGTTCGAAGAACGCTTCCTCGACGTACCGCAAGAAGCGCTGATCACCACCATGCAGGACAACCAGAAGTATTTCTGCCTGCTGGACGTGGACGGCAAGTTGCTGCCGCGCTTCATCACCGTGGCCAACATCGAAAGCAAGGACCCGCAGCAGATCATCGCCGGTAACGAAAAAGTCGTTCGCCCGCGCCTGACCGACGCCGAGTTCTTCTTCAAGCAAGACAAGAAGCAGAAGTTGGAAGACTTCAACCTGCGCCTGCAAAACGTGGTGTTCCAGGAAAAACTCGGCAGCGTCTACGACAAGGCGGTGCGGGTTTCCAAGCTGGCGGCCTACATCGCGCCGCGTATTGGTGGCGATGCTGCCTGGGCAGCGCGTGCAGGCCTGCTCTCCAAGTGTGACCTGGCCACCGAGATGGTCGGCGAGTTCCCGGAGATGCAAGGTGTTGCCGGCTACTACTACGCCCTCAATGATGGCGAGCCGCAAGACGTTGCCCTGGCGCTGAACGAACAATACATGCCGCGCGGCGCTGGCGCTGAACTGCCAACCACCCTCACCGGTGCAGCAGTGGCCATCGCGGACAAGCTGGATACCCTCGTCGGTATCTTCGGTATCGGCATGTTGCCTACCGGCAGCAAAGACCCGTATGCCCTGCGCCGTGCGGCCTTGGGCGTGCTGCGCATCCTGATCGACAAGAAGCTCGACCTCGACCTGACCCAGGCCGTGGTGTTCGCGGTCGGCCAGTTCGGTGCCAAGGTCAAGCAAGCGGGCCTGGCTGAACAAGTGCTGGAGTTTGTGTTCGACCGCCTGCGTGCGCGTTACGAAGACGAAGGCGTGGACGTTTCGGTATACCTCTCGGTGCGCGCCCTGCAACCGGGTTCGGCGCTGGACTTCGACCAACGCGTGCAGGCTGTGCAGGCCTTCCGCAAGTTGCCGGAAGCCGGTGCGCTGGCCGCGGTGAACAAGCGTGTGTCGAACCTGTTGAGCAAGGCCGACAACCTCGGCAATGCCGAAGTCGACCCAGGCCTGTTTGCCGATGCCAAGGAGTTCTCGCTGAACTCGGCCATCGCCAAGGCAGAAAACGCGGTGAAACCACTGATCGCCGAGCGCAACTACGCCGAAGCACTGGCGCGCCTGGCCACCTTGCGTGAGCCGGTGGATGCGTTCTTCGAAGCGGTGATGATCAATGCCGAAGACGCGGGCGTGCGCAAAAACCGCTACGCCATGTTGGCGCGCCTGCGTGGCTTGTTCGTCAATATCGCTGACATTTCGACCCTGAGCTGACCATGTTGAAACTGCTGATTCTCGATCGGGACGGAGTGATCAATTACGACTCCGACGCTTACATCAAATCGGTGGCGGAATGGATTCCACTGCCCGGCTCGATCGAGGCCATTGCGCAGTTGAGCAAAGCGGGCTGGACGGTGGCCATCGCCACCAACCAGTCCGGCATCGCCCGCGGCTACTACGACATTGCCACACTCGACGCCATGCACGCGCGCCTGCGCACGCTGGTGGCCGAGCAGGGCGGTGAGGTAGGGCTGGTGGTGTATTGCCCGCACGGCCCGGATGAAGGCTGCGATTGCCGCAAGCCCAAACCGGGTATGCTTAAAACTATTGCTGAACATTACAACGTGCCGTTGGCGGGTCTATGGTTTGTCGGGGACAGCCTTGGTGACCTGGAAGCTGCCAAAGCCGTCGACTCTCAGCCAGTTTTGGTAAAGACCGGGAAAGGCGAAAAGACCCAGGCTAAAACCCTGCCGGTAGGTACCTTGATTTTTGACGATCTGGCGGCGGTTGCCGCAGAACTTATCAACAACTAGCAGCCCTCGACTTCCTGACCAAGGACTGTTCGGGAGCGCGCTTTTAACAGGCGGGCGTTGTCCCGCAACGGTAAATGCCGCCATGTCGATTTTGCAGGCCATCAGAACCTTCTTCTTTTACCTGCTGCTGGGCACCAGTTCTTTTCTCTGGTGCACCCTGAGCTTTTTTATCGCGCCTTTTCTGCCGTTCAAGGCGCGCTATCGTTTCATCAACGTCTTTTGGTGCAACTGCGCGTTGTGGTTGACCAAGGTGTTCCTGAACATTCGTTTCGAGATCAAGGGCGCCGAAAACGTCCCGGACCAGCCGTGCGTGATTCTGTCGAACCACCAGAGCACCTGGGAAACCTTTTTCCTGTCTGCTTACTTTTCGCCCCTGAGCCAGGTGCTCAAGCGTGAACTGTTGTACGTGCCGTTCTTCGGCTGGGCCATGGCCATGCTGCGACCAATCGCCATCGACCGCGACAACCCCAAGGCGGCGCTCAAGCATGTGGCGAAGAAGGGCGACGAGCTGCTCAAGGATGGCGTTTGGGTGCTGATCTTCCCGGAGGGTACGCGGGTGCCCTACGGCACCGTGGGCAAGTTCTCACGCGGCGGCACGGCATTGGCGGTGAACGCCGGCCTGCCGGTGCTGCCGATTGCCCACAACGCCGGCAAGTTCTGGCCAAAGACCGGCTGGGCCAAGCGTGAAGGCACTATCACCGTGATCATTGGTGAACCGATGTACGCCGAGGGGGAAGGCCCACGCGCCATTGCAGCGCTGAACGACCGTGCCCATGCGTGGAATGAAGCGCAACAAAGGGCCATGGGCTCACTGCCGCCAACGCCGGTTGTGGTCGACACGCCGGTGATTTGATTTTCTGTGGATAACCTGTGTACGGTTTGTTGGCGAATCGGTGTTTTTAGCTCATAGCCTGCTGATTTAATTACATATTTCCCAAGCTCATAAAACAACGGAAAAGGTGCATAAGTTTTTTCCGCATTAAAAAACCGGTCCTTGAGACCGGTTTTTTATACACAGGCAAAAAGCAGCAGCTCACTCTCTCCACAACGGCAGCTGAAGGATGAAGGTCGTGCCTTTATCCACCACACTTTCGCAGCCGATCCGCCCGCCGTGGCGATCCACCACCGCCTTGACCATGGTCAGCCCCAATCCTAATCCTTCACTGCCCTGAGCCGAGGCGAAGCGTCGATATTGGCCGAAGAGTTCGGGCAGGTCCTGCGGGGCAATTCCTGTCCCCTGGTCGCTGATGCGGCATTCCAAACGTTCTTCGCTGCGGGTCAGACTTAATGTCACGGTAGTACCTGATGGGCTGTATTTGACCGCGTTCTCCAGCAGATTGAACAGGGCGCGGGTCAACAGCGACTGGTCCGCCCAGACTATCTCGTCGCCGTCCTCATCCAGGTCATGAACCAGATGGATGCGTTTCAACTGAGCGTGCACTGCCACCTGGTCAAAAGCATCAAGCACCAGCATGGCGAACACGCTGGGCTGGAATTGGTAGCCATCAGATTCAGCTTTCGCCAGTTGCACGAATGATTCGGTCAGGTTCAGCGCACGACGGACTTGCTGTTCGATTTGGGCAAAGATCGGCGCAGCCGTGTCCTGGACATCCAACAGGGCCAGGATCGCCGAATGCGGTGCGCGCAGGTCATGGGAAAGAAAGCGTAGCAAGGTTTCCCGCTGCTGCTGGGCATCACGCTCGATGCTCAGGTCTGTGAGGCTCAACAGCCAGCCCAGGGCTACATCATCGTCTGCAGGCAACAGGGGGGCCAGGTCGAGGCGCAGGCTGCGGTTAAGCGCATCGCGAAACTCGACAACCTCCAAGGCAGACAGGGCCGGGCGAGCGCCGTGTTGCAACGGTGGGTAACCTAGCGCCGCGAGCTGTTCCAGCACGTTTTCCGCCACCAGGTCGTTGCCGAACACGTTACGAGCAATCCGATTAGCCAACAGGACGTTGCCCTTGGGGTCGGTAATCAAGGTCGCTACCGGCAAACACTCCAGGCCATCGGCCATGAACCGTCGGGTGTCGCGGGTACGGCTCACTGCTTGCTCCAGGGCGAAGATGCGTCCCTGTAATACATCACCTTGGCTGGCGGGTGCTCGGCGGCGCTCCGGCAGCACTTTGGGCTCGTTGTCCAAGCGGGCCAGTTCCCAGCCGAAGTAGGCCAGGATGACGCTCAGGCGCCGCCAGTTCCAGATCAGGTAACTGAGCAACATGCCAATCAGGCACGCCGCCGGTGACCACCAATGCCCCAGGCGCAACAGGGCCCAAGCGCCAAGAAGCGCTGCGCCCATGCAACCGAGGGTCAGCCATAGCGCATAACGCGGACGAAACAGCAGCAAGCCCAATAGCAACGCCACCAGCGCGGTGGCCAGCAGCGTCGCCATCCACACGGGCAGGTCGACAATGCTGCGCCCTTGCAGCAAGCCATTGAGGATATTCGCCTGGATCTCCACGCCCGGCGTGGTACCGACGCTGGCCGACAGGGGGGTGACGTACCGGTCGCCCATGCCCGGCGCGGTGGCACCGACCAGGATCAAGCGGCCGCGCAGCAGCTCGGGCGGTACCTCGCCGCGTAATACGCTGGTATAGGGCACGCTGGGAAAGCCGGCACCGCTTGCAATGAAAGGAATTCGAATGGCGTTTTCCCGCTGCCAGCTCGCGCTGTCCGACGGGCCAGGCGCGCCCGGCATGACGGATTGCTGGCCACTGAGTTCAAAGGCCAACCAGGCCAGTTGTGGCGTCAAGTGCCCTGGCGGACCCTCACGCAAATACAGACTTCGAACGATACCGTCACTGTCTGCTTCAACGTTGATATGGCCGACGCTCCTGGCGCAATCACGCAGGGGCAGCACGGGCAGGATTTGCGCCACCTGTTGGCCGGATCGTGGTGAACCTTCACGGATCAGCGGCAACAGAACAGTGCCAGCGTTGCACATCGCCTCTGCCAGACGCAGGTCATTGGCCGGTTCACGGGCGGGCTCACTGAAGATCACATCAAACAAAATGCCCGCAGGCTTGGCGGCGCTCAGTCGGTCAAGCAAGTCGGCATGTACACGCCGCGACCAGGGCCACTGGCCAAGCTCTTTCAGGCTTCGGTCGTCAATGGCCACCAGCAGGATGCGTGGATCAACCGGTAACGGCGCCAGGCGGCGCAGGCTGTCATACAGCAGATTATTGAGGGCCAGGCCCGGGCTCAGGGACAGGAACACCGTGATGGGTAACAGCAGCAGGCTGACCCAAAGCCATTCACGCACCAAGCCATTGAACAGCCGTTGAGCTTGTGTCGGCTGGCGCTTTTCAGCCCTGCTCCACAGGCTCACCGGCGCGCCTGCGCAGCGCTATTGCACCCGAGTCGCAGGCGGGTAATAAAAGATGTCATAGACGCCGGTTTCTCCCTCCAGGCCGTGTTCATCATAGGCCGACAAACGCACGTGATAGAACGATGCTTTCAGTCCAGTGAAGTGCATTTGTGGCTTGTCGGAGAAGTTCTCCTGCTTGATGTTCAAAAACGCCTTGTCGGTCGCAACCTGGGCCCTGTAACGCTGGGCACCGGCCAATGGCCGCAGGAACAGAGTCCACACCGGCGCGTCACCTTTTTGGCCATCCTGGCCGACCAGGCGTGGGGCATCAAGCAGTTCCACCGGTTTGAGTTCACCTTGTTTCTTGAATGCCAAGCCCTGCCGCGCGCCGACCTTTACTTCACCCGCAACCGGCCCCGTAATGGGCTTGTTCCTGGCCCGTCGCTGGGCCGGCGGCGTATCATCACGATTCACCGCTACTTGCCCATTGAGCACTTCTACCAGCGATTGTTCGCCATCGTTACGCACACGGAAATGCGTGCCGCGTACCCCCAGCACGCCAACCGGGGTCATGATTTGGAAACGGTCATAGTCACTGGCCCGCTTGATCACGTAAGCCTCGACCTGGCCTTCCTCTAGAATGACCTGGGGGATAGATTGCTCCTCGACCAGGTGCAGTCGAACCTGGGAACTGGACGGCAAGACGATTCGCGAGCCGTCGCCCAGCAGCAAGCTGACAAAGGCGGCTGGCGAAGTTTTCACACCCTCCTGCTCGTCAATGACCATGCCTTCTTCCAAGGCCGTGGACCGACCCTTTGCATCCAGTTTCCAGGCTTCGCCTGTCATGTGCTGGACCACCGCCGGCAGGGGCTGCGCACGGCACATTTGGTTGCCGTCGATGTAGGGTGCGCGGGGAGGGGTGGGCCGTGCAAAGGCCGGCAGGCTCATGACGCCAAGTGTAACGATCAGGCCAGAGCCCAGCAGGGTAGAAAAGGCAAAGCGGAATCGGCAGGGGAAAAAGGTCATGGCGCTCATCAAGATTCTAGTTCTAATGGGGCATCAGAAAGCACTTTCAGAAAGCGTCTTGCAGCGGGAAGACCTGGAGTACCGCCTACGATACTCGATGAGGTATCGCCGTCGATAGCCAAAATATGTGGGGACGGTTCCATTGCAGAAGATGACACGTCCCTGTGTCGGAGCACTTCCCTCGCTCCAATCCGTGTGTCATCCAGCGACAGCGAATTTACCTACAACATAGGTACATCGGATCGATTCGCAACATTTGTTCAGATTTGGCGCTACTTAAAATATCCAGCGTTGAGTCTGCTGCTGTTCGCTGAGGTGCTGAAACGGTGAGCTGGCGAACCCCACGTTATCGCTGGGCTCATTCAACGTTTGACGCTCATCGAACGCTGTAGGTGCCGCCGGCTTATTGGCCCCTACGGTTTCTGCACCCAGGGTTGCAGCCATCACCACCAATACCAGTGTTCCCCATACATTAACCTTCTCCAGAACGGCCACGCGTCTCGAAACAGCATAAAACCTGATTGCCATTGATCCTTTTCCTGAAGGTCTCGAGCCGGTATCTTCCCAGCTTGGGTATTGACGATTTCCAATGGCTTACGGCCATTTGATATCAGCGTACCGAGAGATTCAGAGGGCCTGCGAATCTGGCCATAATTGTTCAGATTCAACGCCCGCATTCTTCAATAAGAAAGGACCCTGCCATGCGTGTCGCAATACTGGATGACGAACCTGCTGAACTGCGGCGGGTGGAACAGACACTGCGACAAATCCCCAGCGCTGCGGATCAGCCATGGACCCTGCATTGTTTCGAGCGTGGAGAAGACTTGCTGCGCCAACTGCGCCGGGAAACCTTTGACCTGCTGATCCTCGACTGGCAACTGCCCGACCTGAGCGGCCTGGCCTTGCTGCGCTGGACTCGTGAGCACATGGAAGCCCCCCCAGCCGCCATCATGCTCACCAGCCGTGATGCCGAGAGCGATATCGTCCAGGCGTTGAACAGTGGCGCTGATGATTACGTGAGCAAACCATTTCGCCCCAACGAACTTAAGGCCCGGGTGAATGCTGTATTGCGGCGCCACGGCTTGCAGAAGTCCGCAGCCAGCGAAGTGCTGACCTTCAACGACCTGACGTTTGACGATGCTGAACTCACGGTGAGCAGGGCAGGGAAGCCCATCAGCCTGACTGAACGCGAATACCGCCTGGCTCGGTGCCTGTTCGAAAACCTCGCGCGGCCGCTGTCTCGGGAATATCTGTATGAGCGGTTCTGGTCCCATGAAGAGATGGTGTCTTCAAGGCCGCTGGATACGCATATCTACCGACTGCGTAATAAGCTGGGGCTGACCGCGGACCGCGGCTGGCAGTTGCTGACTATCTACGGGTATGGTTATCGGCTGGAGAGCGTGACAGCGGCCTCTGAAGATTGAGATGTTCCACGTGGAGCATTTACAAAAGACTCCATGTTCCACTCAATAAAAAAGGCCAACGTTTAGCGTTGGCCTTTTTCGTTTTGCGCTGCAACCTGATGTAGGGGCCGACCACTATCATTGGTAGCGGGGGAGGGCCGTATAGACCTTAGAAGCCCGGCCTATTTTCCTAACTCCGGTAGAACATCCCACCCCACCCTGACTAGCTATTTGATCAATACTTTGGCAATCAGGATTTTTTTTGAGGACAAACAAAACCCCTACCTGTATGCGCAGGTAGGGGTTTCGGAATTTAATCTTGACGATGACCTACTCTCACATGGGGAAACCCCACACTACCATCGGCGATGCATCGTTTCACTGCTGAGTTCGGGATGGGATCAGGTGGTTCCAATGCTCTATGGTCGTCAAGAAATTCGGGTACTGAGTCGTGGCCAGCTGGCCTCGCTTCAGCAAATTGGGTATGTGATAGCTTTCGGTGTTTTGCAAGATCTCGAACTTTCGGTTCGTTTCGTCTTCACACACCGCAATCTGATGCTTCTGCTTGTTTCCAAGTCAGGAGTAGTCAAATTGCTTGGGTGTTATATGGTCAAGCCTCACGGGCAATTAGTATTGGTTAGCTCAACGCCTCACAGCGCTTACACACCCAACCTATCAACGTCGTAGTCTTCGACGGCCCTTCAGGGAACTCAAGGTTCCAGTGAGATCTCATCTTGAGGCTAGTTTCCCGCTTAGATGCTTTCAGCGGTTATCTATTCCGAACATAGCTACCCGGCAATGCCACTGGCGTGACAACCGGAACACCAGAGGTTCGTCCACTCCGGTCCTCTCGTACTAGGAGCAGCCCCTCTCAAATCTCAAACGTCCACGGCAGATAGGGACCGAACTGTCTCACGACGTTCTAAACCCAGCTCGCGTACCACTTTAAATGGCGAACAGCCATACCCTTGGGACCGGCTTCAGCCCCAGGATGTGATGAGCCGACATCGAGGTGCCAAACACCGCCGTCGATATGAACTCTTGGGCGGTATCAGCCTGTTATCCCCGGAGTACCTTTTATCCGTTGAGCGATGGCCCTTCCATACAGAACCACCGGATCACTAAGACCTACTTTCGTACCTGCTCGACGTGTCTGTCTCGCAGTCAAGCGCGCTTTTGCCTTTATACTCTACGACCGATTTCCGACCGGTCTGAGCGCACCTTCGTACTCCTCCGTTACTCTTTAGGAGGAGACCGCCCCAGTCAAACTACCCACCATACACTGTCCTCGATCCGGATAACGGACCTGAGTTAGAACCTCAAAGTTGCCAGGGTGGTATTTCAAGGTTGGCTCCACGCGAACTGGCGTCCACGCTTCAAAGCCTCCCACCTATCCTACACAAGCAAATTCAAAGTCCAGTGCAAAGCTATAGTAAAGGTTCACGGGGTCTTTCCGTCTAGCCGCGGATACACTGCATCTTCACAGCGATTTCAATTTCACTGAGTCTCGGGTGGAGACAGCGCCGCCATCGTTACGCCATTCGTGCAGGTCGGAACTTACCCGACAAGGAATTTCGCTACCTTAGGACCGTTATAGTTACGGCCGCCGTTTACCGGGGCTTCGATCAAGAGCTTCGCGTTAGCTAACCCCATCAATTAACCTTCCGGCACCGGGCAGGCGTCACACCCTATACGTCCACTTTCGTGTTTGCAGAGTGCTGTGTTTTTAATAAACAGTCGCAGCGGCCTGGTATCTTCGACCGGCATGAGCTTACGGAGCAAGTCCTTCACCCTCACCGGCGCACCTTCTCCCGAAGTTACGGTGCCATTTTGCCTAGTTCCTTCACCCGAGTTCTCTCAAGCGCCTTGGTATTCTCTACCCAACCACCTGTGTCGGTTTGGGGTACGGTTCCTGGTTACCTGAAGCTTAGAAGCTTTTCTTGGAAGCATGGCATCAACCACTTCGTTAACTAAAAGTTAACTCGTCATCAGCTCTCGGCCTTAGAATCCCGGATTTACCTAAGATTCCAGCCTACCACCTTAAACTTGGACAACCAACGCCAAGCTGGCCTAGCCTTCTCCGTCCCTCCATCGCAATAACCAGAAGTACAGGAATATTAACCTGTTTTCCATCGACTACGCTTTTCAGCCTCGCCTTAGGGACCGACTAACCCTGCGTCGATTAACGTTGCGCAGGAAACCTTGGTCTTTCGGCGTGGGTGTTTTTCACACCCATTATCGTTACTCATGTCAGCATTCGCACTTCTGATACCTCCAGCAAGCTTCTCAACTCACCTTCACAGGCTTACAGAACGCTCCTCTACCGCATCATCCGAAGATGATACCCGTAGCTTCGGTGTATGGTTTGAGCCCCGTTACATCTTCCGCGCAGGCCGACTCGACTAGTGAGCTATTACGCTTTCTTTAAAGGGTGGCTGCTTCTAAGCCAACCTCCTAGCTGTCTAAGCCTTCCCACATCGTTTCCCACTTAACCATAACTTTGGGACCTTAGCTGACGGTCTGGGTTGTTTCCCTTTTCACGACGGACGTTAGCACCCGCCGTGTGTCTCCCATGCTCGGCACTTGTAGGTATTCGGAGTTTGCATCGGTTTGGTAAGTCGGGATGACCCCCTAGCCGAAACAGTGCTCTACCCCCTACAGTGATACATGAGGCGCTACCTAAATAGCTTTCGAGGAGAACCAGCTATCTCCGAGCTTGATTAGCCTTTCACTCCGATCCACAGGTCATCCGCTAACTTTTCAACGGTAGTCGGTTCGGTCCTCCAGTTAGTGTTACCCAACCTTCAACCTGCCCATGGATAGATCGCCCGGTTTCGGGTCTATTCCCAGCGACTAGACGCCCTATTAAGACTCGCTTTCGCTACGCCTCCCCTATTCGGTTAAGCTCGCCACTGAAAATAAGTCGCTGACCCATTATACAAAAGGTACGCAGTCACCCAACAAAGTGGGCTCCCACTGCTTGTACGCATACGGTTTCAGGATCTATTTCACTCCCCTCTCCGGGGTTCTTTTCGCCTTTCCCTCACGGTACTAGTTCACTATCGGTCAGTCAGTAGTATTTAGCCTTGGAGGATGGTCCCCCCATATTCAGACAAAGTTTCTCGTGCTCCGTCCTACTCGATTTCATGACTAAGAGATTTTCGCGTACAGGGCTATCACCCACTATGGCCGCACTTTCCAGAGCGTTCCGCTAATCTCAAAGCCACTTAAGGGCTAGTCCCCGTTCGCTCGCCACTACTAAGGGAATCTCGGTTGATTTCTTTTCCTCAGGGTACTTAGATGTTTCAGTTCCCCTGGTTCGCTCCATACACCTATGTATTCAGTGTAAGGTAACCATCTTATGATGGCTGGGTTCCCCCATTCAGACATCTCCGGATCAAAGTCTGTTTGCCGACTCCCCGAAGCTTTTCGCAGGCTACCACGTCTTTCATCGCCTCTGACTGCCAAGGCATCCACCGTATGCGCTTCTTCACTTGACCATATAACCCCAAGCAATCTGGTTATACTGTGAAGACGACATTCGCCGAAAATTCGATAATACTCAATTAAGAGCAACTTACAAATTTTACCTTAGCCTGATCCGTTACCAGTGAAAGTAACGTCCAGTCTATCTTTCTATCACATACCCAAATTTTTAAAGAACGGTTCTGAAAAAGATCAGAGCTAATTATTCGATTCGAATAATTAGCTCTGCACTTTTACAA